>DAIMCN010000040.1:0-24577 GCA_036726365.1 Candidatus Cybelea sp.
AAGAGATTGTCGGTTGAGCGATTCTCTTGAAAGATGATGACCACGTGCTGGATCTTGGAGCCGGATGGACTTAAGCCGGCCTGAAGCAAAGGCGTCGCCCTTATTGCTTCTTGTTGTTGGGCGCATCCCGCTAACGCCATAATTAAGAACAATCGCTTCAACGCTCGATACCTACTGCTTTGCCCACGCATTTTTGATCGCGTTTAGCGTCGGCCGCGGTTTGCGTGGGTATGGGAAAACACGCCAACGGCGTAGCGGCTAAAATCTAGATTCTCCATCTGCCTCGCTCCCTTACCTAAGAAAATGGCAGCTAAACGCGTCCCAGAAGGGATGGACAACCTGCCCATCCCGTTCTATTGGCACGTTGGAAACGTCGCGGTGTTGGCGTTCGGGTCTAGATTAGCACTTCCCCGCTCGCGACGATCTGCAGGGCCTACTCCGTATCGGGTGGACGCGTGTCAAGCGGCTGGCGCAGAAAGTATTCCTTGCCGTGCGACGAGGGTATCTTCATGAAGGGCCTCGGCGGCCGCGTGAAGTCAAAGCAGTTCGGCGCGATGGGGTTGGCGCGCGTGTCGCTCGCCGAGAGCCTCGGCAGCCCCCATTGGTCTTCGACGAACTTCAGGATGCTGCCGTGCTCGTAGCGCACGTGGGATACGTATGCCTTTTTGGCGTACGCCGAAACGATTAAGAGCGGAACTCGAATGCCCAGCCCATCGTAATCTACCAGCTCGGGTGGAGCATGATCGTACCAACCGCCATAGTCGTCCCAAAAGATGAAGATAGCGGTAGAATCCCAATACTGCGACTCGCCGATCGCATTCACCAGCGATGCAACCCAATCGGGGCCGGTGTTTGAGCGGCAGTTGGGGTGATCGGAGTTTCGGCAGCTCGGTGTTATCCAACTCACAGCCGGCAAAACTCCGTTTGAGACGTCGCTGAAGAATTTCGTCTGCGGCGTAATAACGTCTTTGCTCCAATCGGGGCCGTCGTAGATGTGTTTGATGGCTTGATATGCGCTCCACGTACCGCCGCCGCCGTTCACGGTAGATGTGTAGTATCGCCACGACACTCCCGCACTGTCCAGCTCGTCGCCCAGGGTCGTGTTATTGAGACACGGCTCGACGTTTCCCCCGATCGTCCGCTGCCGAGTCACCGTTGGAATCGTAGATCTGCCTTCGCAGCCCCAAGGACCGATTGGATAGTTGACGGTGGAACTGGCTTGAGCCGCGATGATGTATTGGTGCGAGATGAAGCTGCCCGAGTCGAAGTTAGAGGGGAACATCTCATCGGCGAAGACGTAGTGTTTCCCAATGAAGAAGTATGGTTGCGTCTCATAACGTGGCACATAGCTGTACGGAGGGTTCGCGTTAGGGCATCGCGGATTTCCGGCCTTTCCACAGTCCCAGTACTCTTTGTCGAAGCCGTCCATTTTGCAGTCCGTTCCTGGGTACGCGCCCTGACCGTCGCAAGCGTTAAAGAAACTCGTGGAATCGTGGTGGAAATCCCACGCCGCCTCAAGGGGAACGGGCATGAGTTTAATTTTATCTCCGCGCCGGTCGAAACCGTACGACTGGGTGTCGGCACCCGGGAATCCTTGAAATAGGTTATCAACAGAGCGGTTCTCTTGAATGATGACGACCACGTGATTGATTTTGGGATAGCGCTTCCCCGGCGGCCCCCCTGGCGGACCAACTGGCGCCGAGGGCGAGCCGCTCACGCTCCCCGTGCACGCGGATAGCACTAGCGCGATCGCCGCAATAATTACCGAGCGTTGCGCGGGAGGGCTATTCATTTGCGTACGTCCCTTCAATGAGACGATAGAGTACCCTAGGCATTTTGTCACTATCCCTCTGATTCATCCGTTGTATAGCCGTATGCCCTCTGCCCCCCCGGTGCTCAAATCAACACTGAGTTCGGACCTCGGCCGTCATGTGTTTGGAGTGGCGGCTTTGGCCCTTGGCCTCATCACGCTGGCCTGGTACGAGTACGGCGCGTGGCATCTACCGCGTTACGTTGCCTACGCTGCAGCCGCTGCCCAAATCCTCGGCGGCGCTGCGATTCAGTTCCGTCGGACTGCGCAAACGGGCGGGGTCGTCCTTGGTGCAGCTTATCTTGCCTTCGCCCTAGTGTACGTGCCACGAATCATCGCCGCACCGCAGATTTACGATCGCTGGGGCAACTTCTTCGAGCAGTTCTCTCTCGTGACCGGAGCGGCGATCGTCTATGCGCGCTTGTCATCCTCGTTGGCACCGGAAACGCTTAGTCGGATCGGCCGCATTCTTTTGGGCATCTGCGTCGCTTCCTTTACCCTCGAACAGGCGGTTTATCTTAACGCTACCGCCGGTCTCGTTCCCAAGTGGATACCGCCAAGTCAGATGTTTTGGGCGGTAACGACGACTGTCTTGTTTGCGCTCGCGGCCGTGGCTCTTCTTACGAATCGAATGGCACTTCTCGCAACTCGCCTACTGGCAGCGATGATCGTGAGCTTTGGGCTACTCGTGTGGGTACCGTTGCTCCTTTCGGATGCGCACAGTCATACGAATTGGAGCGAAGGTGCCGAGACCTTCGCGATCGCCGGTACGGCATGGATTCTCGCCGATCTCCTGGGCGTTTACCGTCTAGCCAAGCTTAAAGCGGCCGGCGCTCAACGCTCCACCGCTGGGTAGCAAAGTCGTAGCGTAGAACTACTCTCGCACGAGGATCGCTTGGCTCGACGAGTGCAATGCGCTTGCGGCCGTGAAGAAAGAAAAGGCCACGCGTTGAGATACCCTCAGGGCCTTGGCCGTCATAGGCGATCCAATCCTGAGGCGCAACGGTCACGAAGCTTCCGTCGGGCACGCTGGCTAGAAGCCCCCCGTCGAGTTGTCGCTCGAGCGAGCGGCGAGCCTCCCTTGTCCCTGCTTCGCGCACAACCCGAACGTTGGTCGCAGCCGTGAACGTGGCGATTGCCGCGATCGAAACGGTCCAAAGCAACTGCCAAGCCCGGCGATTCGCCCGGCGCAGCGTGAAGGCCGCGAGCCCCGCCAAGGTGAGACCGACGCCAAACTCTTCGTAGAACACCGGCAGATAGCCCAGCCCCGGTCGCAACTCGGTTTGGTATTTCACGAGCACCGCGATGGGCGCGGCGGCGAGCAGCACGACGGCCGCGCCCATCGCCATGGGCCCGCGCCCGTCGGCACGATCACGCGCGGCGTCGTGGAGCGCGTATGCCATAGCGCCTGCGAAGGCTACGAAGACGATCGGATTCAGCGGCGCGTTGTTGTAGAAATCGTAGAGGTTGCTCCGGCTGAATATTCTCGAGGGATCGAAAAGATAGTAGCTGAGCGGGAAAGCCGCGACGATCTGCTCGGCCAGCGTCCTCAGTGCGGCGTTCGGCGCGCCGTTGAAACCATACGGCGAGTACTCGGGCACTCCGGCAACGATCCGCGCTGCCAGGCTAAACAGCGCGAGGCCGACGCCGATTGCGACGTACGGGCAAGACAGATGCAGCACGTCGCGCCAAGAGCGCCTTCCCGCTGCAGCGAGGGCGACGTACAGAAGCGAAAACCCATATGCATCTTCGTACGTCAGCGCCGCCAGCGCGTAGAGCACTACCGACCACAGCCTCCAGACGCCGGCATCTTGTCGGAGGACATGTCGATACGCCATCAGCGAGCCGAGTACGAAGATCGCGACAAGCTGTGGCATCGCGTTATATGACAGAATTGCATCGTGATATCCGCGGACGGCAAGCAGGGACACAGCGATGAGCGCGCTGAGATTTCCAATACCACGGCTCGTATACAGCGCCACGCAGCGGCGAAACATTTCGACCGTTGCGATGGTCAGACTCACGAGAAGCAGCTTGTACGCAAACAGATTCGTAAAAAAATAAAAGACCAGATACGTTTCGGCGATGTGCACCGGATAGAAGCGGCCGCTGCCGAAAAACCAGAGATCGAAGGCATGGCGCATCGCCTGCCAGAGCGAGATGCGGTCCGCTCCGAGGATGCCGGCGAGAACAGAATTGAACGCATCGTCGCCGAGCCATCCACTCTTCAGCGTCGGAGCGATCACGACAAAGGCGAGAACCGCAATGACCAACGGGAAGGCGCGCTGCGACCACTGCCGCGAGACGAGAATCCCTTCTCTGGTCATGCTGCGCCGTTCACGGAATCCGGATTTGGTAGGCTCGCGGTTTAGATCAAAACGACTTCGAATCGATGAAAGCTCAAAGAGCGCCGACTCCATCGGGTGATCCCCAGCCGCCGCATGTCGTATATTGGCCCTGACGATACGCGCACTGACCCTGGAGATGATACAGCTCTTTGTGGTGTGCCGTCCGCCAGAATGTACGGCCCCCGTCTTGCTTCGTCGGATTGCCTGCCAGGCCAAAGACGCCTGCCAGCAACGGCGGCGCCACACTCGTTCCGCAGACGCCAAACCAACCACCGTCGTGACTGTCGTACTCGGCAACGCCGGGCGAACAACCGGCTTCCGCCGCCGCGTCGTTGGTCAGCCGGTAACCACAAACGCTGCTGGGTATTATTGACTGCCAGTTCGGCTTCTTGATGCCCGTCGCGCAACCGCCACCGCCACCAGACCAGATCGTTTCGCTGTATTTCGAGCCGCTCTTCGCGAGCTGCGTGCCGCCGATCGCTGCAACGCTATCGAACGCCGCCGGAGCACCGACTTGATTGGAGCCGGCGTCGCCCCCTGCGGCAAGATAAGTGACGCCCTTGGTGTCAAAGTCTCTTTGATCGACGCAATTCACTGAGCCGTAGCATATCCAGCTGTTGCTCACGATATGCGCGCCGAGTGTGACTGCTTCTGCTTCGGCAGTCTCGAGATCGGCGGAAGCGGCGGTGTTCGCCTCAACGAGATTGATCGTGCAGAGCGGACAGGTTGCCGAGACCATCTCGATGTCGAGATCGATTTCGATCGACCAGCCAGTGTAACTCGGGTAGTTGCCCTGCTGACCGTTTTGATTGTATTTATAGAAGCTTGCAGCGCCGAGGCCGAACTCCATGCGGTACGTCGCGATGTCGTGAGCGGCGTCGGGGTTATCGCCTGCGTCAACGATCGCGACGATCTGCCCCGAACCTCTTGTGATCGGAAGTTTGTAGCGGGTTTGGAAATCAATCGGTGCCCAACCGCATCCCGGGCCTACACAGGCCGGCTGCGCGCCTTTGGACTGGATTAATGCTAGGCATATCGGTGTGCCGACGACTTGCGGACAGGCTGGATATGTATGCATAGCGTGCCAGCGCGGGACAGCGTGCGCTGTGACCGAGGCACTCGGCGGCATAGTGCCCGCCGTGCCAATCGACGGCATGTCATCCTGAGCCTGTCGAAAGACGCCGCAACCCGCTAGTATTGCAAGTGTTATGCAACTGCCCAGCGTGTAGCGGTAAAAATCTAGAGTTCTCATTTGCTTTGCTCCGTTCGCCACAAACGTGTTACTAGTAGGGAGCTTCTGGACTTGTCGTCACGCCGACAAGGACCTGATTGTTGCGCGTTACCGACCCGAGTAACTTGTGGCGCGGATAGCTAAAAAAATCCACCGTCCCGTGCCCGACGCTCGAGTAGACGATGTCGGCGACGACCGTTAGGTTGTGGAAAGCGGCGTCGAAGGCGAAGTAGTACGGAATTTTGTAGCCGAGACCGATCTTGGTGGAAGCCTTCGTCTTAGCCGGAGCGTAGATCCAGACGGCTCCTTTCTGGAAATCGATGATCTGATAGGAAACCGCCAAGTTGCCCTTTGAGTCGAACTCGAGTCCTTCCGGTCCTCCGCCGCGCGGGCCGATCAGGTTCAGGTTCTTGCCCCCCGACGTTTGACCCGGCGCGTACTTCGTGACTCCGGAACCGGAGACGTATAGGTTTCCGGCTGCATCGAGCGTGATGCCGCTGACCGTGAATAATTCGGTGATCGAAGACGTCGGCGTGGTCGAGCCGGGCGCGTAGATCGAGACACTTCCGGGGCCGCCCCCCGACGCTGAGTAATTGGCGACGTACTTCGTTCCGTCGCTGCCGACCGCGACATCCTCGGGCTTCTCGCCAGGGTCGAAAAGGGTCAGCGAGGGGGTTGACGTCGTCGATCCCTTCGCGAATACAAGGACGTCCTGATTTGAGAACTCCGTCACGTACAGATAACCGTTGCTGAAGCGCATGCCCTCGGGCTCGCTCACCGCTGAAATCTGGCCGACGACAGAATGGTTGGACTGCGAGTACAGTGTCACGACGCTGTTAAGCAGGTCCGAAACATACACGATCGGCATTGACGACGTCCGGGCTGCAGTCCGGATCGCGGAGCTTTGCGGCATCGCGCGCGGCGCGCCGCAGCCTGCAAGCATTGCAACGGCGATGCTAAGGCTGAACGCATAACGGCTACGATCCGAAATCTTCATTCCCTTGCTCCAAGTTCGTTGAACGGATCAGAGGCCTACGGTGTGTTTTCGAACACGACGCCAACGTCGTGGGTGCCGCCGAGCGTGGTAGTTCCGTACAGCCTGCCCGCGCCGTCTATAGTCAGGCCGTTCGGGTATTCGCCATCCGGGCCCTTGAAATCGTCTCACGGTAACCTCGAATCCTTTTCATTTTCGCATCTGAAACCCGGCGCCCATCGGCGGCCGCGCACGGCTTCGCATGCGCGAGGCCGCTGTTTGCATTTGTCGCCTAGTTTTTGCATTACAGATGCGATGCTTTGCGCTGATGCATGAAGAATTTAGGGCCTTTGGGTGCCTGGATCGGAACGAACGGTCGCGGCTTCTGCGAAAAGTTGAAGCAATCTGCGGCCGGTGAACTTGCGCGTTTGTCGGCCGCAGCGAGCGGGTCGAGGCCGTAAAGGTTTTCCGCGAAGCGCAAAACGCTGGCGGTCTCGTAATGCACGTGCGAAATGTAATTCTGCTTGGCATACGGTGAGATCACCAGCACCGGCACGCGGAAGCCGAGTCCGTCGTAATCCAGGAAGGGGGGCGGCACGTGGTCGGCCCAGCCACCAAAGCCGCTCCACATGATGAAGATCGCGGTCGAATCCCAGAACTGGCTCTCGCCGACGGCGTTCACCAGTGATGCGACCCACGCCGGTCCGGTCGCAGAACGGGAACCCGAAAGATCTGAATCCGAAAGCTCCGGCGTCACCCACGTCACCGCGCTCAAATGGCCGTTCGCAACGTCTCTCAGGAACTGCGTTGGCGGAGATGTGCAGGCCGAATACCCTTGGACCCACCCGAATGCATCCCACGTCGGCTCGGAAGAGCCCGCGGCATAGCAGGCCCACGTCAGGCCCGCCGCGCCGAGCTCGTTCGCAAGCGTATTATAATTCTCGCACGCCGGCTGCGGCGGACCCTCGAACTGCCGAACTTTTGCGCGATAAACGCAACCGTCGGGCGGAGTGCTCCCAAATGGTTGATCGACCGCGTCGTCTGCCTGCGCGGCGATATCGTATTGGTGCGATTCGAACGTCGGGTTCCCCGTCGAAGAGAACATCCGGTCGCCGAGTACGTAGCTCGCCGCGATAGCGCGATAAGGCTTCGTCTCGCGCGGCGGCACCGTGTGGTACTCCGGGCGCGTGTAGCCCGCGCAGTGGGTCTTCTCGTGCGAGAAATCGCCGGTCTTTCTGGCGCGTTCGAAATCCTGGAAGGTGTCGGAGAGCGTGCAATTCGCGTCGAGCGGAATTTCTTGTGAGCGAGATGAGCATTTCGCGGCATCCGCGCCGGCATAACCGCAGAAGATGTTGTCGAAGCTGCGCTGTTCTTGGACGATGAAAACGATGTGCGTGATCGCCCCGCGGCCGGTCGCGCTAACCGGACGCAATGGCGCGCCCGCGATGTGCCGCATCGCCCCCGGCGCGCCGGTCGGCGGCTGCAACCCTCCGCATCCCGCCAGCAACGCTGCGCCCACGCTGATGCTGAGCGCGTGGCAGCTAACAGCAACACTTCTCATCAGCTGTGCTCCTCTACCATGTTCGGCGCGGCCGCAGCGGCGTTACCGATGCGGTCTTGCTCGTCTCGCCGCTTGGTGGTTGTAGGGATCCATGTGCGGCCTCAAAGTACGTATCGCGCAGATTCCCGAGCCGGAGGTCGCGAGTGATCGGAGTTCCGTTCCCGAGGTAGATCTTCACGCCTTTCGCGAGCAGTCGATACGCGTCGAGGCGCGCATTCTTCCAATCCGAAACCTTCCATCGCTGCGGCGCCATCTCGGAAAAATCGTAGGGCGGCAGAGTCTGACGCTTCTCACCGAAAAGCTCGAGCTCTACGCGAAAGCCCTCACGTTCGAAGATCGCCTTTTCAACCTGTGCTTTGGTGGCCACCGAACTCTCTTTCTGCGCTCCCGCCTCCGCCGCATCCACTCCACGCTTGGCAAATCTAGCGCGGCAACATCTATCCGAGCCGACGCCCACGCCGGCGCGCATCCACATCGAAACGCTCCGCGTGCCGAATAATGCGGCGAGTCCGATCCACATTTACTTTGGATCGTTGACAAACGCAAAGGGCCGCACTTACGAGCAGTGCGTGTCGTTTCGAAATGTCTCGACCAAAGGAGCGACCGCCGTCGATTTTTCAGTTGTGCTAACGAGCGTTTCCAACGCGGTCGTAGCCGAATTTAGCCACGTCGACCATGAGCGGAAGGCGGCCGCGCCGAGCCGGGAACGACTTCGCGATCCTCCGGCGCAAGTAGAGGATCTACGGCGTTACTTCGAAGGCCGCTCCTAACCCGAGTGCACCGCCGCCGATCGTCATGCCGTAGAGCTTACCGTTTGCACCCATGACGACACCGGTCGGCAGCGAGCCGTCCGGGGTGTTGCTAAAGGCGTGGAGCACGGTATATTCCCAGTGGTTGTGCGCCGCGGGCGCGAGCTTGAAAACGACCCCGGAACCGCTGCCACCGATGACCGCGCTGCCGTACAAGCTACCGGCCGCGTCAAACACCATGTTGCCGGAGGGTCCGGCACCGGTCGGCGCCGTGAAATAGTGAACGACGGTAAATGAATAATGGCCGCGCGCACCGTGGCTCAATTGGAAGAGCGTACCGCATCCGTTCACACATCCCGATTGACCGCGATCATGCGTGGCTCGCAATGAGCAGCCGCCGCTGCCGCCTTCATCGGTGCTCCCAAACAGGTTGCCGGCAGCGTCGGAAACGAGTCCGGCCCCGGAATAACACCCGTCGCTCCCATTAAACGAGTGCAGCACACTTTCGGTCCACCGGCCCTTTGCCGCCGGCGTGAGCTCGAAGACGACGCCACATCCCTGCGGGCAGGCATTGTCTCCGCCGTACGTCGTCGTTCCGTAGAAGCTGCCGCCGCGTCCGAATAATAACTCGGCCTGAGGGTTCGCTCCGTTTGTGTATGGCGAGAAGCGATAGAGAATTTTTTCGGTCCAACTGCTGCCCGAGGGAATCAACTCGTATATCGTACCGCCGCCGCCGCTGCCGCCCGTTCCGCCGCCAACCGTCGTGCCGTACAGGTTTCCATGCCTATCGATAATGAGGCTCGAGCGGGGCTGCGCTCCGTCGTATCCGCCCTGGAAGTTGTGAAGAACCTGGAATTGCAAGTCGCGCTTGCGATGCAATAACCCGTACGCAACGCCGAGGTTGCCGCCGACATCGGTCGCGCCGTAAAGGTTCCCGGCAGCGTCGGCGACGAGCGGATAGCCGGGGTACGCGCCGTGGTAGAGGTCGAAGCTCCACAACGTCGTCTCATTCCACCGTCCACGTGAGTTCGGCCAGAGCCGGAAGATCGTACCGCACCCGCTGCCGCATGAGTTGTTCGTGCCGCCGCGCTCCGTCGTGCCGTAGAGCCCGCCTGCGGGATCGACGATCGGATTCCCACCGGGTAGCTCGCCGTGCGGACTGCCCGCAAAGGAGTGAATCACGCGTTCGCGGCCCGCGAGCGCGAGACCGTACGAAGCCGGCACATAGGGAGAAGCCTGCTGCGGGATCCCTTGACAGCCCACGATCGGCAATGCGATTACTGCAGAGACTACGGGGATCGTCCAGCGCATGATAACTCCTCTTAAAGTGAAGTAAATCGCGGAGTCGCGCTGCCAATGCCGCCACCACTCCGTCGATCGCGACGGCGAGGCGTAAGGCGCGCTCATTTCCGTTTTGGGGTCGCCTTTATCTCCTTCAATCGACGACGTATGATTGCGGTGAGCGTTCTTTTTGAAATCGGGTCATCCAGAGGAACGCGAATCGCGCCGCTGGACAATCCATAGTCGCGCAGCTGGTCTTTCAGGGCGGCTACCACTTTCCCGCTATAGGGATAGATGCCGATATGATTCTTGTGCGCATCGAATCCGAGAAACGGCTTCCCCTGATACTTGAGCGTCGGCATGCTGTAGAAGATCGCTTCCTCCGCGCGGGGCACGACCTCTTTGGCCAGAGCGCGAATCCGCTCGAGCTCTCGCCGCTTCGGCAGTTCGACTGTTTTGAGATAGGCGTCGATCGATGTTGGAGAGCTTCGCGTTGTGCGCATGCCTGCGGCCTTTCTTGAAATGCCTTCGGGTCTGTTTTAGCCTCGCCAACTCCTTGTACAGTTGACGCTACGCGCGATGCGACACCATTTCGGCCTTCTTATTCGGTGTCGATCGGCGCGAACGAGGGCCGCTGGTGCTGGAAATAGCTTCGTGAATAGCGTGCGGGAATCAGGTTGAACTTGCGCGGCGGCTGCGCGAAGTCGAAGCAATCGATAATGCTCGCCGCGCGCACGTCCGTCGTTCCCAGCCGGCCCAAGTGCCACACGTCTTCGATGAACTTAACGATGCTGCCGAACTCATATTGCGTATGCGAGATGTAACCGCCGTGCGTGGGCGAGCTTTGGCGCGAGTAGGCCGAAATGACTAGCATCGGAACGCGAAAGCCAAGACCGCCCCATCGATCGAAGAACGGCGGCGGCTCGTGGTCGTAGAAACCGCCCCAGTCGTCCCAAACGACGACGACGGCGGTCGACTTCCAGTACGCGCTCTCGCCGATCGCGTTGACGACACTCGCGACCCACGACGGCCCGGTGTCGTGATTATGACCCGGATGGTCGGAGTTGGGATTGTCGGGAACGATCCACGAGACGGTGGGAAGCGTGCCGCCGGAGATGTCGCTGAAAATCGACGTCTCCAAAGCGATGTTCGTCTGCCATTCGGGACCTTCGCGCACCACCTTGATCGCGTCGAAGGCGTTCCAGCGCGAGCCCGTTCCCTGTGGCTCGGGTGGCGAGTAGTATTTCCACGAAATGCCTTTTGCGTCGAGCAAGTCGCGCAGCGTTTCATAATCCAGGCAAGGAAACGGTCCGCGCCCGTACTCGCGCTTCAACACCGAGCCCGTGGCGACGAGCAACGAGGTATCGGTGCCGGACCGCGCATCGCACCCCCAGGGCTTGTGCGTGGGAAAATCGACGAGCGTCTGGGTCTTGTTTCGATCGATCGTCGATCCGCCGGAGATCAGATCTTGGTGCGCGGTAAAACTTCCGCTGCCCTGCGTCTGAAAGAAGTGATCTGCCAGGACGTACTGCTGCGCGATTGACCAGTACGGCGTAATCTGCGTCGGATCAACGTACTGGTACGGCCTCGTGCCGGCGTGCCCCGGGCACTTCCTGCCGCCGCCTTCGAGGCCGAAGCCATCCATAATGCCGCGGTCGTAGTCTTGTCGGAATCCGACGTACCCGTGCGAGAAATCGCAGAGCTCGACCAACGGAACGGCCTGGAGCTGCACGATGACGTCGCCGCTAGGAGTCTTCATCAGCCCGTGCGTCGTTCCATCGGCGCCCGGAAACGTCGCGAATAAATTGTCAAAACTGCGGTTTTCCTGGATCATCACGACTACGTGTGTAATGTGCCTCGACGCGCGCGCCAACGGCAAGAGCGGATGCGGCAGCATCCCGCCGTTCGTTGCACCGGTCGAACTCCCGGCGCATGCCGCGATTCCATAGGCGGCGATTGCCGCAGCAGCGAGTCGAAAAATCAGGCGCAAGCGGCAAGACATTCTCATCGTTCGCGGCGCGTCCGTCTGCCAGCGGACAACGAAGCGATCCAGAGCTCGGCGATATCCATCAATGTTCTTTCTTCGATTAGCCCCGCCGCCCCGCCCACGTCTCCGCACTCGCGGGGCCGCATCGCGCTTTTCAAATCTCGCCGCAGCGCACCGCGAGTCACGAACTTTGCAAACGCGTCCGTTACAAGGGCGGCGGCTTGCAAGTGCCTCGCTCGACACGACACGTGGCTATGCCGGATTCGGGTTTGGAGCCTGCCCCAAAGGGTGATCCCAGCACCGGCGTCAGCCTGCCGCTGTGCGCATTGATAGTATAAGCGGACACCGTGTCGTCGCCGTTGTTGGTCACGTAGGCGAAATCGCCCGTAGGATCGACCGCGACGCCATGCGGGCCGTTTCCCGTGGCAAACGGCGATCCCGCCACCGGCGTTAGCGCGCCGCTGGGCGCGTCGATTCTATATGCGGAAACCGTCCCCTCGCCAGAGTTAGCCAAATAGGCGAACTTGCTGTGACGAGTGATCGCAAAGCCATAGGGTCCGGTGCCCGCGCCAAACGGCGACCCCGCCACCGGCGTCAGCGTGCCGGTGCGCGCATTGATGGTGTAGGCGGAAACGTTGTTGGAGAGATTGTTGCTCACATAGGCGAACCTGCCCGAAGGATCGACTGTCACGAAATTGGGATAGGTGCCAGCTCGAAAGGGCGAGCCCAGAACCGGCAACAGCGCCCCGTTGAGCGCGTTGATTCTAAAGGCGAAAACATTGTTGGAGATGTTGTTGGACTCGTAGACGAACTTGCCTAAAGGATCGACCGTTAAGCCTTGGGGGCCCGTGCCTGCCGGAAACGGCGACCCCACTACCGGCGTCAGTGCGCCGCTGGTCGGGTTGATTTTGTAAGCTGAGACATCGTTGTCGCCATAGTTGCACACGTAGGCGAACGCACCCGTAGGATCGACCGCCACCCCATTGGGACCGTTGCCCGCCGCAAACGGTGAGCCAAGCACCTGCGTTAGCGCCCCGGTGTTCGCGTTGATTCTAAAGGCGGACACATTCTTGGAAGAGACGTTGGCGAAATACGCGAACCTGCCCGTAGGGTCGATCGTCATGGAATTGGGATAGGTGCCCGCGCCAAATGGCGAACCCTGCACCGGCGTCAGCGCTCCGCTGGTCGCGTCGATGCTGTAAGCGGAAACGTTGTTCGAGCCGCTGTTGGACACGTAGGCAAACTCAAGAACGCCCGCGGCGCCGAGCGCGCTCTGCGCCAGGCGCGCTTGCGAATTGCGGGCGACCGCGGACGGCGTTACGGTGCCCGAAGCTCCGGGGCCTGAACAGGCGGCGACGACCGCCGCGATCCCCAGTACCGACAGCGTTCGAACGATGAAGTGACTCAACTGCATGAGAAAACCTGTCGCATTTGAGCCCGCGGAAAGGAAAGCAATCGACGCACGCAGATCGTAACGGATCTGTCAACAATCGGATGTCGAACAGGCGCAGGCCCAGAAACGTATTCGAATCCAACCTGTCGGCGCAGTTGGATTGGTGACCGGCTGGGAGCAAGCCTGCAAAGCGCCGCGCCCCTCGGCGACGCCATACGACGCCGACGCCGGAGCGTGAAGCCGTAGTTGAGGCGGCGGGGAGGAACTGTCGATCTGCAAGCGGATGCGCCCAAACTCGACGATTCGCACCATCGACTTCAATCGCAAATGACCCGACGGTTGGGACGGCGGCAATCCCACACGGGACGCTCTTCTAACATTTATAAGGAGTGACTATGCTGATTCTTGCGGCGAAGTGCATCGGAAAGCCCGAACGCAGAAATGACATTATGCGTGTTACCGAGGCAATCGTCCCACCATCGAGAGCGGAAGCAGGCTGCATTTCGTACGACGTTCACGAACGGCTGTCCGGCGGAGATGAATACTTGTTCTTCGAGGAGTGGGCGGACCACGCAGCTCTTGATTTCCACTTTAAAACGCGGCATTTTCAGGAGTTCATAAAGGAGTTCACGCAACTGCTTGAGGCACCGCCCAACATACGCATCTACGAGGTTGCCGAGGCTCGCACCCTGGAGCTGTAATTAGAAACGATGGCGGTCGACTGTACAAGGAGATGGCGACGCCAAAACGACGCTCCCCTCTGGGCGTTCAGTTCTAAGCCTCAATGCCGCCATGACCTAAGCCGTATGCGCGGACCAAGCTGCACGTGCAGGACGGACTTGGCAAGCAATGCCGATCGATCATGCTCGATCGCGCAGGCTGCGGCCTCGAACCCAGCCGAGGCGGATGACCGCCATAAAATCCGAAAATCGCGTGTGAAGGAAATCTTATGAAAGCTGCTGTCGTTATCGCTCCCGACGCCACCCCGGAATACTGTGAATTTTCCGAACCCCAGGTTGACGACGGCTACGAACGTGTAGAGTTGGTAGCTGCAGGGCTCCATCCTATCGTACGATCGCTGGCAGCCGGGCGGCATTACGGAAGTACGCAGTCGTGGCCCCTCGTCCCGGGCGTCGACGTCGTCGCTCGCACCCCGGCCGGCGATTCCATCTACACGGGCTTTGTGCGTCCCCCGCACGGCACGTTCGCGGAGCGAATGGCGGTACCCAAAACGATGCGCATCTCGCTCCCCCTCGGAGCCGATCCCGTGAAGGTCGCTGGCGGATTGAATCCGGCCCTCGCATCCTGGTTGCCGCTCAAGACGCGCGTTCGCGAGATCGGCTCGCTCGCAACGGTCTTGGTTCTCGGCGTGACCGGTATGGCCGGATATCTTGCCGTGCAAAACGCGCGCCTACTCGGCGCAAACCGCGTCGTGGGCGTGGGGCGCAATCCGGCACGTCTTGCGCGCGCTGCGGCGCTTGGGGCTGCAACCGTTGTCCTGAGCGGCAATCGCGAGGCCGATGCCGCGGCAATCGTCGAAGCTCAAGGCGGTACGGTACCAAGCATCGTGCTCGACTTTCTGTGGGCGTCGGCAGCCGAGACTGCCTTCGCTTCGCTCGCAAGGCGCGGGCTTGAAAAAGACACCGCCGACATTGCCTACACGCAAATTGGCGCTACTGCCGGTCCCGAGGCAGCCGTGCCGGCGGCGCTCTTACGAAGCCGCCGCCTTCGCATCTCCGGCAGCGGTGCGGGTTCCGCGCAAATTGCCGATATCATGGCCGAAGTCCCCGTCTACATGCAGCTTATCGCAGACCGTAGCGTCGACGTCCCGACCAAAACGGTGTCGCTTTCGTCGATCTCGGAAGCTTGGACCGCATCGGCAGACGGCACTTACAGGATTGTCGTCGTCCCCTAACATGCAGCGCCGGACGGCGCCAAAGGACCTCATGCAATATGGCATAAGGCGTTTTCGTTACACGATCAGATGCATACCCAAGCATTGGTGCAGCGAGGTGCGCTGGCCAACAGCGTGGGTAGGAGTTCGCAAAACAATCGCCCAAGCGTCCTGAGGCTGTGCGCCGTCGTCTTTACCGATCGAAATGGTTCCAGAGCGAACACGAAGCAGCAGCAATGGGAGAGTACCGTTGGTGGGTACCCGTAGTTGCGTTCCTCGGCGGCTTGCTTGTTGGCGCTTTGGTTCTTGCCATTTTTCTTTTGTTTAAGCACCACGGATAGCGATGGCATGGTAGCGGCTACTTCAGAGATGACGCGCCAGCCATCGCGATGTGATGTCGCAGCCGCAGGCAAAGCCCTCCGCGAACGCGTTTCGCGCGTTTCTCATCGCGGACTCAAGCTCCATTCACAACGCGATCCGCTGGATATTCTGCGCCAAGCCGACGCCGATCGCTTGCCGGAGCTAGTACCCATTCGCTATGGCCGTATGCTTCAGTCTCCGTTTGCCTTTTACCGTGGATCCGCCGCAATCATGGCGGCGGATCTCTCCCATACACCGTCGACCGGTGTTACAGTCCAGACGTGCGGCGACTGCCATCTAAAAAACTTCGGCGGCTTCGCAACGCCGGAGAGGAACACCGTCTTCGACATAACCGACTTCGACGAAACGCTACCAGCCCCGTGGGAGTGGGATGTCAAGCGCCTCGCCGCCTCCTTCGTTCTGGCGGCGCGCGCGAGGGGATTCTCAGACGACCTGGCGCACGACCTGACCGCGTTGTGCGTTCGTTCGTACAGAAAGGGAATCCACACGTTCTCCAGCCTCGACCCGCTGACCGTCTGGTACGCTAAGTTCGAAGCCGAGGATTTCCTCGATCTCCTTTCAGGGAGCAGACGGGCCCGTGTAGCACAACGAATCGCAAAGGCCTGGCGCGGCTACGGCTCCCACATAGACTATCCCAGGCTCGCCGAGATAGTCGACGGAGGTGTTCGGATTAAAGATAGCCCACCTCTGATTTTTCACCCAGAATTCGCTCGTACGCCAAAGTTTGCGTTGGGCGTGGAAAACATCCTGAAGGAATATCGAGAGACGCTCTCCGGGGATCGCCGTATTCTGCTCGACAGCTATAGCTTCGTCGATGCGGCGATCAAAGTGGTTGGGATCGGAAGCGTGGGAACGCGCTGCTGGATCGCCTTACTCCTATCGGCGTCAAAAGAGCCACTGTTTCTACAGCTCAAGCAAGCCCACCCATCGGTGTTAGAACCTTACGCGGCAAAGAGTGAATACTCTCATCACGGCCAGCGCGTCGTTATGGGCCAGCGTCTCATGCAAGCAGCCTCTGACATCTTTTTGGGATGGACTAGCGGACCTGGCGGGGATTATTACGTACGCCAGTTACGCGACGCAAAAGTTAGTGTCAACGTCGAAACGTTCGACGAGAATCTGTTCAGAGTATACGCTCGAGCATGCGGCTGGAACCTCGCGCGAGCTCACTCAAAATCGGGAAATAAATGGGTGATTAGCGGTTATCTAGGAAAGAGTGACGCGTTCGACGAGGCGATCGCGAGGTTCGCAAAAGCGTATGCTGACCAAACCGAGCGCGACCACGCCGCTCTTAAAGCCGCGGTCAGCGCTGGCAAGATCGAGGCTTATAGTGAATAGGCCCTAGCGTGTTCCACTCCCTAGGATATTGATCGCTCTAGCTCCAATGGCGACCACGGTTAGCAGCGAGATGAAGCTCTCCGTCATCATTAGCATCTTGGCCCGCGGCGTAAGCGGTAGGACGTCGGTGGGGCTAAACGCGGTAGCCGTGTTAAATGCGAGATAAAAGTAGTCGGCGAAGACCGGCTGCCAGTCGGTTGGAACACCATCGGATGGGTCGCCACGCGGGAAGGTAAAATCCGCCCTTCCATGCGAGCCCGTCGTTCGCCCCGTCGGGCCGCCACGATCAAGCTGCCAATACGCGAGCGCAAAAAGAATTATATTATTTGCCCAAATTGCGACGGACGTGGTTAGAAGCGTAAGACCGCCGAACCCGGAATGCGGTTTGGCCATGTCGATGAGCAGCGCCGCTACGAGCACGACTTGGACGCCCATTGCCAATGGCAGTATGACCAATGCTGTGTAACGCTCCACGCTTCTGAGCAATACGCTCGCTGGAAAAAACCCAGTGGCGAGCATAGAAATCGCCAGCGATGCTCCGGCCAAGATAGGGATTCCCTTCGGCATCAATAGATAGCGCCCGGGGAGAAACGCCAAGAATATTGGCACCGTGAGTACAGCGAGCGCCGGCAGGAGGCGTGACTCGTGACTGGTCAACTTACTTCATCAAAGCGATATTGCGCCAAAAGTTCTCAAGGCTTTCCGTGCCTCCAAAGAGCGTCGTGAAGTGCGTCGAATCCACGAGCACGATGTCTCCGGCTCGTTCCGCATCGGGCGGCATCCAAAGCAAGCAATTGAACTCAGTGTTACCGGACGCCGTAAAAGGATGCGGGCGTTCGGGGTCGACCCGCTGCCGCGCCAGGAGGTGGATTGATTTCGTGTCCTTCGTAGTTAGCTCATAGTGCGGAAGATGCTGATGGAAGTTGAAAGTCGGAACGTTATTGAGCAAGCCCTTTTTGTCAAGGTCCCGGAAGGTCGTGAGAGGTGCGATCTCGTTCGTTATTTTTAAGACAGCGGGACGGAGCCCCCACACGTTGTGTATCGGAACGTCGAGTGCTTTTATCAGCGAGCGCGTGTACTGAGTAAAGCGTTGTTGGCGCGGAACCAACGCGTCACCGTGGTGGAGATATTCCATCTGGCGTTGATTGAAGTCGCTTGTAAAGCCGACGTCATGATGCGGCGCTAATAGGAGGCAGGTGCCTTCGCGTGTGAGCCAGTCCCTGATTGCCGTTACCTCCTCGGCCGTGGCCACCTGCTCCGACAGCAGATGGTCGAGTCCAAAGACCATGAGCGTATCAGTATCTGCCAGAATCCGCTCGTCGATCGGCAGTTTATAACCAGCCTGATCGATTCGCTGGAAAACGGCGACGGGATGACCGGTGGCTTCCTCGGCAATCCGCTGGAAGCTCAGAGTCGAACGATGAAAAAGTTCGAGCGTCCCCGCGATGCCTTGAAGGAACTGCTCGGCACTCCAGTCCGGTTTTTCATAATCCGGCCATAGGACGTTTCGAACTTCCGTCATTGTGGAGAAGCGGTTTTCCATCGCTGCGGGATCGCGCTGGGATTCCCATGGATAACTCCACGTCCAGTAGATACTCAGACGTCGCTTTCCGGGCGTGTATTTCCGTTGGACGTGACTTTGGTTGTAGGTACGTGCTTTGGGAAGCTGGCTCATAACTATCCTTTTCGTCAAGCGTGTCGAGCGTCGGTTAGCGACGCGAGATATCTAAGTGCTTTAAGGCCGGGGAGAAAGAAATACGCTCCGCCTCGCAACGTGGTGAAGGCGGGCAAGCCAACAATCTTCTTCCGGATCGGCCGCTTTGGGATCTTGAAGTCTAGCGTGCCGTCCTGAGCGCCGATAATTGGGTCGTGCTCGTTCCCGAGCTCGTGAAAGTTGGAGTCGTTTGCCCACACGTTTTGCGCAAACTCGAATTGTCGGACGAGGCTCGCGCAGATAATGAACGCGGCGATCCCGCGTTCCACGCCGTCCTCGGGTGCATCTTCGGGCAAGTGCGGGCCATACGTCGCTCCACGGCGGATCATGCGGCGCCGGTTCACGTTGGCCGCGGTGTCGCGGGGGTTCATGCGGCGCGCGTGCGCCCCAAGAGGAACGGCGTATCCGAGAGGGTCCATTTGTTTGTAATTAAAATCGTTGTTCCGCTGCAGATCGGCGCCCAGTGCTGGGTCATCTCGATCGGGCGCAAGCACGAGCGGCGCACCGCTACGCCAACGGCCCATCAACTTTGCGGCCAGAAGCTCCTGATCGTTGGGAGTCGCGGCATTCTCACGCAGGAATTCGCGAAACCTCCCGACGTGCTCTTGCAAGCGGCGATAGGCCATGTAGCTGCCGTTTCGAGAAAGAATTTCGGGTTGCGGCAGCTTGCCCGGCAAGCCGTACTCGTCGGCATAGCCGAGAATGAACTCGCCGGCTTTTAGGGGCCCGCCGGAGCCGGGTGTGGGCGTTTCACCCGTACCTTCAATGACCGGCTGCGAGAGGCGATCGCGATAGCCGAAGTGATCGTGCGCATAATCGAACGGTGGCGTCGCTTCCAGTTCAAGCGTCGACAATACTTCAACGCCATCGCTGCGCGCAAGAAAGTTATCGTGTTCCATGTTGCATCGTCCGCGCTCTTCGGCGTCACGGGCAAACAGGACCGCGATGGCGTGAAGGTCGGGGCGAGCGAGCCCGTCCACCCAGTTGTCGGGGTGATTCTCTCCGGTGTCGCCCAAGATGCTCGCGCGCGCGACCATGCCTTGCTTAAACTCCTCGGGAAACGTATCGAGAGAAGCTTCATCGACACCAAGTGCACGCAGGCCGTTCCACGTAAATGCAACCGTTACCCATCGCTTTTCTTTTTCGACCAATGCCAAAGCCGCAGCGGCCGACTGAACCGTTTCCAGGATCTCGGATAGCCAGGCCCTTCCACCATCAGCCTTGTGAAACGACAGGAAAGCGTACAAACCGTCGAGCGCGGGCGCCCTCGTTAACAGAATGTGCTGTATGTCTTCGTATTCAAGCATGGCACGTCGCGCCTCGCTTTATTGCATCAGATCAAGCATGTTTGAGAAAGCTGCTTTGAGCTTGAGCGCTTTTTTGATTTCGTCTGCGCTTACGAATGGATATTCACCGTATTCCAAGAAGCTCGGGCACTGGTGTTCGCGGACAAACTTGACAAACGCGCCGGGATTCGTTTTCCAATCCTCGGGGAATCCCTCAAGATTCTCGAAGGATGTGCTCATGCCCAAGCCAGTGAAGAGCCGCACGGCATCTTCGGTGTACTTGTCAAAGTCCGTGTCGAAGATACCCTGATACATGAAATAGAGCTCTCCCTTGACGGGGAACAGCACCCACCGCAGGTAGTGAAGCTTGAGGACGGCGAGCGCGTCAGGCTGGGCCGCCACGGTTTCCTCGATCTTCCGAGCGTATTCGTAGAAGTTTGCCTCACGCCCGGGCTTGACTTTTGCCACAATCGAAAATCCGTAACACGCGGGAGTTCTTGGAAAGATCGGGCCGAATCGGCCTTGCTCGGCCTGGTCTTTAAAATATCCACCTTGGGGGATAGCCATGGCGGCGGGCTTCGTCCAATCCGCTTTCGTTGCTGTCTCTGGCATGACTTTACGCCTTTCTTCGTTATTAAGTTACGATGGTGGGAGCTCGCTCCGCCGTGTTGAGTGTTAAGTAAGTCGTCCCGGCAGCAAAGTTATGCTGCACAATGAGCGCGAGCAGAGTGCCACCTGGCGAACGCCAGAACGTCACCGCTTGGGGAGAGAAGCTCCATGCCCGCGACGATGTGTTCGGCTGTGAGGATTGTGCTGGCACGTTGGATACGGGGAAGGCGAGGCTTTCGCCGAGCGATCGCGCCTTGTTCAGGGCTAAGTTGAGCAACGGATTGATTTCATATGACGGACTCGCTTCGCTTAAGCCGGATGATCCTGTGGGTGCCTGGTAAATCAGCGGCACCAGCAGTCGTACCCGATTCTGAAGAGGCGATCTGCGAAAACGAAGGTAGAACGACGGTGATCTGCGAGCTGGGCGTGACGCCGACGTCAACCAGCGCCCCGGGATAGCCAAACGGATGGCTAGACTGCATAAGCGTCGTCCTCCGGCTCCGGCAGCCTGACCGGAAACGACCTGCGCACGAGGAGCGTCGCGCTCCTCGCCAGTCCTCGATTGGTGCTCGCACCATCGATGCTCCGTCCGCCCGAAAAGATTAGGGAAACACGATAATATCACATAACCCCGACGTCAGCTAGCCCGCGGCGGTAATCGGCATCGTAATGTTTACCCTTGTTCGAAGGTTCGACCCACCAGTGGTAGCGTAGACCTACTTTTGCGCGTTTCCTACGGCCGCTTCGATCTTGGTGATCGTCTTGTGTGGAGTCGTCCCCTGATTGACGAACTCGATGTGAAGAGACCGTGTCGCTTTCGCCGGGCGAACGATATGCGGCGGGGGGCTTTATAATTGCCGGTGCGGTGCGCGACGTTATGATGGTGGACGCTTACCTCGACGAAAAGATCTTCAATTTATACTTGGAAAGGTTGCGCTCGCAGTAAATGTGTGGATGCTCTCCAATAAGATTGGTCCCAATGTCGAAGCTGTGGCAAGGATGTTCGCAGCTAGTAGGACCTACTTGATTCAACCGCAAGAGCCAGCTTTGACCATGCTGCGCGACCCTCACGAAGCCGCGTTGTCGGCGGCGGGCGGCGAGGTGGCCGCGGAGTCCCGGGCTGAGGCGAGCTCCGAAATCGTGGCTTGGGTGCTACGATTGCGATTGCAGCGTGGCTAACGCGTCTTCCTCGGTTGCGGAGTTGCTACGCTCGGAGTAACAATTCGAAAGGAGCTTCAAGGATGGCTCAATTCACAAGTCAGCCAAGTCGAGCAGCGACCATTGGTGTGATCGCCGTCGGGGTGGCCATTGCGATCTCCAGTCTTAGCATCGTCCGGGCCGAGATCACCCCGGACAAGAGCAAGACCTTTAGCTGTAGCAGCGGCACGGCGTGCGTTGAGGGCAACTCAACCGGGAGCAAAACCTGGGGTGTCTACGGCGTCTCGGGCGCCGACGGCGTTCACGGCGTCACGAGTACGACCAACGGGAACTCCGCGGTGGCGGGCATCAGCATGGGGACCAGCGGTAATGGTCACGGCGTCTACGGCAACTCGTCGAATGGCGCGGGTGTCTATGGCACCTCGTCGGGCGGCAGCGGTGTCGAGGGCCACGCCACTAGTAGCATCGCCGTGTTCCCGGGTGTTTATGGTGTGAGCAAGAACGGCGATGGTGTCTTCGCCGAATCCAGTACGACGGGTGGTTACTCAGCGCTCTATGCGCGCGGCGACAACAAGCGCACGACGATCTTTTTTGCCTACAATAAGGCCACCGGCGGCGAATGTGTCATTGACCCAAAGGCCAACCTAACGTGCACTGGGACGATTATCGGTGGGAGTGAATTCACACAACGGCGGAATAGCAGCGGGCAACGCGTGCTCACCTACGCCTCGGAGTCGGCGACGGCAACGATCGAAGACGTGGGAACGGCTCGGATGATTAACGGCGTCGCAAACGTGCGGACCGATCCTGCCTTTGCGTCGCTGATGGATCGCAATTGGTATTACGTCTTCCTCACGCCGCTAGGCGACACGCGCGGACTCTATGTGAGCATGAAGACGCCAACAGCGTTTCAGGTCCGGGAAGTCGAGCACGGCCGTTCGAGCTTAGCATTCGACTATCGCATCGTCGCGCATCCGCTCGATGCCGACAACGATCGGCTGCCACCTGCGCCGGAGATGAAGATTCCGCGATCCGTGCAACCGATTCAACAGTAGTTACGCGTAGCCAGCAGCCAGCTGTACCCGCAGCCAGGTGTACAGCGTCGAGGGGCCGCCGATCGGCACTGTCGGCTTTGCTCCTTCTCAGCTTTGCGCAGCTGGATTTTGCGCCGGAATTGAGCTTATTGCTCTGACACATTGACAAAGCTGGCGAGAAGGCGCACTGTGGCTTGGAACGTATCAGCCCCGTTAGCTTGTCGCATTTTTGCGCGGCCAGGCCGCGCTTCCAAAAAGCAGGTTAGAACCCATGAGCAACCGCTTAATCAAGCTCGTCGGCGTGTGCCTTAGCGGTACGCTCCTAGCCGCGTGCTCGACGCAGGTTGCGCTGATGTCGCCGCAGCCGATGCCCAGCCCCGCGGCTCACGCACTCGTTTTGCTGGGGCTCAATACGGGAACCAAACCCGGGCTGAACGTTTCCGTGAGCGTCGGCGGCGCATCGCCGCGACGGTTTCTGCTGGATACGGGATCGACTGGATTATGGGTCTATCCCAACGCGATTGGCCACTATTCAAAAACGCGTTATGCCGTGACGAATTCCTACGGCAGCGGCCTGGTATACGAAGGCATCCTGGTCTACACGACCGTCGATTTTGGCAACGGTCTCGCGACGGGAAAGGTGCCGGTCGCGCTCGTTCAGCGGGCCACGTGCCTGCCGAGCGTGACGACGTGTCCCGCAACCCCGAATAAGCACGACTGCCCCGGCGTCAAGCCGGGCCGTAACGCCGGCATTCGCTGCTTGGAAGTCGGGCGTAAGTTGTTCGGCACGTTTGGCGGCGCGCTCTTAACCAAACCCGTTCCTTCAAAACAACCGGTCACCGAACTCTACAACGTTCTCTTTGGAATCGCCCAGCCATGGGCGGGTTCGTTCATCGTTACGCCGCAGGCGATCGAAGTCGGTCCCTACACGACCAATGGGTTCAACACGATGCCGATGACGCTCCAGTCGCCGGCGCCGGCTCAACCCATCCCCAGCGGAGCGCGCGGCTGGTCGAAGGGCGTTACCCTATGCTTTAGGGTCGGGAGGCTTCGGAACTACTGCAGCGAGACGACCTTCGATACCGGCGCTACGAGTATCGACTTTCTCACGGCCGTCAGGCTTCCGCTGAAGCAAACGCAATGCGGCGAACGCGTAAAAAACGGTACGCCCTTCGAGACGCGCGCGCAAGACGGCACCGTGCTGGCCGACTTCGATGCCGGTCAAATGGCAAACTGGAACGTCATTACCTCTCACGGGCCAAAAGGCCCCTTGCGAGTCAATACGGGCGTTACATTTTTCAATCGCGACGAGGTCTTGTTCGACGCGATTAACGGTCGCCTAGGCTTGCGAAAGCTGACCACGCCCGGACAAATCGCGCGCACCGGTTGCAACGGTGGCGGAGACAATTAATTCATCCCCCGTCATGCGGAGATACGTTTTCTGGCTTGGAGTTGGCAAAGCGAAAGCGGGCTTCTCGTGATTATCCGTTTTTCGATCGCGAGGCCGTTGTGCTGCCAGAAGCGAAGAGCGAGAATTTGCTCTACGCAGCTAACGCGAACGCATGGACGGTTACCGTTTACGGGTATCGGACGCACGCCCTAGCAGCCCGTGGGGAAACGGGCTGCTAAAATCACGCCATGTCGATCGGTGACTTTGTACGTTACAGCAAGGTGCTCCATGCCTTGACCGCTGATTTTGTGCGCGCAGTCCCCGAGGACAAGTGGCACTTTACGCCTGACCCGCCCGGAAAGTTTTGGCATGCATCGGCAACTCGTCGGATTGGCGACGGCTTCGCGCCGTTTTGCAAGCAACTGCGGCACGTCGTCTGT
>DAIMCN010000041.1:0-23291 GCA_036726365.1 Candidatus Cybelea sp.
AGTACGGCGAGATTCGCTGCTACATCCGCGATCCTGACGGTTATATTATCGAGGTTGGACAGAGCACCGATCTCACGTACGGTTAAGGCTCGGCCCGATCGGCTACTGGCGTGATCGATAAAAAGGTTGCGATAATTACCGGTGCCTCGCACGGTATCGGCGCGGGCCTAGTAGCCGCGTACCGCGATGCGGGCTTCAAGGTGGTCGCTAGCGCACTCTCGATCGAGCAAAGCACAGACCCGAATGTGCTGAGCGTTGCCGGCGACATCAGTAACCCCGAAACCGCCGAACTCATTATGAGCGTCGGCATTGATCGATTCGGACGGCTCGACACACTGGTCAATAATGCAGGAGCCTACATTTCGAAACCATTCACACAGTACACCCTGGCGGACTATGACTTGATGCTCTCAACGAACCTCGGCGGGTTTTTCCATGTCACGCAGCGCGCGCTTCGTGTGATGGAGGCCCAAGGTTTGGGCCATATCGTCAACATCACGGCGACGGTAGCCGAACAACCTGTCAAAGGTGTTCCGGCGGCGTTAGCATCGTTGGCGAAAGGCGGCTTGAACTCAGTGACGAAGGCGCTCGCGATCGAATATGCGTCGCGCGGTATCCGGGTGAATGCGGTCTCACCCATAATCATCCGGACCCATCCGCAGGCATCGTATGCCGGACTCGAATCGCAGGTCCCGCTCGGGCGAATTGGGGAGATCCAAGACGTCGTCTCTGCCGTGATGTATCTGGAAAATGCTCCGTACGTAACTGGGGAAATTTCCCATGTAGATGGCGGTCAAAGCGCGGGCCACTGGTAGATCGCACCTCACGCGGTTGCTACGATTGATGCCACTCCCAACTGCCTTCGCAGAGATCGCGCTCTCAAATGGTCATCAAAAGATAAGCTCGAGCGGACCTGACCGTCCGTCGGGTTGATCTTCGGGCGCGAAGGCCTGAGGGCTGAGGGCGCGCAAACTACGGCTCGGCGTGGAATTGCTGCGGTTTTCCGATCTCGAATGCCACTATGGGGCGCGCGAGGTATTCTCTAGTGTTAGTGGAGCTTTCATCCACGGCGAACGCATCGGTCTCGTAGGCCCCAACGGGGCGGGGAAGTCGTCGCTCTTGCGTCTCCTCGCCGGCGTTGACCAGCCATTTGGCGGTGCCGTCGTACGGGCGAAAGGTCTGAAGCTCGGGTATCTCGCTCAGGGCGTTGCCGACGAGACCGAGTCGACGCTGCAGGACCTCGTCGACGCTGCGCTGGCGAGAGCGACGCACGAAGAGTCGGGCGTGCGCAACAAAGCGCTGCGCACCATGCTCTCCGCGTTCGGCTTCGCGCCAACGGAATACGATCGTCCGCTACGCTCGTTTTCAGGCGGCCAGCGGGCGAAAGTAGCGTTAACGCACGTGCTGATCGACGAGCCCGACTACCTGATTCTCGACGAACCGACTAACCATCTCGACGTCGCGACGATCCGCTGGCTCGAATCGTTCGTGTCCAACGATCCCCGCGGTTACATCGTCGTTTCGCACGACCGCTACTTTCTCGACCGGATAGCTACGCGCATCTGGGAAATCGAGCGAGGGCGTTTCCACGCCTACGCACCCGAACGGCCCGCGTACACCGCGTACCTCGCAGCGAAAGCGGCGCGGCTCGAGGCGGAGCGGCGCGACTACGAAACCTTCGTTGTCGAACGCGACAAGCGCCGCAGGACGATCGCCGGCCTGCGAGCGACGCACACCTCCTCGGATTACAGCCAAGTGCGCAGTCGCGAGAAGCAGCTGGCGCGCATCGAAGCGACAACCCGAGCCCTGCCTCCGGCGGCTTCCGAACGCCCGATCTCTGTCCGCCTGCGCCCATCGCGGCGCGCCGGCAGCGGGTTCGCCTTCGAAGCCCGGGGCTTGAGCAAAGCGTACGATCAACAGCTCTTCAGCGGGCTAGCGATCGACGTCGGGCGCGGGGAGCGCCTCGGCATCGTCGGTCCAAACGGCTCCGGAAAGTCGACGCTTCTGAAGATATTCACCGGCGCAACGCAACCGGATTCCGGATCGGTTGTCTTCAATCCCGCGGTACAAGTCGCATACTTTGCCCAGAATTCACACGATCAACTCGACGACGAGGAGAGCGCGCTCGCAGCCGTGCTGGAAGGCGCCGTGCTGACCCCGCAGGAGGCGCGCGGACTGCTAGGCCGCATGCGTATTAGCGGCGATGCCGCCGACAAAGCCGTGCGCGATTTTTCCGGTGGCGAGCGGCGCCGTATCATGCTGGCACGACTGATGGCGCGCGCGGCCGATATTTTGCTGCTCGACGAGCCGACCAACGATCTCGATATCGACAGCCGCGAAGCACTCGAAAGCGTCTTATGCGACTACGAGGGAACGATCGTCGTCGTCTCGCACGACCGCTATCTTCTGTCGCGCCTGTGCGATCGGGTATTGTGGGTTGAACGGGGCGCGTGGGGGCTCGTCGACGGCGGTTACGACGTGTACGAGGCGGCCCAGCGCGAACGCGACAAAGCGGTGATCGACCGCGCGGTCGAAGAGTCGACCGAGCGTGCCAAGGCGTCGCGTCAAACGCCGCTGCGCGTGCGCTCGCAGCTAAAAGGGCAGATCGAGAGAGTCGAACGAGAAATCGAAGGCCTCGATGCGCGCGTCAACGAGATCGAACTTCTCTTCGAGTCGCCCGAAAATTATACCGACGCGGCCCGATCCATGGCGTTGAGCGAAGAACTCGCTGGACTAAAAATGCTCAGTCGGGAGCGCGTTATCCGATGGGAAGCGTTGCTACATCAACTCGAAGAGCTGACGGCCACGTAACGAGCGATAATTTAGACTCTCTTGGTAGCGCCAACGGGAATCGAACCTTCTCTCATTCGGAACTGGAGAACTGAAGTAACTGACGAGCACGAATCCGCCGCTGCGCGTCTGCCAGATGCTTCGGTTTCGCCTATTTTCCTTATTACTCGTCACCCATCCGTCACCCACAAAGCGATGCAAACGGCCCGCGAGAGCGAATGCGCGAGGCAGCGGGACTGTTGCTACTCTATGCCGATTCGTATTCCTCAAGCGCGAGTGCGATCGCGGCGTCGGGTGTGAGTGCAGCGCCATCGGCGGTCAGTCGTGCAAGTTCGTCGGGCGCAAGCTCGTCGCGTAGGAGGCTCGTCAGGCGGTCGTGCGTCCTCTTCTGCACGAACTGAAGTTCGAATCCGCGTCGGCGCAGCGCCGTTTCTGCGTAGCCGTGGAGGGTGGCGGCGCGGGTACGCTCGCCGCGCAGCGCAAGGGCAAGCGCCAGTTCATAGATCGCAAGCGCGACGAAGTTATGATCCGGCTCGCGCGCGCCGCGGATTCCGATCGACTCGCGAGCGGCCGCGAAGGCGCCCGGAAGATCGTCCACCGCGACGCAATAGCCTGCGAGGTTGTAGAGAACGGTGGCGAGCAAAGCCGTATCGGAAGCAGCCCGCACCACCGGAAGCGCCTCGCGAATGAGCGTAATCGCTCGTGGCGTCGCGCCGCGCGCGTGTTCGATCTCGGCGAGGTCGAAAGCTACCACCTGCTCCGCACGAGTCTCTCCGAGCGAACGGTACTCCTGGCGGAGTTGCTCCCAGGCGCGCGCTGCCGTTTCGAGATCGCCACGCAATAGACTGAGGTGCGCACGACTTTCGAGCAACCCTCTGCGAATGTTCGTCGAGATTCCCGGAATCGCTTCGGCTTGCATTAAGGCCCGCTCCGCGTCGTCAAGCCTACGGAGGTGCAATGCCGTAACCGAGTACTGGCGTAGCGCCATGGCGAGCGACGAGGCGTCCCCGCTTGTCTCTGCAACCTCGACGGCTTGCATAGCCAGCTCCAATGCGAGCACCCTGTCACCGGAATAAGTCAGAAAGTACGCCAATATGGTTGACACCCGGGCGCGCAGGCGCAATTGGTCCGCCGGGAGCGCCGCGAGATATGCCTCGCAACGCCCGATGCCTTCCGCCTCCAGTCCGATGCCTAGCCAAACAGTGTAAGCTCTGGTAAGCAGCTCGGCGCCGTCGATGAACTGCGAACGCGCCAACGCACCGTCGAGCGCCGAACGCACGTCCTCCAACTCGGTCCGCAGCAGGGCACGGAGATTGGCACGTCGATCCGTCCGCTCTACCTCTGGCCGCAGCTCCGCGAAGCGGTCGCGCAGATAACGCAGATGGCGGTCTGCGGCCAAGTCACGCTCGTTCGCATCGCCGAGTTTCTCCAACGCATAGGCCCGCGTCGATTCGAGCAGCCGGTAGCGCATCGAGTCACCCTGCGGTTCGGCGAGCACCAGCGACTTGTCGACCAGCGACGCCAACACGTCGAAGACGTCGAGCTCCTCCCCGCTCCCGACCGCAACCGCTCCCTCAAGCGCGAAGCCGTCGACGAAGATTCCCAGCCGCCGGAAGAGCACCCGCTCGCTCTCGTCGAGCAGATCGTGGCTCCAGTCGATCAACGCGCGCAGCGTCTGCTGGCGCGGCAGCAAGTCGCGCCCGCCGCCGGTGAGCATCCGGAACCGCTCGTCGAGCCGGTCGCGCAGTTGTTTGACGCCGAGCATCTTCACGCGTGCGGCAGCAAGCTCGATCGCAAGCGCAACGCCGTCGAGCCGCCGGCAGATCTCGGCGACAACCGGCGCGTCATCCTCGGCGAACGAGAACGTCGCGCTCGCGGTCCGTGCGCGTTCGACGAAAAGCGCGACGCCAGTCGGAAGATCGAGCGAGGGCACGTGATACGTCGCTTCGCCAGAAATTCCCAGCCCTTGGCGGCTCGACGCGAGCACCTTGACCTTGGGAGCAGCGCGTAGGATAGCGGAGATTACGTGCGCAGCAGGCTCAACGAGGTGCTCGCAGTTGTCGAAGACAAGCAGCGACGCTTTGCCTTTGAGCGCGCGCGAGAGGTGCTCGACCTGATCGCCGTCGGACGGGAGCGTGATGCCGAGCGTCAGCGCGACGGTCGATGGAATATACTCACCCTTGCTCAGCGGCGCGAGTTCGATAAACCAGACGCCGTCGCCCGAGCCGTCGACCAGATCGGCTGCCACCTGTAAGGAAAGGCGCGTCTTGCCGACGCCGCCCGAGCCGACGAGGGTGACCAGCCGATGCTGTTCGATCAGCGCAGCGACTTCGACGATCTCCGCCTCGCGGCCGACAAAGGAGGAAACCTGCGCGGGCAGGTTGTTCGAGAGATGTTCGAGCGAACGCAATGGCGGGAAGTCGGAGATCAGCTCGGGTGCGAGCAGTTGGTGAATGCGTTCGGGTTGCGCGAGGTCTTTGAGCCGGTGCTCGCCGAGATCGCGCAGGCCGCACTCCGGTGGCAGCTCAGCGCCGATTAACTCGGTGCAGGCACCCGAGAGCAGCACCTGACCGCCGTGGCCGAGCGCAAGTAAGCGCGCGACGCGATTGACCGTCGGCCCGAAGTAGTCGCCGTCGCGCTCGGCGCTCGCACCCGCGTGCAGGGCCATGCGCACGCGCAGCCACTCGACCGCCGAAAAATCCTCGCGGGCCAGCGCTCGCTGGGCGTCGAGTGCCGCGGCGAGGGCATCGAGCGGCGTTGCAAAGGCCGTGCAGAACGCATCGCCCATCGTTTTAAAAACGTACCCGCTGCGGGCTTCCATCGCTACGCGCATCAGCGCATCGTGGCGCGCCAGTGCAACTTCCATCGCTTCGCGGTCGCGCTCCCAGCGCACGGTGCTGCCTTCGATATCCGAAAACAGAAACGTGACCGTGCCGGTAGGACGAGCCGATTCCGACGGCTGCGGTTTTACGCGAGTCGCCATGAGAGCGAGCTTTCGTGCCAGGGATGTCCCCCTCCGCCGTGCGCTAGCGGATACGCACGATGAGTATCCGGGTTATCTACGTTGAAGGTCGATCCGCGTCAGGGTTCAGCGTGTCCCTAGAGCGCTAGTAGGCAAAGGCACGTAGCCGTTGGGTGCTTTGGGAAGACCGCATTTGCCAATCGGTTGGGCGTATAGGTTACCGTTTTGAACCGCAACGTAGTTGATCGAACAACCGTGGTAGTGCCATGCGGTGTTGGTAAGGTTTATTCCGTAGAGACGTCCGTTCTCGAACTCGACTACGGCGCGACCGGGCAGTGGCGAACCCATGAGGTAGAGGTTCGGGGCGCGCGCCATGACGTCAAACGATGCCGAGTCGCCAATGTTTGCGGCCGTTCCCGGCTGCCAGGTAATGCCGAACCGGCTGTACTGCGAGGCCAAAGTGCACTGAACTCCGTCGTTACTTAGCGAAACGTCGCCGCGGCAAGGGATTCCGCGAACGCGGCTGGGGCGGGAGAGCGTGCACGTATCGAGCGTGCCTCGCTTGAGTTGGACGTCCGCTTTCGCCGAGCAGGGCACGCCGCCGATTTCCACGTCTCGCGCTAACGTTACGAATCCATCGGGTCGGCCGCCATCAAAAGTTACCTGTCCGGTCAACGGAATTCCGTAGACCGAGGCCTCATGTTGAAGATCGAGCGATTCGATCTCGTCCCGCGCCGTTGCAGACAGATACGTGACGCGCGTTCCCGCAGGCAGCTGGATGCCCGCGATCGCGGTCGCGTCCTGCAGCGTCTCCTGTCGAGATCGCAGCTGCGCCCGAAATACTGCTTCGCTGCCGACGTAGTAGAAATACGGAACGGCCGAAATCGCCCAGAAAACGGCGGCGACGCCGGCAACTATACGCGTGGCCGTAGACTTGCGCCGGCGGAGCCAGGACCCGATCGCGATAGCGGCAAGGACCGTTAACGGCCAGAACGCCTTGATGAGGACGTAAGTAACCATCAGCGATGCGGCTGTTGGCCCCGAAAGGTTGATCCAGTCGGCGATCAGCATGTCATGATGTTACTCCAGCACGGGCCCACTTACCGTCCAAAGACGAAGAGCGCCGTGCGGCGTACGGACGTCTACTCTGCCGCGTCGCGGTTCGAAAGTCGTCCGAGAAGAAGCTGGTACGCTCCCCGCCCACCGGGTGAGATTGCATGAACCCCTGGTAGCGCTTTCTGGGCGCAGCATTTGCTATTATGGACGCGGATGTCGACGATGAACGCGGCGCCCCCTACGAAACGAGCGATGCTCACCTTCGAGCTCAAAGCGGCGTTTTTCCGCGCCAAACGCCTCGCGATCGACGCCCGCGGCGCGACGCGCCGCTGGCCGCTCACTGGCCGTTCTTCCGGTGGCGCGCTCCTGGCCGAGATTTCGACGCCGCTCCGCTCCGCGGTCACCGAAACCGATCCCCGCGAGGCACGCCTCATCGAAGGCAAGATCCACAACTTGTCCATGGCGCTTCGCCGGCTCGACGGCGCCCTCGTCCCCGCCGGCAGCACGTTCAGCTTTTGGCGACAGATCGGTCGCGCCACCCGCCGCGCCGGATACGTAGAAGGGCGCGAGCTGCGCGAAGGCTGCATCATCCCTACGGTCGGCGGCGGTCTCTGCCAACTCTCGAACGCGTTGTACGCGGCCGCGCTCGATTCCGGTTGCGATATCGTCGAACGGCACGCTCATTCGCATTTCGTGCCCGGCTCGATGGCCGAGCGCGATCGCGATGCGACGGTCTTTTGGAACTACGTCGATCTGCGTTTTCGCGCTAGGCACGAGCTCACGATCCGCTGCCGGCTCCAGGACGATCGCCTAATCGTGCAGTTTTTTTCGCCGGTGGCTGCGGCCGTGTCCCAGCCATTGCGATCCGTCCTCGACGTCGCCGTCGCAGCCGCGCCGCCGTCGTGCATTAGCTGCGATCGAGTCGCGTGCACACGACATCGCAAAATACACGGCGCGAACGCCGCACCGGCGGCAGCATTCCTACTCGACGGCTATTGGCCCGAATACGATGCGTTCGTCGCGACGCAAGCGACGACAAGCGACGTGGCGTTCGTTCCGATCGACGGAAAACGTTTTAGTCTCGCCCAATACGCGTGGGACCTCGCGGAATTCGGCCGCGTGAAGCAGGCGCCGCTCGAAACGCTCGTTCGCGCGGGACGTTCGCGCCGCCTTGCATCGCACGGGGCGGCGCGTCAGCGAGCGATGCTGCTCGATGCCGAACGACTCGCCCGTCGATTTGCACGCCATTTGCCTTCACGCGTCGAGCACGTCGTCGTGATGCAGAACCTGCTGCCGTACCTGTGGCGCACCGGTTACCTCTCCGGGTGCGCCTTCGACGTGCTCATGACGTCATTGCCAATGAATACGTTGCACGACGTGCTCGATGATGCGGCGCGCCGGCATCCGGATAGTCCGACGCTCTCGGACTTCCGCGCTCCGCGCGAAATCGTTGAAGCCGAACGTGAGGCGCTGGCGCGGGCCCGTCGCGTCGTTACCCCGCACCGCGACATCGCGCGCCGGTTCGGTGCAAGCGCTCTGCCGCTGCCGTGGGTCGTTCCAACCGTGCCTCCATACCGAGCGCCTGCCTCTAACAGCGTGCTCTTTGCGGGCGCGACGCTAGGGCGCAGCGGTGCATACGAAATGCGCGAGGCGGCGCGGCGAACCGGCACCGCGATCGTTGTCATTGGCGATCGCGACGCCGAAAGACCCGATTTTTGGTGCGGGCTCGACGTGACGCGCGTGGCGACTTTTCGTCAAGGGCTCAATCTGGCGCGCGTCGTCGCCTTGCCCGCGTTTGTGGAACATCGCCCGCGCCAACTTTTGTACGCGCTCGCCGCCGGCGCCCGCGTCATCGCAACCGACGCTTGCGGACTGGCGCCGGCGAGCAATCTGACGATCGTGCCGGCCGGGGACGCAGATTCGCTAACGGAAGCGATTCTCTGATGGTCAAATGGCCGAAACGCCTGTTGGCCCCATCGTGACGACGTATGGATGGGTCCACTGAGACCCTTAGGGCGTGCAGATTAACGTAATCTGCAGCAAGGTGATACGGATTGATGCGAATTAGCGCCAACGGGAATCGAACCCGCGTATCCGGGTCCCGGCCGCTCCCGTCGAATACCCGAAAGTCCTTTCCCGTACGGTTTTGGCGTTTTGAGTCCCGAATCGAATCGGTGCACTAACGCGCAGCCCGCCGCCTCCAACGCGTGGTGACGTGCGGTTGCGGCGATGCGGTGAAATCTAAGTTGGCTCGGCCTGAGGGGAAGTCCAGGAACCGTTTAAGATCTCGGCTCGCGGACGATAAAAACGGACCGTGTAGTTCCAGCCAGGCGTGATTGGCAAGCAATTCGGGATTTTTCCGTCGCATCCACCGAACTGGACCACGATGGAACCATCCGCGCCTCTCTTCGCTGTGAGGTTGTTGACCGAATACGCATCGTAAGCGTTCTATTCGGCAGCGGTGTTCGATCTCGACGCCGGATCCGTGCAATGACTATCTCCTTCGACCCCCATCCCGAGTCTCAGTTAGTTTTGCACATTCGCCACCGGCCACAAAAGGGACCTAGGCATCAGGGCACTCGACGGGTGGGCGGCGGTAGGAAACCGGAAAAATGTTAGTGTTTATCCGCCGAACTCGAATAGCCCGAGTGTCGTCATTACGAGGGGCGTGGACGTTCCTGAAGGTATGACGTTCGATAAGCAGGGGAATTTGTATGTCGCCAACTCCGGACGCCCGGTGGGGCGTTCAGGTTCGGCCCGTGCGTACAACGCGATGGGGAGGCAGATTCTCGCGATCAAGCAAGTATCCGCGCCAGTAGCCGTAGCATTCGCTGCGAGCGGCAACCTCGTGGTTGCAAATCAAGATTCAAGGCTAGTTTCAGCCAAAATCAATCTCTCCCGTTCGATCCATAACGACGGCCCAGCCGCCAGCGATGCTACTAATCGGAAGTGGTGGAAACGTCTACGTCGGAGAATCTTATCGCGTCGAAGTGTTTGCGCCAGGTGCATCGGCACCGACGCGAACGCTGGCTATTGGCGCCGATGCGATGATTTGGGGATCAAAATAAGCCCTCGGGCTGTCGTTGAAGACGGCCTACCGCAACGACTTCAAGAAACGCGCGTAGCTATGCGATCGCAGGCGTAAACTCGTCGCGGTCAGCTATACGACTTCGCTCGCCTTCGTTACACCCAGTCGCGGAGCGTCACGGCGACAGTTTTTGTGGTTCCGTCTTTCGATACAACCTGCAGACGTAAAACCGTTCCTACAGGCCCGTCAATGGCTTTGCGAACCTGCGACAGCGTCGGCGTCTTGCCGTCAAAGCCAACGATCACGTCGCCCTTCACGATGCCCGCTTCCGCCGCCGGCGTGCCGGGGCGTACGTCAAAGACGACGATCTTTCCGCCGTTCGAAATGAGGAAGAGGCCGGCGCGCTCGTAGACGTCACGCGCTGCAAAGCTCGTGTTGGGCTGCAGCGCCATTGTCTCTTTGGCGTAATCGAAGGTGACGGTGAAGCGCTTCCAAACGCCGCCGCCAACGTTGGCCGCTACGAACGGCAGTGCGAAACCGCCCCCTTTATCCGTCGAGTAGCCCGCGACGAGGTCGTGCAACATGAACTGCGAAAAGCCCAGGCTTTCCAGTCGTCCTAGAAGACCCTTGCTCCCGCCGCCGACGCCGAATCCGTTGACGCTCTCGGCGCTGTGCGTCGAGGGAAGAACTTGCGGATGAGCTGCGACCCAAGGCGAAAACAAGTCGAGTGTGGCGTGCGATCCGGTATCGACCGCGCAATCGGATGCGATGCCGTCGATCGTACATTTGAACTGCGGTTGCGTACCGCCGAAATAAAACGACATCACCGTGGCGCCGGCAGGCGGACTCGCTCCCGGCATCTGCAGCGTGATCGTGTGACCGGCATAGTCGAACGTCGTGACGTAGCGCGCGAGAACTTCGAAGCCGATCACTCCGTCGGTCTTCTCTCCCGTAACGCCAAACAATTGCCGCACCGGAGCGACTGCAAACACCTGATTGCGCAGGAGCGCGTCGCCGATTTGCAGCGAGCCCACCGTACCGATGCTAATCGACTGCGTGGCCGCCCCCACGCCCCCCATTTGAGCCGCGCCGGCTCCCTTTGCGCCTATCTCGCTCGCCACGGCGGGATCGATAACGTTGACGCCTCCCGTGTCGAAGGCGAAGCGGTACGGCCCCTTGCCGTTGAGCATGACCTCCAAGTCGACGTGATTGTTGATGAGTTCGAATGGGACCGTGGTGGAGCTGCGACCGGCGTTCATTGAAAAATCGTGCACGCTCGAGGCGGGCCGGCTTAAGCCTGTGTTGCCAGAATCGACGATCTTCGCCGATGAGACTGCAGCGTCGGTAGAGTTGCCGGCACTAGATTGCGTTCGGCGGTAAGCCACCATATAGCCGTCGACCGATCGGTAGTCGGAGACCGTCACCGTATTGACGATCGGGCCCAAGGCGATAACGTAGCGCGACGGCAGATGACTCGCCATATCTATCCACACCTGCATCGGAAGTTGCGAGCCCTTCGGGGTAACGATCACGACGGCGTAACGGTGCCCGCCATCGCTCCTTGCGCCGCTCCACGACACCGAAGCCCCACCGGCGCCCGGTGTAAACAGCGTCTGGTTAAATGCGTACGCCTGATCGATCTCTTGAGACCTTCCGCCGACGCTGTCGTCTACCCAAACCAATCCCGTTTGATCCTGATTCCACATCGAGGTACCGTCGTATCCGTCGGCCGATACGACCGGCGGAGTCGAGAAGCGCTCGGCAAAAAGTATGCCGCCGATGGAGCCTGCAGAGATTCCAATACCGCTCAGTCCGTTGCTCGTCACAGTTTCTTTTATCTGCAGCGTGCCTCGGCTCCGCAAGGTGCTCGCGCCGAGAGCCTTTCGCGTCTGCTGAATTGTGCTAGCAAGATCCGAGTCGCCGTTCGAGGCTTGGGCAATCGCGGTCATGGCCCAGCAGGTCAAAGCACATACCGCGACGGTGATATATAGTTTTTGCATGGTTCCTCTGGGTGCGCGCGGACGCCGAAGGAGCGCTTACTGGTATCCAGCCTTGCGTAGTTCGGAAACGAGTACGTTTCCCGGCTCGGCGATGTGATCGTGCAGTAGCGCACATGCTTCGGCGACTCTTGCTCCTTTTATGAGCGTGAGGAGCTTACGGTGCTGGCGCTGTGATTCAGCGAAATTATTTGTGACTTCCACTTCTCGATGGATGTAACGTGCGACGTTTCTCTGCAACGTGAGGATTGCGCCTAGAAGACGAGGCCGTGCTGCCGGTTTGTACAGGATGGAATGAAAGTCGGTGTTGAAGTCGGCCCACCGGCTGCGATCCCTATCAATCCGATCGAGTACCTGGGCAGCTTTGCGCAGATCGGCGTCGCCAATTTTAGGAATCGCAATCCTGAGCGCGCAGCATTCCAACGCGGAGCGCATGTCGTTGAGATCCTCGACTTCGGCGGCGGACAGAGCGGCAACGATTGCCCCGCGACGCGGGCGGATCTCGACGAGACCCTCTGCTTGGAGCCTGATGAATGTTTCACGAACGGGAACGTGGCTGACCCCAAAGGATCTAGCGATTTCGTCCTGACGTAGCGACTCGCCGGGGCTCAATCGCCCGCTAACGATTTCGCGGCGAAGGCTGTCGAGGAGTACGTCTCCCATCGATGTGGTCGCTAACACGACGGCTCGTCTATGTGCATGCCGGATATAATATATAATATATTATGTACGGGCGTCAAGGCTGACAAGATGTGAGGTAACATTTTTACAAATGGACGCAGATGCTCTTGAGTTCGCGCGGGCCCTCATTTCTCCGAGAGCTCCGAAGAGTTGGGAGAACGTGCCGCGGACTTTGACTGGTTGGTTGGCAAGTGGTCTGCGATCGTGCGTGACTATAACGACGATGGCACGGTCGAGGAGAATGAGGGTTACGGCTCCGGTAATTGATGCGTTTCTATGCGCGTCTTGGGAGCGAAGGCGAACGTCCGCTTTCGCCTACGACGATCGCACACACGCATTCGCTCATCAACTCTGCAATGAAGTGGGCGCATCGCAAGGGACGCACTAACCGGAATATAATGAGCCGCGTCGATGCACCCCAGCGAAAGAAATCCGAGGCGGACGCGCTCCAAATCGAAGAGGCCTTGAAATTACTGGAGGTCATAAAAGGCCATCGCCTGGAGGCGGCGATGAAGTTCTCGCTTGGTACCGGAATGCGGCGCGGCGTAGTTTGCGGGCTTAAATGGTCTTCGATTGATTTCGACGCCGCAAACGTGTTGGTACGACAGGCACGCGTCAACGTCAAAGGACGGCTCCAGAAGGAAACCAAGACCAAGCGTGTGCGTACGATTCCGCTCGGCGACCTAGCGATGGAAGGCGCGCGGTTGGCCCGCAAACAGTATAGCGAGCGGAAGATGCGCTCTCGACCGCTTTTCGTCGATAGTGGTTTCGTGTTCATAGATGAAGTCGCGCGCGCGCTTCATCCGAATGCGCTTACGGACGCGTTTAGACGCGTCTTCGTCAAACTCCAAAAGCAAGGTCTTCCCCATCGCACTCTCCACGATCTAAGGCACACCGCCGGCACGTTTATGCTCGCATCGGCATGGACGTCAATACGGTACAGGTGCTGCTGGGACACTCGACCCCGGTAACGACATTGTCGGTCTATGGCCACGTTCTGAAAGGCCGTAAAGAGGAAGCGATCCGCAGCATCGACGAGGCACTCGGTTGTAACAAAACGTCCACGAGCGTCATGAAACGTCGCGCCAAATAGGTAGAGGATAGGTAGAGAATCGGCGTTTTGCCGCTGAATTCGGCCGTAATCTTGGTAGCGCCAACGGGAATCGAACCCGTGATTCGGGGTCCCGGCCGCTCCCGTCGAATACCAGAAGGTCCTTTCCCGTACGGGTCTTCGCGTTTTTGAGTACCGGCTAGTCCCTTCGAATCCCGACGAGTTTTGCAGAATCCGTTAGATGGCCGTTAGAGGAGCAGGCGCTGGCTCTGCCGGTGGACGGCTGCGCCTTTTACGAACATCCTACGCAGCAGCTTGTGCTCCGGCACCGACTTGGGTCGCTCATGCCGATTTGCAGATGGGACACCGCGGCAGTTCCTCCACAGATACCCGACCGGTTGCCTCGACTTTGACGCAGAGATTGCACTCGAAGACATCGCGCCACCAGATCCGCCTGCCATTCAACCGCAAGCGTTTCTCCAGGTCGCTGATCGGAAAGACGCGCTTCCAGTCTTTCGCATCGTTCGGGATGATGAGAAGCCCGTAGAGATCGGTGCAGACGTTTTTTCCACCTGCCTCGGCGTATCGCTTAAATTCCTCTCGATAATCGCGCGTGTTGTTGGTAACGACGATGCATCCCATCTCGTCGGTCTTCTCGACGACTTTCCGATCCGATGAGCTCAGAAGGCCGACCTTGTCTGCCGTGATCGCTCGGCCCGGTGGGAAGTATTTCGCGCACCCAAGCACGCACTCGTCAATCAGGAACGCATAGCGCACGTTGCTCATTACTCCCGGATTATACACCGCTCGTCCGCCTATACAGGGCTGGGGCCAACTTTGGCCGATTCTGTGTAGGAAACGGTGTAGTGAACCGCTCTTGGCAGTCAAGAGAGGAATCGGGACGCGATCACGGCGGCGAGAACTCGGCGAACCGGAGTTGCAGAGAGGCGACCCAGATGCGTCTCGGCATTGGTCCGCGAGTGTGCGCTCAGTATGGGGAAAGGCCGATTCGATAGAAATTGACGATGGACGAAGATGACGAAGTTAGTGAGCCCGAAGACCTTCCTCATCGGATGGACCCCATAACGATGTTCCCCGCAGGTGGTCGCTACGCGGACTACCAAAATCGAGGGCGTGACAGAAGGGTCGGGTGTAGTCGCGAGCGCTTCTGATCACGAGACGCCGACTGGCGCGCCGGATGCCGGCACTTTCGACATTCCGCTGTTTCGTGGGGTGTTACATGAACTTGGTCATGGCGTCGCCGCGCACGAACTGCGGCTCGAAGTTACAGGCATATACGTCCCGCTGCACTTCATTGCAAGTGATGGGAACGTTTATGCAAGAGGTACGCTTACCACCGGCGTCCCTCGATTCGCAGGCATCTCCGAGGCGATCGCCGCAGCCCAGCTCGTTGACCCCGATGAACGTCACCGTTTGGCAGTCGTCGCGGTTGCCGGCGTCGTCGCCGAAGGCATCGCCGACCCACAGAACGTGGAAGGGCATAGTGGACGTTTTCGTACGAGGCACAACTTCAACGACCTCAAGAAGTTTCGTTTGCTCGTAGGTCATGAGGATGAGACCGCGCTAACTAGCTATTGTGATGCGGCTGAGGTGATCGTGCGGTCTCACATGAGCCCCTTGTTAGACGTGGCGCAACAGATCGAAGAATCGTGCCGCGGAAATGCTGCTAGATGCCGTGGAGAAGCGTTTCACATACCGTGGACGAGCGTCCTCGTTGCGCTGAGGGCAAAAGGTGCGAGCATCTAACTGGTTTGGAGTCATTTTGAACCCGAGATTCTCACACACGGCAAACTGCCAAAGCAAGGCCATTAAGATGCTGTGAAGTCCTGCAAGATCAGCAGGTGCAGGATTAGAGCCCTGAAGCGGTCGCGTGCGTTTGGGCGTGTTCAGCGGCGAAGCACGACGCACGCGATGCTCGTCAGGCTGGCAGCCTATTTGACCGTGCGACTACATCGACCTCACGTCGCGTCGACCGGAATATCGAGCTTGTAGACGGCATACGGTGCACGCGTGGTTTTGTCGCGATGCGGCCAGTCCGCGGGCAGGGAGACTCGGACGACATGCTTCAACCACATCGTATGAAGCTGGCGCACTGCGGCTTCGCCGATGCATATCTCGTTTCGCCCAGCCATCTTCTCGACTTTGGTCGCGATGTCGACCGTGTGACCGATGATATTCATCTGATTGGTCGTTCCGGAGTCCCCGATGGTCGCGACGTACGCTTCTCCGGAGTCGACGCCTATCCGACAGCCTATCTGAGGGAGGCCGAGCTTCTCGAGGGCCGGGTTGATGCCCAGCAGCACCAGATCGCGTAGCGACAGAGCGCAATCCGAGGCGAGGTCGTGCCGCCGTATCGCGCTTCCGACCGGAAAGTAGACTAGCACGCCATCGCCCATGAAACTCAACGGCCTGCCGTGAAAAAGCGCGCAAAGGCGCGCTACTTCCCGCGAGTAGACCTGGATGATCCGAGCCCACAACTCCGCGTCGACGGATTCCGACAGCTGCGTGCTTCCGACTAGGTCAATCGAAGCGATGACGAAATATTCGCGTCGGCCGGCAAGATCGGCCAACTCGTCATTCGTGATGTTTCGAAACGTCAGATTGGAAATGCCGTCGCGCAGCCCCTCGGCTATCGCCTCGCACCTCGTGCGAATGTAGGCTTTACTGTCGCCGACCGCCGGCGCGATGTTGGAAAGGGGCATGCCGGCCGATCTCAGCAACAAGTCCTTGATGGCTGCCATTGTGATGAAGAGGCGCCGATCGTCGAGTATGTCCTCGTAGCCTTCGCCTCTGCCGTCGTTGACGTAGCGATATCGATCGGGGTCGAGGATGGACACGATGTCGGGATCGGCCTCGGTGCCGACGTTCACGAACCGGAAATCGATTCTCAGACCGTGCTTCATGCTTCGCTCCCGCCAGTGAGGTGAACGCGAGGCATCGCAGCCTGGAGTTTCCCATAGTCCTCGACGATTTGGTCGAGAAGTTCCTTGGGAACGTTCGGTCGAAAGGTTGCTATGATGTAATTGAGGGCGACGAGAGCGAAACCGATGGCTCGCACGAGCAGCACATCGACCATGATTCCGTACGGCACTTCGGCGACGATCGGCGCGCGAACGTCGGACCCGCGACGAGCAAGGTTCACAGAAACCTGCACCAGCGCGTAGATGTCTCCGTGACTACGTTTGCTCCACATCGTGGACTCGACGTCGTTGATCAGATGGACTTCATCCGCGACGGCGTCGCGGGCTTCTTGAAACTCCGGCGTCCGCTCCAGCTGCCGCATGTCCTTGGCGCTCTTGTCGCTCGCCTCGTCGAACTCGATTTCGGGGCGTTGCATTTTCACGAGCCGCTCCCAGGCGGCCGGCCAGGTCTTGTATAGCTTCAGCGCCAGATCATGGCGACGAAAGGAAACGACGATTCTCGTTGCAAGCTCGCCGAGCGCTCTGAGGTGGATACACGCCGGTCCCTCGAGTCCGGCGGACATCAGCGTGAGGAATGCGTCGCCTTCGCCGGCTGCGAGAGCGGCGTTGGCGATGACCATCTGGTAAACGGCGTGCTGCTCTTCGCTTTCGGCCTTGGCCCGTTGTGCGCTCCCGACGCACGAATACAGCAGCGCAAGAATCCGAGAGAGCAGCTTGCGAGATACGATGTTGCCGTTGGTTCCCTGCGGCATCGTAAGTCCGCCGGCCAGGTCCGGGGTTTCGCCTCCCGTGCTGCCCCAATCGCAGGGTGGTCGTTTCATGCTGAGGGCCTCGTGACCATGATCGAAGCCTCTCCTTCAACGGCCGACGCCGCTTCTTCTACCGACGGCTCCCTATGGGCGCCGATTGAGGCATGCATTTCGAGACGGCATCTGATGCGGTCTTCTGCGACGCGATCGCTAACCCGGGGCGGTGATCCAAAGCTTTCCGATGGTGGTCGAACCGTTATGATCGTCCTGAGTGCTAGTGAACTTTGCAAGCGGCACATGAAGTCCGTGTTCATCATTGAGATAAGTCTACCGCTCGTAGCATACGGGTTTCGGACGGCGTTTGCTTCGCATGTAAGGGGTCTGGGGTTCGAGTCCCCACATCTCCACCATTGAAATCGTTGAGGCAAAATATCTGGACGTACGAGATCTTCCCCCGGTTCCAGAGCGATGGTTCCTGCCCTTAAAGCAGTGGCACGAAAAAAAGCTTGCAATGAGTCGCCGCCTCAACGATGATCCAAATTCGAAACGCTAGAATGCTCTGGACTCTTACGGATCTCCTTGCTGCCCTCGTCGGGCGAAAAGTCGCGGAGTCTCTTGCTCCGGATTGTCGAAGAGAGTCGTTAAAGCCGTTCATGTAAGTATAATGAAGGCCCCGCTAACTCACGCCAGGCGATCCGAACTTGGCCGGTGTCCAACCTCTAACCGCCGTAATGTGAGCGCAACGCGCGTCCTATGCGACTGGCCAGGTCCGAAGCCTGCGCTTCAATCGCGTGCGGATCAACGACGACGGGCCGCTTAGGAACGTAGAGCCGTCGACCGACATCGCGGTTCGGGAGGATATGGTTTACGCTCGGCGTGATCCACAGATCGAGGTCCTCGGCATTGGCAAGCGCGCTGCGAATCTCGACCTCGCCGACCGGATAACCCGCGTGCGCATATAGACGCCACGTGAACTCGAGCGTTCCGCGTAGCGCAGTCTGGAAGTGGTTGAAGCTGTATCGCTTCCGGCCATCTATGAGGGGCTCGAGGATCCAGATTCGTGAGATGAGCGCGCCCATGTCGTACACTCGAATTGTCCCAATGCGGTGGTCCTGGAACGCCGATGGCTGGTAGATCTCCAAATAGTTGTCACAGTAGCCCGTAACGATGCCCGCGTTGCGCGCAAACCAGTCCGAGTCGCCGGTGACATTCATCGCTTGGATCCAGATGTTGTTTACTATTGCATGGGCGTCTTTCCCGCAGATGAACTCGGCGAGCGGCGTTTGCCCGAGGTCTTGCGGAACGACTGCAAAGACGAACTCCTGGTCTTGGGTCTCGGATAGGCCGCCCCAATCGACTTCGGCAAGAAACATCTCGACCGGGTTCTCGTCCGGCGCACCGCCTCTTGCGAGCAAGCGCCGTAGCGCCAGATTGACGTTCCTCGTAAATGCGATCGAGCTCATGCCGTCCGGCGGTGATATTATTGGCGGCACCGCGAAACGGAACGACGAGTTCGCTGGCTGAGTTCATCATAAAGTGGGGACGATTGCGCGTCTCGATGGTGATAAAGTCGACGATGTTCCCGTCGATCTGTTGGCGCGTGATCTCGAAGGGAACGTGCGGGAACACCTTCGACCGCACAGCGTCGTCGACCGGAGCAGCGTCGACGAGCGGATCCTCGTTGGGTCCGCCGCGACAGAGGATGTAGCCAATGCTCTTTGCGCTATTCGCGATACATGCAATTGTCTTGACGAGCTTATCGCGGTTCGCGTCAAAGGCGGCGCGTGTCAGGGCGAAAGACTTGCTTCACGATCCGGCCTTTCGGTTGTCGACGTTAATGTTGCGGCAGACGGAAAGACGCTATCATAAATGGCGCGATATGTAACGGCGGCTGCGTTCATGTTATCGTTCATAGAGACACCCGTTGTAGGATACCGTAAGATGTGGGGCCGAGCGATCGGTCGATAGTCCACAGGCTTGACTATTCCTCATATCTACTTCTCGGGACCATACCAGGGAAACAGACGATGGTGCCGCTCGCGAAAGGTGCGCTCAAACCACAGGTGCGATCGCGGACTGATGTTAGGAGTTAGTAGCCATTCCCGAATGCCTCGGCGGTGGACGAAAGAAGCGAATGCCGGCCACACCCACCGCGTGCCCCCGAGAGCGCTATGACCGATCCAAAGGTCGATCGAACCACCGAGAGCATCGTAAAGGTCATCTAGGTGCCGATGTCCGTTGCTTTCCTCGACCAATCGTTTCGATATATGGTCAGGCTGCCTTGCCCATTCCGTCATCGTGATGAACGGGCAAATGTTCGTCATGACTAGAATGAAGCAGTCCTTGGCGATTGGTCCTATTCTGCTTGTAGCATCAGGAGATCCATAGAAGCTCATAGGACTTTCAGGATCAACGGCCTTGCGCGACGTCCAGGCATTCTGGTTTCGCTGATACGCCGCAACCACGGAAACGACCGCTGAAGTGGAAGCGGTTGACCTCACGACTCCCGCGGTCGGTTCTTCGTAGCGGAAGAGGCCGTCCATGCTGCACCGGCCGTTTTGCGTATAGTTTATTCCGACAGCGCATATAACTGGCAACGGCCTCACGTTTGCGTTCTTAGCCTTGTCAAGTGCGAAGTACTGAATGGAACCTCTAATGTGCGGCTTCAATTCTTCGGGCCAGCGAAACGCGGTTCTGATGCTGTCGAACTGCCTTTGTTCGAGCATCGAAAGGGCGCGTTCGACATCCTGGAACTTCGCTAATGGCATGCTTCCTGATAACTAACTTACGGCCCCGGCCGCTGCCGTGATTTCACGCGGATGATTCTCTCGTAGATCCCGCTAAACGCAGCCAGAATCTCCTCGCCGGTGGCAAATGGGAGGCCTTGTTCCGCGGCAAGTGACGCCAACTCGACCTTCCAAGTCGCGGGTACCTCGATCGTTGGCGGCCACGCGTGCTCTGCACGCTGCTCAAAGACGCGAATGCATGCCACCTGAACGGACTTAGAGTCGAGTTGCCCGAGCATGTCCAGAAAAACGATGTCGAGGATATCTCTGGCTCGGTTTTCGGCTTGGAGCACTCGAGGATTGGTGCAGGCGTGGAGCTTCTGGGCAACTTGAACATCAAGCGTAATACAGCGGACCGGCGAGGTGACCGGAATACCGAGCTCCGCAACGCCTCTGATCGTCGGCGCGACGAGGTCTACCGCCGATTCATCGGCAGGTCCTAGGTCAATCTGTATCGTTTGGAAACCGCGGCCGCGATAGGTGATAGCGACATCAACGCGCACGGTGTCGACGAATTCGAGGTCATGCGGAACCTTCACGCGGAAAGTGAAGTCATCGAATCCGAGAGAAACGGCCCGTTCAAGCGCCAGGAATCGATCGCGACGGCTGCCGGGTAGCTCGATGTCCATATCCTTAGTGGTACGAGCCCGGTCGGCGAAGCGTAGCTCGAGTGCTGCACCACCTTTGAGATGGTAGTCGCCAATAACGCCTTCATCGATTGCTCGTTGAAGAACGCCGCATAGCGCGAGGAATGAGACCCAACGGCGAAGACGGAGCTCGTCGACATCCGCTTCGCGCGCAACGCGGTACAGTACCTTGTCTAGGCGCTCATGCGCCATGCAGCTTTTTCAATTCGTTGGTAAGCCGGCGGCTTTCCACTTCTGTTATATAGCCTTCGCGTCGCCCTTGTGTGATGGCGTCGCCAGCGAAGCGCAGATTCCCGCTTCGCGCAAGATCTCGAATGGTGCGTGGGACGGACGTGACAGGTAACCCGTCGTGTTGGATCACATCGTTGCTGTCGAGGATCGCCCGGTGGATCGCGACGCGTGCGGGTGCGCGGCGACGGAGCCGAGCGTGCGGGGGAACCGTGAGCTGGATCTTCGAGGGGTTCGCATCGGTGAGGCCGAGGACGGCGAGAGCGGTCTCATGAGAAAGAGCCACGCGGGGGCCCCTGTGCGACTGAGCCCAAAGGATCGCTTCCCTATACGGGGAGAGCGGATCGGGATGCGAATGGACGAGGCGATAGACGCCACGGGAGATGCGCTCGAGGCGGCCGCGATCGACCATACCGGCGAGCGTCCGCCGGGTGATGCCCGCATCGGCCGCCAGCCGGGTAGTTACGAAGCCGTCGTTTTCGGAGGCAAGCTCCAAGAGGGCGTTGAGGTGGCTCGATGGCATGTCAAAATGTTACCATAATGGTGACATTTTGACAAACCATGCTCATCGATCCGACCGGCATTCTTTATTAGCGCCGAAACAAGGGAAGCATCCAAAGCCCTGTTGTACGGGCACGTAGATGGTGCCCCCCGATCTCTGGCTAGACGTCCTTTCGTGGGTGAAAACACTCTTCGACTTGACGAAGTCGACCGTCGATCTTGTCGACCTGGAACGAACGCACCAGAAATACCGCCGCGATCCTGAAACAATCCGGGAGGCTCAGCGCGTCAGCGTCCAATTTCAGACGTTTTCCGAGGCTGAGGTAGAGTCGCTACTGGATCGAATTCAGGGTTGCCGTGATCGGTTCATCTCACAAGGAGGCGGTTCCGATCGTGCACGTTGCATCTGCAGCGTTCTCAACGAGGCAAGAGAAGGCAACGGCGGAGAGCTTCCGCTCATTGACGATTGGCGAAAAATTTACGATCAGTTGGCATGCTCCAATCACGCTTGATTGGACGGGAGACGAGTAGCGGGACTGCCCTGGCCGTAACGTGTACCAGTGGTGCCGGACCCCAATAACGCGAGTCCCAGCTCCGAGCGTTATCGGCGTAGAGCCAAAGCTGGCCGAGCCCGAGTCGGTAGCGCCCCTGGGGCCACGGCGACAGCCGGCGCCCAGCCCGGTCCAACGAGAGCGGCCGGCTACGCGGCAAGGGGCGCCCGTTAACGACGACTCCGTTAACCGAAACCGCGACCACATCGCCGGCGACGGCGGCGACAACCTTCAAGAGCAACTCGGTACCGGCTGGGCAAGGTCCCGCGGCAAGGTATCCGCGGCGCCGACCGAGCTCAGCGGCATCGAGAGGTGCGCACACCGCGACGAAGGTGCCGCGCTGAACTCCGCTCTTAGGTACCGGAGCGAGGCGATAGATTCCGAGCGGCATGCTCGGCGTAAAATTAAGGCGCAGGCCGCTCGCGACAATTACAGATCCTACGACGACGATCGCGGGAGCAAACGTCATCACTCGCAAGGTGCGCTTGCTTGTCCTCGCTTGGGTGCTGCTGGCGAATGCCGCTACCGCAAGCAAACAAAATGCAAGCGAAAGCAACAGCACGAGCACGGCCTGACTGACGAGCATCGCGCAATCCGCCAGGCTAGAATATCTTCACGCGAGACGTTCGCGCGAGGGTCACGAGAATCGGTGAGCGTGCGGGCGTGACGATTCCGCGGCGAGTGGTCGGCAATGCTCGCCGCACGATCGCCACGCGTACGAACAGCGGGGAGCGCATCGCATCGCGTTGTGAATTAACACGCGGGCCGCCTGAATGATCTTCTTGAATTCCAGCGGCGGCGAGCACGCGAGCGATATAGCGCGCGCCAGCATTTAGGCGTCCGGTATTGTACATGCCGACTGCGTGCCGCAGCGCGATCTGCCCATCGCCATATCGACGGGCAGCGAAGGCGTAGTCGCCGCTAAGGATCCTCGCACCTACGTTCAGATTCGTACACGGATCGAAGATCGTGTGCGCGGTCACGCCAAAACCGGCGAAGTTCATGCTATCGATTTGAGCGATCCCGATGTCAAGCAAGTGTCCAGCGTTCAGCAGCTGGCGCGCGAGACGCTCCGCAGTCGCGCGGTCGCGCGGGTAGTACGAACGCCTTGTCGTATTGTCGCCGATCGCGAGCGGATCGCCTCCGCTTTCCACTTGTACGATCGCCGCCATGGTTGACGGCGCGACGGCCGGGGCGCACTGCCGAATGAGCGCTGTCAGCGCAAGGATGTGGAGTGTCATGGTGCACCCGCCTCGCCGTACGGTGCGGTCAGCACGATGTCGCGATCGACAAGCACGTTGAAAAGATAACCTGGCGGCACT
>DAIMCN010000042.1:0-23123 GCA_036726365.1 Candidatus Cybelea sp.
CGTCAAAGAGGTGTTTTTCCTCGGCGGCGACGTCGCCGCCCTCGTGCCCGAACCGGTGCTTCGCTTAATGGCGGAGAAACGCACAACCCTGCAACGGAGGTAGCAATGTCGGTCTATCGCGTTTTGGATAAAATCGAGGCGTACGTTCACGAGGGAACTTGGCTGCCCGCGGGCTACCGCATCCTTTCGGAAGAACGGCTGCTCGAACTGCTCGAGAAAATTCGCGCCTCGTTACCGGAGGAAGTCGGTCGCGCGAAAGTGATCGCAAAGGACCACGAGCGAATGCTGCGCGTCGCTCACGAGAAGGCGCAGGCGATCGTCGATGACGCGGCCAGCAAGCACGAAGAGCTGATGGACCAAAGCGAGATCGTACTGCGAGCGCGTACGACCGCCGACGCGGTGCTGCGCGAAGCGGAAGAGCAGAGCCGGCGAGTTCGCGAGGGTGCCGACCATTATGCCGGCGACGTGCTGGCGGAGATGGAAACGCGGTTGGCCGGAGCGCTGGGCGCGGTGCGCAAGGGACGCGACATGCTGGAGAAACAACGCCAGGGTCCGGATGCGCCGCTCGCCGAGGCGGCGGCGAAGAGCAAGCGGGCGGCTTTCGACTCGCAGCATGCCGCAGAGGAGACGGCCGCCCTCGAATCAGTCTAGAACTTCTCGGGTTTGGGAAAGAAGCGTGCATGAGACAGATAGCAATCGTGCTCGCGCTCGCCGCCTCGTTCGTGTTGCCGGCGCTGGCGGATCAACCCGGCGGCATTTCCGGTGTCGTCGTGGACGTGCAGACGGGACAGCCCATCGCGCACGCGCACCTTTATTATTATCGCTCGCCGTACATGGAAAACGGACCGAATCACGTCATGGAGCTGGAGACGAATAGCCACGGCTTCTTCAGCGACATCACGCTCGAGCCGGGGCGTTACGTCATCATGGCTCGGCTAGCGGGAAAGGTTGAGGGTTGCGCCCTCGACGACGTCATGGGCGGCGAAGTCGCGCGGATGCGCATCGAAATCGGCCGGACCGCCATCATGTGCACCGGACCGCGCGTTCATCCTGCGCTTGTCGATCCCAACGCTACCGCCAGCATCTATCGAATATAAAGCGTTTCTTGTCAACAGGGAGCTATACGGGTGGCGCTTGGACGTTGTGAGCAAAAGCCTCCAGGCGCGCCCGATCAATCGCTTTGACGCGGCCGCGGTCGAGCTCGAGCGCGCCGGCAGTCTTGAGGCGTAGCAGCGCCCGCGCCGCCATATCGCGCACCGTACCCGCGGCAGCCGCAATTTGCGCTTGCGAAAGATTCTCGACACCGGGCAGACCGCGTGCCATGCCGACTGAGGCGCGCGCGTAGCCGAGCAAGAATTTCGCAACGCGTTGCAGCACGTGTGCAAAGGCGAGATCGGCGATCGTGTCGATCGAACGCCGGCGGGCTTGTGACGAGGCGATCAGAAATCCGAGAGCGAGTTCGGCGTCATTGCGTGCCGCGTGAACTACCGCTTCGCTGGGGAGCGTGACGATCGTCGCGTCGGTTAAAGCTTCGGCGCGCGTCGTCGCGCCGCCGGTATCGAACGTGCCGCTCTCGTTGAGCGTATCGTGCGTAAGACGCTCGCCGATCGTATGCGTTTTGCCGTCCGGAGAAAGCAGCGTGTAGATGACCTTGCCGCTCTTCACGATGCCGAGATACGGCCACGCTTCGCCTTCGTCGAAAATCGTATCGCCCGATTTATACGTGCGCTCGCTCATCTGTTCGGCGAGTTCTTTGAGCGTGCTTGCCTTGGCGGACGTAAACGCGGCGACGTGGCTCAGAAATGCCTCGCCGTCAGCATTTTCATCGATGCGTTCGAGGCGAATGGTCCAGCGATTGCTTCCGAGGTTACGAGCATCCCATGAGAATCGCCCTGGGCGCAGCTGTGCCATCTCGTTACGCAGCGCGCGAGGGTCGGTTTCCTCGTTGATTTCGAGCGCCGTTCCGACCTGAAGTCTATCGAAAGTTTCGAGAATGTGGCCGGTCTTCGTTGCGGGCAGCAGCGAGCGGGCATCGAGCGTAATCGCGGCAGGTCGGGTGATCGGCATACGACGCTCGTCTTAGTGACTCTCCGGGATGGTGCCTGCCGGGACGCGCGTCGGCTCGTGAGGAATAGTCGCCAGCGATATGAGCATTGCAGTTTCCGATAATGATATCGTCATTCTGGCGGGGGCCCGAACCCCATTTGGGAATCTGGGCGGCGCGTTGGCCGATCTCTCGGCTACCGATCTCGCCGTAATCGCTGCCGAAGCGGCAATCGAGCGCAGCGGCGTGCCTAAAGAGTCGATCGACGAAATCGTCTTTGGTAACGTCATTCAGACGAGTGCCGACGCGATCTATCTTGCGCGTCACGTTGGATTGCGAGCCGGACTGCCGGTCGGCGTCCCTGCGCTCAACGTTAATCGACTCTGCGGTTCGGGTCTGCAGGCAATACTTTCCGCGGCCCAGTCGTTGGCGCTTGGCACCGCCGCTTATGCACTCGCGGGCGGCACCGAAAACATGAGTCAAGCGCCGCACGTGGTGCGCGGCGCCCGTAAAGGTTTTCACCTCGGTCAAAACGTGGCGTTTGAGGATTCGCTTTGGACGGCGCTCACCGATTCGTATGGGAATACGCCGATGGCGATTACGGCTGAAAACTTGGCGAAAAAATACGGCGTCACACGCGAGGAAAGCGACGAGTTTGCATTGGCAAGTCAGGAGCGCGCGTTAGCGGCCCAACACAGCGGCTATTTCGCGGAAGAAATCGTACCGGTCGACGTTCCGGGGCCAAAAGGCTCGACCAACAGGGTTGAAAAAGATGAAGGACCTCGTCAAGGCTTGACGATGGAGAAGCTGGGTAAGTTGCCCGCACGTTTCGTTCAGAACGGCGTTGTAACGCCGGGGAATGCGAGCGGCATTACCGACGGCGCGGCGGCGGTCGTGCTCACCACGGTTAAGCGCGCCAAAGCCGACGGCTTGCCCTGGATGGGACGCATGCTCTCCGCCAGCGTCGTCGGCGTCGAGCCGACGATCATGGGGATCGGTCCGGCCTTTTCGATTCCGAAGGCACTCGACCGTGCCGGAATTGGATTGGGCGATCTCGCCGTTTTGGAAATTAACGAAGCATTCGCGCCGCAGGTCATCGCATGCTTGCGACAACTCGAGACGAAGGACGCGCCGCTCAATCCGCACGGCGGCGCCATCGCCTTGGGACATCCTCTCGGCGCGTCGGGGGCGCGTCTCGCGCTCACGACGCTTCATGCCTTGCGCGAACGCGGTGGCGGCTACGGCGTTGCTTCGGCATGCATCGGCGGCGGCCAGGGTATCGCAGCCCTCTTTAGTGCAGAGTAGCCCGCCGGCTCGGCCCTATTTCCCGTTGGGTCGGGTCTGGGACGTCCTGGCCGCGCTCGTCGTCGCACTCGCACTGTGGAAGATCTTCGTGGCGCCCCGCTCGTTGAGCGCGCCGCATACGATTCCGGCGCCGCATGCCGTCTACGAGCGTCTAGACGGGGGTGAGTTCCGCGTCGCGCAACAGCGAGGTCGCACGCTCTTCCTGGATTTCTATGCTAGCTGGTGCGTGCCGTGCAAGCTCGAGCTCCCGCTGGTCGAGGCTTGGTCGAAAAAGCATCGTGACGCCATCGTCGTACCGGTGGACGTGGGTGAACCACGTTCCGTAGCGGCCTCCTTCGCACGGAGGCTGGGTCTCCGTGACGTCGCGCTCGACCCGCAAAGCGGCGCGCGGGCGTTCTTTAGCGTCGAGGGATTTCCGACGATCGTCGTCATCGATTCCACCGGTTACGTACGCGCAAAATGGGAGGGCTTCAATCCGGCGATCGCGCTCGCGATGAGCAACGCCGCTGAGAAACTCTAAACGCGAGCGGCTATCGTCCTTTCCAGACGGGCTTGCGCTTTTCGAGAAACGCCGTGGTGCCCTCCCGGATATCCTCGGTATCGACGAGCGCACCAAACTCTAACGCCTCGAGTTCCAGCGCGTCGTCGATGGAAAGGTGCGCTCCGTTGTTGATGACTCGCTTACAGGCAGTAATCGCGAGCGGAGCCTTCGACGCGATCACGCCGGCAACTCGCTTCGCTTCGTGCAACAACTCGGAACGAGGCACTACGCGCGCAACGAGACCGATGCGCAACGCTTCTTGGGCATCGATGATTTCGCCCGTCAAGCATAAGTACGCCGCCATGCCTTTGCCGACCAGACGCGTCGTACGCTGCGAGCCGCCATAACCGGGAATGAGACCGAGATTGACTTCGGGCTGACCGAACTTTGCGTTATCGCTCGCGATGAGGATGTCACCGGCCATTGCGATTTCGCAACCGCCGCCGAGCGCGAAACCGTTGATCGCCATGATCACCGGTTTGCTCAGGCGTTCGATCTGACGAGTAAGGGCCTGTCCCTTGCGCGCTTGATCGGCACCCGAGCCGGCGGTCGCGAGTGCGTTGAGCTCGCTTATGTCGGCACCGGCGGCAAACGCCTTTTCTCCCGCGCCGGTTATGACGATTGCTCGCACGCGGTCGTCACGCTCCATCTCGAGTAATGCCCCGGAAACTTCTTCCAACAGTCTGGAGCGCAGAGCGTTGAGCACGTTGGGCCGATTGAACGTGATGATGCCGATCGGCTCTTCAATCGTCGTGAGAATGTCTTCAAACGACATGCGAAAATCTTAATGATTGATAAGCCATGCAGGTTCTTTCGTTGCATTGCGGGGAAGTGCCCTCTGACTTATACTGAAAAGGATTTCACAGGAGGCATTGGTGGCAGTTCGAACGGCGTATCACGAGGCACTGGAAGCGACGAGGCTCGACGTCGTACGCCTTGGCGCGCTCGTGGGTGATGCGATTCGCATCGCCGTTGATGCCCTCAACCACCGCGACGCTGCCGCGGGAGCGCGAGTCGTGGCGGGCGACGACGTCGTCGACGATCTGCGTCGCCGGGTCGAGGCGAACTGCATCGAGCTTATTTGGCGACAGCAACCGGTAGCGGGCGAACTTCGCGAGATCGCTGCAATGCTTGAGATTGCAACCGATCTCGAGCGCGTCGGCGATTACGCGGTGGATATATCGAAAAACGCGATCAAACTTTCGGATCAGCCGATGCGACCGCAACGGGTCGAGATCGACCGCATCGCGGCAGTCGCGCACGCGATGCTGCTCGACGCAATGCGCGCTTACACCGAACGCGACGCGAATCTGGCCAGCGACGTCATCGACCGTGACGACGAAGTCGATAAGCTCTACAAGCGGAGCATCAAACTGCTGCAGGAAGAGATGCGTTCCGACCCGGAGATCGTACGGCCCGGCACGCGCTACTTGTTCGTCCTGGCGTCAATCGAACGTGTCGGCGACCGCGCCGGCAACATCGCCTGGCATACAAAGGACATGATCGGCGCACAGTGACGACGCCGCTTCCCCGCTCAGAGTTTGCGGTAACGCGGCACTACGTTTATCTCAATCATGCGGCGGCGGGCGTCTTGCCGCTTTCATCCACGCTGGCGATCGAGGAGTTCGTGCGCAGGCACGCGGACGCGGGCGTGTTGGGTACTTTTCCGTACGATGCCGAGATGCCCGAGTATCGCGAAAAGATCGGCCGCTTCATCGGTGCGGAGGGCAGCGAAATCGCGATGGTCCCGAATACCAGCTGGGGCGCGAGCACCCTCGCGCTGGGAATCGATTGGGCCCCCGGCGATGAGGTGTTGCTCGGCGACGACGAATTCCCCGCGAACGTCGTTCCCTGGATTGCTTTGCGCCGTCGCGGCGTTCGAGTGCGGTTGCTTGACACGCGGCGCGAACGGTTGACGCCGGAGAGGCTGCGACGCGAAATTTCCCTGCGAACGCGTGTCGTAACGGTTTCCTGGGTTGCGTACCGGGATGGCTACCGGCACGATCTGGGCGGTCTTGCCGAGATCGCGCACCAAGCCAATGCACTGTTATGCGTCGACGCCATGCAAGGTCTTGGCGTCTTGCCTATTGACGTGCGCGCGGCCGGCGTGGATGCGTTGTACGCCGGCGCGGCAAAATGGTTGCTGGGCCTCCATGGCGTAGGGTTTTTATACATGCGTCAGCAAGTCGCCGAGCGGTTGCAGCTCGCGATGCCGGGCTGGCGTTCTTTGCAGGACATGTGGGATTTTCATAACTACGAACAGCCATTTTCGGGCGACGCGATGCGCTTCGAGGGCGGGACACCGAACTTGCTCGGGACCCTTTCGCTTATGTCGTCGATCGATCTGTTTGCTCGCACGGGACAGGGGGAAATCGAGAAACACGTGATTGGATTGACGGATCGGCTGTGTGACGGCTTGCGCCGAATCGGCGCAGAGATCTCGACGCCGCGGGGCGACGGCATCTCGTCGGGCATCGTAACGTTCCGGCTCCCGGGGCACGATAGCGTTGCGGTCGGGCAAACACTACAGCAGGAAGGCATCGTCACAACGTACCGCACCGGCGGCATACGCATTTCGCCGCATGGCTACAACACTTTGGATGAGATTGACATCGCTTTGAAAGCGCTCGAACAGCGGACGCGCACCACGACAAAGGTATAGCAGTGATTCTTTCGACGATACTACTGGCCGCGGCGAGCGGCCTCAGTTTTCCGCCGCCTGGAGCTTACCGATATACGGCGTCCATGAGCGGACAGAGCCTTGGATCGTGGTCGCTCAGCGTCACGAGCAAGGCCGAAGAGACGGAAATCGACGAAACGGCGAGCGCCAACGTTCACGGCATGCAGCTGCAGGCGAGCGCGGTCCTCGCATTAGGGCCAGACCTGGCCCCGACAAAGTACAACGGCTCTTATCGCACGCCGACGCAGAATCCAACCGTCAGCGTCGTCTTGACGCCAAGTTCCGCCACGGTCGTCGGCGCATTGAACAACCAACCCCAACAGGTAGCGCTCGGCGCGAACACAAGCCATTTCGTTGTGATCGAGCCAGGCTTGTTGGCCGGCCTGTTTGCACTGCCGGCGCAGCTTGCCGCATGGAAGGATCCGAGCGTGACTTGCATCACGCCCGCCACCGCGCAAGCGCAATCTTTGGGGACAAACGCCGTTTCGCCATCGGCCCGCCCCGCCGGGGTTGATGCGGGAGATGCAGTTCTATCGATCGACCATCCAATCGCGCTCACGATTTGGTACGATCCCGGCACCTTCGTTCCGGACGAAATCGTTGTGCCCTCGCAAAACGCCGTAGTTACGCGCGTGCGTTAATCCAGGACGTGAAACTCGCCCGGCTCGAGCGGCAACACGCCGTGCGAATCGACCGGCAGGCCGCGAAGCAGGCGTTCCAATACACCAAGCGTTCCGCGATGTCCGATCACGAGCGTACTCGTACCTCGCCGAAGCCTTTCCGCAACCGGCCGTAAGCGCGGCACGGTATCCTCGAAGCTCTCTCCGCCTGGAGGCCGAAACGTGGCCGGATTCTTCCGGCGCTCGGCAAGCCGCTCGGGCTCCGTTCGCTCGAGTGATTCCAGCGTTTGCCCTTCCCAACTTCCAAAGTGCACTTCGCGCAGTGCCGGCTCGACGTCAAATGGCCGCGCCGGCACGACGATTTCGCGCGTCTGTAGACAGCGGCGCATCGGGCTGACTAAACAGTTTTGAAACGCAAACCCCAGCAACGCCGTCCGCAGCCCCTCGCACTGCTCGCGACCACGCGAGCTCAGCGGCGGGTCGGCAGTCGACAGAAAATGCCCGAACTCATTGCTTTCGGTCGCCCCGTGCCTGCACAGTACGATGCGAGCCAAAACGGCGCTCTTACGTCACGGAAGAATCGCGCAGAATCGAAGAGGTCATGACGGCGTCGCTCATCCCATGGATTAGACGTTTATCCGCAGGCGCGATCGTGGCTAGTATGCCGCCGAGCTGCACGCTCTCTTCGCCGGTGACAAAGTAGTAGGGACAGAGCCGCACGCGCCCGTCGTATTCCACGATTTCGTCTCGCTCCCGGTCGAAGTAGCTTTGCCGCACGCGCTTACCTTTGTGGAAATCCTGAAGTATCCATGGTGTGCGCTCGTAGGACTCGAGTGCCGTCTCGATCGTCGCCTGCCACTCCTCGCGCGTCTGATCGTCGCCGATCTTGACGCCGCGCGAGCCCCACGCCAACGCCGAAAATCCGGATGGTTTGACGACGTAGGCGCGTTCGCTTTTTGGCAACGCGACGAGTTGCCGAAAATCCGAAATGGGCGCCCCGCCGGCCTGTAAGCCGGCGACGACCCCCTGCGGCGGCATCGGGCGTGGATCGATGACCCACGTCTTTGGAAAGAGTTGCAGCAATCGATCGAATCGCTCGTTGCCTAACTCGGAACGCCACAGCGTCGCAAGCGCGTGGTGATGGACGAGCGCAAAGGCCAATTTCTCCTCGAGCGAGGCTTTTGGCGGCGGCGTCATCTTGACGCGATTGTGCCGCGCCGCATACAACATCAGTTCTTGCTTCGGAACGTTAAACAGGTCGAAGAGCTCAAAATTTCGATAGAGCGCATCGAGTTTCACTTCGCGGCCGTCGTCGTGGTGAATGAAGAGTCCGTCTTCAGTGAACGTGACCTCTTGCGGACGCCGCAGCCACGCGTCGGCGACATTCAAGCGCCGCAGTGCGGCGGCAAGCCATGCCATCTCATTGCGGTAGTCGGCCGACTCGTCCGAGACGACGATTGCGAGCGTTGGAAACTCCGTGCCGGTCACATGACGCAGCATCGCCGCGAAGCCCAGCGGGATTCCGTCGTCGCCGCCCAAGCTCTCGATGCCAAGACGGCAGTACGCCTCCGTCATCGCTCCAACGAAACCCATGCCGCCGGGAATGCTGTCGAGCTCCGTGGCGACAAACCCATCGTTCGTGACGATCAAATCCGGACGAATAACGCCCGGCAACTCTTGCTTAAAGCGATTCTGCCTGCCGAGCTTGACGACTTGTTCGGGCTTTCCCTGATCCAGGTACTCGGCGATGAAAGCGGGTGCCGTTCCACGCACGCTTCGGTTGTACAAATTGTTGAGCGCGCGATAGAACACCAGCAAATCTGGCCCCAGCTGCCCGATTGTGTCTGCTTGTTCTTTGGATAATGCGAACGGCTCGGGGCTGACGCGCCAGGCGATACGCTCGTTTTCATCGTGGACCCGGAATAGGCCGGGCGGTATCGCTTCGTAGAGGTGGTGCGCTTGCTCGCGAGCCGTGAGATTCGGAACCGTCGCCGTACAAGGCATAGGGATGGACAGTCTCCTCTATCGACAGCCGTCGGGGATTTTCGAACTGTTGAAGGCGATGTAGCGCCGTCGCATACGACTCCCTAGAGCGCGGGTACGGGCCGTTGGGTTGCACTCACTTGATCGTTATGGCTCCCGGGGTAAGCAGCGCCCCGTCGACTTGCACCAAACCATGCGAGTAGGCCAGCGTGAGATGCAGGGTGCCGCTCAATCCCAGGCGCGCCAAATCCAGACTCTCCAGCACGCGAGAAACACCTTCGCCGGACAGGAAGTGCAGCTCGGTGGCGCGCCGCAGGGAGCCCCCGGGGGCCGAATAGGTAGCGGTTACCGGTACGATCACTTCGGCGGCACCGTTCGCGCGAAGCGGGCCGGTGACGCAATAGCCGATAGTTACCGGCGCGCCCTCGACGGTGAGCGTTTGCTGGCTGCAGGTCGTCGCCCCGGCAACGCCAAGGGCGGTGGTTGCCGCTAGGGCGATGAAGATCGTCAGCGTTCGTGCGATCATCGATATTTACCCAAACGCGATTCGGTACGAATCGAGACGTCACCCGTCGAAGGAGCCGTTCGATGCGAATTTGCGTCCTTGCGTTTGCGCGCGTGCGCGAGCTCCTGCGCGCGTCGGAACAAACGCTCGAATTGTCCGCAGGCTCGAGCGTGAACGACGCGTGGTCGGCGCTCGTGCGGAGTTGCCCCGAGCTCGAAGAACATAGCGGCTCTACGCGCATTGCGCGCAATGGGCGGCTGGTTTCGCTCGATGCCGCGTTGGCCGACGGCGACGAGCTCGCGATCCTTCCGCCGGTAGGCGGCGGATAGGCGCGCATGTTTTGCATCGTTCGGGGGCCGATCGAGCCGCGTACCCTGGAGCGAGTGATTCGCACCGGGGACGGCGGCGTCGTGAGCTTTTTGGGCATCGTGCGCGGCCGCGCCGATGACGGCAGAGTCGTCACCAGGCTCTCATACGAAGCGTTCGAGGCGATGGCTACGCGCGAGTTTGAGGCGATTGCGGGAGAGGCGCGCGATCGATTCGGTGACGTCGCCATCGCGATCGTGCACCGAATCGGGAATCTGCGCGTGGGCGACATTTCGGTAGCGGTGATCGCGGCGGCCGTACATCGCGACGCAGCCTTCGATGCGTCACGATATGCGATCGATCAGCTGAAGCGGCGAGCGCCGATTTGGAAGAAGGAGCATTACGCCGACGGCGCGGCGGAGTGGAGAGCTAACGCGGACCCCGATGTGCGGAGCACGACGGGGTGAGTAAGGTTCAACTCTTTCATGTCTCGGCCGAGCGCAATCCCGTTGCCGTGCTGTGGTACGAGCCGCGTCGGCCGCGCGGCGTTTCGCTGATTGCCGGACACGGCTATTCATCCAGCAAGCATAATCTCGATTTTCTATGCTCGTTTCTTGCCAGTCACGGTTTTGGTGTATACAGTCTCGATTTTCCGGGGCACAAACTGGGCGCCAGTGGAGGCGAGCTGCGCGGCATAGACGATTGCATCGATGTAATGTTCCGGGTCGTGGCGTTTGCCCGCGAGCGCGGTGACGACGCGAGTTACACGCTGGGACACAGCATGGGCGGGATGACCGCCGTTTTTACCGCCGCGCTCGATCCGAATATTCTTGGGACGCTCGCGATTGCAACCGGGTACGGGCGGCCGACCTCGCTGGAAGCGTTGCGCAAGGTCGGCGTGAGCGACTTTCGCTCGTCCTACGTCGTCGGCGTCACGTTGCCGGAACTGGTCGCCGGCATCGAATCGCGCTACGCCGAGCTGCTCCCGCGCCTGGCCGGACGTCCGGCGCTCTACGTGGCCGCGAGCCGGGACGCGATGGTGAGTCCTCGGAGCGTGCGCGATCTCTACGATCGTGCGCCCGAACCTAAGTCATTTGTCACCATCGAGAGCGATCACACATACGCCGCGGAACACGCGAAGGCAACGGTATTGCAATGGCTCAACGAGCGTCATTAAGCGGGCGAGAGTTGCGCCGCTACAGCCGACATCTGCTGATTCCCGAAGTCGGATTGGCCGGCCAAGAGCGGCTCGCTGCAGCGCGCGTGCTCGTGATCGGCGCCGGTGGATTGGGATCTCCGGCGCTTCAATATCTGGCCGCGGCGGGCGTCGGGAGAATCGGCATCGTCGACGACGACGTCGTGGACGAAACGAATCTTCAGCGGCAGACGATTTTTGCCAACGGCGATGTGGGGCGCAACAAGGCCGCCGCTGCGGCAGATCGTTTGCATACGCTCAATCCGCTGATATCGATCGACGCACTGGGGCGGCGTTTCGATGCCGGTAACGCTCGGGATCTCGTGCGCTGCTACGATATCGTTTTGGACTGCACGGATCGCTTTCCAACGAGGTACTTGATCAACGACGCATGCGCTCTGGAGAACCGTGCGGATGTTTACGGCTCGATTTTTCGGTTTGACGGACAGGTGAGCGTGTTTGGCACGCCGTCAGGCCCCTGCTATCGCTGCCTCTATCCGGAGCCGCCGCCGCCTGAAAGTACGCCAACCTGCGCCGAAGGAGGCGTGCTTGGGGCGCTCGCCGGGATCGTCGGCACGTGGCAGGCGAGCGAAGCGCTCAAAATGCTTCTCGGCATCGGTGAACCGTTGGTTGGACGACTGATGCTGATCGACAGCCTGCTTGCGCGCGTGCGGGAAGTTCGGTTCGTGCGCGAACCGGGCTGCAGGTTGTGCGGCGGGCATCCAACGATCCTGACGACCCTGGAAAATGCATACGAGGATGCGCCGGTGGCGACGATCGTTGCCGAGATCGACGCCGATGGATTGGACGAAGCACTGCGCGACGCAACGCTTTTGGACGTCCGCGAGCCGCACGAAGCCGTGCTCGGCTCGATCGATGGAGCGATTCAAATTCCCGCGTCGCAACTCGAGGCGCGCATGTTCGAGCTAGATACGGCGTCCCGTTACATCGTTGCCTGTCGCGTGGGAGCGAAATCGATGTGGGCCGTGCGCCGATTGCGCGAAGCCGGCTTCGACCGTCTGCAACACTTGCGTGGCGGTTTGCTTGCCTATGCCATACGCCACGCAGAATTCGAGTTCTTTTGAAGTTTCGAGCGTTCGGCAGCACGGACGTCAGACTGCCGGTCATCGGGCAAGGCACGTGGGATATGCCGGAGCGGGGAGCGCGCGCTCTTGAGGCCCAACGTGCAATTCGGCGGGGCATCGAGCTGGGGATGCGTCACATCGATACCGCCGAGATGTACGGATCGGGCGGCGTTGAGCAGATGCTCGGCGAGGCTCTGCGCGGTATCCCTCGGGACGAATACTTCATGACAACGAAAATCTTGCCGACCAATGCGACGCATCGCGGCACTCTCGCCGCGGTCGAACGCAGTATCGCTCGGCTGCGCTGCAACTATCTGGATCTTTATCTCTTGCATTGGCCGGGTTCGCATCCGCTCGAAGAAACGATGCGCGCGTTAGAGGAACTCGTCGTGCAGGGTAGGACGCGATTCGTCGGCGTAAGCAACTTCGAGCCCGAAGAAATGCTGAAGGCTGCGTCGTATCTGCGCGCGACAAAGCTGGCTTGCAATCAGGTTTTGTATCATCTTTGCGAGCGCGGAATCGAACACGAGCTCGTTCCGGTGGCTCGCGAACACGGCATCGCGATCGTGGGGTATACGCCGTTCGGACGAGGAGAGTTTCTGCGCGCGGGAGCAGAGGGGCGCCGGCTGCTCGAGCAGATCGCAGAGAAACATTCGGCGACCGTCCGGCAGATAGCGCTTGCATTCTTGACCCACGAGCCCGGCATCTTTACGATTCCAAAAGCGGCGACGGTGCGGCACGTCGAAGAGAACGCTGTCGCGGGGGACATCGCGCTCGACGAAACGGACATCGCCGCCATTGATGCGGCCTTTCCGAAGGGTAAAGCCGGACCGCTGGCAACGTTATGAAATGAAGATCGATTCGGAGGCGGTTAAGCGGCGCGCAATCGAACGCGCGCTCGACCTTGGCGCGGGTGACGTGCGCGTGGTCGACGCGCGCGCGGACGCCGAATCGCGCCGGCGGATGGAGGAAGCTTTTGCCCGGGGCGATTTTGCCGCGTGGAAGTACGACCGCGAGTATGCCCGCCGCGCCACCGATCCAAGTGAGGTGCTGCCGCACGCGCGTAGCGTGGTTTGCATTGCCGTTCCGTACGCCATCCCCGCGCCGGCCCGCCGCAACGCGCTGCGCGGGCGCGTTTCCAACTATGCGTGGTCTTCCGATTACCATCGACGACTGAACGAGCTGCTGAGTGCGGTCGCGCGCGAAATCGACGAAGCGGCGGGCAAGCCCGCCACGGCAATCGTCTGCGATACGCGTCCTTTGGCGGAGCGCGCGATGGCCGCACGCTCCGGACTGGGCTGGATCGGAAAGCACACGAACGTGATCTCGCCTTCCTGCGGCTCGTTCGTTTTTCTCGGAGAAATTGTTACGACGCTGGAGTTGCCGCCGGATGCGCCGCTGAACAAAACATGCGGAACGTGTCGACGCTGCGTGGACGCTTGTCCGACGCAGGCGCTGCGCGGGGACTACACGATCGATGCGAACCGCTGCATCTCGGATCTTACGCAGCGCAGCGATGCGATTCCGGTCGAGATGCGTTCGCTGATTGGCGACTGGGTGTGGGGATGCGATATCTGTCAGCTGGAGTGTCCGCCTACGCAGTTAGCCAAGCGCGTCGCCTCGTCGCAATGGGCGCCTCGCGACGCCGAGGGGGCCACGCCTTCGCTTCTCAAGTTGTTGCGCCTGCGCGGCAGCACGTTCAAACGGCGGTATCGCCAAACGGCAATGGGATGGCGAGGCGCAGCGGTGCTGCGGCGCAATGCGGCGGTCGCGTTGGGTAACGCGTTGGATCGCGCGGCGGTTGGCGACCTGATCGAAAGCATGAGCGGCGACCCCCATCCAATGGTGCGGGGTCATGCCGCCTGGGCACTGGGGCGAATTGGCTCTCCCTCAGCGCTGGCGGCATTGCAACGGCACCACGGTGTCGAAAAGGATGCCGGCGTCCGCAGCGAGATCGGCTGTGCCCTGGAATCGTTTCGGACGAGATGACGATGAAGATCTCTGCCATTTTTGCGCTCGCCGGTCTCTTTGCGGTTCCGCTACCGGCGGCGCCGGCGAGCGACCTTCTGGCGCGAATGGCGACGGTTAATCCAAACTTGCACGCGTTTACGGCTACGCTGCACGCCCACGTGGTGATGCGGTCGTTCCCGTTTCTTTCGGCCGATCTCGTCGGAACGTACTATTACGAAACGCCGGATAAGACGAAGGTCGTATTCAGTAGCGGCGTGCCGTTGTTGGCCAAGCAGTTCGATAAGCTCTACGCTCGCATCGAAAGCCCATCGAGATGGCGCCAGGTATACGTCGTCGCGGTCGCCTCGGACGATGGCAAGACGACCGCTTTCAAACTAACGCCGCGAAAGCGCGGCAACGTCACTCAGATCGACGCGACGGTCGACGATAAGAGCGCTACGGTTGAGTCCATGCGTTGGAACTACGATAACGGCGGGTACGCAGAGATGAGCAACCAGTACGGTCATGTGGATGGCAATCTCGTCGTTCAGTCCCAGAACGGTCACGTGGAGGAGCCAGGCTACGTTGCCGATCTCTCATCGACCATCGATAACTACAAGATCAATCCAACGCTGCCCGACAGCGTGTTTAGCGGTGAATAGTGGCGATTTCGCTGATTGACGGCTTTAACCGCCCGATCACGTACCTGCGCATTTCGGTGACCGATAAGTGCAATCTTCGGTGCATCTACTGCATGCCCGAAGAGGGTCTGCCGTGGTTACGGCGCGAGCAGATTCTCACCTACGAAGAGATCGCCGCAATCGTGCGCGCCGCCGCGTCGGTCGGAGTTCGTGCGGTCCGGTTGACGGGCGGTGAGCCGCTCGTCCGGCGAAATCTGAGCACGCTGGTCCGAGCCATTGCCGAGACCGCCGGCATAGAAGACATCGCACTCTCGACGAACGGGCTGCTGTTAGAGGCGCAGCTCGACGAGCTCGTCGAGGCCGGTCTGCGACGAATAAATTTTTCCCTCGATACGCTGCGCGCGGACCGGTTCGAGGAGATCGCACGCCGTCCGGGTCTCGATGCCGTCTTGCGCGGCATCCGCGCTGCCGTGAAGGCCGGTTTGGCGCCGATCAAGCTGAACTGCGTCGTCATGCGCGGCCGAAACGACGACGAACTAGCGGCATTCGCGATGCTCACGCGCGAGTGGCCGATCTTCGTGCGTTTCATCGAAGTCATGCCGGTCCACGAAAATCTGGAGCTGCAGCGCGACGCCTACATCTCTTCCGATGAAATCCTCGGCCGCGTTGCCGGAATCGGAACGCTGCACCCGATTGAGGGACCGGCCGGCAACGGGCCGGCGCGCTATTTTGCGTTTCCTGGCGCGGCCGGCGCGGTGGGCGTGATTAGCCCCCTCTCTCACGACTACTGCGGACGTTGCAACCGAGTGCGGCTTACGGCTGACGGCCGTTTGCGACTCTGTCTCTTCGGCGATCACGCGCTCGACCTGTGCTCGCCCTTGCGCGGCGGGGCGACTACCGAAGAGATCGCCGGACTCCTCGGCTCGGCGATGCTGATCAAGCCGGAACGCCATCATTTGCGCCTTGGGGAGACCGCATCGCGGATGCGGGCGTTTTCCGAAATCGGCGGCTGAGTCACAAGGTCGGATGGCGAGCCGTTCAACCAACATAATGGAGGAGGCCTATCGGGCAGCCGACCCGGCGGCAATCGCACGCGCGCGCGCCGAGGCGCTGGTGCTCGAGTATCAAGTCAAGCTGGCGCGGTACTTACGGCGCATGGTAGGTGATGCGGAGGTTGCGTTGGATCTGACCCAGGACGTCTTTCTTTCGGCGTACCGCATGCTACAGGCGGATCCGCAACGCGAACTGACGGCCGGATGGCTTTACCGAGCCGCGACCAACGGCGCCATTTCGTTCTTGCGACGGAAGAAGATTCTTCGAGTGCTGCCGCTGGATCGAGAGGTCGACCACGGTTCCTGGCGCGTCGACGAACGCAGCGCCGCCTCCGTCGATCTGCAAAACGCCTTGCAGCGTCTGCCTGCGCAACAATCCGCAGCGCTGCTGCTTACCAGTTACGTCGGATATACGTCAGCAGAAGCTGCGCAAATTCTTGGAACGAGCTCGGATGCCGTGAGACAGCGAGTCTGCCGAGCGATGCGCCAGCTGCGCGCGATAATGAGTGAGGAGAACCAACGATGATCACGGTACGCGATTGCATGGAGGCCGAAGCGCTGGCGGGCGCAATCGCGATTGGCGAAGCAGAGGAGCCTGCGCGCAACGCTTATCGACGCCATCTCGCCACCTGTGAGCGCTGCCGTTATGAGTTCGGCGGCGAGCGCGAGATCGAGCGCGTTATGGGGGCGGTGGCGCGGGCCCGGGACGCGGAGAGCTGGGAGCCGGACGTGTGCAAATTGCGCAAGGCTCCAAGCGTTTGGCGCCGCGCGTGGACGTGGGGCGGCGCGGTGGCCGCGACCCTCGTCTTAATCGTTGGCATCCGCAGCGCGCAGCACCATCCCAACCTCGCACCGCAGGCACCGTCGGCGCGAGGTTCTTCCGCGCAGACAGAACGCGCGCTTGCTGCGTTCAACACTCAGACCGCTCCCCGACGCGAACATCAAGCCGAGTCGCTGGTATTCGGCTCCGCCCCGAGTGCGATGGCATTCCGCGTAACTATCGACGCCCGGGGAGCGCCCACACGCTGCGCGGCGACTCAGAGCTCGGGCAGTCGCGACCTCGACGCGGCGGTCTGCCACGCCGCGCTGCGAACGCTTCGATCGCGACGGTCCGGCACTCCGTAGGAGTTGAACGACTCGCGGCGACCGAAACCGGCCTGCCATGGCGGAGCGGCCGTTCGTCTATTGCTTCGGTAGAGATTTACGTCTTGACGATCACGCGGGTTTAGCCGCGGCGGCATCGCGCGGCCCGGTCCTGCCGCTGCTGGTGATCGACGCGGTTTTGGCGTCTCGTTTAAAACTCTCGCCGCGCCGCGCGGCATTTTTTTGCAGCGCCGTGAGCGCGCTCGACGCAGACCTTCGCGAACGCGGGAGTCGCCTTATCGTGCGCCGTGGAGCGTCTCCGGCTACGATCGGGATGCTGGTGCGCGATGTGGATGCCTCGGGCGCGGCCTGGAGTGCCTCCTACGACGCCGCGGGGATGCAACGCGATCGGGCGTTGCAGTCTGCGCTCGAGGAGGACGGACTGCAGGCCGTAATCGTACACGACGCACCCGCGATCGGTCCGGAGGAGAGCGCCGACGCACGCAGCGCTCAAGGTCCGGGGTATCGCTCGTTCGCACCTTACTTTGACGTCTGGCGCGAGCTGCCGATCGGCTCGCACGAATATCCCTTGCTGCTGCGCTTCACGCGGATCCAGCCCGACAGCGAACCGTTGCCGGAGCCGCCGGAGTTCGGCTCGAGCGAGCCTCAAGCGGCCGGCGGATCGACCGTCGCGCACCGTCAATTCGAAACTTTTCTTCGCAAACGCGCGCCAGAATATGCGACGGGTGCAACGATTCCGGCGGAGGATGGAACCTCGCGCCTTTCAGGCCACCTATCCTTCGGCACGATCTCCGCGCGAGCGATCGCCCGCACCGTCCGCGACCGCATCGCTGATCCGTTTTCGATTAGCGAACAGCGTCTCTCTTTTCGGCTTTTTTTGCGTGCGCTCGCGCATCGCGACTTCTTTTTGCAGCTCGCGTGGTTCAATCCCGAGACGCAGGATACGCCGCTGCAAGCCAAAATGCGCGGCTTCCGTTGGGAACCGGCGCACTCGGCGCTCGACTCATGGCGCGCCGGCGCAATCGGCTATCCGCTCGTTGACGCCGGAATCCGACAGCTGCATGAAACGGGGTGGATGCATCCCCACGTGCGGGCCGTGGCGGCCTCACTGCTCTGCTTCGACCTCGGGGTCGATTGGCGCGTTGGCCGTCAGGAATGGGACCGCTTTCTGATTGAGGACGACCTGGCGCTGGCGACGGGAAACTGGCAATGGATCGCCGGTGTGGGAGCCGACATGGCGCAGTACCCGCGCATTTACAACCCCGAGCGGCAGCGCCGGCGATACGATCCCGAGGGCGTCTACGTCCGCCGTTGGATCGGAGAGCTGCGGCACGTGCCGCCCGAGACCTGGGAAGGCCGCACCAGGGATTCAATCCAGCTGCCCTTGGCGCTCTTCGACGACGCGGTTTACCCGCCGCCTGTCGTCGATCACGCTGTCGCGGCGCGGGCCTTTCTCCGGCGCTATCGAGAGTTTGTATCGCTCTGAGGCATCCGCTCTTCAAGCCAGCTGGTTACGACTGGGATCCGCACTTCGTCGCCGTTCCACGTCTTGATGCCGTAGTAAACGCTGGCAACCAAAAAGAGCGGCGCGAGCAGCGGCACGAGCACCCAGGCTGAAAAGCCGAGAAAGGGGACCTGCGCGATCAAAGAGAGCAGCCCCCAAAATCCAAAGAACCCGAGGTTGAATCCGAGCGCTTGAAAGGCCTCACGGCGCAGGTTGCGCGACTGCTTTCGATCCAGAAGCGAGAGAAGGGCCAGAGGCCAAAGCGGATAGCCCAAAGCGACGAGCGCGCGCGACTCAACCGGATCCGGCACGGCGGCGACGGTGACTTTTCCGCGGACGCTGGCCGGCGCCGGACGAGGTGGTACCTGGCCCGGGATCTGCTGACGCGTCGCGGTAGCGGCTTCAACCTTCGCCGCCAGACGACAGCTCGGGCAACCTCCGCGTTCGTCACGGCACGTGGCACAAATCGGTTTTCCGCACTCGATGCAAGGCGCGACCGATGGTACGTTTGAGTGGAAGTAGCAGTCCATGTAGTTCTCGCAATCCTCCTGCGGCATGCACCCTCACGTACCGAAGCACGTTAGGGCAGGTTTCATCCCGATGGGACCGCAAGTCGGCCGCGAATGAACCGGCGCGCGATTTTGCAACGCCTGGCGGCCGAGGCGGCTCCCTACTATCCTCGCATTGCGCTTGCGATGGGGATCGGCGTGCTCGCCGGCGTGCTGTCGATCGTGCCGCCGCTGGCGTTTCGCATCATCATCAATCAGGTGCTGGTTCCCCCACCCGGTCACCGGCCCGACCTCAACGCGCTCTACCTTTCATTGGGGCTGACGGCGATCGCGCTCATCCTGGCCAACGCCGCGATTTACGGGCAGACGTACCTCACGGCCTGGAGCGGTCAGCACCTCGTCGCGCGGCTGCGCGTCCGGCTGTTCGAGCGAATGCTCAACCTGCCGCTCGGGGAGTTCGACAAATGGCGACCCGGCGAACTGATCGCACGCTTTGCCACCGACTTGCAGCTCATGATCGATGCGGTCAGCGTGTCGGTGCCGCAGTTGGTGGTTGCGTTAGCGACGTTCATTTCGTCCTTTGCTACGATGCTCTATCTCGATTGGCTGCTGACGATTTCGCTCGTGCTGGTCGCACCAATCGTTTCGTTTGCCGTCTCGAACTTCCAGCGTTTGATCGCGGCCAGCTCGCAGCGCGCACAACAGCGAATCGCCGATCTCACGGCGAACCTGTCTGAGATCCTCCAGGGCCAGCGCGTCGTCAAATCGTTCGGGCGCGAGCAGTTCGAGGTCGATCGTTTTCGTAACCGAAACGACGACTTCTTCGGCGCGTACATGAAGCTGACGCAATTCATTCAGACGCAGCCGCTGGTCGTTTCGACGATCATGGTCACCGCGGTTGTGGCGATCATGTGGCTTTCCGTGCGCGAGGTCTTGGTCGGCCGCCTCGATACCGGCAAGGTCTTCATGTATTGGGGTTTGTTGGTGAATCTGATGAATCCGATGAACCGGGTCGCGGCGTTCTTCGGCGATATCAGCAAGGCGATCGTCGGCGCCGGACGCGTCTTCGAGCTGCTCGATCTGCCGGTCGAGGTGCGAGATCCGGTCGATGCGATCCCGATGCCCGTCGTGCGCGGCCGCATCGAGTACGATCACGTTACCTTCCGTTATAAGCCTACCGACCCACCGGCCTTGAGCGACGTCAACGCCTCAATCGAGAGTGGCGAAATCGTCGCGCTGGTTGGTCCGTCGGGCGCCGGAAAGACGACCCTGGTAAATCTCGTGCCGCGCTTCTACCAGCCGCAGGAGGGCACACTGCGCCTCGACGACATCGACGTCGCGAAAGTGCGGCTCACGGATTTACGCCGAGCCATCGCAATCGTGCCGCAGGACGTGCAGCTCTTCCGCGCCTCGATTTTGGAGAACATTCGCTACGGACGCTTAGGGGCCAGCGACGAAGAAGTTCGTGCGGCGGCTCGGGACGCGAACGTCGACGACTACGTGCGGAACTTTAGCGAAGGCTACGCAACCGAAGTGGGAGAGCGCGGCGCCCGACTATCGGGCGGCGAGCGCCAGCGCATCGCCATTGCGCGAGCCGTGCTTCGAGATCCGCGCATTTTGATTCTCGATGAAGCGACCAGCGCGCTGGACTCGCACTCTGAGGCGATGATTGAAGAGGCTCTCGACAGGTTATTACAAGGACGCACGACGTTGATCATCGCGCATCGGCTCTCGACGATACGCCGCGCTCACAAAGTGCTGTACATTGAAGCCGGACGGGTCGTCGAGATGGGTACCCATGCGGAGCTGCTCGCGAAAGGCGGCCCGTACGCACGCCTGCACGCGGCACAGTTTGCATCCAGCCGCCCCCGCGTAGGTTAAGCTTCCTTAAGCCGCGACGGGCGCAATCGGTTTGCGCTGATGCAACGCGAACCGATTGCCTTCCGGATCGCGCGCAAAGCTGGCGAAACAGGCGGGAAACTCATGAACCTCGGATACTTCCACGCCGCTGGTTTTGAGACGTTCGCACATCGAAAAGATATCGTCGACTTCAAATGCCGCGCCGGTCGACGCGCCTGGCTCAAATCCGAGCGACTCGCCGTTTCCTATTCCAAAAGTCGAGCTTCCCACGTTAAACTCGACCCAGTGGTCGCTGAAGGACTCGCCCGGTACCAAGCCGAGCGTATCGCGGTAAAACGCTTGTGCGCGCGGCACGTCCCGCACCGAATAGGCTACGAATGCCATGTCTTTGACCATTAACGAATCCTCCCGAAGCCGGGGTCAGTTCAGTATTCCATCCGGGCCGCCCTGTCGTCGTCGAGCGTGCGCGACCGTCGGACGCAGGCAATTCAACCGAATGCGCCAAGAGTAAAGGTTGCCAAGGAGGGCGTCCATGCTGGTGCTGAGCCGCAAACCCAATCAGTCTATTATGATCGGAAGCGACATACGCATTGTGGTCGTTGGCTTAGACCGCGATCAAGTAAAGCTGGGAATCGAGGCGCCACGAGATGTACCGGTCCACCGCTTCGAAATTTTCGCTGAGATCCACGGGGCGGCCGCATCCCGTGCGCCGTCAAGCGGGCCGGCGCCGGTAGGAAAAGCAGCTACCGGGGCCGATATATCCCGCGATGCCGCCCGCGACTGATGCGGATCTTGACGTTGTGTCGGCTACGATCTTTATTCCAAGCGCGGCATTCTCGAACGTTTCCGCGCTCCTCCTAGAAAGGAACTCCAGTTGAACCAGGGATTCACCGTGTGGCTTACGGGTCTGTCAGGTGCGGGCAAGAGTACCATCGCCGAACGGCTTGCACCCGAGCTGAGCGCTCGCGGCCGCAAAGTCGAAGTGCTCGACGGCGATGAAGTCCGCACGCATCTATCGAAGGGGCTCGGATTCAGCCGCGAAGATCGCGACATCAATATCGGACGCATCTCATTCGTGGCCTCGCTGCTCGTCAAGCATGGCGCAGCCGTGATCACCGCCGCGATATCGCCGTATGCGCAGGCCAGAGCCGACGCGCGCCAGCGCATCGGCAACACGCAGTTCGTCGAAGTATTCGTGCGCTGCTCCTTGGACGAGCTCACACGCCGGGACGTCAAGGGCCTCTATGCGAAGGCGATCGCCGGCGAGCTGAAACACTTCACCGGCGTCTCCGATCCGTACGAGGTGCCCGAGAACCCTGACGTTGTGGTCGACAGCGAGTTCGAATCGGTTGAAGAGAGCGTGTCGAAAATTCTTGCGGAACTGGAGAAGCGCGGGCACCTTCCCGCCGGCGTCAAGGCGGCGGTATGATCGCACCTCACGGCGGCAAGCTAATCAATCGAATTGTCGGTTCTCCACAAGCCGAAAAAGAGTTGCGCGAAGGGGTTAAAGGACTTCGAAGCCTCACGCTCACCGGTCGCGAGTTGAACGATCTCGCGTTGATCGGTAACGGCGCCTTCAGTCCGCTGACCGGCTTCATGACTCGTAAAGAGTACGAGCACGTAGTAACGTCGATGCGCCTGCTGGGCGGGTTGCCGTGGAGCATTCCCGTGGTTCTGGCGGTCGACCGCGAAGAGGCGCCCAGCCTCGGCACCCGGGCGGCGCTCTACGACGGCGAAGGCGAGTTGCGTGGGGTCATCGAGGTAGAGGACGTATTCGAATACGACAAGCTACACGAAGCACGGAACGTCTACCGCACCGAAGACGAAAAACATCCCGGCGTCGCCGCGCTCCTCGAGCGTAAAGACGTGCTCGTCGCAGGCCCGGTTTGGGTGCTTCCGAGCGAGCAGGATCCGGCGAGCCTGTCGCCGATTGAAACGCGCGCCGAGTTCGAACGCCGCGGTTGGAAGACGATCGTGGGCTTCCAAACGCGCAATCCCGTGCACCGCGCTCACGAGTACATTCAGAAATGTGCGCTCGAGATCGTCGATGGATTGCTGCTTCATCCGCTCGTCGGGGAAACGAAGAGCGACGACATTCCCGCAGACGTGCGCATGCGCTGTTACCGGACGTTGCTTGAGAACTACTACCCGGCGGATCGCGTGCTATTAAGCACGTTGCCGGCAGCGATGCGATACGCGGGTCCGCGCGAAGCGATTTTCCACGCCATGATCCGCAAGA
>DAIMCN010000043.1:0-22995 GCA_036726365.1 Candidatus Cybelea sp.
GCGTTCATCATCCTCGACGAAGCTCAGAACGCGACCGACGATCAACTGAAGATGTTTCTCACGCGACTCGGCAGCGGATCGAAGATGGTGGTGACCGGCGACGTGACGCAGGTCGATCTGCCGTTCGGACACCGCAGCGGCCTGCGCACCGCGGCAAACAGGTTGAGCGGAATTGCGGATGTCGGCATCGTGGAGCTGGACGACACCGACGTGGTTCGGCATCCGCTCGTCGCAGCGATCGTGCGCGCCTACGCAGCGGACACCCCACCGTCGGTCGTGCCGTGATCTACTATCGCAATGACCTCGCGCGCAGCGGTGTCAATGGCCGTTCCTTGGTCGCGACCGCCAAACGGCTACTGCGGGCGCTCGCCGAGGGTGATTCGGCGCTGTCGCTGACGCTCGTGACGGACGATGTAATCCGCGCGCTCAATCGCGACTACCGCGGAAAAGACGGCGCGACCGACGTCCTCAGCTTTTCGCTCGACGGCGCGAGGAGCAAAGGGGTCGAGCATCTCTTGGGCGACGTCGTGATCTCGGTCGAGACGGCGCGCAGGCAGGCGGCGCGGTACGACGCATCTCTCCAGCATGAGATGTATCGCTTGCTGATTCATGGACTGCTTCACTTGATGGGCCACGACCACGTCGCGATAGGGGAACGGCGGGCGATGCGTCGAGAAGAACGGCGTCTTGCCGATGCCATCGCTCTGCCCTGGCCCTACTGACGTGTAACGATCGTGCATCATCCCGCCGAAGACCGCGGCAAACGACCTTCGACTCCGCTTAGGACAGGCTCCTCGCCTCCGCTGCGGACGGGCGAGCCGCACTACCTGCCGGTCGAACGAAGCCGCTTCCTTCGGTCGTTCCATCATGCCTTCGAAGGGATCATTTATGCGACGCGCACCCAGCCGAACATGCGCGTGCATTTTCTCATCGCCGCGCTCGTTCTGCTTGCGACGCTGATCTTGCGTCTCGATCGAGTCTACGTCGTGGTCACGGTGACGCTAGTCGCACTCGTTTTGAGCCTCGAGCTCATCAACACGGCAGTCGAATCTTTGGTGGATTTGTTGACGGTCGCGCACCACCCGCTGGCAAAGACCGCGAAGGACGCGGCTGCCGGCGCAGTGCTCATCGCCGCCATCGGGGCGGTGCTCTGCGCATACTTGATCTTTTATCAGGGCATCATCAGCGGCGGCGCCAGGGTCTTCCAAGCGGTGCAATCGGTGCCGGCCAACTTGGCGCTCATCGTCCTGGCCGTCGTGGCGATCGCCACGATTTTTGCCAAGGCCTGGGTCGGCCGTGGCTCGGCCTTGCAAGGGGGTGCCGTGTCAGGGCACGCGGCCCTGGCGTTTGCCGTAGCGACCATGCTGGCGTTCTTTTATCAGAAGCCGCTAGCGGCGATCTTGGCTTACTTCGTGGCCTTTTTGGTTGCCCAAAGCCGGGTCGAGGCGAGGATCCATCGGCCGTTCGAGGTCTTCTGGGGAGCGGTGCTCGGCACGCTGGCCGCCCTGGCGATCTACGTGCTGGTGCGGCCGCACGTTGTGTTATAATGGCGCCGACTTGAACACGGACCCCGCGCGAAGTAGTCCCGAAGGCCTGCCATACCAGATCGTCGCGCTCGTTGTGCTGGTTCTTCTGGCCGCCTTCTTCGCGGCCGCCGAATCGGCGCTCGTTTCGATCTCACGGTTGCGCGCTCGCGCGATCGCAGAGCGCCGGGTGCGCGGCGCGCGTAACCTCCAGCTGCTCGTCGAGGACAAGAACCGCTTTCTCACCACGGTCTTGGTGGGGAATACCATCGTGCTGCTCGCGGCCGATTCGCTTGCGACCTATATTGCGATATCGCTCGGCTTACCGTCGGCAGCCGTGCTTTCGACGGTGGTGATGACCGTCGTTTTTTTGCTTTTTGGCGAGATCATTCCCAAGACCATCGCGACCGGCGATAGCGAGCGCTGGGCGCTTCGTCTCGCGCTGCCGACGCTCTACGTATCGTACGTCTTAAGGCCGATCGCCCGCACCTTCCAGTGGATTACCGACGTCATCTTGCGCTTGTTCGGCATTAAGCACGCACATCGTGTATATGTTACCGAAGAAGATATTCGCGCCCTCGTTAACGTCGGCGCGGAGCAGCGGGTCATCGAAGAGCAGGAGCGCGAGCTGATTCACTCCGTCATGGAGTTCGGCGATACGATCGTCCGCGAAGTGATGAAGCCGCGCCTCGAAATGGTCGCGGTTTCAATCGACGATTCCCCCCGGCGCGCGCTCGACATCGTGATCGCCGAAGGGTATTCCAAACTGCCGGTCTACAAAGAATCGAAGGACGACATCGCCGGAGTCATTCACGATCGCGAACTCCTGGTTGCGCTGGCGAATGGTTCGCTGGCCCATAGCAGCCTCCGCGCGCTCATGCGTCCCGCAGTGCACGTGCCCGAAACGAAAAAGATCGCCGAGCTGCTGCGGGAGATGCAGCGCGATAAGTTCTCGCTCGCAATCATTGTCGATGAATACGGTGGAACGGCCGGCCTCGTGACGATGGAAGACCTGCTGGAAGAAATCGTCGGGGAAATCCGCGACGAGCACGACCATGACGAGCAAGAACCGATTGCGGTCGTATCCGAAGTGGAAGCCGTCGTTGAAGCCGGCACCAACGTAGAAGACGTAAATGCCAAGCTGGGCACGCTACTACCGACGCAAGACTTCGAAACGATCGGCGGCTACACGATGGGCCTCTTTGGACGGCTTCCCAATGAGGGCGAGGAGATCGATGCGGACGAGCACACGCGCTTGCGGGTCGATCGGACGCGTGGCCGGCGCATCCTAGCCGTCCGCGTGTATACCAACGGTAGCATCAAGCAGCCCCAACAGTCCGAGGACTCTGACGCAGCCGCGCGCCTATAAGACGCGCGGCGTGGTTTTGCGCGGACGGCAACTCGGTGAAGCCGACCGCATCTTCACGCTGTTTACGCGTGAGCGCGGCAAGGTGGATGCCGTTGCCAAAGGCGTGCGTCGGGCGCGCAGCCACTTCGCGGGCCGGCTGGAGTTCGCCAACGAGTGCGACTTCCTCATGCATCGGGGCCGATCGCTCGACGTCGTGGTCTCCGCCGAGATCGTGCATGCAGCCTGGTCGCAACTGGTCGAACCGGCGCGCTACGCCGTCGCGTCGGTCGTTGCCGAGGTCGTGGATGCGTTTTGCGAACCGGAACTTGGGTTACCGGACGTGTACGAACTTCTCGTCGGAGCAATCGGTGCGATCGCCGCGTCGACGTCGCCGCAGCAACTGCTGCCGCGCTTTTCACTGCGCCTGCTGGAGATGCTTGGGTTGGCGCCGCCGCTAACCAGTTGCGTGCGATGCGGGTCGCCATTGGGCGGGGGCACGGTGTGGCTCGATGCGGAGGCGGGGGGAATCATCGATTCGGCCTGTCGCGAACGCTGGCGCGATCTTCCGGAACTGCAGCCGCGCGATCTGGAGAATCTTCGCGCGCTGGCCGCGCCGAAGAGCAGCCCTACAGCTGCGGCGGTTTACGCGACGCCGCAGGCCGCCTTCGCCGCGCAGGAGCTGATCGCTCATCACCTCGGTCGTCGCCCAAAAGCGCTGGCGGCGCTAGGCTCGCTCGGCGCATGATCATGGCCTTGGACGTCGGCAGTAAGCGCATCGGCGTCGCGATCGCCGATCCCAGCGGCAACTTCGCTCTGCCGCTGACGACAATTACCCGGCACAATCGCCGTGACGATCTAGCGCAAATCAAAGAGTATCTCGACAGCTACGGCGTCAGCGAGCTCGTCGTGGGTGATCCGCTGACGCTTACCGGGGAGCGCGGAACTGCCGCTCGCGCGATGGATGAGTTCGTAGAAACCCTGCGCGATATTTTCGCGGGCGAGATTCACCGGGTCGACGAGCGTTTGACGACGGCGCAGGCGACGAAAAGTCTCATCGCCGCCGACGTTCCCCGCGAAAAACGCCGCCTCATCGTCGATCGTCTCGCCGCGGCACTGATTCTAGAAACGTTTCTCGCGCGGCGCCGGAATGCGCCGACGTGAACCGCATCAGCCGAGCCGCCGTTGCGGTAATTGGATTGCTTATAATTGTCGGCGCATTGGCCAGCGGACTCGGCTACGCGATCTACGGCGATCGGTCGCACCCGTCCGAGACCACCCAGGTTATCATCGAGCGCGGCTCGACGCTCGATGCAATTGCGCGACGACTAGCCGGCGACGACGTGATCGGCAACGTGCTGACGTTCCGATTGCTCGCGCGGCTACGGCGGGAAGACGTCACCGTGCACGCCGGGGAATATCGCTTCGAGCCGCACCTTACGCAAGACGCCGTCTTACGTGCGTTGGTGAGCGGCGGCGCGCAGGTTGCGACTTGGGTGACGATTCCCGAGGGGTTCACGGCGGCCCAGATCGCGGAGCGGCTTCAGGCCGCGGGCGTTGGCTCTTCGACGGAGTTCGTCCAGGATTTCATGCACCAGTCGATCGTCGTCGACGGTACGCGAACGAAAAACCTCGAAGGCTTTCTCTTTCCAAGCACATACCTCGTGCCGCTCGGCGCCTCCCCACCGCAGGTTGCCGGTATTCTCGTTGCCCAGTTTTTCAAGGAGCTTCCCTCGGACGCGCCGGCTCGAGCCCGCACGCTACACGTGAGCGTACCGTCGGCCGTCACCGTTGCATCGCTCGTCGAACGGGAAGCGAAGGACCAGGCGGATCGCCCAAAAATTGCCGCGGTGATTTATAATCGTCTCCGCTTGCGAATGCCGCTTCAGGTTGACGCCGCCATCGAATATGCGCTACCGGCCCATAAGAGCGCGCTCTCATTTGGGGATTTGAAGGTCAACTCGCCCTATAACAGCTATACGCACGCCGGTTTGCCACCCACTCCAATCGCGAATCCCGGGCGCCCCTCAATAGAGGCCGCGCTGCATCCATGGAAAAGCGATGACCTGTACTACGTCTATTGTGGGAACGGGCGTCACGTCTTCGCCAAAACGCTAGCAGAGCACCAGGCCAACATCGCCCGCTGCCTGCAATAAAAGGGAGGCCCATAATGTCATCCGTCAACGGTGAGAGCGAGCAGCCTCACGCTCCTCTGGAGTTGAGCGACGCGCTAAACATCGAAACCAACGGTGGGGTGGTGCTGCGCTTCGAGGTTGTCGGCATCGTCGAAGATCCCGACGAGGGCAGCTCGTATGCGGTTCTGTGGCATGAGGGCGAGGATAAGGAAGACGGCCAATTCATCGTCACGGATCTCGCGGGGAGCCTTCTCGAAAACGAACCCATCGCCCAACAAGTTCTGGACGACTTCTTGGCGTTTGCAGAAGAGGACGAGAAGTAATTCGCGCTCTGTTCCTGTCCGCTAGCGTCGGCGTCGGTCATCTCTCGGCAGCCAACGCGGTAGGCGCTGCGATTCGCGCGATCGAGCCGACGGCCGAAACTCGCGTCGTCGACTCATACGAATACGCCGCCTTGGTCGTCTCGCGCATCGTTTCCGACGGCTATCTGCGGATGGTGAAGACAATTCCGCAAATGTACCGCTATATCTACGACCGCGCGGAGCGCGCAACGGAAATAGGTCGGCTCCGGACCTGGGCACATCAACTCACTGCAGCGAACCTCCGGCCGCTGATCTTGCAAGAACGCCCGGACGTGGTCGTCTGTACCCACGCATTTCCATGCGGAGCGATGGCAGAATACAAACGATCCTTCTCCGATGCCCCACTGGTCGTCGGGATCGTCACCGATTTTGCCGTGCACGGATTTTGGGTACATGAGAATATCGACCGATATGTTGTGGCGACGAACGCGATGCGCGACGCCCTGTCGGCACGCGGCGTTTCGCCAGACGCGGTGTGCGTGACCGGAATTCCCGTTCGTCCGGAGTTTGCTCCGAACGCAGAAAACTCGGACCGCTTACGCGAACGCCTCGACTTGCCTCGTGACCGGTATGTTGCGCTGCTCATGGGCGGCGGCCTTGGGATCGCTCCGCTCGAACGGATGCTCTGCGCGCTGCGTACGGTTCGGGCGCCGCTCGCCGCCGTCGTGGTCGCCGGTAAAAACGCTCGGATCGAGCGGCGGCTGGCAACGGCGGCGGAAAGCGTAGACTATCCAGTTCGTACGCTGCGATTTGTCGACAACATCTACGACTACATGCACGCAGCCGATGTGTTCGTCACAAAGCCGGGTGGACTAAGTACCGCGGAGGCGTTGGTGGCGCAGATTCCGATGGTTTTGTGCAAGCCATTGCCCGGACAAGAAGAGCGCAACGCCCGCGTGCTGGTCGAAGCCGGCGCGGCGCTGCGCACACGGCGAATAGCCGAGCTACCCACGGCACTCGACGCGGTTCTCAGCGACGAGAACCAGCGCGCGAGGTTGGTCGCCGCCGCTCGCCGGCTGGGCCGCCCCAACGCCGCGCGTGAAGCCGCTTCGATGATTGCCCGTCTTGTAAGAGTACGAAAGGAGATCGTCGCATGAGCCTTCCTTCATCGCGAGTTTACGCCGGATGGCTAGCGATTGTGCGCATCCTTACCGGTGTCATCTGGCTGATTCACGGGGTGCCCAAGTTTCTTAACAGCGATCAGTTCATGCCGCCCAACGGCTTCATCGTCAATTACGCCCAGCAGGGCATTGCGCGGACCGCCGGACCATACCACGATTTCCTGGTCGGCGTTGTTCAGCCCAACCTGGGGTTGTTCGCTGAGCTCGTGCGCTTGGGGGAAGTCTGCGTCGGCATCTCGCTCGTGCTCGGCGCGTTGACGCGCGTCGGCGGCTTCTTTGGAATCGTGTTGACGCTCAATTACATGGCGGCGCGCGGCGGCTTGGGCACGTTCAATGCTTTGTCCAGCATAGACGCCTGCATGATGTTGCTGTCTGCGATGAACTTCGTGCTGCCCACGGGCCGCGTCCTTGGCGTCGATGCGTTGTTTGCGCGCCGACGCGCTCCGCGAGCCGTCGTTCCAGAAGTCGTGCCGGAGCGTCCGATGGACCATCCGACCGCACCGCCGTAGGTTGCGCCTATAGGTTTGCCGGCGGCCAGCGTAGTATAGTCGAAGGCTAATTGTGGACCCGTGCGTTAGGGAGAGATGGCCGAGCGGCTGAAGGCGGCGGTTTGCTAAACCGTTATACGATGTAAAGTCGTATCGAGGGTTCGAATCCCTCTCTCTCCGAATGACAACACTGGTGCGGTCGTAGCTCAATTGGATAGAGCAACAGGCTACGAACTTGTAGGTTGGGGGTTCGAGTCCCTCCGACCGCGATCTGTCGAAAGAGCAGCCGAAGCGGCGTTGCCGCTAGGGGCTGCTCTTGTCACCTCAAGAAGGCTAAGTGCAGTTGCGGATTCTGCGCCAGATCGCCCTACTGGCGTGAGGACTGGAGAAAGAGCCGTCCCTGCGGGTAATCGAAGACGACGGTAAAGTGGCGAAGAAAATCCAATCCTAGAAGGATCTTGCGCCCGGAGACGAGGTCCGAGTCTAATTTGCACGCCATCTCGCCAAAATACGTGATTGGCCCGATCGCAAGCGTGTCGAGGTTGCCGCACTCTATGCTGCCAAGGCCCGCACGAACTCCTATGTTGCGAGCCATTCGCAAGTGATATTTGTAAAGAATGTCGGGGCCGAAGACCACAGTCCCGGGATTGCCGGTATCGAGCATCGCGCTGACCGCAATGGTACGATCGAGCACCATCGGAATCATCGGCACCCATAGCGAGGTGTCCGTGAGAATCCCCAGGCCGGCCGGGGTACTCTGCTGCGCCGTCGGGTCTTCGATTGTCATCCGTTGCGCTTGAAAATCGAGCTTGACGATTGCCGCCGCAAAGACGTCGTAGCCAAGCAGCCCGTCGTAGTTTTGCCGATCCAGGCCGCGATAGTCGGCCGAGTTGAAATCTTGCGTCTCGACGATAACGTTTGAGAGCGTGTTGCCGCCGATCTGAATCGAATCGACCCGGCGCATATGCGAGGCGCGCGCTCCGTAGAGTCCGACGGCGCTGCCGCTCGCACCGAGGGTTTCGACTCTCGCTCGGTCGGCGAAGCCGTCGTTGAGAGAGATCGAGCTTGCTCCGGTGTCGAGAATGAAACGCCCCTTAACGCCGTTGACGGTGGCATCGACGAGCACTCGAGTCGGCGTGAGGGTGATCGGGAAGGGCTGAGAGTTTGCAAATGTCCAGGTCGCGCGGGGCTGCGGTGGATGCAGCTGTTCATTACTGATCGGTACGTTCGGTTCGATCGAGGTATAGGAATATGCTCCGGCAGAGCCGTCGCCGAATCGGAAGGACCCAATCATCTTCTTTCCGCGCGGCACGTCGGAGTAAGAGAGAATTTGTACGGTTGTTTCATTGTCACCGTCGGGGTCGATTACGGCTTTGGCGTATGCACCCGACACCGGGTCTACGGTGACGTCGATCGGGTCGGCATGAGGAACCTCCAGCCGAACGCTTTGGAACTGCTTCCCGTTAATGGCGACCGTGCCGCGCAGCGTTCCTTGCAGTTCGGTCGTGCCCTCGTTCATCAGAAGCCCGGAGCTCAACCGGAACTTCGCGAGCTCGCCGTACAGGGGCGTAGTAAAGCCGTTTTCGTTGGCGCTCCAAAAGATGTTACCGGTGAACCCCGTATCCTCGACGGTTTGGGCTCGCCGCGGATAGACGTAGGTGTTGCGATAGAGTAGCCCAACGCGATACTCGGTGCCGCGCTGCGTCGTCTTCCCCTCGCCGTCGACATATTCGCGTGTAAGGCGCAGGCTTTTGAACGTCCCGTCTCCGAGATGCCAGCCAACGAAGGCACGATGCTTCGCCAGCAGCATCTCCACGGAAGAATCCGCCGTCGTCGACGCTGCGGGCCCGGCGCCGCTAGAGAGTGCAATCAAAAGCGCGAACCAAAGCCGCCAGGCTAGCATATCGCCCAATACCTTCCCCTTGGCTCCTCGTACACCATTGCAGCGCTTGGCGCTCGCCGAGGGTCTTGATATACTGCGGTGTCGAATCGACGTTAGAGTCAGCCGCGGCTCGGTAGCTCAGTGGTAGAGCAGGGGACTCATAAGCCCTTGGTCGTAGGTTCAAGTCCTACCCGAGCCAAAATGCAGAGGGTAAAGGTGCTATTTCATGTCAACGATTCCGTGCGATTTCTGCCCCCATCCGGTCGACCGGGGACAAATGGAGGAGATCGAGATTTCGCACTACGTGCCGGACAGTTCCGGCGAAGATCTGGCTTACGCAAGAACTTACTTCTTCGGACATCCGGACTGCGTACGCAAATTTTACCGCACGCTGGTCGATCATAAGCTCGATCTTTTCAAGCACATTCCCGGCGCCGGATCGCCACCCGATGCACCTCGTTGACGGCCTTCGCCTGCGCCCGTAGCGTAGCTGGATAACGCACAGCCCTCCGAAGGCTGGGATCGGGGGTTCGAATCCCTCCGGGCGCGAGTACCTTGTCGTCAGCTTTGCGATGGGCGGAGCGTTGCTCGTCGCATGTATCGATCGGCGACCGAATAGTAAATGCGAATCAGGTCGCCCTCGTTTAGTGCCGACGCTGCGAACGCGATGTCGGTGTCGTCGTCCTTCGGCTTGGGTGGCGCGATGAGGGGTTCGTCGCAGCGATCCAAAACGCGCGAGTACGCGGGATCGAATTGGATCCATCCGATGCGCCACTTCGCATCGCGCGTCGCGCCGTTATAGAACATCACGGGGGTTCCATCCAGCGTCACCGCGGGGCCGGTACTAAGATGCCAGGAGTCCCAGGAGGACGGCCGTCGTTCGAACGGCGGCCGGCAAGCGCTCCATGGCTCGTCGACGCGATCCGCGCTCGCCAAACCAATGCAGGACGCGTCGTGCTTGGCGTATTCAAAAAAAAGACGCCAGGTCTTATCGTCGGCGAGTGCTATCTCCGCTTCCTTCGGATTATGGCCGCCCGTCACGGATTCGAGAGCGACGCCGCGCTTATGCAAGTGCGACGCGTCGGGACCGGAGGCAAGCATGAGGCAGCCGCGACGCGCTTGTTGATTCCATCCTGTGTAATACACGTAGGTCGTGCCCGACAACGCGGCCACGGTTGGGTCTTCGCAGCCGTCCCGATCTTCCGGCCCCGGTCCGGGCGCAATGGCCGGCGATTCATCCATGTGGAAAATCAGCCCGTCGGTCGAGGTACCGTGATAGATGCGCGCGATCTTTTGTGCCGGGTCTTCGGAGTACGGAACAGCGCGGATCATCACGTGAACGTGGCCGTTCTCGCGCCAAACGAACGGGCTCAGCTGATAGAACGACGCAAGCGGCTCGCTCGCGTGCACTTGCATCGCCTCATCGGCGATCGAGTCGAAACGCATCGCGGCGTTTATTTCCGAAGCACGCATCGGAATCCGCCCATCGCTTCACGAAACGAAGGTGCACGCATGGTTCCTATCAGCGATGAAAAGTATCTACGCCACGCGCTGGCCTTGGCTGAAGAAGCGGCCGGAGCGGGCGACGTGCCCGTGGGCGCCGTGCTGGTTAGCGGCGACCTTGTGCTCGAGGCCAAGAACGAGAAAGAAACCCGCCACGACCCCACGGCGCACGCCGAGATACTGGTCTTGCGCGAAGCGGCGCGGCGCCTTGGCGCGTGGCGGCTCTCTGAAGCCACGATGTACGTCACCAAGGAGCCGTGCGTTATGTGCGCGGGTGCGCTGATAGCGGCGCGTGTCAAACGTCTAGTCTATGGAGCGCGCGATGCGAAGGGGGGGGCAGACGGGAGCGCCTTCGACGTACTGCGCTCGCCGCGGACGAATCATCGACTCGAGATTACTGCCGGCATTTTAGCGGAAGAAGCAGGCGAACAGCTGCAGCGGTTCTTTCGCGCCAAACGCGACGAAGCATAAGGAAAAAGATATCGGGCGCCGGTCGTGAACCAAAACCGCGGAGAGGTGGTCGAGTGGTTGAAGGCACCCGCCTCGAAAGCGGGCGAACGTTTACGCGTTCCGTGAGTTCGAATCTCACCCTCTCCGCCAGCCTTACGCACGTGGTAGCTGCACGATGAAGCGGGATCCGCTCGGGCTCGTTTCGAGTGAAATCGTACCGTGAGCCCGCTCGACGGCCCGCTTCACAATGGCTAGCCCAAGTCCGGAGCCCGCAACGTCACGTTGCGCTCCGCGGTAAAAACGATCGAAGACGCGCGTCGCATCGGTTGATGGAATGCCGGGACCTTGGTCTGCGACTTCGATCACCGCGAACGAGTCTTCGGAGCGGACACGCACCGCGATTTCCCCGGCGCCGTATTTAACGGCGTTATCCGTCAAGTTCGTCACGACGTAGGCAAGCTCGGTCGGGTCGATTGCCGCCAAGATTCCACCCTGCGTCGAAATCGCGAAACGCCGGTCGGGGTGTGCGTCTGCAATCGGCGCCACCAGATCGGCGACCAACGTTCCCACGTCGATCGGAGAGGCACGCGCCGCCGCTTCGGGGCTCTCCCAACGCTCGAGCAAAATTAGCTTGTCAATGAGCGATCCCATGATGCGGCTCTGAGCGTTCATCGTGTCGAGGATGCGTTCGCGGTCGGGCGGGCTCTCAAAGCCGCCCCGGCGCAGAATTGCAATAAATCCCTGGACCACCGTTAGGGGCGTGCGGAGCTGATGGCCCGCGTCAGCGATGAACTGGCGCATCGAGGCGTTGGCGCGATCCCGCGCCGCAAAGGCGCGTTCCATTTGGTCGATGGCGCCGTTATAGGCCACGGCAAGCGAGCCGAGCTCGTGCCCTTCGTCTGCCGGAATCGTGCGCGGCGTAAGATCTCCTGACGCAAAGCGTGCAAGTGCCGAGCTGACGTCGTCCAGCGGGCGCAGCGCTTGACGCGTGAGCGCGCGTGCAATGAGAACGGCGCAAGTAACGGCAAGCGCCAACGCGATCAGCAACGGAATGACGAACGTGCGGACGGATGCGACCAGTGCGCTCTCGTTGCTTCGGACGATGACATAAAGATTGCCGACGTGGGCAAACAGTGGTTGAAGCCCGAATGCCGTTGCAAGGCCCAGGATAATGCGCGCCGGTGGACCGTTTGGTCTCGGATCTCCCGAAAGGTCTCCGCGGCGGCGAACCATGATGGTCGGTTGCGGGTCCGAGCGATGCGCACGGTAGACGGTGACTCGCGTGTTTGCGTCGACAAAAATGATTTCACTGCCGGCACCCAAGAGCAGCGAGGCGGCGAACGCGCCGCCCGCTCGCGCATCGGGCAGCGACGTCCGCGAAAGTGCGGCCTGGAGCTGGGTAAGCGTACCGCTCAGTTCGTTCGACAGCGTTCGAATGTAGAACCCAAATGCGAGCAGCGCGCCGGCCAAAATCACCGCCGCAAGCACGAGCGAGATTTCAACCGCTGCAAGTACTTGCAGGCGCCGCGCCAGCCGCGTCGTCACGATGGCGTCGCCCGCAGGGAATAGCCGGTGCCGCGCAGCGTCTGAATCAGTTTGACGGGTTCGCCGCTATCGACTTTTGCGCGAAGGAACGAGACGTACGTCTCAACCGTGTTGGGAATGACATCCCGGTCGACGCCCCACACCAAGTCGAGCAGCTGCGAGCGCGTGAGCACCTGCTCGGCGTGTTCGGCAAAAACGCGCAGCAAGTCGAATTCGCGCGCGGAAAGCTCGATACGGCGGTTGCCACGAAGCACCGTGCGGCTGGGCGCGTCAATACTGAGATCGGCGTAGGTGAACGTTTCGCGTCCTTCGATGCGCGGCCGCCGCAGCAGCGTGCGAAGACGCGCGACGAGTTCTTCCAGGTCGAACGGCTTGCCGACGTAGTCGTCAGCTCCGGCCGAGAATCCGGCGATCTTTTCGTTGATCTCGGTGCGCGCCGTCAGCATCACGACCGGTGCCGTCGTAAGCCGCCGAATCTCCGGCAGCAGCGTAAAGCCGTCCGGGCCAGGCAGCATGACGTCCAACACGATCACGTCGGGCCTCCAGCTCTCCAGCAACGGTAGGGCGGCCGAGCCCTCGGTGACGCTTCGCACCGCAAAGCCGGCTTGGTCGAGTCCATACTCGAGCAGCTCACGCAAGCCCCGCTCGTCATCGATGACGAGCACGCGAGGGCGTTCGGCCTCGACACTCATTCTCAGACTCACTCCAGGATTCGGAACCGTCGCTTTCGGTACAATCGAGCCAATCCATGAAACGAACCGACGGCCTCTTGCGTGTGTTCTGTGCGGCTTTCGCAATCCTAGCCGCTGCGGGGTGCGGGCGGCACCAAAGCGCCGGACCCGTGCGGCTTCCCTACGTGCAGACCAGCATTGCAAGCTATGGAATGATCGAACCGGCTCAGCACCTCGCCGGAATCGTCGCGCCTTATCAAAACGTCGCCATTCAAAGTACGCTGGCGGAGCCGGCGGACGCCGTCTACGTGCGCGAAGGCGACTCCGTGCGCGCCGGACAGGTGCTGGCCCAACTCGACACTTCCGACTTGGCGGCGCAGCTGCAATCCGATCTTGCAACCGCAAACAGCAATCGGGCCAGTACCACACACACCGTCTATCAAGGCTCGCTCTCCATCGCCCAGGGCATCGATACGCTGCACACAGACGAAGCGGCAGTCCGTCAAGCTCAGCAAACGCTTACCAACGATCAAGCGAACTTAACGCGCGACCAAGATCTGTTGTCCAAAGGCTACGTCTCTAAGCAAGCCGTTGACACGCAGTCAACGCTCGTTCGCAACGACCAGCAAACCCTTAATTCAGTCAACGCGAATCTGGCCGGAGCAAAGTCCAACGTCCAGGCTAACGGCACGTTGTCGGGCCAAGGCCTCCAGGCGGCAGCGGTGCAGCAATCGCAGGCCCAGGAGCAAGTCGCGCTGGCACAGGCGCGGCAAGTGCGCGTCCAGATCGGCAAAGCGACGCTGGTTTCGCCGATCGACGGCGTCGTCGTCAATCGAAATCTCAATCCGGGTGAGTACCCGGGTAACCGCGAGCTCTTCACCTTGCAACAAGTCAACCCGATCTATGTGGTATTTCACGCCTCGAGCGAGCAAATCGCACGGATTGAAAACAACGCGATCGCCGGTGTAACGGCTCCCTATACCGCCGGGAACGTACGCTTTACCGGGCGCGTGGTCGGGGTCTTGAACGAAATCAATCCCGGTTCCACCGATTTTCAAGTGAAGGTTCAGCTGCAGAATCCGCTCCAGCGCTTGCGCCCTGGAATGGTCGTGCAGGGCAACATTGCGACCACTCCCGTTCGGGGCGTACGCGTGCCTGCAACCGCCTTCACCGACGACAACCACGACGCCCTTATGATGGTGCGGGCGGACAATAGCGTCCGAACGGTCCAGGTGAGCGAGCTCGGAAGCGACGGCGTAACGTCCGTCGTTACGGGAATTACTTCCGGAGCTCGCGTGGTGAGCAACGGTCAGTCGAGCGTCGGTGACGGGGAAAAGGTTTCGTTCCAACCGTGAACTTCAGCCTTACCCGGCTCTTCATTCACCGCCCAACACTCGTCTTCGTCATCATCGCGTTGATGACGTTCGCCGGCGTCGTATCCACCGCGACGATCGTCAAGGAGTTGTATCCCGACGTTAGCCAGCCTACCGTAACGATTTCCGTTGGTTACAGCGGGGCATCGGTCACCGAGATGCGCGATAACATCGTGCAGCCCATCGAGCAAAATCTCGCCGGCACCCCGGACCTGCAAACGTTCAACTCGGTCGTTCAGCAAGGCCAAGCGACGATCACCGCAATCTTCGACATCACGTCGGACACGGCGACCGATTTGGCGCTGACGAATAAGGCGATTCAGGCCGCCGAAAAATATCTGCCAACGAACCTGAGCCCCCCAACCGTCAACTTGCGTGACCCGACCCAGTCCGTGGTGGTCACGCTCGCGATCTACTCTAAGAAGCTCTCGCTGGGGCGACTCGCGCTCTACGCCGTCAACGTGATCGCCCCGCAGATCGAACAAGTTCCGGACATCTCGTACGTAAACGTCGGCGGGGTCGTCACTCCGGCCTACGAGGTCCTCGTCGATCCGGTCCGGCTTGCTGCATCGAACTTGACGCTGAACGACGTCATCAACACGCTTCAGACGAACAACCAACGAGTTCCGGGTGGGTTCGCATACGAGCCTAACCGGCAGACGACCATCGATATCCGCGGGGACATTCAAAATCTCGATACGGTGCGCAGCTTGGCGATCATTCCAGCAGGCGGTGGAATAGCGAGCAACGCGCTGCAATCCGCCACCGGCGCACAGGTCGAGAACTTCCGAGGTGGGCTCGGTGCCCTTCCCGGCGTCGTAAATCCTTGGACCGCCTCCAACTCCGTCGTCCGGATCGCAGACGTTGCGACGGTTACGGAGGGCTACGAACCGCGGCTGCAGTACGCGCACATCAGCGGCGAGTCGGGGCTCTTCCTTCAGGTGCAAAAAGCCTCTGCGGGAAGCGAGGTGGACGCGTCAAACAACGTGCTTCGCGCGCTGCCACAGATCCAACGTCAGTTTCCCGAAATCAGTTTCCGGGTGATCAACGTCCAGTCGAAGTTCACCGGACAGCAAATCTCGATCGTGACGCGCACGCTGATGGAAGCGATTCTGCTGACCGGCATTGCGATGATTTTCTTTCTGCGGTCGTGGCGCAGTGCGATCGTCGTCTGCATTTCCATTCCCACGTCGCTGGCGATCGCCATCACCGTGATGAAGCTGCTGCACCTAACCATCGACACGATCTCCCTGCTGGGGATGTCGCTGGTGATCGGGATACTCGTCGACGATTCGACCGTCGTGCTCGAAAATATCGAGCGCCACTTCACCGAGCTCCGTCAAGACCCGGAAGAAGCGGCGGTGCAGGGGCGCGAGGAGATCGGCGCGGCTGCGGTGGTCATTACGCTGGTCGACGTCGTCGTGTTCTTCCCGATCGCGTTCATCCAGGGTCAGGTTGGCCGGCAGATCGCCGAGTTCGCGATCGTCGTCGTGATCTCGACCCTGACGTCGCTCTTCGTCTCATTTACGATCACGCCGACGCTCGCCGGATTGTGGGCGCTTCGCTCGCATTGGAAACCTTGGGGCGTGGTCGAGTGGTTCGGCCGAAGATTCGACGCGACGCGGACCTGGTACACCCAGCGCGTGCTGCCCTGGAGCCTCGAACACGGCCGCCTAGTAGCGCTGTTTTGCGCCGGAACGTTCGTGCTCGCGCTCGCGCTCGTCGGGTTCGGCGTCGTCGGCGAGGAGTTCATTCCGCCCGTCGATCGCGGAGAGATCTTTATCCAGCTCGTCTATCCGATCGGCACCCCGATTCAGACGGTGGAAACGGGGACCTTTGCGCTGGAACGCAAGCTGCTCGATGCGCCCGACGTCTTTGCCAACACCGCCGTCGCCGGCGCGTATGCGGCGTCGTTCGGCGGGTTCGTCGCCCAAAGCAACGTCGGTCAAGTCCATATCTGGCTCAAAGACGGGCGAAGGCACGCGACCAGCTATTGGGTCGAACAGTTTCGGAGCATGGCGCAAAAGAATCTACCGGAGGGCGTGCAAGCCGTCGTCGTGCCTGCCACGTCGACGGCAGGGGGCAACGCGCAACCGATCGATGTGCTCGTTACCGACGTTACGGGCGGGGACCCGACGCCGTACGCGCAACAAGTTGTCCGGCTGTTGCAACGCGTGCCGGGTGCGACGAGCGTAAACAGCTCCGGCACGCAGCTCGCGCCCGAAATCTCGATTCAGTTCGATCGCAACAAGGCACAGGCGCTAGGCGTCGATCTGGGACAAGCCGCGCAGGCCGCCGGCGCGGCCTTTGGCGGAAATCAATCCACCCAGTTTGAGACGACATCCGGCCTAGAACAGGTGCAGGTGATCTACCCCCAGTCGTACCAGACGAGCATTGAGTCACTCAAGTCGGTGGCCGTGCGGTCCGCCGCCGGAAACCTCATCTACCTGAGCGACATCGCTCGATTCATATCGACCCCAACGTCGCCGCTAATAACACGCACCGACCGAAACAACGTCATCCACGTCAATGCCAATTATGCGGATAACTCATCGCTGTCGGCCGTCGAGAATGGTTTGATGAAGCGCCTGCCGTCGTTGCACGTGCCGCCGAATATCGTCATACGGCCGGCGCCGCTAGGACAACAGGATTTCATGCATCAGACGCTCGTAGGGATCGGGCTGTCGATGATCGTCTCCGTGATTCTCGTCTACTTGCTCATGGTCGCGCTCTATAACAGCTACGTATCCCCATTCATCATCATCTTTTCGGTGCCGGTGGCCGCGATCGGGGCGATCGGCGCGCTTTTGCTGACGCATCGCACCCTCAACCTCTTTTCCCTCATCGGCACGATACTACTGATCGGCATCGCGACCAAGAACGGGATCTTGTTGGTGGACTACGCCAACACCTTACGAACGCGCGGTCTCGACAAACTCTCGGCGATCAGGGAAAGCGCGCACACGCGGTTTCGCCCGATCATCATGACGAGTTTTGCGGTGATGGCGGGAAATCTGCCGCTCGCACTCGCTCTCGACCCCGGGGCATCGTCGCGTTCGAGCCTCGGCATCGTCGTGATCGGCGGCGTATTCAGCTCGCTGGTTCTCACGCTGCTGCTGATCCCGAACGTCTACATGTGGGTCGCGCCACGAGATCAACCGTCGCCCAATGGCGTCGCCCGTGCCAAGCCCGAGCAGATCGTGCTGGAGCCGCAGCCGGCACGATAGGGTTTGTTACGGCGTCGGCGTGGCCGCCGGCACGGGCGTCCCCGCTAAGCGTGGGTCGGGCGCTTGTTCCGGAAACGCGATATCGCTGAAAGTAACGTCGGCAATCACTTTGAAGGTCAGAAACGCGGCATGCTGGGTGGCGCTGAACGTGCCGTGCACGATCACCCAGTGCCCGTTCATCACCGCGTAGTCGAGCTGGATCGCTTCATCGCCTCCGACGACTTGCATGGCGATGCGCGAGGGCAGGCTGGTCGCAGCGTCTTCGATGATTTCCGAAGGAAAGAATCCTTGCTTCACGCGCGGCGTCGGCTCGATCAGCAAATGTAACGCCGCGTCGCGCGAATCGGGCGCGTAGTGCGCCGCCCAATAACTGTTGTACGGAACGACGGCGTTGACGCTCGGATCGGGTTGTGGGATGGCCAGCGTCAGCGGCGCACCCCGCTGGAGCGTGATGTCGACCCGTTTGAGGTTCGCGAAATAGCTGAATTCAAACGCCGAGAGCGGATCGAAGTATGCAACGATTGGAAAGGCTTGGCCGGTGCGTTGGGAACCGTCCGGCAAATCCCGCATAACCGCGAAATTATCCGCGACGCGAACGGCGATCGAGCGATTGATGTCCTGCGTACGTCCGAGCGTCGGCGCGCTGACGTGCGTGTGCTCGACGTAGGTCATGTAGACCGGCGGGTTAGCCTCGTAGTACGCACTCGCGCGGTTTATGAGGAGCGCGAAAGCAAGGTCGGCGGTCATCATCGATGCGATCTCGTTTCGCCGGCGGGAAGGAAAGCACCGGTCCGTTAACCTGGCCGGAAATGGCGATCGGCGTAAACCAAGCGCTGGCTGAGCGCGTCGTGGAGCTGAGGCGGACGATTCACCGGCATCCGGAGCTAGGCTTTGAGGAGCACGAAACGGCGGCGCTGGTCGAGCGAGAGCTCGATTCGCTCGGCATAGAACACCGCCGCGTTGCGAAGACCGGCGTCATCGCACGAATCGACGGCCGTACCGGCGGTCGCGTCGTCGCTTTGCGCGCCGATATGGACGCGTTACCGATCTCCGAACGAACGGGATTATCGTTCGCATCCGAAGTCGACGGAAAGATGCACGCGTGCGGTCACGACGCCCACACCGCGATGCTGCTCGGCGCCGCGCATGTATTGAACTCGATGCGCGCGCAGATCGATGGGACGGTCGTGCTGCTCTTCCAACCGGCCGAAGAGGGGCCGGGCGGAGCGCTTCCGATGATTGAGGCGGGTGCGCTCGAACAGCCCGCCGTCGAAGCCATCGCTATGCTGCACGTGGATGCACGCCTTGAGGTCGGAACGATCGGCGTCGTCCCCGGGGCCGTCAACGCTTCAACGGACGAGCTGTATCTCACCGTACGCGGGCGCGGTGGGCATGGCGGGTACCCGCACAGCGCCGTCGACGCGATTCCCGCCGCGGCGGCGATGATTCTGGCGCTCCAGAACGTCGTCGCTCGCGAAACCGATCCACTCGCGAGTGCCGTAGTGACGATTGGAACCATCTCCGGTGGTTACCGCAATAACATCATCGCCGATGAAGTCTCGCTGACCGGCACGTTACGCGCGCACGACCCGGCGATTCGCGAAGCGCTGGCGGAACGGGTCGAGCGCATCGTCGGCGGCGTCGCAACTGCGTACAACGTCCAGGTCGAGATGCGGCTCGTCCGCGGATATCCGCCGGTCATCAACGACGCCGCGCTCGCGCAGCGATTTGCGCGGTATGTACTGGATCACAGCGCGATCCGTGTCGAGGAACCGCCAGCGACGATGGGGGGTGAGGATTTCGCGTACTTCGCAGAACGCGTTCCCGGGCTCTTGATTCGCCTTGGCGTTCGCAGCGAATCGGCCGGCGCGATTCACCCGGGCCACAGCGCGCTCTTTCGCATCGACGAAGCGGCACTACCCATAGGCGTTGAAACGCTGGCATTATTTGCGCTGGGATGTGGATAATTTTGCGAAGGATTGGCGCGGCTATTCCATGGAATAAAACGGTGCTATGGCTATCGCCGATGACATTTTTGTGCCCGGGCGGCCTTCGCATAGCGCCAGCCTCGAGGTCAACTGCCCGGCCGAGGATGCGTTCGCGCTGCTCTGCGCGGTGGAAAAGTGGCCGGTATGGCTGTCGTTTCTGCGGAGCGCGCGGCGCGCGAACTTGGACTTCGAGCTCAGCCTCGGCAGCGAGGTAGTGATTCGGTCGTGGCTTCCCGGCGACGAGGAACAGCTCTACGAGGTCGACGGGCTGATCGCGAACTACCGGCTCTCGTTCGTAGGCGCCTATTCCGTGCGCCGGCGCTTAGATTTTCGGATTGAACGCAGGACGTCGTGCTCGAAGGTTCACGTGCAACTGGCGTATCCGGCCTACCACGGCCGCCTCGGGCTGCTGCTCGACCGCTGGCAGCGCGGCCGCCGCCTCACCAGCGCGCTGGCCGACTCGCTCATTCACTTTAAGGGTCTGGCCGAGTTCAATCGCGACGGCGCCATCTTGGCCGATTTCTAGGCACGTGGGAGGCGGCTAGCAGTCATTGACCACGAGTGCTAAGGCGGCTATACTCTGAGCATGCCGCTCTATGATTATGCCTGTACGCGCTGCGGCCGGATCCATGAGGTGCGGCATGGCTTTAACGAAACGCACGGCGCCCCGTGCGATGCCTGCGGCGCCCCGCTGCGTCGCGTCTTCAATGCCGCGCCGGTGCTCTTCAAAGGCTCGGGATTCTACGTTACCGATTCCCGGCGCTCCAAGACCCCGGCGAAGGCAGAGAAGGCCAAAGCCGAGCCCCCAGCGGCCGAGGGCGGCTCAAAACCCGAGGCACCCGCGAAGACCCTGCCTACCGGAGACTCGAAAGGCGATTCAAAGTCGTCCGAGTCGGCCGCTTAGGGCACGCGCAGCGCCTCAAGCGCCGCTGCAAAACCGGGGAAACTGACGTCGAGGCTGCTGTCGCTATCGATCGCGACGGGGCCGGCGGCGCAACCGAGGACTGCGGCTGCCATCGCTATCCGGTGGTCGTCGCTGGTTTCAATCAGCTTACCGGCCGGCGCGGGCCGGCCGCCTTGAATCGAAACGCCCTGGCGTTCGGAGACCACCGCGATGCCGGCCGCGCCCAGCAACCGCTCGATGGCGGCGATTCGATCCGATTCCTTATTCCGTAGATCCCCGACTCCCGCAATCGTCGTGGTACCGTGCGCAAACCCCGCCGCGAGCGCCAGCAATGGAATTTCGTCGATCGCGCGCAACGCCTGGTCCGCTCCGACGTGCGTCGCGTTCAGGGGCCGATGTTCGACCGCGATGTCAGCGATCGGTTCCCCGCATTGCGTTCGCTCGTGCTGGAGCGTTATCGAAGCGCCCATTGCGCGGAGCGCGTCCAATAGCCCCGTTCGGGTTGGATTCACACCCACGTCTTCGATCAGAACGGCGCTTCCTGGGGTTATAACCGCAGCGCTGATGAAAAATGCGGCCGATGAAAAGTCGCCGGCGACTTCCACATCGTGGCTCATAAGCGGGGCAACCGAAAGTCTCGCGGCGCGGACGTCCCACTCGATCTCCGCCCCGAGATAGCGCAGAAGGCGTTCGGTGTGGTCGCGTGAGCCTCGATCGCCGCTGACGCGCACCGAGACGCCGGCAAAGAGCCCGGCAAAAAGCAGTGCGGACTTCACCTGGGCGGAAGGCGCGACAAGGATGAAATGGCGCGTCTCGATCGCCGGCGTCCCGAAGAGTTGGAGCGGAAGCCGGCCGTTCGACGTCTCGATTTTCGCGCCAAAGGCACGGAGGTGTGCCGCTACCGGCTCCATCGGGCGGCGCCGCAGCGACGCGTCGCCGTCGAATCGTGCTGGGACGTTCGCGCCGCTGCAAGCGCCCAGGAGCATCCTTGCCGTCGAGCCAGAGTTCATGCAGTCCAGCGTACCTTGCGGTGGATCAAGCCGTCCCGCATGCACGACGACATCGTCGCCGTCCGCCTCAATCCGTGCGCCAAGCTGGACCAACGCCGCACGCGTTGCGTGCACGTCTCGGCCCGGGTTGAGACGCGCGATGCGCAATGGCTCCGCGCACGCCGCGCCGGCAATCAATGCCCGGTGTGAAATGGACTTGTCGCCGGGAACGCTGACAGTGCCGCGCAGCGGACCGGGATGAAAGGTGACGAGCTTACCAGGCATGGCTAATTCATTTGGAGACAAGGAGTCTATCATCATTTCGTAGCAAGCAGCGCGAAGCGATTCGGCACGATCAGAGGCTGCTTTTTCACACGAAAGGAACCGATGAACAAACTAGATTTGGTGCGCTCGGCGGTTGATCGCCTCGAGCTCTCGCGCAGGGATGCCGTTGCGTTGATCGACGGCGTGTTTGAAGACATTCAAGCGGCCGTGATTGCGGGTGACGCGGTAAAGATTCCCGGCTTCGGACAGTTCAAGGTGCGCGATCGCGCGGCGCGCATGGCTCGCAATCCGGCGACCGGCGAACAGGTAAAAGTTCCGGCGAAGCGCGTTTTTAAATTCTTACCCGCCAAAGCGCTCAAAGAGGCCGTGATGTCCAAGCGCGGCTCGCGCGCTGGGGCCGCTCGAAAGAAAGCCGGACCGAAATCGACTGCACGCAAAGCGCCGGCGACGGCGAAGAAGGCCGGCGGCCGCAAGAAGCGCTAAGCGGCACCATCGCAAACCGGCTCACATCCCTCGCGCTACTCTCGTATTAGGAGTTATCATGCGACGTTTATCCCTTTTGGCTTCGATGCTGATGCCGGCACTGTTTGTTGCCGGATGCAGCGGCGGCTCGCCGGTGACGAATGCACCGGCAACATCGTCTTTGCCGGCAGTCGGTTCGCGCGTAAGCGTTGGCGAGGCGCGTCTGTTCAAGCACACGCCCGCGTATCCGCCGAAGCACCGGCATACGATCACCGGTGCCGAGCGCGCGCGCGCGCGGACCGGTGGATGGACGCCGGTCACTGCAACCGCGCCATGGGCGAACGGTGCCGGAACGGAACTGCTCATGACCGACGGTACCGTCATGGTCCAAGACTTCTGTTCGCCCAACTGGTTTAGCCTCAAACCCGATAAGACCGGCAGCTACATCAACGGTACGTGGACCAAGACGGGGTCGATGCCATCCAGCTACGGACCGCTCTATTTCGCTTCCGCGGTTCTAGCTGACGGGAAGTTGATCGTTAACGGCGGCGAGTACAATTTCTGCAACACGGCCGAAACCACTAAGGGCGCGATCTACGATCCGGTCGCAAACACCTGGGCCGCGGTTACCGGACCTACCGGATGGTCCCAAATTGGCGACGCCCAGAGCGCGGTGTTGTCCAACGGAACGTACATGCTCGGCAACTGCTGCACCACGTCCCAAGCGTTATTGAACGAGTCG
>DAIMCN010000044.1:0-22735 GCA_036726365.1 Candidatus Cybelea sp.
AGTGGCCGCCAACCCAAACGTAGCCCGGACCTGGCGCCGCTGGAACCGCTTCGACGGCGTGATAAGGCGGCCCAACCTGTACGTAGATCACAGCGGCCGAAGAAGTCGCGGCAAATCCGAAGGCTAGGACCGCAGCCATGAACAGATTCCTGATCATCTCGTGTTCCTTCCCGCGTCCGCGGCATCTTGCGGACGCGTGGGTAGAATCGTAGCACTTCCTAGTTGATTACTCACCAACCTAGCCCTAAGGCACATCGGCTCAAATTTATGGCACCACTTAGAACACCGTCCGAAGCCATCGTAGCCGTGGTTGCCACTCCCGCTGATAGTGCCGGACGGGACGCCTTAGCGCCGCAGATCACGAGGCTCGCCGTCGACCTGAATCCGAGAAGCAGCCACGGCGCCCACCGGAACACGTCGGCCGTGCTCGTTGGTGGTTATGCGCGCCAATCCGTTGATCGCGTAACACCTGTTCGGTTGTGCCCTACACGCACAGCGTCGTCGGAGGCTTGCGCGCCGCGGCGATTTTCCGGAGTCCCATCGCGCACGCGCACGCGCGCGTACCTCAGAGGCAGCTTTAGACGCAGTCTTTTTCTACGCAAAATGCGACAGCAGCGCGTGTACAGCAGAAGCGAACACTTGTTATGCGAATCAACGGATCGATACCAAATCGATGATGGCGACTTACTTTGATCCTAAGCCGAGAAATCCGAACGCTTGTTATGCGGCGTCATCCTGCTGAAGATCTTTTTGGAACGCTTTGTGAGGGTAAGTGGCGGCCTTCCTGGGTGTGCGGAACCGTCGTGCAAGAGCCACCTCGGTTTCCGCCAGACCCCGACTTCCTGAGCATATTGGCCGAGCGCCGTCCCGCGCCATCTGTTTGACGAACATACCGGCGTTGATCGTGAAACTACGCTCGTCTCCGGCTCCTGTGGCACCATGAGATGCGACGGCCACGCGCTCGGTGGCAAAGCGACGGGGAACTGCGTCCCTATGAGCATCAAGTCCGCGTTTCCGGTTCTGGCGCGCCAAAAGCCGCCATCGCCGCGATTCTCGGTCGCCCAGGGGAGCCGTGCCGGGGCCCGGAGGCTGGACACCGACAATTTGGCGTCGAAAGGCTCGACCATATGGAGAATCCCGGGTGATACGCGTGAGGCGATGGGCTGGAGCCCTTCTGGCATCGGCTCTCTTGACCGCCTGCCGCGCTGGCGGTGGTGTCTTCCTTAGCGTGCCGGAGGCGCGCGGCCTTCGCGTCATGGTGAGCGTGCCCGAGGCGCACGGCCTTCGCGTCACGGCGCATGAAGAAAACGGAATCTTTCTGGATCACGGGTTCGACTCGTCGGTGATGAGCGACCGACGGATTCGCAAAGTGGTCGGGTGGCTGAAGGCGCGCGCGTTTACGTACCAGCTTCACAACATCACGGCATTCAACGCCGATGGAACCATGGACCCCGCCAAGTACTCGCAGTTGGCGCACTGGATCCGAGTGTCGCGCGCCGCGGATCCGCATCAAAAGATCGTCGCCTACCTGAGCGGATCGCTGGCGCTGGTGAATACCGCTTCTACCTGGCACGAGATCGCCCGCGTATGCCGGATGTTCGTCAAGCGCTATGGAGTGGACGGCGTCAATCTCGATTTCGAACCATATCGGACGAATAATGTTGCAAACTACAAAGGGCTCTTCCGCACCGTTCGGCGGGCGATTGGCACGTCGCCCGACCTGAGCCTCGATTACACGGCCGACCCGGGCTACCAATGGACGCCTTCGGATTTCAAAGCGGTATCCGCCTATTTCAACATGATCATGCCAATGCTCTACGACACCTCCTGTCGCTCCAAATCGTGCTACACTGCGCTTCTCGCCAAGATTCTAGCTTACCAATATGCGCATAAAGCGGCGAACGCGGAAATATATCCTCTGATTCCAACCTATACCAAGAGCCGCTGGCACGATCCGGCAGTCGAGAACATCGCAACCGCCGCCACCGAGATTCGGTCTCTGCAAAACGCTAAGAATATCGGGATCGTCGGCGTTGGGGTTTGGTGGTACTACGGCTGGAACCATGCTGCTGAATCCGATTGGGAGAAAGACTGGCTGAAGTAGCGCCTAACAGTGGAACTTGGCGACGATGTCGCGGGCTAGCTGTTGCTGCTTACAACAGCACTTTGTAGACTTAGCGGCTCGCCTCGGATGAACTGCCCCACTGCTTGACTGTCGTGGGCAACTCTTCGTAGGGCATCCCTCGGCGCTCTTCAGTGTCTGATGACAACGGTAGATTTGCCGAGGGGCTACTACATAAGGGACTTCAAACTTCCGGTCGAGCCCTGCTTCCGCTGCATGAACGGACCAGCGGCTGAGAACGTTCGGTGCTTAGTGGCAAGCCCCCGTGCAACGGCCAAGCCGTCACGGATCCGTACTCAAGACGTTCGATTTTCCGGAGTCCCAACGCGCACGCGTGCGCGCGCGTACCTTAGAGGCAGCTTTTATACGAGGCTATTTCCGACAAGCAGTTCCACTCACGGTAAAACCGAACACTTGTTATGCGGTCAACGGATTGGTGACAAAATCGGGTACGGCGACCTTGCTTTGATCGAAGCCGAAGAATCCACGCTTGTTATGCGCAGTCAGCCTACTCAAGACTTTTTGGAACGCTTGTCACACGGCACAGGATTGTTGCGCAGCTAACACGTCGTCGAGACGCCGTTCGAACTGTGGAGGTCTCGCAATAGAAGCACCCAGCTTGCTAGCCGGTCGCGGCAGACCCTAGTGACGAACGCCGGAGGGAGCGCGTCGTTCCCTACCGCGGCTCGTTGAGCGTTAGGGCTTGATCGCGTTTAACGCGAAGCGGCCTCGCAGGGTGTCAAGAATGCCTTGCACGTATCATGTAAAGTATGAGTGGATAGAAAGCCACCGCGTTATAGACAATGTGAGCCGCCGAGGTCGGCGCTACCGAACGAGTCCGGAGGTAGAGCCAACCGGCGAAGAGGCCGAATGCGAACGCACCGACTACCTGGTCGACTCCTCCCGACGCGTGCATTCCAGCGAAGATGACGGCCGATACGACAACAGCGACCACGCCGTTTGTCAGCTTGACGAAACCTTCCAGGACAATACCACGAAAAACGATCTCTTCCACAATCGGACCGAAGAATATAAGGACCGAGAATAGCGCTACGGCAACCAGCCCCGTGGCGTGAGATAAGATATAGTGCTCGTACAGAAGATCGTAACTGGTTTGGAGCCGCAGCTTTTGAATTAGCAGAGCAACGACAAGCGCGGTTGCTAAACCGCCAGCAACCCCCAATGCGAGTTCACCAAACTTTGGTATCCGCAACCCTATTGACGAGAGCGGAACTTGGAGAATAGCATAGACACCGAAGAGCACCAAACAGAGTTCCGCCACGGTGCGAACTCCTACCATTGCCAGCAGCGCTTGCGGCGTCGAATCCCACAAGCCATGAACGCCTAACAACTTCGCGACATAGGATAAGGCCAACTCGCCGCCCATCAGAACAAACAGTGCAAGAGCTAGCCACGGTGCGAAGCGGCGAAGTTTACTCAGCGCACCGCTTCTAGCAGAAACGGTGCTATGCGGTGCTATTGCGGGCAAGTTTCGCAATCCGGACTTCGCCGCAGCGCACTAGGCGCGCCGATCGGCGGCTGCGGTTCCACCGCAACTCCTGGGCGCGTTGGTTGCGGCGATGGACTTGGTGCACTCATAAGCGATCGTACCTGCTTGATTAGATGCTCGGCGCTAGCTGCGTTTGCTTGGTCTCCCACCTGCTGGAAGAACGCCAGTGACTGCTGATAGGATTGCAGCGCGTCGGAAAGCTGTCCTTGAGATAACTGGAGCTTGCCGATGTCCAGAAGGGTCTGCGCCTCCTCGTCCCGGTCACTCAGCTGTCGGGAGAGTACCAACGCCTCTTCAAAAGACTGCAGCGCCATAGCGTGCCGACCGTGAGTGGCTTCCGTGATACCGATGTTGTCGAGCGCCGCTGCCTCGTCACCGCGGTTGCCCAACTGCCAGTAAAGCGCAAGCGCCTGCTCAAACGATTCAAGCGCGAGCGCGTACTGGCCGTGAACGCCTTCGGCAACGCCCATGTTGTTGAGCGTGCTAGCCTCTCCAACGAGGTCACCTGTTGCCGGAACAGCGCGACTGCCTGCTGCTCTGCGCGTAGCGCGTCGGCGTACTGCGTCTTCCCTTGGACTATGGCGATACTCATGAGAGCCTTCGCTTGCCCCTCGGGATCGCGAAGGCGCGCGAACGCCGCGAGCGCCTCTTGATAGGAATGGAGCGCATCGGCATCGCGCCCTTCCCGATATTGGCTGTCACCATCATTCAGAAGGGCGGACGCGTTCGCATCGAGCTCGTGCTTTGGCGATGATTGCTGCGGTGAACTCGATAGTCGACTGACTATCGACTGCTCTGCCGCAATGCTCTGCTCGACTCTCGCTGCAGACGACTGATTACCGAAGTCTTGCAAAAGCACAAATGCTTCCGCGTACGATTGCAATGCGTCAGCAAACTGATCTTGATCATCCTGGAAGTTGCCGATGTTGTTGAGTGTCGTCGCCTCGCCCTGACGGTCGCCCAGTTGCCGGTAGATCGCCAGCGCCCGCTCAAGTGATTGCACCGCGAGTGCGAAGTGGAATAGGTGAACGCCCTCGACGACGCCGATGATACTGAGCGCCGTAGCCTCTTCGTTGGGGTCATCTTGCTGCTGGAGCAGCGCGAGTGCCTGCTGTTCTGCTTGTAACGCGTCGCCGTATTGATTCTGGTTCATTTGAACCAGGCCAATGCCCACCAAAGCCTTCGCCTCGCCGGGGTGGTCGCTCAGCTGCTGGAAAAGCGCAAGCGCTTCTTGGTAAGAACGCAACGCGTCGGCATACAGCCCTTGTCGAAGTTGGCTGTCACCGGTACTCAAGAGCACAGTGGCGGAGTTGCTAGCGTTGGTCGGGGCAGCGACGGCGACGGCCGCCATGACAAAGCTAAGCCAGAATGCCAAGAGAATTATGATCCTGAGCATTTCGAGCCGAGAGTTAACGATTTCGGCCCAAGAGTCCTAGCCGCGGCGAACGCCCATGGTAGCCCTTACGATTCTTCGTTCCGTGCATTTCCAAGGAGCTTACGTCATTTTGGCAATTTGCTCTCGGACCTGCGGTGGTAAATCTTGGATGGCTTTGCCTGCTGATCGGATCATACGGGCGGCGTGATCCCATCTGGCGGTCCTAAACCTCGGAAACGATTGAATTCTCGGTCGGGACTGGATGCAGCCCATGTGAGCGTCGATGTCGCTTCCAGTCTTCCTTAGTCATCGAACGCCGCAACTTTGCCCGATTAACCAAGTCCGCTTTCAACTCCGGTCCTTACAACGTCAAGGACGCAGCTGCTGAAGGTCATCGGGAAACTAGGCGTAATCCCACGGTTAGGAAGCGGCCCCGCCCCGTTTGGTTTCCACTATTACTTAAGGCACGTAACTATACCAATCCCCCGATTGCAAAGACCTACGGCTAAGCCTCTATCGGGTGAGAAAAGTGAGAAAGTACACCGCTATGCGATTTAGTGCGACTTGGGGAATGGCTTTCATAGTTTGCTGCGTAACTGGTCTGGCGACGCATGCGTCCATCGCGATTCCGCAAGAACTTCCCACCCGTAGTAGCGTCTTTGGCATACGTCTGGAGACAAGCAAGAGAGTTTATCGCATGGGCGAGCCAATTGAGGTTCGAATCTCCGTCCACAATGAGACCTCGGACGTATACGAGGCTGATTCTGTACCGCCGTGGGGACTCTGCGACGTAACAATTTTAAACAGCAGTGGACAAGCGGTACCCGCTGTGGACGTTAGCCGTGTAGTCCGACGAAGCTCCATAGCGATAAGAGAGTACTTACCGGGAAGTACTCACTCCATCGGGTACGATACTCCTGAAGCGCCAGGCGTCTTTCGTGATTGGGTGGACGTATCTCACTGGGGTTATGAAATTAAGGAGCCGGGCGAGTATACCGTAGCGGCGATACCTGAGGTGCGTGGCTTTGCTAGGACAGGCCCTGACAAAGGTGTTTATTTTGTCTCTTCACCGAGCGACAAATCCAATGTGGTGCCGATCGAAGTGAGGTAGCTGTTCTCGGTGAGTTGGACGTCGGTTCGGTCGCGACGAGGGCAGTGGCTCGGTTGGCGCGCGAGTCGACGCCGAAGTACGATTTATTGAGCCTAAAGGACAGCGCGATGTGGTTGAGCAGCGCGTCGTAGGCGGTACGCTCACCCGAGACGCTCGCGCGCACCTGACTGCCCCTCGATTGGACCTCGGCGGCGTCGTTGGTCATCATGTACGAGCCCGGCTGTGCTTTCGCCAACGGAATCGCCGTCGAGGAGAGCCGTTGGACGTCGCCGGCGCCGCCGTTGACCTTGATCCACCAGATGTAGGCTGCGCCCGCGTACTGCTTCTGGATCACCGCATCGAAGTAGTCCCGCATCCGTTTTGCCCAGCCCAACGCCGCAAACGGGTCGCCGCGGCCGCGCGCATCGGATTCCTTGGCGTTAATCGGCACGTGCAGCATTTCGTCGCGCGCGATCCACACGATCGTGCCCAGGTCATCGCGTGGATTTTGCTCTACTATCGAGACGGCGCGACGATGTTTTCACTCTCAAATCAGCCGCCACGTCGGTCGCGCGGCACGCTTAGGAAAGGATTGCATGAAACGAGTATTGTTGGTTGGCCAGACGCCGGAGACGGTGGACTATACCGACCCTGCCATACCGCCTGGCTTCAATGCTGAGAAGATCAACGCCGGCATCGCAATCGCTGCGTCGAAAATAGCTGAGCGCGGGTGGCAGGGCGATTTTTGCATGATCGCGCCGGACGAAACGGCGGGTCCGGTGCTCGAGAAGCAACTGGCCAGTGTTGCCTACGACTGCGTGGTGATCGGGGCCGGTCTGAGGCTCCCTCAGAAAAGCCTCCTGTTGTTCGAGAGGCTAATCAATGTGGTCCGCAAGTCTGCTCCCAACGCAGCTATTGCGTTCAATACACGTCCGGAAGACTCGGCGGAAGCCGCGGCTCGCTGGTTAGACGCCGACTGAGCGGATCGCCTGCGCGGGACCGAGCATGACGCGCGGGCGCGCGCTAGGCAGGATGTTGCCGGTGAACCGAGCAGTCACGATTCACACTTCATCGGAATGTGCAAGGAGCATCCTCTATGCGTTTCTTTACCTCATCGCTCTGTACCGCGGTCGGCGTAGCACTTCTGGCGGGTTGCGCTAACAATTTTTCCGGACAGAACGGTTCCGTTCCGAGCGTGCTATCGCAGGCACGAATCGCGCACGACAACCACGCTCTGGTCAGCTTAGTGTCGCCATGGATGCTTCCCGGCGGCGTACAGCGCCTGCATTTGGCAACCGGCCTTCCCGATGGCCGAAGAAGGCCTAGCGGAGGAATCTACGGCAGTGAGTTCTGCACCGATAGTTGCGAGCATGCGGGCCTCATCAACGGGTATCCAGACCCCGACAAAAAAAACGTCGAACCGACTTGTACGATTGATGGTAACGCCATAGGCGGGTGGGGCGTCGACCCCCAAGGAGACTTGATTCTTCCATGGGCCAAACCCAACATGACACCCTCAATAAATGTCTACGCGGGCCCAAAACTGTGCGGAACGGAAATCGGATCCATTCCGGACCCTCACGGTCAAGCCGTGGACGCGAAGAGTTTCGACGCCACAAAAGACTCCATCTACGTTAGTGAGCTTACCACCGTGAGCACGAATGAAGGCGATCTGCTGATCTGTTCGCTGAAGAACGAGAGCTGCGGATCACCGGTAACGAGTTCCGCGATTACCGGCTTCGCGGCGGGCGTTGCCATCGATACCAAGGGAGATTGTTGGTTGTCTGCGGCCACATCCACGACGAGCGGCTTTGTACTGGTCTACTGGAAGGGCTGCAAGGGCGGCGGAGCGGTTGCGACGGGCACGAAGAACGCAGCGTTCGGCGGTCTCTTCTTCGACGCGCAAGGCAACCTGGTCTCGATCGATTCGACAGGCGAGTTGTACGTATACAGTGGCTGCCGTCCCAAGTGCAAGCTCGTCAGTTCGTCGGCGCTCAAGGGCGCTTCGATCTTCGGCAACCTGAATCAGAAGGGTGACCGGTTAGCCGTCGGCGACATCGCGAATACCGACGTTGACGTCTATAGCTACGCACCGACGGGCATCAAATATCTCTATAGTTTTAACAACGGTCTCGAAAGCACGGGCTATACTGAGGCGGCCGGCTTCGACCCGACGAATAAGTCCCTCTAGACATGAATATTTTAGATCTTCGCCGATACGGGCCTGGCATTTGCGCCGCGTTCGCAATACTCGCGGGCTGCGGCGGCAGCTCCCAGTCACAACCAACGCCGGCAGGGCCGTCAAATACAACCGGCGCCGCGAGCGGCCCCATGGTGATCCCGCATCCGGACCGTCGCCCATCATGGATGGCTCCCGACGCGGCGAAGCACGCCCTGCTTTATGTCTCTAACGACGGTACCCAAGATGTCCTCGTATACTCCTATCGGCGGGCCAAGTTAGTCGGAACGCTGACGGGCTTCTATACCCCGGACGGCGTGTGCGTCGACAAGCAAGGCGACGTCTGGATTGTGAACAACACGACTTACGAGATCGTTGAGTATAAGCACGGCGGCACGAGTCCAGTTGCGACTCTGAGCGACGCGGGTTATTTCCCCATCGACTGCTCCGTCGATCCGATAACAGGGAACCTCGCCGTCTCAAACCTGCAGGGTAACAGTTACCCCTACAAACAGGGCAACGTGGCCATCTACGCTCATGCCAAGGGCACGCCCACGATCTACGAGGATTCAGAAGTTTATAATGTACACTACTGCGGCTACGACGATAAGGGCAACCTCTATGTCGACGGCCTTCGTCAGGGCTCCACTTCCGGCGCCACATTCGCCGAACTTCCCAAGGGTAAAAAGAAGCTCAAAAACATCGCCCTAAAGGGTGGCACCATCAACTTTCCCGGCAAGGTTCTTTGGGACGGCAAGTACGTGGCGATCGGCGACGAGAAGTATGGGGGCGTTGGATCTCCGACTACGTCGGCCATTTACCAGACCACAGGTGCAGGCGGACAGATCGTAGGCAAAACCCCACTTGCGGGTTCTGGCCGCGTTATTGGTTTTTGGATCCAAGGCGGTTCCGTCGTCGCACCGGATGTCCAGCTTTTCGACGTTCGATTCTACAAATATCCGGCGGGTGGTGACTCTACTAAGTTGCTTCCGGGTTGCGGTGGGAGCTCGCAAAGTTGTTTTCCGCTCGGTTCGGCCGTCAGCCTCGCCAAGTAAGCCCCATTACCCGCGCAACGACTCCGCGATCCGAGGCCGTCGTAGCTTAGCCGACGCTAGGGTGGGGCCTGATTTTGAAAGCCCTTAGCTTTGTCCTACGGTGATGACAACCGCTTACAGCGGATGATATATTACGCTCGATAGCATCGGACCTACCCAGTTTAGTCTTACTGCCGCTAATGGTTTGGATTGGCGTCACGCTGCGTTGGCTCCAGCGGCATAGACAGTCGCAAGGGGTCGCCATTCGCTAGATCGCGGTCCTACGGCTCGTCAATCACGAGCCGATGCGATCAATTCCAGTTCAGGAATGTAGAGGTGGAGTGCGGGGGAGCCAAGTCGGGTAATCTACCCCCGCCATTCTGTTCACGACCACGGCTTGGAGCGTTAAGAGGACCACGGCTAGCTCCATAATTGGGAGCTGGTAGGCCTTCGTAAAGACGCCTAGCGAAATCACCAGCGCGGTAGCGCCCGCTGGAGGATGCGTAACCCTAAAAAACACCATGAGTGCACCTGTGGCAGCTAGCGACAGCGCAGCGGCGACGACTCGGGGACCGTCAATGCCCATAATCATTGCTGATGGACTGTTTTGGAGCCCGGTAAGTACGAGAGCCGCGAAACCGCAGACGATGCCGATCGCATGCCCAACAACGACGCTTCTAGGGCTTGCCGTTGGTAATGGCGGGCTGTAAAACATAAGGATTGCGCTGGCACCAAGCGACGGAAAGATGAGCGGCGCCTTTAATAACATTGCCAATGTTGCTAGAATCGCAATCGCTACGAAACCATTAACAAACACGAACACCATCCAGACTAGCCGCTCAGGAAAGCGCGCTACTAGACTCGGAATGAGAGCAGTCGGCTTCTCATTTAGGCTTGCAATAGGCTCAGTCACTGAATGTGCTTTCTGGTGGCAACCGGAAGTGCGAGAGCAATCGTGCCCCGCGCCAGACTTCGGATCCTCTTCTTATGAGCGCCACGCCATGATTCGAGGCCGCCGCGCCGCAGCACCGGCGCATAACGAGCATCCGCGCCATGCAACGCTACGGCGTCGAGTTTGGCAGTTAGAACTTTCCGAGAACTTCGAACTCGTGCGACGACAAATACTTGTGTCCCACGACCTTAGTTTAGCAAGAGCCTAAACAAAATGCAATTGCCATGTGGAGCGGAACTGTCGCTGACCTTTGCGCATTCTTGCAGACGGCAACCGCCCCGCTCGCACTCAAGCTCGACGTAGGTGCTTGTGCGTGCAGGTTACCAGCTAGATAGTCGTTGACCGCTTTGGGCGGTTATGTTTTGCACAAATTGCGAGGCGCGTCTGGCCGGAGAGCGTCTGCAAGGCCTGGGGATTAACTTCGGCGTCGAGGCGCAGAACGTCGACCGGCGGCACGCTCGTCATGGCAATCGAATGATCCTGAAGCTGCGAGTTAGCGGCGTTGGTCGCTTACCGTTCCGATGATCGGCAACGGCGCTTGCTTCGCTGCGGTGAGAGCCGCACTAAGCGATGGAATCGTACCGGCGAACGCATTGTAGAGATTGACGCCTTCGTGAAACGACGCATCGACGTCGCGCTGGGCCCGAAGGAAGGCCGGCGTTACCAACGTCTCGCCGCAGACGATCCAAATGTCTTCGCGCAACGCACCAGGCCGAAGAACATTGTCTTCCGTGCCGCGATAGTCGGCGGTGAGATAGGCGCGCACCCGCTTCTCCGCGCTCAGCGCGTCTGCGATACGAGCGCCCAGCGGCGATTTTCCGGCGTTTTCGGATCGCGCCGAGGCCGCGCTTAAGGATTTTGACGCGTCGTCCAAATTGTTGAGCATCGTATCGACGATCGAGAGCTGCGCATTGCAATGTTGTGCGTAAGCAAAGGACGCTACGATTTGCGACTGCGTCTCGACCGTCCGCGGATCGGCCATGACGCGAACGCTTTGTATTAACGCCTTTTCACCGAGCGTAAGGCGGGCCACGTACGTGCCGGGCGGAACCATCGCTCCCGAATCCGACGTCTGCAAGAACCGTGCGGCGCCATTCCACTTGACGGGCCCGTCGACGCTGAAGTCCCAAACATACCGGTTGATGCCGGCGTCGTTCGGCACCTTGGGCACATTCTTGATCACGTGGCCGCCCGCATCGAGAATCTCGAGCTTCGGAGGGTTCTTCTGAGGCGCGCTTTGGAAGTACGAGATCGGAACCCCATTCGGCGGATTCAGTGCCACGTAGTCGGCCCTTATCCATTCGTCGGACCGCGTATTATACTCGTAGGAAGTGCGCGGCCTAAAGAGCCACAGACCACCTGCTTGTGCCTGTTTAAGGTCCTGCAACGGCCTGATGTCGTCCATGATGTAGATCGAACGTCCATGCGTTCCGACGACGAGGTCGTCGAAGTCGGGTTGTATCCGGATGTCGCGAACCGAGACAGTCGACATGTCGTTTTTGAAACTCTGCCACGACGTCCCGGCATCGAACGATGCCCAGATGCCCTGCTCGGTTCCGAGAAAAATGAGATCGCGATTCCGAATGTCGGGGCGAATCGCGCGGGCCCACTCGTCCTTCGGCAGCCCGGTCGTAATCGAGGTCCAGCGTTTCCCAAAGTCGTGCGTCACGAAGACGTACGGAGCGCCGTCACCCGTGTAATGCGCGTCGTTGACAGCGTACGCGGTCCCATCGAGAAGCGGTGAAGGCGCGACGGTGGCATACCTGCCGTCACGCGGTCCATCCGCCGGCGTAACATTTTGCCAGTGTTTACCGCCGTCGCGCGTCAGCTGTACGAGCCCATCGTCGGTACCGACCCAGATCTCTCCCTTCTTCAGAGAGGAGCCTTCGATGTCGACGATCGTATCGAACTCTTCGGCGCCCGAAACGTCGTGTTTGACCGGGCCGCCGGACGGCTGTTGCCTCTTCTTCTCGTTACGCGTAAGGTCGGGGCTTATGACCGACCAGTGCAAACCGCGGTCGGTGCTTTCAAAGACTCGGTCGCCGCCGAGCCATGCCACATGCCCGTCCCAGGGAGCGAATGCGATCGGCGCTTCCCAGCCGAATCGGTAACGCGCGAGACGATTATCGAAAGCTTCGCTTGCATTCTGGAGGTACGGCGCTGCAATCCAAACATCTTTTGTGATCTTGTTCGAAACGTAAACGTTCCCGTTTTCCGTGTCGGCCCAAATGAAGTTTGGATCGATCGGATCGGGAACCGCCCATTGGCCGTCACCATAGGACGCCCAAATCCAAGCCTTGTTTAGAATGCCGTTGGGATCTTGCGAATTGCTCGGTGCGCACCACGACGGACTATCTTGAAACCCGGCGCAGACCCAATATGGGTTTTCGCGACTAAGGCCGACGCGATAGGTCTGGCCGATCGGCAGATTCGCTGAGCTGAACCACGTCGCGCCGCGGTCCAGAGTCAATGAAGATTGCCCGTCGGCCGCGACGATCATCCGAGAGGGGTCGCCGGGGGCGATCCACAGTTGATGGTAATCTTCGTTTATATCATCGATGCGAGCGAACGTGCGGCCGCCGTCCTTTGAAACGGAAAGCCCCTCCGAGACCCCGTACAGACGATCCGGGTCCTTCGGGTCGGTTTCGATATGCGTGAAATAGAACGGACGTTGGTCGACGAGCGTATCGTCGTTTACCATCGTCCAGCTTTCGCCTCCGTCGTTCGAGCGCCATAAGAGCCCCTGGTTCGATTCGATCAAGGCGTAAACTCGACTGCCGTTGCTCGGTGCTACCGAGATCCCGATACGGCCGACCGTGTCGGTCGGCAAGCCGTGTCCGCTAAGTTTATTCCACGTGTTCCCGCCGTCGGTCGATTTGTACAGACCGTCGTCGGGTCCGCCGCTCTGAAACGTCCAGGGATATCTGCGAAATTGCCATATGCCGGCATAGACGATGTTGGGGTTATGCGGGTCCAGCGCCATGTCCGAAACGCCGCTCATCGGGCCGACGTAGAGCGTTTTTCGCCAGCTCTTGCCGCCGTCGTCCGTGACGTACACGCCTCGTTCCGTGCCGTCGGCGAAAACATCGCCTTGCGCGCCGACGAGGACGTGATTATGATTCCGCGGATCGATTAGGATGCGCGAGATATACTTCGTGCTCTTCAAACCGAGGTTGCTCCAGGTCGCGCCGCCATCCGTGGTTTTATACACGCCGTCGCCGTAGCTCACGTCGTTGCGTGGATTGTCTTCTCCCGTCCCGACCCAGACCGTGGCGTCGTCCGCGGGGTCGATCGTGACCGCGCCGATTGCTGCGACGCGTTGCGTCGCGAATATGGGCGACCACGTTCTTGCGCCGTCCACGCTCTTCCACACGCCGCCGCCGGCAGTGCCGAGATAGTACAATTTGTCGTTGGCCGCCGAACCCGCTACCGCCGTAGTACGTCCAATGCTGGCGGGCCCCATCGCCCGCCACGTCATGCGCGCGAATGGCGACGTGGAAGCTAATGGTGACGTGGAAGTTTCGGTTTGCGCGCCGGCCAATGCCGGGAAAAGCACCAACGCCGAACCCAACACGAAGCGCAAAGGAATCTTCGTCATCGCCCACCTTTTGCTCGTTGCGTTCGAAGTAGCGTTCGCGTCGGGGACTGAGTTCGTTCGACCATTAGAGCAAGGCACTGAGAATCATAATCGTCAGCCGCACTGCGTTTGGCAATTCCCTGCAGCCGTATTGCTTGCGGCTTGCGGCGGTCAAATTGACAATACATTTGAACATCGGCGGTCACTGCTATGCGATCTGCGCCGCCATGCTTTCGGTGCTCGCGCAGACGGCGCTCACGGTCCAAACGCCAACGCAAAGGGCGCGCTTACGCCCTGCGAGATCGTCCGCTTGAGCCCCGTCTTGGGCGGTGCGTAGACCGTCACGGTGTTTCCGGCTGCGTTTGCAACGTAGAGTTTGCGACTTGTTGCCGGGAGCGATGCCGGGCCTGCAGCAGCGGATCGCTGCGCACCGATCGGCGGCGCGACCGACACCGGCGTTGACGAAGGAGTACCGTTGCTGGCGCCGCCGCAGCCTGCGAGCATAGCCACGGCGAAGCAACTGCGTAGCGCGAAGCGGCTAAAATATGAAATCCTCATCTGCCTACTCCCTGATGCGTGAACGCATCGGCGGCTTAGCATGTTCGGCCTGTGCGGCTCAGTTTCATCGCAACGCCGAAGCGGCGGTCTCGGAAGCCGCCTCGACCCACGGCTCCGTGGCCACCTCGCCGAATCGGCGGCCCCTCGTCGCTGTACAACTGGCTTCTATCGAAGCCGCAGGCATGCTCCATAACTTGACCCTCAAAAGAGCACGATCGCGAGAGCGATCCAGAAGCGACGCGGACCCATCTACTTGACGGGAACGCAACCGGCGTAGACGGTGCCCCCTCGAGGGCGTCGGAGAAGATGCCTAGTTCGATCGTCGGCTGTTGCGCCTGCCAAAGAAGTTGTTGCGCGCAATGTAAGCGAACTCATCCGTCGCCGAGTCGTCGTCTGCAAGGGGACAGTAGATGAAAAACTTCGCTTCCGGCCGCAATTCGCTAGTGTTCGCCGTTATGGCAGCGTCCCTCGCGGGCTGTGCCGTTGCGCCGCCGAATCCGGCCACCGCGGAACGCCCGGCCCAACGAGGGCGTCCGAGTCTTAGCTACAACGTGCTCTACAGTTTCCAACCGCACGTTAGCGGACGCGTCGACGATGGCAGGCATCCAGCCGCGGGCCTCCTCAACGTCAATGGAACGCTCTATGGGACGACCTTTTATGGCGGTGTAAGAAAACGCGACCTCGGCGGCATTCACCCCGATGGCCGTTATCCCGGTTTCGGTACCGTTTTTGCCATTACAACCGCCGGTAGCGAAAGCGTGCTCTACGCCTTCAAAGGCATTCAATCCGGCGTGCAAGACGGCGCGTATCCGGTTGCCCCCGTCCTCGACGTCGACGGTGCCCTTCTCGGCACGACTCGCAACGGCGGCGCGAACGGAGATGGCACTGTTTTTTCAGTCGCGCCTTCGGGCGCGGAAACGGTCCTCCACAGTTTCACCGGAAAGCCCAGCGATGGTTCGAGTCCGACGGCAAGCCTCGTTAAGCTCAACGGCACGCTGTACGGCACGACGACGTCTGGTGGCGCGCATGACGATGGCACCATCTTCTCCATCACCCCGTCCGGCACGGAAACGGTGCTCCATAGCTTCGCGGGCAAACCAAAAGACGGATCTTATCCGGCGTCGGCCTTGCACGACGTCGGCGGCACGCTCTACGGCACCACCGGATCCGGCGGCACGAATGATCTCGGAACCGTCTTCTCGATCACGCCGTCCGGCGCGGAGACCGTACTCTACAGCTTCAAAGGAGGTACGGCGGACGGCACAAGCCCTCGCGCCGGCCTTATCGACGTCAAAGGTACGCTCTACGGCACGACGGAGGGCGGAGGCGTGCGAGGTCGAGGAACCGCCTTCTCGATCACGCCATCCGGAAAAGAGACGGTGCTGTACAGTTTTAGAGGCCTCGCGAACGACGGTACGTACCCGGGCTCGATGCTTGTCAACATCAAGGGTACGCTCTACGGAACACTCTCCGGAGGCACTTCCAACCGGCACGGCGCCATCTTTTCAATGACGCTCTCCGGCGCGGAAACGATCCTCCACAGTTTCACCGGTCGACCAGGGGACGGTGCAGCCCCGGCGGGAGGTCTGGTCAACGTCAACGGCACGTTGTACGGAACAACCTCTAACGGCGGCGCTCACTCTTACGGAACAGTGTACACGCTAACACCGTAACGACGGCTAAAGCATGTCAACCGTGATTGTGCAGCCTTTTAAGCGACTCGAATTCTGGTTCGATTTTGCGAGCACGTATTCGTACGTCGCGGCAATGAGGATCCAAGAATTGTGCTGTCAGCGAGAAGTAGATCTCGTGTGGAGGCCGTTCGCCCTCGGGCCGATTTTTCAACTGCAAGGGTGGGTTGACTCGCCATTCAACCTCAACGTGCGGCGTGGAGCCTACATGTGGCGCGATATGGAACGACTCACGAAGAAGGGAAGCCTGCCCTGGCGTAAGCCGTCCGTATTTCCGAGAAACTCGATCGTCGCAGCCCGCATTGCTTGCGCGGCCGCCTCCGAAACTTGGTGCGGTGACTTCATTAGACGCGTGTTCGTTGCCAACTTCGGCGAGGATCGAGACATCGGCGACGCCTCGATACTCGCGGCACTACTCGATGAAGTCGGTGCGCCGAAGGACTTCCCAGAAAAAGCAGCCTCTCCCGAATATCGAGGATGCCTTCGACGGAATACCGAGATCGCGATCGACCTTGGCATATTTGGAGCGCCAAATTGCGTCGTCAATGGCGAGCTGTTCTGGGGTGAAGAGGCGCTGGAGGACGCACTCGACTGGGCGGTCGATACGAAATCGTAGACGGGCGCAACCTCTGGCGACCCCTAGGCGATTTCGAAAGCATGACTGATCAAGAGATTAAACCCTATCTCGGCAAAGCCGTGCGCGTTACTTTGGCTGACCGGCGTGTGCTCGCTGGCGTCCTCCACGCCTCCGATGAATCGGGGCATGGTCACCGGCACTACGCAGTCGTCTCTGACGCCATCCAAGAGGGTGGGCACGACGTTCGGGAACTCATCCATGGCGGGGACCAGATCGCGACGATCGAGGACGCCTCGGGAGATCCTGCCGCAACGCCCTAAAGCCGCCCATTCGGTGCGCAGCGGGAAGCTTGCGTACTGCCGCAACCTTGGCAGGCGCAGGCAGAAACGATGGTCAACTGCGGTTACTTGAACTTGCTTTCCCCCGCTTTTTAGCCGCCTGACAAGTCAGGCAAACGTGTCTGCTCAGAAAGGGTTGACTTCATGAATTCGACCGGTTTGGTAAAGTACGCGGCCCTGGTCGCGGTCGCGATATGCTCGGCGTGCGGCGGGGGCTCGCCCGGCACGGCGCCAACCGCGGCGCTCAACGGCACATACGTCGGTAGGACGCTTTTCGTAAATGGAAGGCCGGTAACGGCAGCCCGCCTAGGCGTCCCGCCGCGTTACACGCAGATTGTGCCCGACCACCATTTGATGGGGAAGCACTTTGAATACGTCTTCAACATCTACGGCAGCTACGCCGCCATTTTCCACTATCCAAAGACAACCCAGATGGTCGGTGAGATTGCCGGCGACGGGGGGCAAGGGTGCACGAACGTCCTTTACGGTTATGGGAAGAAGATTTTCTGGAACGTCGGGGGGCAGACCCAGATTACCGAATACCAGGTTCCCAAGACGCCGATCAAGACGCTGTCGTTTCCTTACTCTTTTCCAACCAGTTGCGCCATGAATACCAGCGGCGATCTTGCGGTCGGCACCTTCTTTGAGTCGGGCCCGGGTGGCGGCGACGTTGTGATCTTCAAGAATGCAAGCGGTTCGGGCAAGATTTACAGCACGCCGCTGACCGCAGAGTACTTTGACGGGTACGACAACCAGGGGAATCTGTTCGCCGATGGCCTTACCGCCAGCGGTTACTTCGAGCTCGTTGAGCTCGGTAAGGGGAGCAGTACCTTCAAAACTATCACAACAAGTAACTCAGTGCAGTTTCCTGGCTCCGTGCAGTGGGACGGCACGTACATCACCGTCTTCGATCAGCTAGCGAACGCGACGTATCAGTACACGGTCAGCGGGACGAAGGCGACGTTGAAGGGCACCGTATCGTACTCGGGTGCCGGAGACTGCGCGCAGACCTGGATCGTTAAGGGAATTGTCTACTGTGGGGACGCGAGTAACGGAGACGGTGAGGTTTTCAAGTACCCGGCCGGCGGTTCGGCGATTGCGGTCCTGGGAAGCGGTTTGCCCGAGCCGCTCGGCGTGACGGCAGCAAACAAGTAATCGGGCGTCGATCGCGCTGATTCCGCCCCCTTCGGCGCGTTAGTTACGTATTGCCGGCATGCTCAAATGATACTATACTAGGTATCAAATGAGCACACTAGAAGCAATGGTCGAACTGATGGGCGGCCTCTCGCTTTTTAAGGGACCGGTCAGGCGAGATGCCGACCTGGAGCACGTACTCGCCGCGGGCCTGCCTGCTGCGGTTGTTCGCCATCTTGCCGAAAGCACTGGAACCTCACTCGGGGAGCTTCAGGAGATCACGCTTATCGACCGATCGACATTCAGCCGGCGAATTAAACAGCGAGCGCTTTTGAAGGTTGACGAATCAGATCGAGTTGCGCGCGTAGCTCGCGTGGCCGCGCTGGCTATCGAAGCCCTGGGACGTAATGAAGGCCTGCGATGGCTTCGCGAGCCAAACGTGGCTCTCGGTCACCGCGTCCCACTAGGAATGCTGGGAACCGACGCGGGGATACGCCAGGTCGAGCAGATCATCGGCCGCATCGAGCACGGCGTTTTCAGCTAAACTTGCGAGTCTATCGTGCCTTCGAGCGAAAGCATGAAGCAACGGCGCTTTCCGGGGAAGGCGCTCGCCTCTACGGCGGCCGCTGGAACTCGGTCGGAACGGCAATGGTCTACACATCAAGCACGTTCTCGCTGGCCCTGCTCGAGATCATGGTGAATGCTTCAACCGCTCGCATTCCACCAGACATGGTCTATGCGCCTTTGGACATCCCAGACGAAACTCGTCTCGACGTGCTCGATATGGGAACATTGCCACAAAACTGGTTCGACTCTCCCGCGCCGCCTGAGTGTCAACGCGCGGGCGATTCATGGGTCAACCGCGGGGAAACCGTTGGACTGGTCGTGCCTAGCGCGGTCGCGCGCATAGAAACCAACGTCTTGCTCAATCCCGTCCATCCAGATTTCGTGCGTGTCGTCGTCGGGAACGTCGACATCATGGCGATCGACCGGAGGTTAACTCTGTAGCGCGTTGGCCTGACCGAGATACCTCTTCCCTATGGGCAGCTTCCGCTTTTTAATCTGTTGGCAAAACCCGTCGTGCCCCAGGTGCTTATATCAGCGACCAATCCAGAACGGTTTGCGTATTCGCAAGGCGAGCCGGACTTCAGCGCTGCCAAGACGTGCGGATAGTAACCATCATTGAGTGTGCGAACCGTCGCTTGCGTTCCCTGGCTTGCGGAGAGATAGTTCTGTACGCCCGCGCTATTGTAGTTCGTCGAGCCAGGCATCTTCCACGTCGTGTTCAAGGGATTATATGCTGCCGTTCCGCCCTCGTATTTCTGCCATGCGTCCAGAAACTCAATATTCGCCGTAGTCTCCGGGTATCCGAGCTGCCCAAGGACGCTCGTTTCCCAACCATTCCAGGCTGCCATTACTCTTTTACTCCTTCGAAATCTGCCCGCATGAGATCGGCGCACTCGCGGTCGGTCTGATCCTCGGAACGCGAGAGCTGCTCGATAACGCGCCGACGATCGGCTTCGGTGCGGTTCTGACTCAGCTTGGCCTTGGCCGAGAGCGCCTCGGCGCGCAGTTCGAAGGCGATGATCGCGCGCAACTGCGAGTTGCGGTAATCGAGGTCGAGCCGTTGCGGATCCCACGCATCAGCGCGGCTCCCCTCGACGCGTTCCGTGAGCAACTGCAGCGCATACCACGCGTCGCACTCGCGCAGCCTGCCGCACGCGTGAACGGCCGTATAGTTCCACGTCGGCACGGTCACATACGGCTCCTCATACCACGAGGCCGATACGTACGCGTGCGGGCCTTGGAAAATCAGCGTCGCCGGAGCCTGCGCGAGAATCGAGCGCGCGTGGGGGTTTGCGCGGGCGACGTGCCCGACGATCCAGATTCCATCGTCACGTTCCTGCGCGACCAGTGGCAGATGCGTTGCCCGCGGATACTCGTCGTCGCTCGTCACCAACAGCCCGAACGGATACCGCCTGATCAGCGCGAGCGCCCACGCGCGATCCGTTACCTCGAATTCGCGCGGCGTATACACGGCGTTCGAGCTCGCTTCGTTCCCGGTGTTACCGCGATTTCAGTAGCGAGATGCTCTGCTTCGGATCGATGAGCTTGAGGTTTGAGTTCGGCAACGGCCGGGCGCCGCGAAGAATGAGGTCGCGAACTTCCGTCGGCGTCAGCTTCGGATCGATCGCGAAGAGCTTCGCAGCAAGATTCGTCACGTTCGGCGACGCCATCGAGGTCCCCGAAAATCTCACCGTGTAGCCCTGCGGAATCTTGCTCGGAACGTGAAAGCCGTCGGCGTAGACCGCAACCGTCGGACCGTAGCTCGTGAAGCTCGTCGGATCTCCGGCTTGGTTGACCGCGCCCACGACGAGCAGATTGGGGTATGTCAACGAACCCGGCACGTCTTGCGCGAAGGTCGCGTCGTTGTCGCCGTTTCCCGCGGCCGCGACAAAGAGCGTCCCGGGCGTCTGCTCGATCATCTTCGCGATCGCGGTCCGCCAGATCGTATAGAGCTCCTGCGCCTTCTGCTTTCGTTCTTCCGGGCTGCTGATCGGCGACGTCTTCGCCAGCCACTCCTCGAACTCGCTGACCTGATCTCCCCAGCTCATGTTGACGACCCGCACGTGTTTCGCGCGGAAGAACGCGCCGATGCTTGCAAAGTTACCGGCCATTCGATTCGCCCACTCGGTCGTCGGCGCGAACGGCAGATTCGGCAGATTGTCGTCGAACCGCACCACGACGATTCGCGCGCCCGGATTGCCGCGCGACGCGATGCCGGCTACGTGCGAGCCGTGCGCGTACTCACCCACGAAGTCGAGCTCGCGCTCGAGCGCATTGCGCTGGGTGGCGTTGAGCGAGCGCAGATACGATGCCGCGTCACTGGCCTCCGCCGAGGTGATTCCGCTCTCCAAATCGCTGGTGCCCGTCATCAGCTTAACGAGCTTGGGGTAATCGGCCGCCACGTCGGAAGGCAGCGGATACGTGTCCGAGGTCGAAGGTCCGCCGTCGTCGGCGAATGCAAGACCGTGCTGCGACGCCGACGGCCCCCCATACATCACGTTTGGATAATCGTGCGGATCGACCCCCGAGTCGAGGATCCCGATTCGCACCGGAGCTGTAATCTGCGATGGAGCGAGCGTGACGTCGCGGGCTTTCCAAATATCCGGCTTGGTGACGTTATGCTTCGCGATATACGCCGCTAAAATGCTTGCATCTTGCGGATAGTACGGCAGCAGCAGCAGCTGAGCTCGCACTTGCACGAGCGCACGGGCGGAAGGCCCGTCGAGCGTCCCGGTCTTGGTTGCAATCGGATCGAAGTCGTGCGCGACCTGACCGACGATTGCGTCCCGCGTGACGATCGGCTCGAATGCAGCGCTGGACTTGACGGAATCGGCGACGACGCCCCATGGTAACGCGTCGACCGCGGTGCGATCGGTCTCCGCGAAGCCGGCCGGTCCCGATAAAGAAGCGAGTTGCAGCCTGCCCGCGAGCAACGCGCTTGCGGCCTTCGTCTCCGCGGCGCGCAGTTGCGCGACCGAAGCTCGCACCCCCGCGGCGTCGCCGTTCAACAGATGGCCCGCCAGTTGCGTCGCGAGGTAATCGCGCAACGTCGCCTTATCCTGGATATCGTAGGTTGCGAGCGTCTTGGCGACGTCTGCTTCGACGGCGGCGAGGAACGGCGCGAACGCAGCATCGCCGGCCACGATAACCTGCGAGGGCGGCGTCGCCATCGGGTAGGCGACGCGGGGGAGCTGCGTCTCGTCGGTGACCGCGGTGCGCGCGTTCTGCGCGCCCGCCGGAAGAGCCACCACGAGCAGCCCGGCCAATACAAGGAAGAGTACGGGTCGCATCAAGGCCCTCGCTACGCCGTTGCCTTGACGCGGTTTGGATCGACCTTCACGCCGGGACCCATCGTACTCGCGAGGGTGACGCTGCGCAGATAGGTTCCCTTCGACGTCGGTGGCTTCGCGCGGACGATCGCGTCGAGCAGCGTCGTGATATTCTCCACCAGATGCGCTTCGTCGAAGCTGGCCTTGCCGACGATCGTATGAATGATCCCGCTCTTGTCGAGCCGGAACTCGACCTTACCGGCTTTGATGTCGCGAATCGCTCCGCCGATGTTCGCCGTAACGGTGCCGGCTTTGGGGTTCGGCATTTTCTGCGCGAGGAGGCGTCCCAGCTCTTTGCCGACCTGCGCCATCATGTCCGGCGTCGCAACCGCAACGTCGAACTCGCCAAATCCGGCCTTCACTCGATCGATCAAATCCTGATCGCCGACGATATCGGCGCCGGCCTCTTGCGCGGCCTTCGCGTTGTCGCCCTTGGCAAACGCGATCACCCGCACGGTTCGCCCGGTCCCGTGCGGCAGCAGCACCGTACCGCGCACGCCCTGATCGCTCTTCTTGGGATCGACGCCGAGGCGCACGTGGGCCTCGATCGTCTCGTTGAACTTCGCGTTCGCGTTCTTTTTCACAACGGCGACCGCTTCGGGCGTCGAAAAGAGCTGGCGAGCGTCGTGGCCCGCGGCAAGCGCTTTGAATCGTTTTCCGTGATGTTGCGGCATCTTACGCCTCCACCTCGACGCCCATCGA
>DAIMCN010000045.1:0-21285 GCA_036726365.1 Candidatus Cybelea sp.
GCAGAATGAAGCGGGTCGACCACCGGTAGCACAGCGGCAGGCGGTTGAGGAAGTCGAGGATGCCTGGATAGCTCTCGGCCGGAAAGCCGGTGATCGCGATCGGGCGAATGTGCCGGCAGCCGATGCGCGGGCGCAAACCCCCGAAGAAGTCCTGCGAGCCAAAGACTGCGTCGAGGTACATCGGGATCGGCGGCAGATTGACCGGATGGTCCTCGCCGGTGAGACAGACCATTAGGTGGCGGAGCAGCTCATCATGGATGTGGCCGCGCCCGAAGGGATCCTCAATCCGGCGGCCGCGCAGACGCACCAGCCGCAGCGCCGCTGACAGGTTATCCTCGATTTCCACAAGGGCGCCGGCGAAGGTTTCCAGCGCTCGCGATGCCATGCCGGCGTGTTCCCCCGGTCGGTCGCCTTCGACGAAGAAGTTTGCAATGGCGTGCTGCGCGTCGATCGGCGGAAGGTAGGTCACGGACAGGACGTAGCGGCTCTCGTAGTGGGCGCCCTCGGCCTCGTAAGCCGCGCGCCGCTCCGCGTCGATGAGCAGCGTCGTGCGATCGGGAAAGGCCCCCGCCTGCGGATAGCCGCGCGCCTCGGTACGCAGCGCGTCGACGTGCACCATCCATCCGCTGCCGCGCCGCGCGAATGCCGCATTGACGCGCGCCGAGAGCGCGGAGAGCTCCGGCACGCTGGCCGAATCGAGATCCTCGCCACGATAGGTCCATGCCGCCGTGAGACTGCCGTCTTTATTGAGCACGACGCCGTCGTCGACGACCGCGGCATAGTTGAGGAGATCCGGCAGACCCTTTGCCGTGGAGCGAAACTCGCGCAAGTTTAGCACGGCATCCCCTCCCGCACGGTTGAAAGGCGCGATGTCGCGCGCGATTGTGCCGAATAATAGCCACGGTAACGCGTGTGGCGCAGATAGACGCGGGTGAACTGCGGATCGGACTTCGCCGCGCGTTGCAAGGCCGCGAGGCTCAAGCCCCAAAAGACGACGCCTACGACGGTGAAGAGCAACCGTGCAAGGCTCATCACGAGCACCGCCGCGAGAATCCCTGAGATGAGCACAAGCTCGCGCTCAGCTCCCATCAGCAGGATCGGCCGAATCAGCGACAGGTGAATCGGAATCGTGCGCGGTCGATCGGTCATATCACCGCTCCCGTCAGGCCCAGCGCCGTCAAGAAGTTGTTGCCGAGCACGAGAAAGGCGATCGCGACGACGAGCAAGAGCGCGCGCCGCACGAGGTGCCCAAGCTCCTCGCCGAAAACCAGCGCCGCGCCGGCGGCGAACAGCGCGAGCACCGAGACGGCCGTCGCGACCGGTCCGGTCAGGTCGTTCTGCAGCGTCTGCAGTGGCGTATCCCACGGCAGACCGCCGCCGGTACTTGCGAGCACCGGCTGTAGCATGGCAATCGCGAAGAGCGGAAATAACGACGCCGCGGTTCTCACCGCGGCGGGCATGCGAATCATAGGGTAATCCTCTCTTGGTTTAGTAAGTCATAGGGCGATTAAATGGCGGTGCATCTGCGGTGTCTCGTCGACAGTTGCGGGGTCGATCGCTTCGAGCACGTAGTCGGACGCGGACACCCCGCGGACACGGGCGATCTCGGTGATCTTTCGGCCAGTCGGCGTGCGCACAATGACGACGATGAGGTCAACCGCTTCCGCAATCAGCGCCGGCTGCGGCGGCACGTTGGCTTCCTGGACCAGCTGCTCGAGCCGAATGAGGCCAGCGGGGGCGTCGTTGGCATGCACGGTCGCGATGCCGCCCGGATGCCCGGTGTTCCAAGCCTTGAGCATCGCCAGCGCTTCGGCACCGCGTACCTCGCCGATGATAATACGATCGGGCCGCAGGCGCAGCGCGGTGCGCACCAGGCGCGTCATGTCGACCGTTTCGGTCGTGCGCAGCGCAATGTGATTGGGCACGCTGCAGCGCAGCTCGCGCGTCTCTTCGATCATCAGGACGCGTTGTGTCGAGCCGATCGCGGTACTCAGCTCGTGGAGCAGCCCGTTGGCCAGCGTTGTCTTGCCGCTCTGCGTGCCGCCCACGACCAAGATGTTCTGGCGCGTGCGGATAGCGTGGCGCAAGACCGCCGCATGCCCGCACGCCGGCGGGCGATCGATGCTGGCAAGCGTCGGTGGCACGACGCCGTCGAGAATGCCGTCACGCACGTAGTCGTCGAGACCGTAGACTAGAGCCGCGGCCTTGCGAATGCAAAACGCCGGCGCGAGCACGACCGGCGGAAGCAATCCGCACACGCGGCTGCCGTCGAGAGCGAGCTCCCCCTCGAGCACGGGACGTTCCGGCGTAATGACGTAGCCGAGCGTCGCGGCGACGGTGCCGAGCAGGTTCTCGGCTTGTGCGGCGGAGATCTGCGTCCCGGTATCGCGCATTCCGACGCCCAGCTCGTCGATCCACAAGCGTCCGTCGGGATTGAGCATTACTTCAATCACGCGCGGATCGGCCAACGCATCGAGCACAGCCGCGCCGAGCTCGCGGCGCAGCTTCTCCTGCAGGCGCACGTGCAGTTGGTCGTTCAGCGATAATTGCTCAGGCACGGCTCACGTCCGGCGGCGGAATCGATGCACGATACGTGAACGTGCGATCGCGAAAGAAAAGCGGCTGCACGCCATAAATGGGCGCACGTCCGGATGCGAAGACGAGGAGATTCCCCGCTGTAATGATTTCGCCCGTATCGGCCCTTTGCGGCCCGGGAAGACGCATGACTTCGTCGGGCGTGAGCAGCGGGCGCTGCGTGTCGTGTTCGGTAGTCATCGTATGCGGCAGTAGCGCGCTGAGACGACTGCCGGAATAGTTCCGAACGGTATGCCGGACGGTCATCGTGCCGCACATCTTTGAGAGCAGTTCGGCAGTCACGACATCGTTCGGTGCCGATGCAACGCGGATTGCACAGTTCGCAACGAGCGTCTTGCTTTTGCTGCCCCAGGCTGTTTCGAGCTGGCTAAGATCCTGGGCTATGAGATAGAGCTTAAGCCCATATCCCCGCCCAAGCCCAAGCGCAGTAGCCACAATGTCGAGTGCGCCAATCTCAGCAACTTCTTCTAACATAATCAGGACGCGCGGCTCCGTAACGTGATCGTGGGTGTCCATTAAGGCGAGGATGATCTGCGTGAGGAGCAGCCGGATCAGGGCACGCAAGCGTTTTTTGTGCGCCGGCTGCACGACGAGGTATAGGCTCAGATGACCATCGCGCAGATCCGAAATATCGAAGTCGCTGGACGCAATGTTCGTTCCGATTACCGGGTCACTGTAGACCGTTAAAAAGCTCTGCGCTTCGGCGACGATGTTTGCTTTGACACGCGGCTCCATCGCGAGCATTTGCGCTGCGATCTGCGCGACGAGTGGATGAGTCGCGGTTGGCTCGCCCTCTGCATTGAGCCACCGGCGCGAATGCAATGGATCGTGTGGGTAATCGCGCAGATGTTCAAAGAACTTGTCAACGTCGTCAAAGCGCGAGTCGGCAAGCGTCGAGGCAACACCGGGAAGCGAGTCGTTGCGCGGATCGCCGTCGTGCTTGACGTGAAGACTCAGGCCGAGCAGCAGCCGCTTGGCCATCTCGACCCAAAAGCGGTTGTCTCCCCGTACGGGCTTCTCGCCCTCGTCGGCGACCAGCTCGACGATGTTCTGGACGTCCTGGATTTCGTACGGCGTCCCGACGCGGATGCGGTCGAACGGGTTTAGCCGTACGCTTGAACCGTCGGTCGCTGTCGGCTCGAACTTGTAGACGCGCTGGCCGAGCCCACCATACTCCGTGCTGGTAGAGCGCCATCCTGCCGTTTTAGCCCAGATCTCGCCTTTGAGGTCGTGAACGACGGCAGAACGTTGCCATGAGAGCAGCGTCGGGATAACCAAGCCGACCGTCTTGCCCGAGCCCGTCGGCATGAAGGCGAGGCAGTGCGTCGGGCTCCCGTCGCGCAGGTACTTCGTCCGCTTCGATGCCGGGTCACGCCACGCGCCAACGTAGACGCCGCGATCGCGGCCGATAAGACCGGTAGCTTTAACTTCATCCGGTGACGCCCAGTGGGCAGAGCCGTGGAGATCAGTGCGGCGTTGGAGCTGCCGAACGCGCCGCACAGTGATCGCAGCGGCCCCGACGACGCCGAGCGCGTTGCCGAGCGACACGATCTCATACGCGCGAATGAACACCCGATGGATCTCGAGCCCGAAACGCGCGGGATGATCGTACTTGATCGCCCATGCCAGCAACTCGAACGGCGAGTAGATGTGCTCGAAGAGCGGCCGGCCGAGCGAGGGTTGATAAGCGAACGTTCGAGCGACGTCTTGAGTCGCGACCCAGCAGGATGCGGCCCCAAGCCAAATGAGCAGACCGATGGAGGGGAAGATGATGCCCATCGGGTCCCGCTCGCGCCGCGGTAGAGTGTACAGATATGGATTGGATGACATGATCAGCTTTCAGGCAGAGACGGCGACCGTAAAAGAAAAAGCCCCGAAACGATCAAGCTTCAGAGGCTTTTCACCCGCATTATTATGCGGGCGGAAGTCGTGCGTATTGTTACACGCCAATTATCCTCGGCGCATCGTCGGTCGTCAAGCCGTTCGACGTTGAATCAGTAGGCGGCCCGAAACGTAGCTGCCGCGCGGCGCAGGAACCGTCGGCGCAGAGGCTCCGCGTCAACGCCGAGCGTAGCGAGCCGTAAGGGAGCGTTTACGTGGAGTGGTGCCGGTGGTAGCCTTGGAGGCGGCGGCGCAGTAAAGGGCCCTACTGCGAACGAGATGCTCTGACGGAGAGGCGCTGATGGTAAGTTCCGCATCGTGCCGGACCCGCAGTGTATTCGGACCAAGATGGGCTGCCCGGGGCCAAGACGGGCACTGGGAGTGTCGGGGGCGGTGCCAAGGTCCCGCGGGCGGCCGAACCCACACCTGCGGCCTTGAGAGCAGTTCCAGGTGCCGCCCCCGGCGCATCGCTGGAGCGAACTTAGTCAGTCGCCACGCACGGAGACCTGATGGAGCTCGCCGTCGAAGCGAATCTTACGCGTTCTTTGCGAGGTGCTCCAAAGAAGTCAACACCAGGATTCGTATCACAAGGTCGCCTGGGGGTGCCGCAGCGATCACAACTGCTCTCGCTCAGGGCATTGTACGGTTCTCTGTCATTCTGACACGCACAATGCCGTCGTTTTCGAAGACGCAACGCATGGTTCGGAGGACGTTGTGTTCGCGCAGGATTTTGACGCGCTCGACGGCTTCGAAGCCAAAGGCGAGGCCTGGTATTGCGCGTGACCTGATGTTGCCCATCGGCATCTCCGTTGGGCTGGCGGCGCGGCTGCCGCGCGGCGCGGCTGCCGCGCGGCGCGGCGACGCCGCCGCCGCAGCCGAGGCAGTACGTTGCCCTAAACGGGAGCGGGCCTTTCGTTTCGTTGATGGATTGGATGAACTTCTTGGTGATGGAATCGGACGCTTTGCGCACCATTGCGACAAGGAGAGCACTTCTTTCAGTCGCGCGCCGCGTTCTTTCAGATACCGGTAGGTGACTGAGTAAAGGGACCCTGAAGCCATCGCTTCGGGGAAGCAAAGAGCCTAGTAAATCGCGGGTGCTCGTTGTTTTCGAAAAGTGCGGCCCCTGACAACACTCGCCATCGCCAAGGGGCCGGGCCCGAAGGTAACGGGTGGACCTTCTAGCCTCAGACGTCTTACCCAAAATGAAGAGGGCCTAGCGAACCCCCTTCGGCCGCCAGACCCTTTTTGACTAACGGAGCACTGTTTGTTTTGGATTGGTAGGCTCGCAACAATACGTGCGCTTTGGTTACTCTGGCCATAGTGCCCTACCCGTGGCTGGTCAACGTAACACCCTCGGTACACATGGCCGCGAGGGTACGGGGTCACGGGCTCATCTCCGGTAGGTTGTCCAAGAAGCGCACTGACCGGACGATCGAGGCCTCCTCGATATTCAGACACGACGCGTCACGGCCCCGCCGTTCGAGTGCGTAGCGAGACCCGGGCATCTCACCCGTTACGAGCTTGCCGATAACAACACGACCATACGCAAAGTGTAATTCAACCATGTGCCCGATATATTGCCGAAGCTCTTCGTCTCTCATGGTCTAGTTTACCCAATAAAACAAAATCGGCTCAGACGTAAATGGGTTCCTCCGCAAGTGGAGGGAACGAGGTCGCGTTTGTTTCATAGCGCGGCCTTTTGCGATCCCAGAGGCGGTTCCCGAGGCCGTGATGCCGCGGCGCTGCGCCCTCATTCTTTGCGAGGTTTCATGTACGAGTTCTTTCGGCGCGAACCGCGTTCTCTGCCGTGCAGCGACTCGGTCCTTCGACGGTTCAAGAAGATCGTCGATAAGAGTCAGATCTTAAGCAGAGTGACTTGAGGTGGCATTTTACGCAGCCGCTAACTGTCAGATTACGTCATCTAAGACCGCGTTTAGGCGCGAGAGCCTGTTGTCTAACGTGGTGGACGCCGCTAATCAACACCTTAAGGGCAGTTTCCTCGCGGCGCTCCACGACTAACTGCTCGCTTCCTGGGTATATGAGGGCATGAGTGAGCGCAGTTTTGTCAAGCGTCGCGTCGGTGAGGCCGCCGTCGGTCCCTGGTGCTCGGGGCCGCGGCTCGCCCTTTTGGGGGCATTCCTGGGAGTCTTGCTCCTCGGGGCCTGTGCTCACCGCACAAATCCCGCTCAGGAGTTAAACTCCGCGGTCGCGCCGTTTACCGATTCCAGAGACCAAACGATCAAAGTGGTCGCCCAGGAGAAGCATTCATTGGGCGCAGCCGACTTGAACTCATTAGCGGTCGCTTACACGCCGCTTGAGGAAAAGGCTAACGCCTATGCTCATTTTTTAGTTATATCGGTAAGCTCAGCATCGTTTAGTGCCGACCAAAATAACCAGTGTGCGTCGGACCTTACAGCGGCGATAGATACCTTCAATAAGGCCTTCGCGAAAATCGTTTCGTCAAAACAGACTCCACCGGTCGTTTCAAGCGCGTGGGTCGCGCCGTTCGCAGCTAACGTCGCATCCTACTGGGGGAAATACGGCACTGGGATCAGTGGTATGTCATCGCAAACGAAAGCCGACCTCACAAACCAGCTAAGAAATAAGACCCTCTGGCCGAATTACGAGGACATCGCTACCGAGCCCCTGGCAACGCCTTCTCATTAGCGCGGTAAGGTCTCGCACGTCGCCGGCCGCGCCGGCTCCAAATCCGGCTAATGCAGCCACTAAGCGGGCTTGCAGCCCTTGCTGCAACGAGGTGTTACTTAATTGCACCGAGGGATGCCCTGGCTAAGCATGTCGAGTGTTTTGGCGTCGAGTTTATGGTAGAAACTGGGATCGTGCGCGGTCGCCAGTACTTTCGCAACCTCCCGCTGGTCCGCAGTGAGGTCCTTCGAAGTCGGCGGATGGCCCCCCCAGCTAAAAGGTGCCTCAACCCCACTGTAACGGAAGACAAGGAACTCTCGGAACGTCCCTGTCGCATCTCGATAAAAATGAAGACCAGCATCACCGCAAGTCTTTCCGGATGAACGGACCTGATAACTCTCAGACTCGATTGGGTCATACACTGGCGAAACCAGGCTAAAATGGAGGGATCGAATCTTCCCGCCCGGAGCAGCCTGCCAAATATCGTATGAGACTATTTTCCGCTCCGATACGATAATGCGACGGAAGGTTCCGGGACCCTCGAGTCGATAATCGCCGAGAATCAATCGCTCCGTCGCCGGAGCGGATCCGGCACGAACCGCGGCTGGATTGGTTAGCGCCAGCAAGAAGAGCGGTGCTCCCACCACGCCGGCCGCTCGCCTCAAAGCGGTACTCGCTCTTGTCATGAGGCTGAGCGCGGGCCTAACGTTCGAAGCCTCAGGTGTAGTCATTTGGGTCCCTGCCTTCTGCAACGCATTTGGTTCGAGCAAAAATCCACCCGACCCAGATTACAAAGCCTCCCAAAATTACCACGGGATATGTCCATTCGGATGCGCGATGGGTAAAAACTGCCAGGCTCCAGGCCGTCCAAAGTAGGGAGGCGGAAAACGCAATGGCCGCAAATGCGAACAGCCCATTCCTAAAATAGAGCCACGCGCTGGAGAGAGGGATCGTCACCAAGCCTAGGATCACGAATGGGTCATTTAGCGCGGCATGATAGCCTACTACCGGAACAAAGAAGTATAGGAGTTGGGAGCCGCTTCTAACAGTCGGCATCCGCCCTCGCATCGATGGCACGAGCACTACCCATAACAGGCCGGCCACGCCTACGGCCAAGTAAATCACCGCAAACAATGTCATCCGATGCTGCACCTTGCTACTCCATCGTTCCGCACCGACTTACCGCACTCATGTGCCGCCACAGCCGATCCCCGTGTACGACTGGACAAAGCCGGTTGCAGCTCCTAAAAACGGGCCTCCTGCGTATTCGCCGACCGTGCCGAGCCCGACGATACCTAGCACCTTTCCGGCCAGACCGCCGACGGCGGTTCCTGAGAGCACTATGCTCGGTAAAGAATTCACGAACGTATTCACGCCGCATTTTAGGTATTTTCCGGTTCCCATTATATTGGGCAACCGGCGCCATTGATAGTTTGCATCTTGGCAAATGTACCCGCCTTCGCCAAGTTTACAGACAGGAGGCTGATCGTGAACACCTACGGCGTTCATCACCTCTGAGGAATGCCACATGCAGCCGCCATGACAGTTACTTGTCACGCTGCCAATCGTCAGGAGGCATCTGCCGCAAGCTTTTGTTTCCAACTCGTCCTGGTTTGGAAGTCCCAGAGGATCGGGCGAAGGGGAATCCACGGGCTGCGGGTGGTTGAGGGAGTATCCGCTTGGATCAACGTTATCCATCGGGTTGTTCCCGTTCCACATGTAGCTCTTTTGGGATGCGGGATCGTCGAGCACGCCTCCCAAAGCGTCGGGCGCGGTCCAAACGGTAGCCATACTGTCGTACGATCTTACACCTTGAATGGTATCGAAGCCGTCCGTGAAACCGTCAGTGCGCGGCATCCCAAGGGTACCGCCTTGCCCAATAAGGGGGCTCGGCGAAGCCAGCGTAAAGGGTGTTCCGGCCCAGACTGTCGACGTAGGCATATTGCTTCCCGAGCTTTGATTCGGAGCACACGGACCTGCCCCAACGGTTGCCCAACTGTCATTCATCCCTATATAGCTCGTTCCGGTATAGTTGTGGCAGCCCATAATCGTTCCGCCGGGCCCGCGATCGTAAAATGTCAGTCCTTTGTAACCGCTGTCAAGCGGCAGGATATCGCCCTGAACGCCGACCTTAACGTCGTCGAGCGCCGCAAGTCCACTAACGAGGTGCGTACTAAAGAGTAGCTGATTACCGTTCCAATGCAATCGTTCGTCCTGTTCGTTGGTACAACACGCGCCGGTGCCCGTGCCAATCTTCATCGGATGACCGTCGGGACCCCAGGAAACCTTCTCATAGGGCCACGCGCTTTGCAGGCCGTTTTCGAAGGTCGTTAGGTTGAGGTGATTCTCCGCATCGTACGTACGGGTCGTTATCGTATTTGCCGGGGGTGGTATTATCCGCATAAGAGGGTATGGCGCAAACTCCAGCGTCATTCGCCCGGCAGAATCGTAAAACCAACTAGACTCGCATTGGCCGCCCCCGGTCCCCCCACACGTGGAGCCCAGGCCGACGCTATCCGTCGTTACCGCCGTCAGGTCGTTCCACGTGTATTGCGAACTGTTCCACTGGTTCGACGTACGGAGCGAGACGCCATTAGCCATAAATGGCAGCGTTACGGCTGGGTTGCAGTTCGGCGAGTTTATGAGTTCGCCGCGAAGGCTGTAGCTATACGTCGGTGCAGAACAACTGCCGTTACCGCCGGACGAGGTCACCGCCGTCAGTTCATCCTCGGCGGTATACTGAAAGCTTGAAAGCCCTGTAACCGGTGTACTCTCCTGGTACACCAAGCCTGTCCCTGGATTACTCGTGTAGGTAATTGAAGTAGTTGGGGCCGGGCTAGGCGCTGCAGCGCCAGTTTCCTTGCGCGTAGAAAGGCGCCCTGCGTTCGTGTAAGTGTACGTAAGAGTAGTCGTTCCCGCGTGGTGGATTCCACTCACTTGTCCATCGTTTATCTGTAAGGTCGTGAGGGGTCCGTCCTTGCGGTACGAATACGTGAAGAGCCCCGTTTGAGTCAAGGTCCCCGACGAAACGTCGAGACTCTCCTCTGTGCCATCGATATAGCGATTATACGTCAGCGTCGCGCGATCAGCAGTGTCATTGGCGGCATCCTTTGCGGTTACGAGGTCGCCATCGACGTTATATGTGTACGCCTGAGGATACGTATAGGCTGGAGAGGCGATTTGGGTTGGCCTGCCGTCAGGATCGTAGGTGTAGTCACGTTCGTTTGAGGATCCGTCACTGGATTCAAAGGTCATCTCTTGACCGTCGGGAGTGTAATCGAACCATTGACATTGCTGCGTTGGTGCGCTGTTACAGTCTTTTCCCAGAAATCCAGCAACGTTAGTGTTGCCGGGAATGGGGCTCGTATCCCACGTCAATGTATCGGTTGTATACCCCTGAGAGCCAGTACTCATTGCTGAGTATACAGCGACGGGGCGGTCGACCCCGTCGTAGGCCATCGCTTTGAGAATGTTATAGTTGGGGTTGCTGACAGATCCTGGGCTTGGCGGCGCAGTCACCGACGGACTGGGGCTTGCTGGTAGAAGCTCCTCAACCTCGAAGAGATTTCCATACGCTGAAAACAATTGATTCCGAAAGGTCTGCTGGCCTCCCGTCAAGTCGTAGAGATACCGAGTAATCCAAGGGTTCTGATAGAGATCCACTTGCGTATCATACGGTTGTTTCACCTCAACGAGCCGATCAAGGCCGTCATAAAAGTTACACGTTGTACCAGCGGCCGGGTACGCCATATTACATTTGGTTGTTGCCGTATGATTGGCCGCGCCGCAATTACTGGCACCGGTGCAGTTATGATGGCGAATAAACGTCGCAACGTCGCCGTCGGGATCGTAGGTATATCCGGCCGCGTATGGCGGCGGTGTCGCTCCCCCTTCGAGCTGAGAGACGCTTGGGCAGTTGGGACCGTTTCCATTGTTGCCGTCCATCTTGTCCTGCTGAGGCGTTTCGCTAAAGAATACGCTGCCGTCTTGGTTGTAACAGGCATAAGACGCGACGCCATCGGGGTCGGTCCTCGAGATCACTCGGTCCATCCCGTTGGAGCTATAACCAATCTGCCACGTGGCCCCACTCGGATAGCCGGCACTGTAGGTCGTCAGGTTTCCGATCGTATTATAGGTGAAAATCTGCGTCGGCTGGCCGTTCGACCCGGTTGCCTGAGGATAAGGCGAACCCTGCACCTCATTTGGCAGCCCCAGTCCGCATTGGCCTGTCCCTCCGGTGTAGGTTATTGCGCGATCGTACGTGCTGGGCGTGTACGCGTCGGTGAGACAACCATAGGCCTCGGTTGGATCGCTATTATAGTATTTGAATCGGGTATAGTGCGTACTTCCGCTCTGTTCACAGAGGTTATCGTGTGGCGACGGATTCCAGCCATTGCTTGCATTGTTCGCAGGGTCACAGTAATACGTTAGGTTGTTGTGGCTATCGTAGTCGTACAGATACGTCGGACGCAGTGCTCCGGCGGATGTAGTTTGACTGGGAAGCGACACCTCAACGACGTTCCCATTGGCGTCGTAAGCTAGGTTGGTCGTGTTGCCACGCGCATCAGTGACACTATTCACATCGTTGTTGCTATCCCACGTCTGCGATGTCGTGAGCGAGTTTGATCCGGCTACGGCGACAGACGTCTGAATCACCAACCCGTTCGAATTGTAGCACCAGTCAACGGAATGGTTGTAGACATCGCTCATTCCCGCGATCGTCCCAGAACAGCCGCCCTGGATCTGATTGTTGAAGAACGTGGTGTCGTCCCATTGAACGAATCCAGTGTTGACGCCGGTCTGAATTGGCGATGGCGACACGTTGTCGCCTGGTGTGGGGTTTAATACGCCGCGGGTCCACCAGTCCGAAAGCAGATGATTATTGTAGTCGAAATCGACGCAGGCGCCATCGGTTGGATTATTAGGATAAGTGTCAATAATTGAAATTGCCGCACGAGGGCCGCAGACTTCCATTAGCCCCGGATTTTCGATGTCGTAGGTCTCTGGGAGATTGCCGGTTGCAATCGGGTTCCCATCCAAGAAATGCGTAGGCAACGGTTGACCACCGAATATCACGGGATTGTTTCCGGGCTTGTCAATCTCATCGAGATCGCCAGTGTTTGTGTAGTGATAGTTGACGGTTTCGCCGTCAGGCGTTGTAATCGTCGAGAGCTCCGTGATGCTTGTGCCGGCGATTTGCGCGAAGGTCAACGTCAACTGTTTGCCGTCGGGCTGGTGGGTAACCGTAATTTGCGAGATATTTTCCGCGCTACTATCGTTTGGGCTCCACGTATAGGCGAGGTTGAGGTAAAAATTGTCATTACGCCCGTAAATCCGTAACAACCGCCCATATGATCCTTGACCATTCCCACAGGCTGCGTACGGGGCATTGAACACGTAGCTCACCCCGGACTTTTTGGTCCACTGAAACTGGCAGGCGACGCCGCCGCTGAGATCAGCCGTGCCCAATAGCTCGTAAACTCCGGTCGTCTGGGACGTGCACGTCTCGACGATGTCGATCTCGCAACTGTAATCGTCTCGAGCGCCATCTGCAGTGTAAATGCTGACGATCCCAGTATTTTGACCAGTGGAGGACCAGCCCAAGTGAACGTCGAGGTTGTTCGTCCAGCGATTGCCGAATACGGACGGAGTCGAATTGTCGTCATTGTTCGCGTCGTGCAGCGATTCTGAGTTGTACGTACGACCGAAGGCGAGATCAACTTCCCCCGTCGGAATGCTAACGTCTTGCTCTACAATAAGGAAATTGAGATTGACAACATTGACCAGCGCGGTGCCCACTCCGGGAATAGTACGTGTTTGGTAAGTCCACCAGGGCCAGATGCCTGTGACCGAGGCTGGTAAGGCGGCAGGTCCGGCACTTTGAGATGCGCCACTAAGCATCCCAATTCGGGCGCCGCCGAGTTTCTTCCAGCTACCCACGTGATGCAAACTGGTCAAGTCGATCGGGAGAGCGACGTGCTCTGCCTTGGCGAGCCCATGAGCTTTTGGAACTAGCGCTGCGTATCGTTTCCGCGCCGCGTAGTCGGGAAGCGGCCGCCGAGGCACAGGCGCATGGTGGACTCTGGGATGCGGGCTATCAGAGGTATCGACGCTGGCTACCGTTGCCCGAGGCACCCTAGCCTGTAGACGTGTCTGGCTGGCGACGGCGGGCGTGTCGGCTGCGGTTGCACTACCCAAAGATTGCCCAACAAGAAGAAACATTAGGATCCCGGCAAAACGTCGGCGCATTGGCAGACCCCCCGTGAAAAGTCAGTCCTGGGTGCGGCCGCAGGCTTCTGAGAGGTCAACCGAATGCCGGAAATCCTTGCGACCGGTTGCCCCCTTTCGGTGGTAGACTAGCCGCTCCTTGCTAGCCGGTCGGCCACTAGAAAGTTAACGCACCGCCGAGTCGTGGACGCGCACCGCCGGGTCCTCTCGGCTTACACGTCCGATGGTCTGCTAGGAAGCGCCGCCACGCGGGGACTTCAGTCGAACCGTTAGGGCGGACGCCGAGGTGAAATTAGGGAGGTACTCAAGTGAACGCACTGGTGCGCGTCGAGGTAAACGCCGACAACAGCAAAGCAGGGTACGGGGCCTTTTGTTTAGGGTCGCCAAGGAATAAGCTTTCGTGCCGACATCCTTCGTCGCTCTGAGACGACGATCGAAGGCACCGGTGCGACGCTTGCGATGTTCGGCGAATGCGTCGTTAAGAGGATGCTACGTCGCTCGTCGTGCCGTTCGTTGAACAGCTTCTGAAAAACGCGGCGCTGAAGGTGAGGATGCAGATGCGCGTCCGGCTCTTCGACGCTCATTAGCGTGTAGTCTCGTTCACCCTTTCCTTGTCGCCAGTCGAACTCCGCGAGTTTTAGGGTCATCAAGGCAAGATTGGCCGAGCCCAAGCTTGCGTCGGAAATGCCTCGCTCGCCGCCGTCTATGAAGACGCCGATCGAGCGGAATAGTATCAGAGGATCGGTCGGCGCGAACCCGAGGCGCGGATCGACGTCTTGAGCAGCACCGGCCAGCTCGGAAAGACGATCGCGAAGATTCGTTTCGAGCATATTGATGGGCTCGAGAGCGCAGAGACGTTTGGTCGCCACTCCCACGCCCTCCGCCACTGCGTCCAAATCGGCTCTGGGGACAACGCTTACGGCGTCTTCGAGCAGTGGCGATCGACGGCAGTTGCCAAGGTCTCCTTCCGCATCCCGAAGAGCCTCGAGAGCGTCGACGCAAGTGCGCCGTCTCAGTTCGCTTCCGACGTGGCGATTTTCGTCGTTACCGCCGTACACGACGAACTCATAGTCTGCATCGGTAGGAGCATCGCCCTTGAACTCCGCCCTCTTCCTAAACGCGTCGCTGATCCGCGCGATGGTTGGGTCACCTGCCAGGCGATAGTCCGTTAGCACTGCCGTGAGATTCGCGTCGCCTGCAAAATCGCAAAAGTCCAAATGTATGGACACTTCAGGCGTGGTGGCGAAGTCGCACCCATCCCAAACGTCGGTAAGCTTCAACTGTCTTGCCGAATCCGCTAGGGAGGCATCCAAAACGATCCGCAGCGCGAAAATGAAATTGCTCTTGCCGACCCGATTCTCACCTAGAATCACGACGCTATCGGAAAGAGTCACGTCGAGTGCATGAAGGTTTCGAAAATTTGCTATCTGCGCCCGCTTCAAATACACCCGCACACCCACGAACGACGGCCAAGGTGGGCTGCTAGTTCTCGAAGGTTCGATGGCTTGCCCGCTTGGTTTGCGTAGCGCGACATCGCTTACGGCGGCACTTAAGCCGAACACTTGTATCGCTCGCGGGCGCCTTGAGCACCCTGTTGACAAGTCGTGGTCCGCGCGCGTGTTGGGGCGGCAAACAAGGCTCTTAAGCGGTATCGCTTTTGGCGATGCCACGCTAGCCGCGCGGTACACCACGGGCCGCTGCGAGCAGACGCTGCTAGGAATGCGAGGGCCCGGTTGCACGTCTAGAAGCCGACAACGCTCAAACTTAAGGCCACTATCCGGTTGTTTGTGATAGCCATTCGTGCTAGCGTAGATGGTGCGTTGGAGCTCTGCGGTTCACGCGTCGATTTCTCGACCCCAAATATATGATCATTAACCCAGTTTAAGCGTAACGCTAGAAAGGATTTGACAAGTGAGCAATGTTGGCCTCAGAGTCATAGCCTTAGGAACGCTAACGTTCGTGCTTGCGAGCTGCTCGAGCAGTTCCGTACCAACGGGCCAGAATGTCTCCACATCGAACAGCCAATCGCATGTACGTCAGGCGAACATGGGTCCTTGCCCAGCCAGTGGTATCACGATTGCGCCCGGCGCCAATGGAACATGGACCGTCGGCATAGGCGACACATGTGACATGTTTGCGCCGCCGGACCAGCCATGTAATACCGGGGAGTTTGGCGAGACCTACCACTTCATTATTACGGGCGGAGCTTCGCACGGTACACTGACTCAGAGCGGTAACGAAGGAAAGTTCAAGCGTACCAGTAGCGGCGAGGTAGACATTACCCTGCAGCAATGGACTTACGCTATCGGTGACCACAATTGTCAGTCACCGACAATCTCGCCATACGGTACCATCTCCTTTACGACACCATAGAAGCTGGCGGCCCTTTCGTCACCAAGCCGACGCCATGGCAGCGATTCCACGGCGTCGGCTTGCATTTTGACTGCTATGAGCCGCGAGCAACACCCATCCCCTGCTCACGATCGCACTATGTGAGCTTCCAAATAACAGGCATCCATGAAGTCGGCGGCGTGGCCCTAGCCGGGCGTTCGTGGACTTGGGCAAAATCTCGCGGCTCGAAGGCCGAGCGGGTACACTAGGAATGCGCTGCGCTGGCGATGGTACTCCGACGTCGATACTCGTCCCGCGACGCTGACGGGAGGCGCCGGATGTGCTCAGCGGGGATCGGGATCTCGCCGTAGACGCGGGCTTTGCCCTTTTAACCCATAAATCCCGACGGTTGCCTCTAAAAAGGCGATGGAGGGAAGGCTGGATCGAGCGCCCGCTCGTAGTCGATCAATCCGTTTGGGGAAGACCCTTACCTTGCACCCAACATAAGTGAGGAATCAACATGAGGCCAGAATATGAGGTTATCCGGGATCGGTTGGATCAGGAATCCTGGAGAGTCGAAGGCATCGACTACGCGAACGATGGCATCGTCTATATAGCCGTCTTTACCGGTCCCCGGGCTATAGAGCGCGCCGAGGAATATGCCGCCTTCAAGAACCAGGTGGGCTCAGAAGGCGACCTCAACGTCGATCTCGTCTACGCAGGTTTGCGGACGTGAATGATTGGCGGCACTGTACCAATCCCCGTCTCTCACCGTAATGCCTTCAAGGCGCTCCACGGGAATGCATCGCCAGTTATCCATCGATCCCGCGGGCGCTAGGCCGCTGCTGCTCGTGCCGCCGAATTGATAGAAAAGCGCCTGGGCTCGCCCGCGCTTTCTGCCAAGAACGTGAGGGCACATCTCGCGGTAGTAACCGTTATAAGTGGCCAAGACTTGCCGCTTGTTCAATATCGCGTCTCTCAACGATGTCATAGGAGCTCACGGGAGCTTGCCTATACGACCTGGCGCAAGGTTTCTCCCTCCAGGAAAGACCATTTTTGAGCTAGTCCTTTTCGGTTAATCCCCTGGCAACCCAAGCAGGTGGCAGAATCCTAGCCGCGCAACGGCTCAGGAATGCTTGCAACGATGCCCGTCGCGGCGTCCATATCGCCGAGCAACGATGCGTCCGTTGCGGCCGTACTCGGGGGAGCGGTTTCGCTCGCTGGCCTGCTCCTTGTCTTTATTGGCTTCCTCTTTTCTCAAATAACTTCGGCTATGTCGGATCCGCGGCAGGCGCATTATAGGCGAGCAGCCAGGCTTGGCTTGATTCCGTTTTGTGCCGCTCTAGCCTTGGCCATCGTTGCCGCGTCTTACTGGCTGGTGCCGAGCGATCCGTTAGCGCATTATCTACTCATAGCCACAATCGCGTTAGCAATTGCCATTGGGGCGTATGGCTTGATCGCCACGCTGTCTCTGTAAGGAGCAACAAAGATGGGATTGACTCTCCGCGAGAAAAAGCGTCTCGATAGCAAAGGTTTCCCACAGTTCTATATAAAGCACAAGGCTGAGTGGGAGACGATGCTGAAAAATGCCCGGGACTATCTCGACAAGCAGATCTCGCCAAAAGAAATCATTAGACCAGATGACCTCCACGATGCTTTGGTGGAGCTGATTGCGGGAAACGAAATCTTCATGGCGTATCTCGACGAAAAGGGTATCTCGCAGTTGTACTGGGCCAAGGATTTCTGCGACTACATCATCGAGCAAGGATACGGTGGAAAACCAATACCGAGAGGAGAATAACGAATGAGCAAAGACGAAGCGCGCCGCCTCGCAGTTGAGTATATAGATCAGCAGTTGGCTGCCATGCCGAAGCCAACCGGCCGAAGCGTAGCCAAACTCAGCAAATCGCGCAAAAAGTCGATTGTGGCCTCCCTCGTTAGAACTTCAAAGCACTTTAAGCACTAGCAGGGCGGGCAAGACAAATCAAGGGGGAGCGGGCCACCGACTCCCCCTTCGGATAGTTCCCAACCTAGGCTGCCTCACGAAACTCATATGATGCCTGCACAAGACAGCATAGATTATGACAGAGGGCCTCACACAGGACCTCATTGATCTGCGCCGTTAGCGTCCTTGAGCGAACGTAGCTCCCAAACTTCGCCTTAATCATCGAGAACGTGGTCTTCCACGTTGCCGAAGCATAAGGTGGCCGACCTCAGGAGTGGTTAGCGGGTGCGACGCCGACCCGGTTGGGGCTCTCGCCTCCGACAGGCCTACTCGTTCTAGCCTGCAGTTCTCGTGAGGGCCTATTCGTGTAGAACTGCGCGTTCTCGAAAAAAGCTCCATGAGGCTCGTCAACTCGCATCCGAGCTACGGGCCTAGGGCATCGGCCAGAGCTAGAAACGGGCGCGACAGATGCTGCGTAACGACAAGTCGTTTCTTCGAGCCCTACAGCGGCCGCTGGCAACTCGGCCACGCGATCGTGACAACTGCAAGCGAGTAGTGAACATGGTCGACGCAAGCGCGACGATGGCAGCTATCACTAACAATCGAGGGAGTGCTAGATGAAGACCCCGCGTTGGGTTCAGAATCGCTTGGACTGCAACTATAGGGACGGCAGCGATTGCAAATCCGTAAGTCCAGCACACAAACCCTGAGACCTGCCGGAGCGCATCCAATGATAGCGCGCGACGGCTTACCGTGGCATGGATTATTTTCAAGAGCGGAGCGCTCCAAACGAACAACGTAACTAAGCTTGCGGTTAATAGCGCCCCGCGTGGCGCACTGACGTTCAATACGCGAAGCACGAGAGTAGCTGAAATCAGTACGAGAGCAAAGAGCACGCTAAGCCGGCGCATTGAGATCGGCTTGGCGGTCGCGAAGATATAGGTCAAGCCGAGCACTATCGGCCCCCCATCGATATCGATTCACGCGACCGAGCGCGCCCGTGCAGCTCACTGCGAATGGCATACTCGATGTCGCGTCGCACAGCCTCGGGCAGGAGCTGATACTGACGATCGATAGCGGCTAAAAGCTGCTTGAGATTCGCATTGATATTGCAGTCATCAAGCCGCGAAACCCCAGCCCGTTCAAGGACGTGCATGCAGTGCTCCACCTTTGGTATGCGGTCGCGAAGGGCCATACGCGCGTCACGCATTTGCGCTTCAAGGTCAAGCGACGTGGAGGCAAAGTGGCGGTACTGACACTCTTCGGCGGCCACGCGCTTGGCGATCTGCGGAACGGCGCGCTCTTCAAACTCTCGCATCGCTTCAGCGACTGCGGAATCGTAACGCGAGCGACGCGCATCGCGGAGCTCTGCCTGAGCTCTCGTTGCTACTGCCCGCGCGAGAGGATTCCAAGAGCGCTTCTCTTGGGCAAGTTGTGCGAGTCGAGCGCGCTCTACGTCGCTGAATTCCGTGGCGTTGGCGATCTGCTCCTGAATTCGCTTTCGCTCTGCTGCCAGTAGATCGTCGAGTGCAGGGGGCTGCGCGACGCGTTGCAAGCCCGCGCGCTCCGCCCGCGAGCGCTCATAGCGTACCTCCTCCTCCACACGGATAACCTCGATGCGTGCGCGCACTTCGTTGAAGCTCACCCGACGCGGCTCGGCTATTGGCGCGGCACGTTCCTGGCTGCGAGCCGGCGCCGATAGCATGTCGAGCACGCGTAGCGCGGCGGGGTCCCCGACGCCCGCCTTTTCGGTGACAAACGAGCGATAATCCGTGATCTTCTCCTGTCGCGATACCCGTCGCTCCGATGCCAATACGATCTTCGTTGTTTCCCAGCGGACGCGCGCAACATCGTGCTCTTGCGCTCTCCGGCGTGCGATCACTGCGTCAATCGACCAATAGGCTACTTGACGCGCCAAGAAACCACGCGCACCCAGACGCGCCACGGCACGCAGCAACTGCCGCGCCTCGCGCCGGCGCCGAGCTTCGACCTGGCGCTGCGCGCGCTCGCGCTCCCAGGCTGTATTCCGGCGAGCCTCGAGCGCACGATTCCGTTCAGCGAAGAAGCTGTCGCGGTATGCCGCATACGCGGAGTGCATCCGAGCATGATCGGCAATCCGGCTGGCCTCGCGCAATGCCCAGCGGGGATCGCTACCGCCTTCGTGCTCCGCACGATCGCGCAGTGTCTGATTGCGCTGACGCGCTTCTCCGTCAACGGCTTCTTCACGGCTCTGCTCTTGCCGTTGCTGCTCATCGAGCGGGAAGGGGCCAAACCGCTGCTCAAGCGCCGCCTTCCTGCAACGGGGGTCGATGCGAGACGCTCCACAGCCTGGCGCATCGGGGTGACGGCCCTGTGCAAATGCAAGACCCTGCACGCGACCACCGCGTTGGACGAGCTTAATAACAACGCCGTGCTGATCCAGTCGCTTTCGGAGATCTTCCCAGGAGTTCGCCGCATCCACGGCTGCAAGAATCGTGGGACGAGCCGTGTCATTCCATGGCTGGCCTCGGGCAATGCTAGGAGCAGGCTCACATGACGGCGTGAACGGACCGAAGCGCCGTTCGAGCGCAGAGATCGCGCAACGCGCGTCAATCCGTGACGCGGCGCAGCCCGGCGCGGTGCGATCGAAGCCCTCGGCAAACGCGAGACCCTGGACGCGCTCACCGCGGCGGACGAGCTTCAGGACGACTCCATGCGCGCCAAGGCGCTGGCGTAGGTCATTCCAGTCTCGCGCGCGACCCACGGCATCAAGAATGTACGGCCGTGCGACGTCCTGCCACAGCGGCTCCCCGCGCTCGCGCAGTCGGCGGTACGCGACGTCGCTCAGCCGCCGTTCCGGCTCCGCTGGAAGATCGTGGAGGCGCTCGATCCGCTGCACGATGTCGCGGTTGTGGCGCCCTGCAACGATATCCCACCCGCGCTCCGCTGCGATCTCCGCGCCGACGCGCTCACGGACGATCCGCTCGTGCCAGAGGTCGTTGGCGCGGCCATCCGGCCCGACGCGGTTCGCGATTACGTGCGCGTGGAAGTCATCGGTATCTTTATGCGCGGCAAGGATGTACTGGTGGTCGTCCATTCCGATCGCTTTCATGAGGCGCTCCGCGTCGCTGACGACCTGTTCGCGCGTTGGGTATTCGTGTTTCGCGTAGGCTATGATGAGGTGATAGACCGGATCGCGGCAACGGCTCGAGAGAGCCGCGACCGATTCCATCTCAATCGCCGCCGTTTCAACCGATGTCACGGCGCGCAGGTGAACCCATGCCGCCTTCTCCGGCGCGCTCGCGTAAGTGACGCCACCCTCGAAGGTGACGCCGGCGGCCGCGACGGCGCGCTGGTGCGTGTGTTCAGTAATGTAGTCGACGCCGACGGCGAAGGTCCGAGTGTGTGCGCGCGCCGGGACGGACTTCGTAATCATGCGGCCAACTCCCGAATGGCTATGACGACCTGAGCGAGACACTGGCGGACCTCGTCCTGGGGAATCGCGCGAATCGCTTCTGCAAGCGCAATCAAGCGGCGCAGGTCGGCTGCCACGCCGGTGAGCTGGCGGACCGGGATCGCTGTGTCGATCGGTGGTCTCCGACGGCAGGCCAGTAACGTAGTACCACTACCGCGCAGTGCAGCGGAGCGTACATAGTCGGTAAGGCTCAAGCCACGTGCTC
>DAIMCN010000046.1:0-20699 GCA_036726365.1 Candidatus Cybelea sp.
CTTCCTAGCGATCATTTCGCTTATCGGATGTCTAGCCCCGGCGGGGGTCACTCCAGACGCTCCAACCTTGTACATCCATGGAGTCCGCTTTAACCGTGGACTTCCCAAAATGCTTTAGCTGCGATCCGGCCTCCGAAATGCGACTACGTCGCCCTTTGGCTCACGAACGCGATCGGGGCGCTGGGGCTGCCTTGAAGGGGCCGGAGTGAGGCGAACGGCAGTCGCTACCGTCGGCTTTGCGCCGAGCTTTCCGGGTTCTAAACCGCAAAGCGTTTCTATTTCCCACGCGGTGAAAGGAAGAGCATCGCATATTTCTGCAGGCGTGACTCCGTTCTGGAGCACAGCATCAAACGCGCCTCTTAATAACTCTGGCTGCTCGGGCTCCATCACATTGTCAAACGGCTCGCTTTTGCGCCAGCCTCTCGCCGCAAACGAACGCCACATTCGCTCGGATTGCTCTTTCGTAACTAGACCGAGGCGGAGAGCGTGCATTAATGCCGCCTGCATCGACACTTTCCAAGTCAGCTTTGTGGGCTTGAGGCCATCCACATTTATAGCACGAAACGTCTTGGCAAATGTTTTTGAAGGCATCAGGAATTCGCCGGCAAATGCGTTCGCCTGACGCTCAATCTCGGGCGCTATCGCAGCAGCCTGAATCTGACGCGGGTCCAAGTTCCTATGCAAACACAGATGACCTAGCTCATGGGCAAGGTCGTATCTATAGCGTACTGCGGAACCAGCCTCCGCGTTGATTATTGCATAAGCTCGCCCATCCGAACAGACCTGGGAAAACGAGTCTAAATAAGCCGAACCGAAGGACGCTAATCCGATGACAACCCCATGATTTTCAAGGAGCCACGTTATATTGTCTATTGGCCCCACGCCCAAACCGAAGTGTATACGAGCCCGCTCGGCTGCTGCCTCAATATCCTCTGGACGAATCAACGAAGAATGCTCAGCGGTGAGCGGCATTGGCAAGTCCAATTTGGGAAACTCGACGTATTGAGATAGAAACCCGACGACTCGTCTAAGCCAATCGTATCGCCGTCGCGATTTGATTCTGGGACCCTTGGTGGCCGACGCCATCGAGCGATTATATATCGGAGAGGTATCTTCGTACGAATACTCGTCCAGGAAGAACGCAATGGGCAGGTTCAACTTATCGGCAAGGGCGATTGAGTGATCGGGATGCGGCGTAGCCTTGCCGTGCTCGTAGTCCGAAATGGACTGTTTCGAGATGGTCGTTAGTTCTGCGAGTGAAGTAATCGTAAGTCCCCGCGCCTCCCTTGCCTCGCGCAAGCGCTCGCCAACGAATCCTTGTGTGCCGGGCTTCATTCGTTCTCTGCTTGGCGACGATACTCGCGAAAAAGTGTACTCGGTTTGCGTACGTACTCGGGCTCGAGCCGATACATTGCGTTCAGATCGTCCGGATCAATGTCCTGATTAGCGTAGCGCTTCGCGAGGTTGTAGACGGCAAGGTAGTGCTCGCGATCCTCGGCATCGAAGATTGCTAGGTCGAAAAACCCGAGTTGCGGTACGACTAGTGCCTTCCCAGCACGCTTGAAACCGTGGAGAACGGCGCCGTAGATGCGGGTACCCGGAGGGGGCGCTTGGAATTCGGGTTCTTGCAGCAGCGGAATCTTAGAACTTCGCACCAACGAATCCCGATAGTCGGCGTGGCGCACCATGTCGCCCTGCTGCCGAATAAAAGATTGCGTGAGCACGACGCACCCGCCGTTCACTTCTCGGTGGTAGTTGGAAAGACTGACGTTTAAGGCTGGGTCAGCGGTTATGCCGCGGTGAGCGAACTGCTTTGCAACGTACGTCGTCGAGACTTCACAGCGGGCTCGTCGATCGTAGGGCGCCAGATCGTGCGCCTCCGCCTCCGGGTACCGCTCGTAGGCGGATTCCTCGGCGTGCAGGTAGTCCTGCTCATATTCCTCGGCGAGCCGGATGAAGAATCCGGGAGGTATCTCGCGCTCAATAAGCTCTATAAACCGGGATTCACCAAAGTACGGCATCGGGGCTCCGCCTTTCACGGATTCGGGTATGCGAATCCGGTTAAGTGCAGATTCTTGGCGATTTGTCCGGTTATCCCTTCGTCTGCCTCTGGCGTGGTCAGGCGGCGCCCGGTCTGCGCCCTTGTCGAAGCCGATCGGTGAGTCCTCAAAGATCGTTCCGACACAAATGGTGCACTGCCGTTGCAGTGACGACGGAATCACCGCGCCCAACATCCGGCCATCGCCCGAGCGTCCGCGGAGCCACCCAAAACGCGGGCAAGCGATCCGAACGGCCGGCGGACCCGCGCAAAACTAGCGATGTGCCTCGGCCGGGTCGGCGAAGATTCGGACGGCTTCGAGGAGGGTCTGCGGCTGCTTGTTCAAGTCTCAATTCCACCGCTTGCAAGCCGAGACGTCAAGTATGTTAGTTCGAGTATAGCGGACCAGCTGCCCCAGTTTCTCTTCGGTCAGCGCATCCGCTCGACATCATCAACAAAAACCATCTGCTGCAACGCGTCCGGTCGGGGGCGAAATCGCAAATGCCGAAGGCCGACCGCCAACGCTCAGGACTTTCGGCCAGCGGCTTCAAAACCTAGCCTTGCCAGGCGCTCGTCCTCCGTGCGGACACACGATTCTCGTATTCAAGCGTCCGGGCGGGTGCGAAAACACCGGGCAGAGTTATACGAATTTTTCACCGCTGTGGGCCGGTTGCAGCGCACTCGGTCGCCGCTACGGATTACGCGTCGCGCACCCTTCGCCCGCTGCTGCTGAACTGACGGCGTGGGGGACCCTCGTCGCGTGGATCAATCTGTGCGGCGTCCTCCCCGCGACGCGTGCTGGCTGACGGCGGCCAGTGCTATTGGTGGGTTCGAGAAGTGGAGTTATCGCAAGCTAAGCTTAGAAGCCAATGGCCACGCAGGCCTCGTATTTCGCTCACGCCTATCCACAAGGCCCTCGACCCCCGTACATTCGCGCCGGAGTTTACTCAAAGACTTCCGGACAACGTGACGCTCGAGCGACGGCAGCGATTACCCCCTTCACTTTCTTCAAGGGCTAAATGGAGGCGGTTCCATTCCCGGTCGTATATTTGAGCAGGAACGCCTCAGTGTCTGCGATTGTATCGATGATCGAAGCACGAGAGCCTTCGATGTGGCCCCGTCCCGAGGCGACGTAGAGCAGAATTGGTTTGGGGCTGGCTTGCGCCCATTGAAGTTGAGCGGCAAACTTGTACGAATGGGCCGGCGAAACACGGGCGTCGTTCTCCGATGTCATCACTAGCGTCGCGGGATAATCTGTACCTTTGCGTATTGCTACCAACGGAGCGTAGGCGTAAAGCCATCTGAACTGCTCAGGGCTTGCGACTGGCGATCCCACTTCGTCGACCCACGCCGATTCGCTGCCGTACGTGTAGCCGCGCAGGACGTCGACCGGACCGGCTTCTTCGGCGACCGCGGTGAACAGATCTGGATGTTGCACTTCCGTGACGCCGACCAGTAGGCCGCCACCTGAGTACCCATAGGCCGCCAGCGTCTGATGTGACGCAAAGCCGCGATCGATGAGCAACTTGGCTGCGGCTGCGAAGTCGTCGAACGCGTTCTGCTTTTTGGCCAGCATACCGGCACGATGCCACTCCTCGCCGTAGTCGCCGCCCCCACGCACACAAGCAATGGCAAAAACTCCGCCGGTGGCCAACCAGGCTGCACTGACGTTCTGCCATACTGGATGGTACGGATCACCAAAACCGCCATAGCCCGTCAGCATCGTGGGCGCGTTGTGATCGAGCCTGAGCCCTCGCCGATGGGCGACGAAGACGGGAACGCGTACGCCGCCAGTGGAGACCGCAAACAACTCTTCCGTGACATATTGGGCAGGATCGAACGGCGAACTGCGCTGCGAATAGACGGTGCTCGTGTTCGAACGCGTATTGTAGGAGAACACGGTGGATGGGCGCGTTGGACTGGAGAACGTGTAGTACGCGACGGGGTTCCTGGGCTGGCCTACGAGATCGCTCGATGTTCCAAGGCCAGGAAGACGGACGACGTGGAGCAGTTCACCGGAGCGTCCAAACACTTTCAGCTGCGAGGTTACGTCATGAAGATAGAGCGCGGCAAAGGTACCCCCCACCGCGGTGACATTTTCTAACACGTCTTTTTGTTGCGCAACGACGTCTCGCTCCGATGATGGCCGGCGAAGATCGATAGCAATCAGTTTTCCCCGCGGTGCCTGGTTGGTCGTGAAGAAATAGAGCACCGGACCGACGTTGTCGACATAGCTATATTGAGCGGCCCCAAGCGAACGGAGGAGCATAGTTCGATTGCGATGCGTCCGAAGATCGCGAATGGCCACAAGATTCCCGCCGCTGCCGGAGCCTTCGACGACGCCAAGGATCAAGTAGCGGCCGTCCCAGCTCTCGTTGGCGTAGGGCAGCCAGTTGGGATGGTCGGGGCGATCGTAGACAAGCTGGTCCCGTGTTTGCAGGGTGCCTACGCGATGGAAAAACGCCGCAAACCCTTTGCCGATCGGCGTGCCCGCGGGACGCTCCGCCTCCGAACCATACCCACCATAGTAAAAGCCACGACTGTCCCGGGCCCAGGAAATGGGTGCCCAGTCGGGAGTCCCGACAACCGTGCCAACGTCGTCGGTGCCGGTGCTCGTACTCAACGTATGCCAGCGCAGCCAGCCGCCGCCGGCAACATTGGTTGCATATGCAACGCTACGTCCGTCGGGTGAGAGAAACCACTGCGCAAGCACCATCCGGGATCCTCGCCAGTGAGCGTTCGGATCGAGCAAGACGGAAGTGTGGCCGTTGCGGACCACCATGAGGACTGGCTGCGACGTTCCCTGGACATTACGGGAAAAGATCGTTGCATAGGTACCTCTATCGGGGACGCCGTCGAACTGCGCAGACATCATCCGCAGCAGCATGGAGCGTAATGCCTGGCGATTCGGAAGAGCGTCCAGGCTCTTTGAGGTGATCGCCGACTCCAGCGAAAGCCACCGCCTCACGTCGGGCGATTGCGTGTGCTCCAACCATCGATACGGGTCGGGTACGGATGTCCCAAAATACGTCTCGACGGTATCGCTCCGAGGCGTCGGCGGTTAGACGATCGAGAGCGAGTTCGCTCGGACTGCTGGAGGACTTTCCAAGGCGACGACACACGCGACCGAAGCGACGATTAAGAATGCGGCTTTTGATCCCATGGGCGTCAGTTGACGGCGCGCCGCCAGAAGTCCCTGGTGCAGAGCCGCCAAGCTCAGCCTTGCCCAGACCGTAGGGACGCATTCCTAGGCCGCTAGCCTAATCACACTATGAGTCGTGCAAATGGGCGCCGGGTCCAGCGAGCTGGTCTCTCCTGTGCCACCGGCGCGGCTCGCGCGACCGCTATGAATGTCTGCGGATCGTTTGTCTAGCCAGCGATCGCCCGTCGATGCCGAGCCGATCGCGCAATCTGCTGAAGGCGAATAGATGTTCCGATTCGGACCGCCGCGAGTCTGGGTACTGAAGGGCAAATGTAAGCTCTGCGTTGGAGTCGGCGGCCACACGATTTTTTCACCGGCAGAGGGCTAGGTGCGCGCTCGCAGTCTCGGCCACGGATTACTCGTTGCGCACTCCTCCGTGCGCCACAGGCAGGTTGGGTGTCGAGGGTGCCGGTGGCCGGCCCGGCGGCGCCGGCAAAAGAACCCTCGTGTAGATTGATCCGTGCGCAGCGCCGATGGGTGTCGAGAAGGGTCGTTATCGCTAACAAAAAGCGCTGAATCACTGACATCAGGCTCGATGCCCTTGAAATAGTACGGCTTGACGATCCTGCGATATGCCGAGCCGCGCACGTGCTTCCTCGATGGACATCAGGCGTGCCGCCCGCCTCAGCTCTGGCGTGACCCAACGCGCGAACGGTGTGGTGATGTTCTTGTGCGCACCCGAGGGCGTGTGCTTCTGGACGATCGCGGTGAGCCGCTCATGCCCGATCTCGTCGGCGAGCCGCACCACCGCTGGCCACAGGCGGCGATGCACGAAAGTGAGCTTGCCGTCGACGAGACGAAAACAACGTACCTCAGGAGAGTCGGCAATCGTTTCGAGCGCGGCGAAAATCTCGCCGCCACGCGCATGCCCCCACCCGCTTCCCCGAATCGGCTCGCCGGTGATCGCCTCGGCGATGCTCGGCACTGGCCCGCGCGCCGACGCGAGCACCACGCCGTGCCTCTCGACGAATGCAACTGGATCGAAACGCCGCATCGCATCCCTCCGAATCACAAGCAGCCCGGGACCTTAATGCAGCCTACCAAAAACTCTGCGCTACCGTCGAGGTGGTTGCGGCGCGGGCGCTCTCGCCACGGGATCTCGAACGCGCACGCCCTCGCGGCCAGCCCGGCGGCGGCGCCTTGCGCGGGTGGTATCACCCGAGCGTACCGCTGGTCGTCGGGTTGCGGCGCCCGCAGATCGTTTGGCGCGCATCGTAAAATGCCGCAAAACGTGGGATTTCGTCCTCAGCAGGATGCGACGTTAGAGATATTACGGGCTGGATCAGCCGCGCTTCGGCGGAACAATCGCGCCCGCGCGAGGCGGTCCGGAAAATCGGCGACGTGCCCCTCGACTTCGCGCCGAGATTACGCGTCTCACACTCCCCCTTGACCTCCAATGCGGCGTTCCCGTTCGACCCGGATCGGTCGCTAAGCTGCGCCGACTGATCGTGTCGATCGAGCACAAGTCACTTTAATGGTGACGTAAAGCGCAGCGCGACCGAACAGACTCTGCGAACGTGCGAGCAGCCTCTCGGCTCCAACAGGTGCCAGGACGGGCCAGTCCCTTCGGAGCGTTCGAGCGCAACCAGAACGCCAGCCGCCTGGAGCGAACCAGCGCGTCCAGAAAGGTTCGACGCTCGAACGGTCAACAGAGCGCTCGAGCGGCTCCAGGTGTCCGAGCGCGTCTAGAACGCTTGAGTGGAAAAGCACACTCGGCGCAGTACGGAACGCTCGAAGAGCCACTAGAGCGCACAACCGCTTCCACCGTGCAAACCTGCGCCACGGTGCCCAACTCGCCCGTCGAGGCTCGACTCGCCTCAGGCGTACGATCGTGCTCCAGCATCGCGAGCTGCTAATTACGAGACTGCCTACGGACGTGAAACTCTTCCGCCATCGCGGTCTTCCAGATCATCAGCGTGGGCCGCTAAGGTATTGAGAAGTCTCATTATCGCTAGCTAAACCGACGGCCATCAACTGTGACGGACTCGCGCCAGCGAGCTAGAGCCGGATCCACGCCGCTCGGGAGCCGCTCTCGAGAACGGCCTCGACCGCTCACTCCGAGCCAAGACTGCGCAGCGCCTCGCCGACGTAGTCGATGGGCTGCGGCGGTGGCGCCGCGGCCAGAGCTCGCTCATAGTGGTCGGCAAGATCGTGCTTTCCACACCGGCGCAGATTCGCGATCGCTGCGCGCTCGTAGATGGCCATTAGTTCGCCACTTATCCACATCTCATGGAGGCGGTCGCGGTCTCCGCCGGCGTAGCGGTCTGCGGAGCGCTGTAAGTCGCGATCCTGCAGCGCAATCCTGAGATCAATGCTGGCACAAAAGGCCTCCTGACCAAGGGGGTCGCGCTTAGCAGTTTGCCCTTTACGTTGGGCGTCCTGAACTGCAGGTAGGAAGCCGTTGAAAGCCACCCATCTCACGATTCGACGCTCCGACAGCCCGGCTACCTTTGCGGCTCCATTTAGCGACGCTCCAGTCGCTAAGGCGGCAAGGAATATACGCACTTCGAGCTTGCGATCATCCGGCGTGATTCGTGTTCTCAAATGCCTGCTTGCCCGGCTACGTGCGCGCGTAAGCAGACGCCGGCGCGGGGTGTGCACACGCTTCGTGCGTTCGTCGTGCGCCGCGCGCGCTAAAGTCACGTCATTTTGGCTTTGACTGGCTGCCGTGCTCGATGACAATGCGTAGCGACTTTTTTGGGCCTAGAAGTAGCGTGGTGCTCTGATCACTCTGGAGACGCAGACGACAGCAGGTTCGACCCATTCGTGAAGCTCAGGGTGTGTTGATTCACGGCGCTTGGAGAGTTGATGGAGCTCAGCCATCTGCGCCTGTTGCTCGGCTTTGAGGCTGCTAGAGCGGCGTGTGCCCGAAGGGGTCGCACAGGGCGTCTGCGGTGGGTCGGGCCAGCAGCAAACTCCAGATCCGCGTCGATGAGGCCAGCCGTATGCCTCGCATGTGCAGGCCTGTCGACCGCGTCGGATCGGTGGACGCTTGGAGCCTGGGCCGCGCGAGCGCCAGAGTGAATGCGAGATGCAGACGTCAAGCCCCGCGACCACGTAAGCGCGGCACCGATGGCCAAAGCGCGTGTCTGCCTTGCATCGGAGCAACTGGCGAGCTTTTGGACTCAACATAGCAGTGTCTGCCTTTGCATAGTTTCAGCCTAGCAGGAGCTACGGGCGAAACCAAGGCTTCTCGCATGCGACCAATTGTCGGCGTCGGCCGCGATCCATTCACGTCGTGGGCAGCGCGAGAAATGACGCGGACTAGTCGAGTCTCCGGGAACGGACCACGAGGGTTTTATGTCAATCGTTCTTGAGCAACGCAAGCGTCTACGAGGAGGTCCACCGTCGGGATCGGGACGACCGGAGCTGCTCGGGCATTACGGACGTGGCTCGAGCGCTCCGGAGCTCTTCGAGCTTCGTGACGCCGACTGACGTGGTTCGAGCGCTCTAGAGCTCATCGAGCTTCGGTAAGGCCGACGGACGTTGTTCGAGCGCTCTGGACCTCATCGAGCTTCGTGACGCCGACGGACGTGGCTCGAGCGTTCTGAAGCCCGTCGAGCTTCGTGACACCCTACGTACGGGGCTCGAGCGGTCTGGACGCGGCTCCAGCGTGACCGGGGCTCGAGCGTCCTGGGCGCGCGTCGAGCTTCTCGCTAACATTTGCGTTCTGTGCGCGGCCCGAACCTCGTAAACGGGCTGGATCAGTGCGCGCCTCTCACCTCAAACCGCGAAGGCACTCGGAGGGCGGCTGCGTGAAGTCGTGTCTTCGAGGGCATCGCAGGCTCGTGGCGTCCGTTTAGCGCTGTAGACGATCTACCCCGGCCGAACCCCCAGAAGCGCGCTACGCCGCGCTTCTAGCCAACCTGAGGCGCACCACACCGCGTACTATGCGCTCCACTGCTGAAGCCAACGCTGCGCTGTGGACGAATGAGGCGGGTGCGGCGCCTCGGTTTCTCCGGCGTACGTCCATCCTCGTGCAGCATTGTTCGCCAATGTAGATCTTGGTAACTCCGCTACATCCTATCTACAACCTATGACCCCTACGCGGGCGTACGGAAGCGCACAATAATGCACGGTTTTTATGGAATTGTCGCAGTGCGCCTCGTGCTCAACTTAATTCGCATGTAAGGGGTCTGGGGTTCGAGTCCCCACATCTCCACCAACGATGCAGGCGGCGGCCCGAAAAGGTCGTCGCGCATTGACTTTTTCGGCGAAATGCGCCTGGCATCCGATGTTCCCCTCTCTGATGAGATTGGGAACATGAAAAATGCAAGGTAAGGGGTCAACTCTCGACGCTGCGGTACGAGACTTCATTCTCGATCGCCAGATAGGCGGATGCACCGCCGCCACGATAGCCACGTACAAGTTCCAATTAGAGCCGCCGGTGAAATGGGCGCAGGGCCGCGATCTGACTCTGGGCTCACTCACCCAGGAGCATCTTCGGCAGTTCCTGCTGGCCAGAGGTACCGCTGGCAGCGCTACTCTGCGTGCCGCGACGACAAGGCTGAAGACGTTCTTCCGGTGGTGCGACGCGCAACGCATCTGCGGTGATCTCGCGGCTGGTCTTCGCAAGCCTCGGCACTCACAGGCGCTCATCATCACGCTGTCGGTCGATGAGGTACGCGCGATCTTGTCGTTTTGTCGGGGAACATCGTTTATCCCACGCCGAGACGAAGCGTTGGTACGCTTTCTAGTCGATACGGCAGCGCGGGTGTCTGAAGCTCTCGACCTTACCGTAGACCGCCTAGAGGTCGATGGGGGTCGCGCATTGCTCAACGGCAAAGGTGACAAGCAGCGCTATGTATTCTTCGGGCAGAAGACGGCCCGCTCGCTGATGCGCTACCTGGCAATTTGCGAATCCAAGGACTTCCGCGCAAGGTCCGTATTCGTCAACCAAGATGGTACGCCGATGAACCGCCGTCACGCGCATCAGACGGTAGCTAGGCTGCCGACGTGCCAACATACGCGACAAACGCTGCAGCCCGCATACGCTACGGCATACGTCGGCGCTGTTCTTTCTTCGGCGAGGCGGCGATGCGTTTAGCCTTCAGCGGCTGCTCGGTCACAGTAGCTTGACCATGACGAACCGGTACCTAGGCGGCGCCACCATCGAGGATGTTGAGCAGCGCACCGCCGCGCCAGTCCGGGTGACAGCCTCTAACTCCGGACGTTCTTAGCGCCCTTAGGGTTATCGCGCTGCTGCGCCGAACCTTGTAAGCTGCCGACACGTTCGGCTACCGGAGGTGGAAATGCGGACACTCCTGAGCCGTTACGCTCTAAGCGTGAGCGCTGCTGCAATGCTCGCCGGCTGCGGCGGATCGCAACCGCCGATCGGCGCGCCGGGTGCGGTGCCGCAGGCTTCCACGAACGCAACGCACGCCGAACTCACGACGCTAACGCGCCCGACTATAACGTACGGGCTGCTCTACAGCTTCAAGCCCGGCTCGGGAGACGGCGTAGACCCGTATGCGAGTCTCGTTAACGTCAATGGCATACTCTATGGTACGACCGTCGGCGGCGGCGCATACGGCGGCGGGACTGTTTTCGCGATCGCGCCTTCGGGCACCGAAGCCGTAGTCCACAGCTTCGGCGCTTCAGGCGACGGTGAAACTCCTTTTGCGGGTCTCACCGAGGCTAAGGGCACGCTCTACGGCACGACGGGTTTTGGCGGTGCGCACAATAACGGGACCGTCTTTTCTATTACACCGTCATGCAAGGAAACGGTACTTCACAGTTTCAACTACGGCTCGGGAGACGGCGAACAACCCGATGCGGCTCTCCTGAATGTGAAAGGCACCTTCTACGGGACAACCCAATACGGGGGCCGGCACGCCGACGGAACGGTCTTCTCGATTAGCACGTCCGGCACGGAAACGGTGCTTCACAGTTTCGGCGGCTCGGTGGACGGCGTAGAACCGTATGCGGGCCTCATCGACGTGAAGGGCACGCTCTACGGAACAACCTATCGTGGAGGTGCAGACAGCAACGGTACGGTCTTCAAGATTTCGCCTTCGGGTAATGAAAGTGTGCTTCACAGCTTCGGTGCACCGCCAGACGGTGCTAATCCATACGCGGGGCTGCTCGACGTGGATGGCAGGCTCTATGGCACGACCCAGCAAGGAGGCGGCGCAAACGGCGAGGGAACGGTCTTCTCCATCACAACGTCCGGTACGGAAACGGCGCTCCACAGCTTCGGCCCTTATTTCTCGGGCGATGGCGAACAGCCGTACGGCAACCTCGTCAACGTGAAGGGCACGCTTTACGGAACAACTTACGGCGGAGGCGCAAACAACGTCGGCACGGTCTTCAAGATCAAGCTCTTGGGTAAGGAAACGGTGCTTCACAGCTTCGGTGCGTCGGGCGACGGTAAAGAACCGTATGCAGGCCTCATCAAGGTCAAGGGTATGCTCTACGGAACGACCGAGAACGGAGGGGCGAACGGCGACGGCACGGTCTACTCCTTAACGCCGTAAAACGTGGCGCTCAAAGCATTGCGAGCACGGCCTGTTTTTGCCGACTCCCGCCTTTGGGGTACAACGCGGCTTCGCGAGCCGCGGGCCCGTTGGTTTTACTTAAGCAATCAGTTCGAATTTTTTTGCGGCTGCGCGTCCGAGAAAAGAGTCGCGCGAGGGACCGGCGAGGTGCGAGGGGGTGTATATTGCGCCGTCCGCTAAGACCGCCGAACGCTAGCGGTGTTCCTGACGTTCTTAGCGGACTTAGGGATGCCGGCCCGTAGCGCCGAACATTCTAGCGTGCTGTTGCGTCGCGCGCTCGATCGGTGCCGCTGCGAGGGGTGGTAGATTTCGGCGCGACGATCGATTCGCATCGCAGGGTCTATGAGAGAAAGGTCAATGAGAACCTTAACAGAGCTGCGATCCGGCTTGGCAGCGCTTAGCTTAGCCGCCGTCGCCGTCGTGCCGATCCCTTGCGGAGCAAATGATACCGTGCCCGTGTGGGTCGAGTATGTGGACTGTGCAAAGAATGCTGGGAACGTAAGCCAACCCTCCATTGACGCGATTGAGTGGAGCGGTCGCTTAGCCTTGCAGCAGGCTTGGCCCGCAACAACGATGCCCATCAGTCGCGACTTGAGCTTCTCGTTGCCTCCGGGTTTCTATCAAATCGTTGTAAGCAATGCCGGGTGTGGAGATTCTCTTTTTGTAACGGTGCTGAAAGATCATCCGCGGCACCTCGTGGCTGTGGGGTATAAGGGCGTCGTCCTTCGCGACGCACGAGCGATGCTATCGGGAACGCTCCCTTCTACAGGCTGGCGAGTGGCGATTGTCTTTCCTGACCGCGACTCGCTACGGGGGTCAGGTTCTGACTGGACGGGCCATCTGGAGATTCCAGCGGTTGTTGAAGGCAGCGCGTACTACGCAACAGGGCTCCCCGACGGCCACGCAATCGTGAGACTCTACAATCAGTTGCGCGATCGATGGTTCGATTTCGACGCCGGCCAGATAGATATGCGCCCGCCGAAGGCCCACTCCGCGCTGATTCGCAACATCACCGAACACGATCTCGAGTCTGCTGCCGCACAGCCCAAATGGTAGTCGTCGGCCCGAGCCGCGCGAGGGTCGTCATGTCTTAGAGGGGTGCTGGGGTTGCGCCAACGGTCTAGGACCGCTAACAACGCCAACCGGCGCCCCTGACGTTCTTAGCGGCCTTAGGGTTATAGGGCCGTCGCGCCGAACGTCGTTAAGAGCTGGGCCGTTCGGCTTTCGGGAGGGCACGGATCATGAAAAGCATCGCCCGTTTCGCGCTCGCTATCAGCGCTGCTGCTACATTTCTCACCGGCTGCGGCGGCTCGGAGCCGATGATCAGCGCCTCGGGCGGGATGATGCGAAGCGGCGGGTTCGTGCCGCAGGCGTCCGAAGCGAAGACGAAAGGCCCTAACCTCTACGTTCTTTCGACCAGGTATTTCAACGCTGGTTCCGGCGTCAAAATCTATGCACCGGGACGCACAAAACCGATGCGCACGATTTCGGAGGGCGTGTCGAATCCCGTACACCTGGCGTTCGACAGCTCCGGCGATCTCTACGTGGCAAACGCGGAAGCCCTCCATGGCAAGAAGTGGGGACCAGCTACGATCACGGTCTATGCACCCGGCAGCAGTTCGCCCTCCGAAACTATTTCCCAAGGTGTGAACGCCCCTAGCGCAATGGCGTTTGACCATGAGGGCAATCTCTACGTCATAATGGGAGGGGCGGACAGGAAGCCGGAAAGCGTCGCCGTTTACGCTCCGGGTAGCACGAAAGTGCTGCGACGGATCACCGCAGGGCTGGACGTTCCAACGGCGCTTGCCTTCGATCAGTCAGACGAACTCTTCGTAGCTAACTACATAGGCAAAACGGTTACCGTCTACGCACCGGGCAGCGCATCAGTCCTACGGAAAATCCACGTCCGTCTGCCTAGTGATTTGGTGTTCAGTAACTCGGGAGACCTTTACGTCACGAGTGAGCGAGGTGAGTACAGCTCGGGTAGCATCAAGGTCTTCGCTCCCGGCGCCGCCTCTCCGCATCGCTCGATCCCGACGACCTACGGAGTTGCCTACGCGCTGAGGTGGGACGGTTCCGGCCATCTCTACGCCCTAGAACAGAGGCCGCGCGACGCCGCGTATGCCGTCGCAAAAGAGTACGCAAAAGACGGCTCGGTGATCCGAACGATATCCCAACACCTGCTCGTCCCAATGTCGGAAGCATTCGATTCCAGCGGAAATCTCTACGTGGCTAACTGCCCAAGAAGTTGTGATGGGTTAACCGGTAGAGATGCTGTCCGCGTCTACGCCCCAGGCCACAAATCGCCGTTACGCACCATTTACGTACACGCTCCCCTGGCGTTGGCTTTTGGGCCGTAACTCCTTGTCCCCGCTAACGCTACCCGAACCGTAACCGGGTAGGCGCACGCCGTCGTTTGCGCGTGGCGTCGTGCTTAAAAGAATTGCGCTGGGAATTTAGACGTATCGTCTTTTAGAAATGAGTCGTGCGAGGGCTGGTGAGGGCAGCGAGGGGTGGTGCATTGCCGTCGCGCACGCGCGCGCGTGTTTGGGGCGGGGGTACGGCGCGAGAGAGTCGCGCGAGGATCGTCACGCCCCGAGAGGGGTGGCGGATTGCGTCGCGTGCCCGCGCGCGTGTTGGGGGTGGGCGTGTGCGGCGCGACAGTCGCGCGAGGGTTGCTTCAGCGCGCCAGGGTGGCACGTCGCAGCGTCTTCGCAAGCCTGCTTCAAAAAAAGGCGAGGGTGTTAGGCTCCGCGGCGTCATGCGTCGTTAAAGCAAGCCATGTAGCCTCGCGCTGCGGTGCCCCCGTGTATGCGCGGCAAGCGATAGTCTTTCTAAGCTCGCGTGCGCGTCCCCGCGTAGCGATCCAGCGCCCCCGTAAGTGAGTAGTGCGCGCAGGAAAAGGCCGTGCGGTGCGTCAGTAATCGAGTCGCTTGACCCCTTCGCGCGCCCGTGAAAGTGAAGCGGTCCCGGGCTAAAATTAGTGATCGCGAAAGTCTGTAAGTTTTACTGGACGGCAGCTTCGCCTGACTCGCTCGAAGACGCTCCAACGCACGTCAGACGTACCCATCCGATCGCGCTTTCCGCGGCGAACAAAGCGGACATGAACGGTTTGGAGGCCGTACTGACCGTCGCGAAAGAGCCGTCGACCTAAGGCTAACCGGACGCGACGAGAAGGTCGGCCGCACCGATTTCAGCGTCGGCCGCTTTAAATGACGTCGAAACCAACTGGTTCCCTCGTTCCCGAATGGAGCGCTGAAAGCGTCGACCACGGAGTCTACGCGACGGCGCGGCTCAGAGGATTCCGAAGAGAGCCACGATCGCAAGTTGTTCTTAGCTAGCATGGGCTCCCCGTCACATTTCATTGCGAAGCGGCGTTATGCAAAGAAGTCCATGCCCGGTGCTCCAACGGTCTTTTTGCGTCGAACAACGCGAGGGGCGAGCCACTGACGATGATGATGCACACCTCGTTTCTTGCTGCGCTCGGAATTCCGCACCGCTTGCGGCCTCGCCAATCTCTGCAACGCTCGCCTTAATTAAGGAGGCCCCATGAAGATCGCCTTTGCTTGCGTAGCCACTGCGCTCTTGCTTGCGTTCTCCACGGTAGCGTTCGGACAGGTCCCCTCGCCAAACCCCTACCCGACGATGGCGCCGATCGCGAAGTACCTGATGCCCAGCGCTGCCGCGGAAATCGCCTTGGCTCGCTCGGCAGGACCGTCATCGATCTCCGCTCATGCTGGGGTGCTCGTCTTCACGAAGCAAGGTTACGTCGTCGGGGTCAAGGGCACCAACGGCTGGGTCTGCGTTGTCGGACGCTCGTGGACGGCGGGGTTCGATGACCCCGAGTTCTGGAACTGGCACGGTCTCGGGCCAGCATGCCTCAATCCTCCGGCCGTGCGAAGCGTACTCCCGTTTTACCTTGCACTGACGAAGTGGGCGATCGCCGGCGATACTCGTGAAGAGATTGCGGCGAAAGCGAAAGCGGGGTATGCCGACCACCAATTCACCGATCCCGCTCCCGCCTCGTTTGCGTTCATGCTATCGAAAAACGGCTACCTACTCGGAGCCGACGGACCGTGGCGTCCGCATGTCATGCCGTTCATTGCGTACGACCAACTGGCCACCTGGGCCGCGAGCTTCAAGGGGTCGCCGATCCTGGCGCCTCCTCCATCGGCCGGGTTTCGCCCATACCAGCCGGTAACGCTCGCTATTCCGGTGTCCCACTGGTCCGACGGTTCGCCCGCTCCAAAGTGACGTGCATTAAGTTAAGACCGGTGCTCAGGTGGTCCGACGGATCTCTATGAATTTAATTGGGAAGACCCAAGCCATCGACTGGCTCGGAGGTACCACGTGACCCGGTTCGAGAGACAGACCGAAACTTAGCGGCCTCAACGCATTCGTGGAACGCGGCTCTCGGCTGACTTCATCCTAAGATCGCTTGAGGCTAAAAGCTCGGCATCCCGAAGCTCGGAAACATGTCCGTGGTCGCCCAGTCATATCCGGCCAGCGCTTCAACGCTAATGTCCGCGCCTGAACGTTCGGTCGGTTACGCGGCGCTGTGCGGCCGCAGGTTAATTCATATCGCAGCGACATATTTCAGCGGGATCCCGCGAAAGAAGAATCCCCGAAGTCGGCGATCCAGGGTCCAAGGCTACGGATTAATCTGACTTCCTTGCACGATATGTAAGGGGTAGGGTCGAGCCCCCTCATCTCCACCATCGAAATCGCGCGAAGAGTGTTGACGAGATTGGCCTTTCGGGCGAAACCGGATAGAAGAGATCCTAATTAAAGTCATCCCTGGCGGAGCGCTGCGCAGCGCCGTAGTAATGTCATGCCGAGCGGAGCGCGCGAAGCGTGCGTAATTCGAGGGAAGAGGGACAGAGTGATCACCGGCATCCACGCGATCTTCTACACCAAGCACTCCAAGGAGATGTACGACTTTCTCAAGGACGTGCTCGACCTGCGCTACGTCGACGCCGGCAACGGGCGGCTCTTCTTCGCCGCACCGCCGACGGAACTCGCCGTCCATGAGACGGAAGACGACAGCGAACACGAACTGTGGCTGATCTGCGACGACTTCGCCGCGACGGTACAGCAGCTTGAGAAAAAGGGAATCAAAACGACACCAGTCGCCGACCGGGGTTGGGGTTTGGTGACGACGCTTGAACTCCCTGGCGGCGACAAGCTCGGCCTCTACGAACCAAAGCATCTCTCGCCGCTCAGGTAGCTCGTGCTGCCGTCGTCACGCGTGAGCTGAGAACAAACCGTGCCACCGTTCCCGCCGCTTCCCGGGCTCGAGCAGCCAGCGGAAATGGTTCGAGCGGCTTCCACGCATCAGAAATCAGCCGCTCGTCATCTTGCTCGATTCGCGCGGTTAGCGCCAGGGAGTCGCGGTGCCGCTGGGACTCGGCGGCGTCGCTTGCGGCCCGGGCTTCGCGCCGCTCTTAACAACGAGCACGTCGCGCATACCTTCGCCATAGTGGAAGGCGCAGCCGATCTCGTAGGTGCCGGCTTTGACTAGCGTGACCGTGACCGATTTGCCGGGGCTAATCGGCCCGCTTGCATAACCGGCGTCAAGCTTGCCGTCGCCTTTCGCCGGTATCGAAAGGTTCGGCTTCGACGGGAAAACGGCCGGCGGCCCGGAGATCACTTTGACCACGTCGAGCGTGTGCGCGACGCTCGAGGACAGGTTGTGAATCGTGATCTTCGTCCCGGGAGGGAACGCTAGCGACTGCGTGCGTTCCGTTTGCGTGAATCCGCCCAACGTTGCCTTCCATACCGACGATTTAATCGATCCGACGCCTTCTTCGGGGAGTTCTTCGCCGATGGTATCTTTCGGAACGGTAGCAGTCATTGCCAAATCCGATTCGACCGCGGGAAGGGAGTACGTGGTGCCATTCATGAGTGCGGTGTTGCCGACGCCGACGCTGCCCGCTCCACACGCAACGAGCGCGAGAGCGACAAACGTAACAGCGAGGGCGCTGAGTCTCTTAGACATGAATCCTCCGAGAGTTTGTGTGTTTTGCCGCACTCTACGGATTCGATATTAATAAAGTGTAAAGTACGAGCGCATCGATGGATTCATGCCGTCACCGAACATTCACTACAGAAGTAGCACTAAGGCTTTCTTCTGATTGGGATTTACACTTTCTTCAGACTTGGGCTCACACTTTTCTTATGAGACTACCTCATGCTCACAACGTCAACAGACCCACTGCACCACAAAACACATATCACCTTTCAGGAGAAATCAAATGAAATTGCCTCACCATGTTGCGAGCGCTAGCCTCGCGTTGGCGCTCGCAGCATGTTCCGGCGCGCAGAATGGCGCGACCCCAATGACCTTTCCGAACGGTAACTCCGGTAACTCCGGCGGCGGTGGCATTACTCACTATTCCGTTCCAGCCCAACGTGAGGACGGCGTCCGCAAGGCCGCCACGACGGCCCTCATTCTCGTCGCCAACGAAGGCGGCGGCACAGGTGGGACGATTAGCGAGTTTGCCGAGTCCGCGAACGGAAACGTCGCGCCGAGCTCGGTCATCACGAACCACAACGGTGGACCCGTCGCCATCGCCTTTAGCTCAAATGAAGGCATCGGCTTTGCGGACGGCAACATCAACTCGGGCGGCCAGTTCGGGGTCGAAACGTTCTCGCTGGCCGGCGATTTCTTAACGGGGATCGAGGGGTTCGCGAAACCCAGTCAGACAAACGCCGTAGCGTTTGATAGCACCGGCCAACTTTTCGTTTCGACGTTTACAAAGGGCGCCCGCGTCATCGACGTCTTCAAACGCGGAGCCAACAACTCGGGCGGCGGCGGCACAGCCAAGCCGAAGCGTACGATCTCCGACGAGGGCGGCCTAGCCATCGACAGCAATGACCTTCTCTACGTCGCGAATAGCACGACGGCAACGATCGACAGCTTCCCGTCGGGCTCGGGCACGATGGAAGCGCAGATCGGCGGAAGCAACACCGGGCTGGCAGCTCCCAGCGCGGTTGCCGTTGACGCCTCGCTCAACGTCTACGTCTTCGATTCTAAGACGGCAACGATCAGCGAGTTCGCTGCCGGAGCAACCGGCAACGTGGCGCCGATTCGCACCATTTCCGGGTCGAACACCGGGCTGGACGGCGGGGACGGCTTCAACTTCGGACTCGCAGTCAGCAAGACGAGCGGTGACATCTTCGTCTCGAACCCGGCATCGAACGCAATCCTTGTCTTCGCAGCGACTGCGAGCGGCAACGCTGCCCCAATCCAAACGATCGCCGGCAGCGCCACGAAGCTTTCCGTGCCACTGGGCATTGCGGTAACGGAGTAACGTCCGGAGCAGAGGCAAACCACTACAAGAGCTACAACGCGAGGCCAACTGGCTCGCTACCCCGTACACGGCTTCGCGATCGCGAGGCCGTCGTTGCTAAGATGCCTCGCTCGCGATCAAGCGAGAATCGCCGAGGGAGACGATTCTTGACGCGATCGTCTGTAGCGAGAAGAATGGGGAGGTCGCCGCGCGCGGCGCCAAGTAGAGCGTGGCTAGTGGCCGAAAAAAAACGCTCGACCGGGGCATCGCCGCTTGCAGCGTTCCGATATCGAATGTTCGCGATGCTCTGGGTCGCTACGATCGTTTCAAACATCGGCAGCTGGATGTACAGTGCGGCCGCGGGCTGGCTCATGACGAGCCTTACGAAGGATGCGTTCCTCGTTTCGCTCGTTCAAGTAGCAAACAGCGCACCGCTGTTTCTTCTGGCGATGGTCGCCGGCGCACTTACCGACATTGTCGACAAGCGTCGCTTGTTGATCTGGGGTGAGAGTGCGACCGCCGTGCTTTCCGGCATCTTTGCGGCGTACGTGTGCTTCAACTGGGTTACACCGATCTCGCTCCTGTGGTTCATGTTCCTTGTCAGCGTTTGCGGAGCGCTGACCTCGCCGGCATGGCAGGCGGTCGTTCCCAGTCTCGTGCCCAAAGAGGAGCTTCCCGGTGCCATATCTGCGAATAGCGTCGGTTTCAATTTAAGTCGAGCGGTTGGACCGGCGCTAGCGGGAGCGATCATTGCTCCGCTTGGAATAGCCGCGCCGTTTGTCATCAACGCCGTCAGCAACTTTGGCGTCATCGGAGTATTGGTCGGGTGGCGCGAACCTAAAGTAACGGCGGACGCCCTTCCTGCGGAGCGCTTCGGCAGCGCGGTCGGGGTCGGCCTGCGATACGCGATCAATAGCACGGCCTTGCGAAAGACGTTCGTTCGAACGATCGCGTTCTTTCTGTTTGCGAGCGCTTACTGGGCATTGCTCCCGCTCGTTGCTCGGCTGCGCGTGAGCGGGGGACCCGCGATGTACGGCTTCTTACTCGGCGCGATCGGCCTAGGGGCCGTGGGCGCTGCATTCGTGATGCCCCACTGGAAGAGGCGATTTGGTGCCGATGGATTGGTGGCCGCGGCGAGCATCGGCACGGCGATCGCGCTCGTGCTTTTCGCAATCGCACGCGAGCCAATCGTCGCCGTGTCTGCGAGCGTCGTGGCGGGAGCGGCGTGGATCTCCGGCGTGGCGACGCTCAACGTATCGGCTCAACTTGCACTGCCCGACTGGGTACGTGGTCGTGGGCTTGCGATGTATATGACGGTTATGTTCGGATCTCTGACGCTCGGCAGCGCCGTATGGGGACAAGTCGCGACGCTCACGAGCCTTCAGGCGACGCTCTTTATCGCTGCGGCCGCAATGCTTGTTGCAATCCCCCTTACATGGCGCTGGAAACTCCAAACCGGCGAACGGCTCGATCTCACCCCGTCGACACAGTGGCCGGCCCCGGTTGTCACGCACGCGGTCGAAGGAGCGGATGGGCCCGTGCTCGTGACGATCGAATATCGCCTCGCACGCGCTCACGACCGGCAATCGTTTCTTCGCGCTTTAGACGAGCTTCAACACGAACGGTTGCGGGACGGCGCCAGTTCGTGGGGCATCTTCGAAGATACGTCG
>DAIMCN010000047.1:0-19278 GCA_036726365.1 Candidatus Cybelea sp.
GCGGCCGCGCGTCGAGGGTACCCGCTGCACCCCTGTCCCGATCAACCGTATCCGGTGGTCTAGTTGAGGTGCTCATGATTTCGCCCGCACTCCGCCCTATTTCACCGGTGACGACGCGCGAGGAGTTGCTGTATCTTCTTACGCGAGCCTCCGAACTCGAGCACGATCTTGCCTGCGCGTATCTATACGCCGGCTACTCTCTAAAAAGCGATCTCTCTGAAGGCGGCTTGACGGAGAACGAGCTGCAGGCGGTTCGCACCTGGAAGCGGCGGATTGCCGGCGTCGCCGTCGAGGAGATGCTGCACCTCGGACAGGTCTCCAACATCATTACGGCCGTTGGCGGTGCCCCGCACTTCGCGCGGTCAAACTTCCCGCTGCCACCATCAGCCTTTCCGTTCGGCATCGAGATTTCGCTCGAACCCCTGTCGCATGGGCTGCTCGAGCGATTGGTGTGTTACGAGATGCCGGAAGAGGGCGTGCTCAGCCCTGAAAAGGCCCAGGCCTATCAAGAGCTTAACGCCCGCATCGTCGGAGACTACGATCGGCTCGCCGCGATTACGGCGCAAAACAGCGTGGAGCCGTTCGACGTCGACTTTCGAACCGTCGGCGAATTCTATCACAAGGTCGAGAGCGCTTTCCGCAACATTCCGCCGGAACGCCTGTTCATCGGCGACCCCGCGGTTCAGGCCAATCCGCAATATCTCGACCTTCCAAAACAGTTGGTGCAAGTTACGGATGCCAACTCGGCATGCAAGGCGATCGAGATGATCATCGAGCAGGGCGAGTCACCGACGAAAGAGCATCCCGACGCGCACTTCTTGGTCTTCGATTCGATGCGCACGGAGTATGAGACGCTGGCGGCGATTGCCAAACGCGAAGGTCGAGCCTTCGAACCAACGCGGCCGCTGCTCAGCAACCCGACGACGCGAGGCTTCGCCGCGGCAGCGCGGACGAATCGCATTACCGATCCGGTGGCCGCCGAGCTGGGGGGACTGTTTAACAGCGCCTACGACCTCATGTTGGCGATGCTTCTGCGCTTCTTTGCGCATGGCGGCGAGAGCGAAGAGGAGCTTCGACTGCTGGCGCGCGGAACGTTGCGAATCATGGCCTCCGGCTTGCGTCCGCTCGGCGAGGCGTTGGCGAAATTGCCGGCCGGCCCGCAGTATCCCGGCAAGCACGCCGGGCCGAGTTTCGGGTATGCTCGCAGCCTGCACTTGATCTCGCACCGGCGGGCGGCGTGGATCGTATTCCTGGAGCGTCTCTACGATCTCGCAACGCGTCTGACTCGGCTTTCGGAAGAGGCGGCGCTGCCGGACGAAGTGCAGGAAGCGGCAGCCGCGCTCGAGTCGGTCGCCGAACATCTGACGCCGTTTATTCCTCCGCGGTTTGCGATGACGATTCGTTCCGACGCCGCCGAGCGCAACGCGCGCACGACGATTAGCCCCGAGCCGAACGGACCGTACATCGTTCGCAATTTGCGAAAACTCACCAACTCCAAAGGTGAAACCCTGCGCGTGCGGCCCATCGTCGCGCTGTGCCGATGCGGTGGATCGAATCTCAAACCGTACTGTGACGGCACCCACGCGCGAATCGGCTTCTCCAGCGCAAAGTCGCCGGAGCGCACGGCGGACCGGCTGGACCAATACGAGGCAAAAGAGATCATCGTCTTGGACAATCGCGGAACGTGCTGCCATTTCGGCAACTGCACGGATCATCTTCCGGAGGTCTTTCATCACGAAGGCGATCCATTCGTGACGCCCGACGGCGCCTCGGCGGATGCGATCGAAACGATCGTGCGCCAGTGTCCGTCGGGCGCGTTGGGCTTCATTCGCAACGGCGTGCGGTATCAAGGCGAGAAGCGCGAACAGGAGATTTTCGTCTCGCACAATGCCAGCTACTACGTTCGCGGCGGCATCGAGCTCGAGGGCGAGCCGATGAACGGCGGGGCCTCGGCGGAACACTACGCCCTCTGCCGGTGCGGACAGTCGAAGAACAAACCGTTCTGCGACGGCTCGCACTGGTACGCGGGCTTCACCGACGACGACAGCTAACGGAAATTAATCGTGTGTCTTCAGGCGTAGTCGGCCGCGGCGGTGGCGTCGAGTCCCCGGTTCGTTTTTAGCGCTCGCAGTATCAACGTGGTGGCGGTAGCGACGGCGCAATTAAGCGTCAGGCCGTAGAGGGCGATGAAACCGGTCAGTTTGCTTCCGAACAAAACGATCGTATAGTCGGGCGAAAAATGGCTGGAGTAGGCCATGGCCGCGCTCGCGGCGATTCCGCAAATCCATCCGGCAAGCAGCGCCTTAGGATAAAACCACCGCGTCCACAGGCCCAGGACGAACGTCGGGAAGGTTTGCAGAATCAGACAGCCTCCGAGCAGTTGAAAATCGATTGCATACGCGACCGGCATCACGAAAATGACAAGCAACCCAAAACCGCACATCCCGAGCGCAAAGAACTTCGCAATCCGCGTCTCCAGCAGCGGTCGTTGCGAAGAGAACTCGCAGTAGACGTTGCTGGCGAAGAGATTCGCGGCGCTGATGGCCATGATCGACGCGGGAACGAGGGCGCCGATTACGACGGCCGCATCCGCAACGCCGGTGAACCAATCGGGAAAGAAACGCGCAAAGAGTTGCGGGACGACTCGACTGGTATCGCGCGTGACGATCCCGCCGGCAATCGCACAATAGCCGAGCAGCGCGAGGAAACCGAGGAGCAGTCCGTACACGGGCAGCAGCGCGGCATTGCGACGAATTACGTTCTTGCCGCTGGCGGACAGCACGCCGGTAATCAGGTTCGGATAAAGGAAGAGCGCGAGGGCCGAGCCGAGTGCGCGCGTCGCGAATGTAAAGTACTGCGGTTTGGTCAGGTAGATGGACGCCGGAGCGGCCCGCGTAGCAAAGGTGCGTTCCGTTACCGCAAAGATATGTTGCCAACCGCCCAGTTTGGGCGGAATCACGACGATCGCGGCAATGACCGTGACGTAGATCAGCGTGTCCTTAACGAACGCGATCAGTGCGGGCCCTCGCAACCCGCTCGTGTACGTGTAGCCTGCAACGAGCGCGAAGGCGATGGTGAGTGCCGGCAGGCCGCCAACGGCCCCGAAAACCCCGCCGAGTTCCACCAGGACGGCCTTCATTCCAACCATCTGCAACGCGATGTACGGCATCAGCGCGACCACGCCGGTGAGTGCGATTGCAACCTCGAGCGCGCGGTCGCCGAAGCGATCGCGCACGAAATCGGCACCTGTGACGTACCCGCGCCGGCGCGCGACGCCATAAAAGCGCGCCATCACGACCATCACGATCGGATACACGAGCGTTCCGATCGGCACCGCAAAGAAGCCCAGCGCCCCGACGCCGTACATCAGGGCGGGCACGGCGATGAACGTGTACGCGGTGTAGATGTCTCCGCCCAGCAAGAACCACGAGACGATGGTGCCGAAGCGGCGTCCGCCTAGCGCCCACTCCTCGAGGTTCGCGAGGTTTGCATGCCCCCAGCGGGCCGCGACAAAGCCCATGAGCGTGACGCCGAACACCAACGCGATCAAGACGAGTGCCGCGCTAGACGTCGTCGTGCCCTCGCGTGAGGTAGAGGACCACGCCCAACAACGCCGCCGTGATAAGCACCCACGCGAGCTGATACCAGTAAAAGAACGGCAGGCCGAAGAGGCTTGGCTCGGCGCGGTTATAGATCCAGGGCAGCAGCGTCCCTATGAAAGGCAAGATCAACAGAAGGTATGCTGCTCGCGAACCTTTCATCGTAATTCGCTTCGGCGCGAGGTTTAGAAAGGACTCCCGGTAATGCCCGAACTCCCCGACGTCGCCGCGTACATCACTGCGCTCGAACCGCGGGTTGTCGGCCAGCCGCTGACGCGGATCTCGATAGCGAGGCCGTTTGTTCTGAGAACGGCGCAGCCGTCGCTTCGGGAGCTCGAGGGCCGCACGGTTCGCGAGTTGCGCCGCCTCGGCAAGCGCATCGCGATCGGCCTCGATGGCGAGTATTGGATCGTGCTGCATCTGATGATCGCGGGGCGCCTGCACTGGAGGCCCGATGGCCCCGGTGCTGCAACGCGAGCGACGCTGGCCGTAGTGGATTTCCCGAACGGCTCGCTGGTACTCACGGAAGCCGGCGCGAAGCGGCGTGCGTCCCTCCACGTGATCGTGGGGCGAGATGCTCTCGCGGCGTTCGATCCAGGTGGAATCGACGTATTTCAAACCACGCCGGACACGTTCCGTCAGGCGCTCGTCGCCGAGAACCGGACGCTGAAGCGAGCTCTGACGGATCCGCGGATTCTCAGCGGCATCGGCAACGCGTACTCGGACGAAATCCTCCACGCCGCGCGGCTCTCGCCGATCCTTTACACGCGCAAACTCACCGACGCACAGTGGCAACGTCTGTTTGCGGCGACGCGGGAGACCTTGCGGCTGTGGATCGATCGACTGGGGGATGAGGCTCGCCGAAAATTTCCCGAAAAGGTTACGGCCTTCCGCGAAGACATGGCCGTGCACGGCCGCTACGGAAAACCGTGCCCGGTCTGCGGAGAGCCAGTGCAGCGCATCCGTTATGCCGATAACGAAACGAACTACTGCGCGCGATGTCAGACCGGCGGTAAGCTGCTTGCCGACCGCAGTTTGTCGCGGCTGCTCAAAGCCGATTGGCCCCGTACCTTGGAAGAACTCGAGGAACTCAAAACTAGGTAGTCTACGAAGAGCAACCTTCGTTCAAGCGTTCGGGTTTGTCATTACACTATGAAGGCTGTACAGGTGCCGAAAGCGGGGGCTGATTTCGAAGTCGTCGAGCGCGAGATTCCGCAGCCGGGTCCCGGTCAAGTGCGAATTCGCGTGTCGGCGTGCGGGGTGTGTCGCAGCGACGAAATCACAAAAAACGGGATCTACCCCGGAATTTCTTATCCCCGCGTGCCAGGGCACGAAGTCGCCGGCGCGATCGACGAAGTCGGTGCCGGCGTCACGGGATGGATAACGGGCGAACGTGTCGGCGTCGGCTGGCATGGCGGCCACGATGGGACCTGTCTCGCGTGTAGGCGCGGTGACTTCATCAACTGCACGGACGCGCAAGTTTGCGGCATCAGCTACGACGGCGGCTATCAGGAATTTATGGTTGCACCGGTGGAAGCGTTAGCCCACATGCCGGAATCGCTCGATCCCGCCGAAGCCGCGCCCTTGATGTGTGCGGGAATCACGACCTTCAATGCGCTCCGGCATAGCGGAGCGTTGCCGAGCGACCTCGTCGCCATTCAAGGCGTTGGCGGCCTGGGGCATCTCGCGATTCAGTTCGCCAACAAGTTCGGGTATCGGGTCGCGGCGATCGGGCGCGGCCCGGAGAACGCCCCGTTGGCAAAAAAACTGGGCGCTGACGTTTATATCGACAGCCTGGCGACCGACGCGGCAAGCGAACTGCAAAAACTCGGTGGAGCGCGTGTGATTCTCACTACCGCGCCTAGCGGCAAAGCGATGTCGCCGCTGATCGGCGGTCTGGGCGCGAACGGCACGATGGTCGTGGCGGGTGCGTCGGGCGACCCGATCGAGGTTTCCACCGGCCAACTCATTGGCGGCAAGCACAGCATTCGCGGCTGGGCGTCGGGCATTGCAACCGATTCCGAAGACACTTTGCGCTTCGCGCAACTACGTCGTGTACGGCCGATGATCGAAAAGTATCCGCTCGCACAGGCCACGGGGGCCTACGCGCGCATGATGAGCGGCAAAGCGGAGTTCCGCGTAGTCCTCACCACGTGATCTGCGAAAACTTGTGGGGTTGGTGGAGCTGTCGGGGTACTGCCCCCCGAGTCCAAGCAGCCTAAGCGGCGCATTCTCCAGGCTCAGCTTCGGATTTGTCTTGATCGAACGGACGCCCCGAAGCGTGGCTTACCGTTCGCTGCAGATCCATTTTCTCGCATGCGCGTCGGATCGGGCGCGCGTGCCAGCCCGAGTTGATGACCGGAAAGCGGAGTGGTTCGGGCCGACTCTCCGCGTCCGGTGACTAGCCTAGATTAGGCAGCCAGTGCGTATTCGTGATTGGCAGATATTGCCGTTGCGATCGTTTTAGGAGTGCTCGCAACTCCGCCTGCTAACGCCGATCAAGGACTCTCTTGTCGAACCTATTTCAGCCCCATGGCCGTTCCCGCATCGTCGCCCCTCGACTTCCTCGGGTGACAAAATGCGACCAATAGTATAACACGCCGAAGCAAGCTTCGGGTTTCGTGAAGACGGGGGCGCCCTTCGGTCAGGCGGCCGCGCTTCTCTCTTTGGCTCCCTGCTGCATGATCGTCGAAACGATCATCATGATGATCGCGCCGTAAAGGTCGGCGAGCCACGGATTTACGCCGCTGCTCGGATCGTACATATGGACCAGCCGGATCGTGATCACGAAGAGCAGATAGTTGATGACGAATGAGAAGAGGCCGTGCGTGATCCACGTGATCGGAAGCGAAATTAACCGAAGGATCGGCCCGATCAGCGCGTTGACCAGCCCAAAGACGATCGCCGCAATGATTGCCGTCCAGACCGTGATGTCGTGGTAGAAGCCTGGGACGTACTTCGCTATGAGGTAAAGGACGAGCGCATTGACGAGGAATCTGAGTAATAAGCTCACGATTTGTTCCCTCCTTCGAGCTCCTGCTTTATCTTTGCGGCCAATGCAGGCGTCATCCCTTTGACCGCCGCGATTTCGTCGAGCCCGGCGCGGCGAATCCCGGCCGGCGAACCGAAGGCCGTGAGAAGGCGCTTACGCCGAACCGGCCCCACTCCGGCCAGCGCATCCAGCGCCGACTGGGTCATCGATTTGGCGCGCCGATGCCGATGGTACGTAACCGCAAAGCGGTGTGCTTCGTCGCGAATCCGTTGAACCAGGTGCAGCGCCGGAGAGTTGGCCGGCAAAACGATCGGCTCGGATTGGTTCGGAAGGTAGAGCCACTCGTGTTCCTTGGCCAGTCCAGCCACGGCCAGACCGGTCATGTCCAACTCTTCTAGCACCTCGACCACCGCGCTGAGCTGTCCCTTTCCGCCGTCGATCAGCAGCAGATCCGGCTTCTTGTTGAACTTCTCTTTCTTTGCCAGCGCGCGCTCGATCGGCGTTTCGGTCCGGTCCGTTTCACGCCGCAGATAGCGCAGGCGACGCCGCAGCGTCTCCTGCATCATCGCAAAGTCATTCGGCCCCCGGTCGTACTGGATCTTGAACTTTCGGTACTCGCTCTTTTTTGCGCGCCCCTCGACGAACACGACCATCGACGCGACCGGATTGGTGCCTTGAATGTTGGAGATGTCGTAGCACTCGATCCGATGCGGCGGCTCTGGTAGCTCGAGCGCGTCGGCGAGATCGGTAAGCGAACGAGCCTGGGCCGTCTCTTGCACTTCCTGATGCGCTAGAAACGCCTTGAGATTCTGTTCGGCGTTCTTCTGCACGAGACGAAGGTACTCGGCTCGCTGGCCGCGCTGTGGTTGGAGGATTCGAACTCGCTGTGCCTTGATCTCGGAAAGCCACGACTCGATCGTTGCGCGCTCGTCCGGCAACGCTGAGACGAGAACCTCCTTCGGCACGGCGGCGGCTTGCGCTCTGCTGGCGCGCCGCGTTTCTGGAACGGGTGCCTGATTGTCGCGCGCGATGCGGGCCAGCGAAACGACGTTGTCCTCCGGCGCACCCGCGGTGCGTGCGGTGTAGAACTGCTTGAGGAACTCGCCCATCAGCACCTGATCCGCCTGCTCGTAAACGCCTTCGAGAATGAAGTGCTCTTGTCCGATCAGCTTGCCGCCGCGCACCAGAAAGACTTGCATGCAAGCCTGTCCTTGAGCGCGCGCGATCGCGACCATGTCCATGTCGAGCCGTGACTTCCAAACGACCTTCTGCTCTTCGGTGACGCGGCGCACTTGCACGATTCGATCCCGGAGGCGGGCCGCCGATTCAAAGTTGAAGTGTTCCGCGGCCTCGGTCATCTCGCGCTGCAAGCGCGCCAAGAGCGAATCTTGCTTGCCTTCCAAAAACAGCACGACCTCGTCGATCGTTTGGTCGTACTCTTCTTCCGTTTGGTAGCCGACGCACGGCGCTAAACAGCGCTTGATATGGTATTGCAGGCAGGGTCGCCTGCGCCGGCCATCGATCGGTTCGCGGCAAGTGCGCAGCGGAAAGACGAGTCGCACCAAGTCGACCAGCTCACGTAAGCCGTGCGCGTTGGTATACGGGCCGAAGTAGCGCGCTCCGTCGTTGCGGACCATGCGGGTAAAGACGACGCGCGGAAACGGTTCGTTCGTGACCTTCAAATACGGATACCGTTTGTCGTCGCGAAGGCGGACGTTGAACGGCGGCTGATGCCGCTTGATCAAATTCGCCTCGAGGATCAGCGCCTCGACTTCGTTCGTAACGACGATCGTTCGAACGTCCGCAACCTTTTCGACCATGGCGGTCGTGCGCGGATGGTGCACCGCGCCCTCTTGAAAATACGACCGAACGCGACTGCGTAGCGAGATCGCCTTCCCGATGTAAAGAATTTCACCGTCCCGCCCGACCATCATATACACGCCGGGCGCGTCCGGGATCTGCGTCAGCGTAGGGAGCAGCGTCACCCCGCGCCGACGGGGCGTGCTCGAGCGCGAATGACCACGATCGTCACGATCACTGCGATGACGGCTATGCCAAGCAACAGATACGCGCCACGGTGCAACAACGCCAACAGTGCGTCGAGGTGCGAACCAAACGCGTTACCGAGCAGAATCAAGAGCGTGCAAAAAATCAGCGAGCCCATGAACGTCCAGAGATAAAACAGCCCCAGGTTCATTTCGGCGATGCCGGCGGGGATTGCCACGATGCCACGCAAGACCGGCAAGAACCGGCACACGAAAATTGCGAACGTCCCCCAGCGTTCGAAGAAGCGATGAACGACCTGCAGTCTCTGGTGCGTCACGTGGATGTACTTGCCATACCGCTCGATCAGCGGTATACCCCCGAAACGGCCGATCGCATACCCGACCGACCCTCCGGCTAACTCGCCGACCAACGCAACGACAATGGTAAGCCAAAGGCTGCTTAGATGCCCGGTAGCAACCAGCGCCCCGGCCACCGGAAGAATGATCTCCGTGCCGACCGGCGCACCGAGGTTGCCCAGCGCGAGCCCTAAGAAGAGGCCAAAGTAGCCATAGTGGTCCACGAGTGAAACCACGGCTTGTTGCAGGTGATCCACCACGTCGTTTACTCCACCGTTGAGGCGGTGTTTCGGGACGTCGCGCGTCGCAAGATCTCGGCAGCCGAGCTGCCGCCTTCCAAACGCAGAGCTTCAAAGAGATCGAGGGGCCCAACTTCGCGGCCCGCCGCGCGCTCCTCGGCGAGCGCGATAATTCGCCGAACGCGCGGCGTGATGAGAATCCCCTCCCAGAGGCGTTCTTCACCCGTGCCGAGCGCCCGTCGCGCTTCGGCGTGCACTTCGGGAACGTCGACGCCCGCGGCGTCGAGCGCGCTTACGGTAGAAGGATCGGGCTCTTCGAGCAAAGCGACCAGCAGGTGCTCCGCGCCGACGTAGTAATGGCTATGGTTTCGGCACTCTTGCTCGGCCACTCGGAGCACTCGACGCGCCGCTAAGTTAAAATTAGAGAACAATCGGTCTCCGGGCCCTCTGCGGAGCTCATCCGCAGAAGAGAATTTCGGGGCGACACGATTTGAACGTGCGACCTCTTCGTCCCGAACGAAGCGCTCTACCAAGCTGAGCCACGCCCCGAGGTCTCCGAAGGTTTCGCAGCGCCGCGGCACCCTCCTTTGCCTCCTGCAAGGGCTTCGCAAAACCAGGGTAAAACCGGAAAATCCAAAAGCTCGATATTTACGCATGAGATACTTGATCGTCGGGTGTGGACGCGTCGGCTCCGCACTCGCGAAACTATTGGATGCCGACGGACACGAAGTCATCGTCGTAGACGAAAATGCTGCGGCGTTTAAGCGTCTTGGACAGAAGTTCAAAGGCCACGAGGTCGTTGGAACGGGCATCGACTACGACGTTCTCAAACGGGCCGGCGCTGCCACTGCCGACGGCTTCGTCGCGGTTACCAACGGCGACAACCGAAACATCATGGCCGCGCTGATCGCGCAGCGTATGTTCAAAATAAAACGCATCGTCGCACGGATCTACGATCCGCCTCGAGGCCAAATGTATCGCGAGCTCGGCGTCCAAACCGTTTGCCCCACGACCGTGGGTGCAAAGCTGATCCGAGACGTCTTGATAAAGGCACCCTGGGAAACGCAGACGTTCGATCTCGGCAAACTCAGCTCGGTATCGACCGTCGTCGGCCCGGCAGCCGCCGGCAAGCGCGTCTCAGAAATCGAAGTGCCCGGAAAAGTTCGAATCGCGGCGGTGCGGCGCGGAGAGCGCGATATATTCGTCGCCTCCCCCGAATTAGTACTCCAAGAAGGTGACGAACTCAGCGCCATTATTGCTCCCGACGCGATCAGTGATTTTGCGCAACGCTTCCGAGACACGACCGATCGATCGAAGGTAACGGCGTAGCGAAATGTTCATCCTCATCGTCGGGGGCGGCAAGGTCGGTTCGTATCTGACCCGGGCGCTTTTGAACCAGGGTCATGAGGTCGTCGTCATCGAGAAGGACGATCGTAAAGCGAAGATGCTCGAACGCCTGATCGACCGCCACGTGACGCTGGTCGGCGACGGATGCGACCCGCTGGTGTTAGACGCCGCCGGCGTGGCCCGCGCCGACGTCGTCGTCGCGGATACGGGTGATGACGAAGACAATCTCGTGGTCGTGCTGCTCTCGAAGAGAAAGTCAAAAGCCCGCTGCATCGCCCGCGTCAACAATCCGGCCAATAAGCTGATCTTCAACTCATTGGATGCGGACGATCCGGTCATCGTCATTTCGTCGACGGAGCTCATTCTGAACGTCCTGAACGAGCACGTCAATGCGTCGAAGTACCGGTCGATGCTCGAAACGATGCATCTCTTCGGTAAGGGTGACATGCAGCTAGTCAAAGTCGCGATTCCGGAGCGGTCGCCGGTCGACGGCAAACGCCTTGCAGAAATTGATTTTCCGCACAACTCCGTCGTCGTGGCCGTCGATCGCCCCGACCACGATCTCGAGATCCCTACCGGAGACACGACGCTGCACGCGGGTGACTCCATGATCGTTATCGTTAAGAACGGCGCCGGCGAGCGTATCCGCACGATCCTCGGCGCGTAGGTCTAGATGTAGCCCTTTTTAAGTGCCACAACGGCGGCCTGCGTGCGGTCGGCCGCTGAGAGCTTCTCGAGAATGTCGCGGATGTGGCCCTTGACCGTACCAAGCCCGATGTGCAGATTCTCGGCGATCTCGGAGTTCGCACGACCGTCGGAAATAAGACGCAGAATTTCCGTTTCGCGCGGCGTCAGCGGCGAGAATCGGGAATCGTTGCCTTTAGAGGTCGAGAACCGGGCCAACACCACGTGCGCGATCACCGGATCGAAGTAGGCGCCACCTTCGTTGGCAATGCGAACCGCGTCGACGATGCGTCCAGGATCGGTGCTTTTCAGGCAATAGGCGTCTGCGCCGGCGGCCAGTGCCGCGAGCACCTCGTCTTCGAGATCGATCATCGTAACGATGACTACATGCGTCGCCGGCAGCTCGGCGCGCACTTTTTTGGTGAGGGTCACCCCGTCGATTACCGGAATGCCGATATCGATCACCGCAACGTCGGGCCGCTCGCGAGCAATCGCTTCCCAACCGGCCAATCCGTCCGCGGCCTCGGCCACGACGTCACACGTGGTTTGCAGCGCGGTGCGCAGTCCCGCGCGCGTCAGCGCGTGATCCTCGACGATAACGACGCGGATGCGCGCGTTATGCTCCATTCAATCCTGCAATGGGAAGCGTTATCGTAAACGTGCTTCCACGCGGCTCTCGCGGCGCATAAGCGACGCTTCCACCATGGTTCTCAACAATCCGCCGGACGATGTACAGACCAAGGCCCGTTCCTCCACGCGTGTGCCCGCCGCCGAAGCGTTGGAAAAGGCCCTCGCGGCGCTCCTCAGGCACGCCGTAGCCATCGTCTTCCACGGAGATCGTGATCCGGTCTCCCGCGTTGCACCGCGCGACGACGTGACCACCGCGCGGTGTTGCATCCAGTGCATTCGCAAGAAGGTTGATGATCGCGCGCCGGATCTCATGCGGATCACCTAGCGTTACAGCCGACGCTTTCGGGACGTCGGCGCGCAATTCGATACCTTTGATATCGGCAACCGGGAGAAACTCTGTTACGATGCCTGCCACGAGCTCGCCGCACGATACTCTCTCGCGTACGGTGGAGGACTCGCCGGCTTCATAACGAGCCACCAGCAACAACGTCTCGACGATGCGGCGCTCGTCATTGTTTGCCGCAAGTGCGGTACTCAGAATGCTTTGATAACGTTCCGGAAGATCACCGTAGGCACCCGCGAGCGCCTGATTCATCGTGACGTGCGCCGCAGCCAGCGGCGTGCGTAGATCGTGCGCAAGCGCGTAAACGATGTCCCGAATAACGTCGCTGCGATTGGCCAGCTCGTCCTTCTGCCGCGCGATCTCGTCATTTCGCTCGCCGAGCTGAGCGAAGAGACGCGCCTGCTCGAGCGCTATTGCCGCCTGCTCCGCAAAGCTTCTCAGCGTGGTGAGCGCATCCGGAACGAAGGTGTTTTCGCCGCTCACCGCTTCGATGAGGACGGGCTTCACCGTGCCTCCGGTTTCAATCGCCGTCACTAGCGCTTCGTTAGCACCGAGCGCTTCGAGCGTGAGCCGCCCCAGAACGTCGTTTCCGGTAACGTGGAAAACGTCGTTCGCCTCGTCGGCGCGTGCGACCAACGATGCGATCTCCGTAGAAAGCGCGCGCCGCTCGACCGAGATATCCGGATCGCCCACGCCATATGAGAGTACGAGCGGGGGCCCAAAAGGGGTCTCGCGTGCGATGAGCGTCGCCCGCGAAGCACCAAGGAGCCCGACCGACTCCCGTGTGATCGTGCGCTGCACGAGCTCTACGTTGAGCGTTCCGCGTACTCGACCAGTAGCTTCGCGCAAGGCTTTCTCGATCTCGACCTGCCGCATACGACCGGCCGAAACGCCGGCTTCTCGCGCAAACTCCTGCGTCCTGATGCTCAGGTAGCCGACGAGTACAAAGGATGCAGCCAAGAGCAACCGGTCCCCGACCGCGACCCCGTCCCAATGATAGCCGGCCTGAACGCCATTAACGTACCCGGCAACGACGTTCGCGATTTCAGCAACGATGACTAAGTTCGTTGTGAGCCTTCTCTGCAACGCCAAACTGCTAAGCGCGATTGGGCCGTTGAGCAGAATCGCCGCAATGAAAAGCTGTGGGGTTAGCAGATCGACGATCCAAGCCGCAACGATTAAGCCGTAACAGAGTAAGGCCACAGCGCGCGGTTTCGGGCCAAACGGCGGGGGCGCCTTGCCTCAAGCGGAGAAGGCAGCCGCAATGGACCGCGCGGCAAGAGCGGAAGAGCTGTTACGCGAGCTCGGCGGGCGCGCGCGACTCGTCGTCTACGTTGCAAGCGCCCCCGGCTCAGGGAAAACGCGTCGGCTCTTGGAAGACGCGCGCCGGCTTGCCGAGGACGGAAAACGTGTCGTCATCGGATGGATCGAAACGAAGGGGCGTCCGGACCTGGAACGCATTGCCGGAAGCTTGCCCCGCCTCCCGCCACGCCAAGTAAAGATCGGCGACCGGATCTTCGAAGACTTCGATTACGAAGCAGCGCTGCGCGAAAAGCCCGACGTCGTCGTGCTCGACGAACTCGCTCACGATAACCTTGGGGACGCCGCGCATGCCAAGCGTTGGCAGGATGCCCTTGCGCTAAAGCAGCATGGAATTAGCGTCATCGGCGCCTTCAACATCCAGCACCTTGAGACGGTAGCGCCGACGGCCGAAGCACTCATCGGCTACCCGGTCAGAGAAATCGTTCCGCTTTCGTTTCTGCAGGCAGCCGATGAAGTCGTCGCGCTTGACGTTTCCCCACGGCTGCTGCAAAGCCGCGTGAGAGCCGGCAAGATCGTCAATGAACAAGATATCGATCGAGCGCTCAACGGAGTTTTCAAAGAGCAGACGCTCTACATGCTCCGCGAGCTGCTCTTGCGCACCGTCGACAACCTCACCTTACCCGCTGTCAAAGCCGGCCGCACGTCGATGGCGGCTGCCTTCGTCTACCCTGGCCTCGATCAGGTACCGTATCTCAAACGCACCGCCGCCATCGCGGAGGCGCTCGATTTAGGTTTGGAGGTCGTGGCGACGCGGGGCGTGGATCCGAACGCCCTGGAACGGATCACCCGCGAGCTCGGCGGTGAGATGCTACACGAAATCGTCGATCCTGCAAAAGTTCCCGGCGACGTGCTGCGCGCCTCGCTCGTCGCACTTCCCAACGGCAAAGTCGCCGCAAAGTTGGCAAAGACGCCACTTCCGTACGATCTCTTTGTCGCCGCTGCAAGTCAGACGTATCTCGGCCAAAATCCGGCGCGCTCGCCGTATTCGCAGACCGCGGGAGACCGGTTGCGGGTTGGCTACGGCAAGCTCACCGTCTATCTTGGTGCGGCCGCGGGGGCCGGGAAAACATATGCGATGCTCGATCGGGCGCATCAGCTTCAGTCCGAGGGCGTCGACGTCGTCGTCGGATTCGTCGAAACACACGGCAGAAAAGAGACGGCGGCGCTCCTCGATGGCTTAGAGATCGTGCCCCCGAAGATCGTCAGCGCCAACGGCATCACGTACCGGGAGTTCGACCGCGACGCGCTTATGGCACGCAAACCCCAGGTGGCCTTGATCGACGAACTCGCCCACACCAATGCACCGGGCTCTCTTGCGCCAAAGCGATTCCACGACGTACTTGCGGTTCTTCGCGCCGGGATCGACGTGGTCACGACGCTGAACATCCAGCATCTCGAGGGGTTGGGCGACACGGTCTTGCGCCTCACGGGTACCGTGGTACGGGAAACCCTGCCCGACGGCATCTTGGCACTCGCTGACGAGGTCATCCTCATCGACGTTACGCCCGAAACATTGCGGCAGCGATTGCGCGAAGGCAAAATCTATCCGCCGGAACGATGCGAGACGGCTCTGGCCAACTTCTTTCGAACCGAGAACCTCTTCGCTCTTCGAGAGCTCGCCTTGCGTGAAGCGCTGCGCGCACGTCATCGCGAGCGAATCGCTTCACCATTCGAACGCATTCTGCTCGCCATCGGTTCGCGCGCGATCGACCTTCCGATGATCGCGAGGGCCGGCCGCATTGCCGCACGGTTGGCGATCGAGTTTGCTATCGCACATGTCGTTGGGCGTCGCCAGCGCATCGATCCGACGGTCGTCGAAATGCTGCGCGCCGAAGCGCGTAAGACGAACATCGAATGGATCGACGAAGTCGCCGATGATGTCCCTAGGCGCTTGATCGAGCTCGCGCGCGCGCGCCCCGAGACGACGATTGCGCTGGCCGGAGCGCGGCGCGCGCCTCATTTGTTGGCGCCCCCATCGTTTCCTCGAAGGCTGCTCGATGCCGGCGCGCGAGAGCTGCTTATCCTCATGCCGTCCGCCGAACCCGCAACAGCAACGCTGCCGGAAGAATAAGCGGTGAGCGCCTTGGCGTTGTTTGGGGTTGTTGCCGTTACGGCAATGCTTGTTACGTACGCGCTCGAAAAGCGAAGCCCGTGGTTTATCCTCGCGTTTGCCGGAGCGTGCGCTCTCGGTTCAATCTACGGCTTCTTGCAAGGCGCATGGCCGTTCGGAATCATCGAATCGATTTGGGCACTCGTTGCGCTCCAGCGCTGGGCTACTGCGGTTTTAGGCCGTCGAGCGCAAGATTCAACTCAAGGACATTGACTCGAGGCTCGCCCAAGAAGCCGAACGTTCTTCCCTGAACGTGTTGCGCGACGAGCGCGACGACTGCGGAAAGACTCATGTGGCGAGTCTTCGCAACGCGTGGCGCCTCCCAGTACGCTGATTCCGGACTGATGTCGGGATCGATTCCGCTGCCGCTGGAGGTTACCAGGTCTATCGGCGGTGGACCCTTCGCGTCGGGATTATCCTTCTCGAGCTGCGCGATGGTGTTCTTCGTTGAATCGATCAGTTTCTTCGAGGTTGGCCCATAGTTCGTTCCACCTGTCGACGTCGGGTCGTAGCCCTTGCCCGCGGCCGACGGCCGTCCCTGAAAGTATTGCGGCTTCGTCCATAACTGACCGATGATTGCCGATCCCACGACTTTTCCGTTTATGGTGATGAGCGATCCGTTGGCTTGTTTTGGGAAAATCGTCTGGGCGAGCCCGGTCATCACCAACGGATAGATCAGACCGAACAGGACCACCGAGAAGATCGTGACGCGCAGCGCAGTGCCAAGGTGCTTAATCATTCTTTCGTTCCTACGTCAGATGGAGCGCCGCAAGGATCATGTCGATCAGCTTGATTCCGATGAAGGGTACGACGATTCCGCCGACGCCATAGAGCAGCACGTTCTCGAACAAGACGCGGTTTGCACCTTTGGGCTGGTACCGTACGCCGCGTAAGGCCAAGGGAATCAGCGCCACGATGATGAGCGCGTTGAAGATCACCGCCGAAAGAATCGCGCTCTGCGGAGTCGTCAAGCGCATCACGTTCAGGACGGCCATCGCGGGATAGGCGACCGCGAACATCGCCGGCAGAATCGCGAAATACTTCGCCACGTCGTTGGCAATCGAAAAGGTCGTCAGCGCGCCGCGAGTCATGAGGAGCTGTTTGCCGATCTCGACGATCTCGATCAGCTTGGTCGGATCCGAGTCGAGATCGACCATATTAGCCGCTTCTTTGGCGGCCTGCGTGCCGGAGTTCATCGCGACGCCGACGTCGGATTGCGCCAATGCCGGCGCGTCGTTGGTGCCGTCTCCCGTCATCGCGACGAGTCTGCCCGAGGTCTGCTCGCGCTTGATGAGTTCCATCTTCGTTTCGGGTGTGGCTTCGGCGAGAAAGTCGTCGACGCCGGCCTCTTTCGCAATGGTCGCCGCGGTGAGCGGGTTATCGCCCGTGATCATGACGGTGCGAATCCCCATCGCGCGCAACCGGTTAAAGCGCTCGGTCATGTTGGGCTTGAGAATATCTTTGAGATAGATGACGGCAATGACGAGCGTATTGCGTGCGAGGAGCAGTGGCGTGCCGCCGCTACGAGCGATACGTTCGATCACGGGCGAAAGTTCTGCAGTCGGATCGCCGCCGGCGTCCCGCACCCATGCCAGCACCGAATCCGGCGCGCCTTTACGAATCTTCGTTCCATCCGCGAGATCGAGCCCGCTCATGCGCGTGTATGCGCTGAACGGCACAAAGATGGAGCCCGGCGGAGCCTCGCCGTCACGTGCCCCCACTTGCTGCGCAAGCGCGACGATCGACCGGCCCTCAGGAGTCTCGTCGGCAAGTGAAGAGAGGTATGCGATGCGCGCCGCGTCGCGTGCCTCGATGCCCGACGACGTAATAATTTCGACCGCCTGACGATTGCCCAGCGTAATCGTTCCGGTCTTGTCGAGCAGCAGCGTATCGACGTCGCCGGCGGCCTCGACGGCGCGGCCACTCATCGCCAAAACGTTGCGCTGCATCACGCGATCCATCCCGGCGATACCGATGGCGGAAAGCAAGCCCCCAATCGTCGTCGGGATGAGGCAAACCAGCAAGGCAATGAGGACCGTTACGCTCTGATGTTTATGAGCGTAGATCGAAAATGGAGCGAGGGTTGCGACCGCGATCAAAAAGATGATCGTAAGACCCGCGAGCAGGATCGAAAGCGCGATCTCGTTGGGTGTCTTCTGACGCTGAGCACCTTCCACCAGCCGGATCATGCGGTCGAGAAAACTCTCGCCGGGGTTCGCGGTCACGCGGACGACGATGCGATCGGAGAGCACACGCGTGCCGCCCGTGACCGCGCTGCGGTCGCCGCCCGACTCGCGAATAACAGGAGCCGACTCGCCGGTGATTGCCGACTCGTCGATCGTCGCGGCACCTTCCAACACGTCGCCGTCGGCCGGAACGATCTCGTCGGCCTCGACGACGAACCGGTCGCCCTTGCGCAAGCTCGTGCTGGCCACGCGCTCCTCGGTACCATCCTCGCGCAGCAAGCGCGCATAGGTGTCCGACTTCGTGCGGCGCAGCGCCTCGGCTTGTGCTTTCCCCCGCCCTTCGGCCACCGCCTCGGCGAAATTCGCAAAGAGCACCGTAAACCAAAGCCAGGCCGCGATCGCAAAGTCGAAGCCCGACATTCCCATATGCCTCACGAGATCGCGCACGAAGAAGATCGAGGTTGCGGCCGCTCCGACTTCGACGACGAACATGACGGGGTTGCGGGCCTGCCAGCGCGGGTCGAGTTTCTTGAATGAATCGCCAAAAGCTCGCGCGATGATCGACCGGTCAAACAACGAACGCGCTTTCGGGCGGCGCTCCAACCGTCGCTGACTCAGCATCAGAACGTCTTTCCTTGGAGAACGAGCAGGTGTTCAACGATCGGCCCGAGCGAATCGGCCGGCAGGAACGTGAGCGCTCCTACGATCACGATTACACCGATGAGCAGCGCGACGAAGATCGGCGAGTGCGTTGTGAAAGTACCCGAGCTTTCGGGAACCGACTTCTTTCCGGCGAGCGCGCCCGCCAGCGCCAGCGCCGGAACTGCCACGGCAAAGCGCCCGAACATCATGTTCACGCCGGTCATGAGATTATAGAAGAGGTTTGGTCCAAGGCCTGCGAATGCCGAACCGTTGTTTGCATTGGTCGACGTGAACGCGTAGAGTATTTCCGAAAAGCCGTGCGGACCGCCGTTATTGAGAGTCGCCAAGCCGGCCGGAAGCACGGCCGCGACCGCGGTCGGTGCGAGGCAGAGGACCGGCGTGACCAGCGCCGCCAAGATTGCGAACTGGACTTCACGGCGCTCGACCTTCTTGCCGAGATACTCCGGCGTGCGGCCCACCATGAGTCCGGCTATGAAGACCGTCAGAACGACGAAGACGATCATGCCGTAAAGGCCGCTGCCGACGCCGCCGAAGACGATTTCACCCAACTGCATGTCTACCAGCGGGATGAGACCGCCGAGCGGCATGAACGAGTCGTGCATCGAGTTGACGGCGCCGCACGACGTGTCGGTCGTTACGGTCGCGAACAGCGACGAGGCTGAAACGCCAAATCGGCATTCCTTCCCCTCCATGTTGCCGCCCGCTACACCCATTTGATGCACGATCGGGTTGCCTGCGGCCTCCGCCCAATATGCAACCGAAAATCCGACGAAAAACAGGATCGCCATCGTTGCGAAGATCGCCCACCCCTGACGCGTGT
>DAIMCN010000048.1:0-17815 GCA_036726365.1 Candidatus Cybelea sp.
CCTCGACTTTTCCATAATTCATAGCACGCTTGAATATCCGCAACGCGGAAATTCAAGAAGCTGCTGACCTTATCCGGGTCGGCGGGGGCGCTGAGCGTTACCGACGGCTTATCCGGGGTGGGCCCGCCCCCCACGTTCACAATGAGCCACGTATTCGCGATCTGAATGTGCCCCGACGCGCCCTTGCTGTCGCCTCTGCTCAGAATGCGACCGCCGAAGACCTTTTCATAAAAATCAACCGATCGGTCGATGTCGGCGACGGTGATGAAATGTGTGACGGTGAACCCCTCGCGCGGGGGCATCTCATAGCTCTTTTGCTCGATTTTTACTTCGTTCATTATCGACTCCAGTTCGGACTCACGGAATGAGCAGCACCTTACCGATGCCACCCTTCGTGAACGCAGCCTGCCCGGCGCCCGCGTTCTTAAGCTCCTCGCGGCGGCCGATCGGGATCGTGATCTTGCCCGCGTTTACGGCATCGGCGATGAAGGCGATGTCCGCTCGATCTTGCTTCGAACGGAACGAGATGACGCGCACCTTCGGGTAGTCTTTGGTGCCGTCAGGCTCTCCAGTCACCGATGCAAACGTTCCGCCGTCCTTGACCTTCGCGAGTAGATCCGTCGCCGCTTTCCCGCGAAGCGCGTTCGCCACGATGTCGACCTGCGGGAGCGCCGCGAAGGCGCCCGGATCGTCGAGAGCGATCGTTTCGTCCGCGCCAATGCTATCCGCCTGGTCGAGCTGAAAACGCTGCACACCTGCGATTACGTGCGCGCCAGACACTTTCGCCATGTAGACCGCACAACGACCAACGGCGCCCGCCGCGCCCGCGACTAGCACCGACTGGCCCGACTGCAACCCGCTTGCGACGGAAATCAATTGGCTGCCCGTAAGCCCTACGAGCGGAATCGCGGCGGCGTCGACCAGGTCCATCGTCTCCGGCACCTTGGCGAAGAAAGCCGCTTTGTCGGCGACTAACTCAGCGTACGTGTGGTACGACCACGCGCAGACACGGTCGCCGACCTTGAGGTCGGTGGCGCCGTCGCCCGTCGCGACCACCGTGCCCGACACGTCTAGGCCGATAATCGCCGGAAAGTGCATCGGCCAGCGATCCTTCAAATCGCCGTTGCGCTCGAGCATGTCTTCTGGGTTTATGCCGATGCCGGCCACCTTGACGAGGACGTCGCCCGCGCCCGGCTCCGGATCCGGCATGTCTTGATATTTCATCACTTCCGGACCGCCGTACGCGCTTACAACAGATGCTTTCATGCGTCGTTATTGGCCAGTTCTTATCCGTAAGAGACCCCAGTTTTGCTTTGCCCGACCTCGATGATGTAACCGTCAGGATCGCGGATGTAGCAGCGGATCTCACCATACTTGTCCAGAGGTTCGGTAAGAAACGTCGCTCCCCGACTCTTCCACAACTTGTAGCACGCTTGAATATCTGCTACACGGATATTCATGAAGCTACTGATCTCATTGGGGTCGGGAGGGGGGCGGAGCGTCACCGTTGGTTTGTCAGGTGTCGGACCGCCCCCAACGTTGATTATGAGCCACGTGTTTGCGATCTTGATATACGGCGGTGCGTTTCCATCGCCCATGCTCACGATTTCCCCGCCGAAGACCGTTTTGTAGAATTCGGCGGATCGCTTGAGGTCGGCCACTGTGAGAAAGTGAGCGACGGTAAACCCCTCGTGCGGTGGCATCTGATAGCTTTTCTGCTCTACTTTTACTTCGTCCATTGCTTTCTCCAAATGCAGTTACGGTTTAACGCGTGGGCACAATCCGTTGCATCATGAGGTCCTGACGGACCGGAACGTTGCGCGAACGTCTTCAGAGAAGAGTTGTGGCTGCTCCCAGGCGGCAAAGTGGCCGCCCACATCGTGCTTCTTGTAATAAACGAGTTTGGGATACGCCTGCTCCGACCAGCTTCGCGGTGCAGTATAGATCTCGTGCGGAAACGCGCTCACGCCGACCGGGATATTCACGCCCACGACATTAAAGAAGCCGAGCTTGTTTTCCCAATAGAGGCGAGCCGAGGAGATTGCCGTCTTCGTTAGCCAGTACATGGTGATGTTGTCGAGCACGTCATCGCGTGAAAGGCCACCGGGGTGCCCGAAGAAGGCCGGCGCGATCATCTCGTAACTGTCCTTATCGTGATCCAGAATCCAGGCCGCAAGGCCAATAGGCGAGTCCATTAATCCGTAGAGCGTCTCCGGCCGGTTCGCCATCTCGACGGCGTACCCGAGGTGATGCGTGTAAAAGTCAGCCAGCTGCCGATACGCGTGCAGCTCGTCGCCCGCGAGCCCGGCGGGGGGCGGAGCGTTGGCAATTGCCTTCGCTAACGTGTCGGCCGGAACCGTACCGGGCATGTTGCTGTGAATGCCCAGCACGTTCTCTGGTGCGAACAAAGCCATCTGCTGCGTGATCGACGCGCCCCAATCGCCGCCTTGCGCGACGAATTGGTTGTATCCAAGACGCTTCATCAGCGCGACCCAGGCTTTTGCAATGCGGATGGGATCCCAGCCCAGCGTGGTCGGCTCGGGGGAATACCCATAGCCTGGTATCGAGGGAACCACGAGATGGAAAGCGTCTGACGCGCTCGCACCGTGGGCCGTGGGATCGGTCAGCGGACCGATCACTTTCATCTGCTCGATGATCGATCCGGGCCATCCATGTGTGATGATCAACGGGAGCGCGTTGTCGTGCTTCGAGACGACGTGGATGAACGCAATGTCCTGCCCATCGATCTCGGTGACGAACTGAGGTAGCGCGTTCAGCCGTGCCTCGACTTTGCGCCAATCGTACTCGGTCGCCCAATAGTTTGCCAGCGCCTGAGTCGTGGCCAGTTGCACGCCTTGCGACTGGTCCGCGACGAGCTCTCTTGTCGGCCACCGCATCGCCTTGATGCGGCGGCGCAAATCGTCAAGTTCCGACTCCGGAACGTTCACGTGAGGAAACGGGCGAACAGCAGTCGTGGCGCTGCCCGTTTGTTGTGCAACGTTGGTCATTGATGAACTCCCTTCGGTAGGGCTTTTCGTCGGCTTTGAATTAGCGCACGCAACAAGCGACAGATATGCCGCAGAAATACCTGTCGTGGCCATGCGAACGAAGTAGCGCCGTTCCATCTTCAATGAGGACTCCGCGCGTATTTGCGAAGTAGTTGAGGCAGCGCCAACCCCTTTCACCAGAGCAGAGTGGGACATAAAACATGCCCCGCGCTCTATCGCTTTGTCAAGCAAGCGAGCCCATCAGATGAGAAATGCAAGCTTGATGTTCAGATTTTGCGACGAAATACTGACGATTAACTAATCTTAAGGCGAATAATCCGTTTCGGTCTCTCGGCCAATTACACCGCACGGGTCATCCTTGCTCTAAAGCGTGATCCCGCGGCAAGGCTGTGCTTCCGGAGCTGCCCGGTCTACGCTTCGTGCGCGTACCGGCTTACTGTATCGGGTTCGAGCGCGACGATCGCTCCGTTCAGCAAGTACTTCGCGGGCCCGTGCATCACGTTCGCATACAGCGTGAGCTCGGTAGATCGTTGGGCATATTCGTCGGGAGGCACGCCGGGTCATTACAACGACGCGGTGGTCTTCGAACCGATCGGCTCTGCAATCAGCAACAAGTAGCCTTGATGCGTCGCGGAAGGAAGTCGCGGACGACGCCGAACTTTTCCGGGCACTAGTCCGTTTAGCCATCGGAGGAGGAGCCCGCATGATCCTGGCTCGGTACGCTTTTGCCACGAACCTCGGGCGCTTGGGGCTTCTAAGTGGAGCGGCTCTGCTTGCTGCATGCGGAGGAGCACAGCCCGCGCTCGTGTCCGCGTATACCGCCTCGGACGGCGGTAGCATTGGACCCGCCTGGACGATGCGCGCGCTTTACAGTTTTAAGGGCGACCCCGACGGCGAGGGCCCAAACTCCGTTGTAGCCCCACGATGGGGCGGATCGTACCAGATTTTCGGGACGACCCAATTCGGCGGCTACTACGGCGAAGGCACCGTATTCGGTCTTTCAAAGGGCACCAGCGGTTGGAGCGAGACGGTGCTCTACCAGTTCGCGGTCGGAAATGATGGTGCGCGACCAATGGGCATCTCGGTACCTACGAAGCTCGATGGATCGTCTCGAGTCTTTGTTCCGACACTTGGGTTCGGGGGGAAACCCTACGGCACCGTCGTCGTGCTGAAGCCGAATCCGAGCGGGAGTTGGACACTCCTTACTTCGTATGTCTTCCACGGCACGCCGAAAGGCTCCGAACCCGAGGGTCCGGTCATGGAGGACGCAAAGGGCAATCTCTACGGCACGACCTCCGGTGGCGGCGCCCACAACGAGGGCGAAGTCTACCAACTGAAGCCATCCGGGGCGAAATACAAAGAAACCGTCCTCTACAGCTTTCGCGTCGGCGCAGATGGACACTATCCGTACGGCGGTTTAATCGCGATTCATGGCGCGCTCTATGGAACGACGCTGAAGGGCGGCGCTAAGGACCTTGGAACCGTGTTTAAGTTGACGCCTTCGGGAAGCACGTATACCGAACGCGTGCTGTACTCATTTAAAGGTGGGCCGACGGACGGTGATGAGCCGCAGGCGGGTCTCTGCGCTGGACCGGACGGCGCGCTGTTCGGCACTACCTTGGAAGGTGGCTACTATCGCCACGGCACGGTTTTCAAAATCACACCCCGCGACGCTCAACGCCCCGAACGCCTTATTTGGAAGTTCGGCGGGTTTTACCACGACGGTGAGACCCCCGTAGCTCCGGTAATCGTCGACGCCCAAGGCGTGATCTACGGAATAACCCAGGAGGGCGGGAAGTCGGGCATCGGCACCCTCTTCGTCTTGACCCCAAACGGAAAGTCGTACAAAGAGAAGCTGTATAGCTTCAATGGCCGCAATGGGGCTGGTACGACAGCGGGGCCGGCTCCGGACGGCAACGGAAATCTCTACCTCGCCGGCGGCAACGGCGCGCATTTGTTCGGCGTCGTCGCCGCGGCGGAAGGCGACGCTCAGCCAACCTCGTGCAATCCCGGCAGCATCACGATCAATGAGTAAACACAAGACGAGATCCCACGCAGTTCTTTTTATCCTCGCCGTCGGCGTGGCGGCGTGTTCGCAAAAGACCGAACAGTACATGATCCCTGCGGGCTCGGGCCCCGGCGTCGCGGTCAGGGCCGATACTCACTCTAATTTCAAAACAATCTTTGAATTCGATGGAGCCTACGGCGGCTCTGACCCCACCGCGGGACTAATCGCGAAAGGAACAGATTTTTACGGTACGACGACCGTAAACGGTCTGTTTGGAAACGGCAACGTTTACCGGCTCTCCGACGGTCATGAGAAGGTGCTCCACAGCTTTAACTACGACGGCCACGGCTCGAACGGAAAGCTGCTACTGCTGGGAGAATCGCTGTATGGAACCAGCGCAGGGGGCGGCGCGCGTAACCGCGGCACCGTGTTCAGCGTAAGGCTCGCTGGTAAAGTAAACTGGGTGCACAGCTTCAAAGGTTCTCCCGACGGGGAGTACCCGTCCGGTCCCCTCGTTGACCTCAACGGCGCACTCTATGGCACCACCGAATACGGCGGCAACGGCGGGGCGTGCGAGAACTATACCTGCGGAACGGTCTTCAAAATGTCAACTTCCGGCAGCGAGAACGTCATCTACAACTTCCACGGCGGCGACGGGTGGGGTCCTCAAAGCGGCCTCATCAAAATAAACGGTCTGTTCTACGGCACCACCAAATATGGTGGTCAGCCTGGAAACGGCGTCGTCTTTAGTCTAACTCCGGCCGGCAAAGAAGAGGTCGTTTACGCCTTCAGTCCTGAGAACCAACCCTCCGACGGGCGTTTCCCAAACGGACTCGTCGCCTTGAATGGAACGCTGTACGGTTCGACCGTTCTCGGCGGCCCTCACGATGATGGAACGGTGTTCAGCGTGACTCCCGACGGCAAAGAACGGGTTCTTCACAGCTTCGGTTCTAAAGGTGACGGCAGCGTCCCAGAGGCCGCGTTGATCGTTTACAAGGGAAAACTCTACGGCACGACCAGTGCCGGAGGTACCGGCAACGGCACGGTCTTTGAAGTCAGCACTTCTGGCGCCGAGCACGTACTCCACGACTTTACCGGACGAACCGACGGTTCAACTCCCCTTGGGTCGCTGCTCGAGTTGAACGGCAAACTCTACGGCACGACGAGCGAGGGGGGCGCCACGATTGGAGGCGCAGGCACCGTGTACGAGTTGACTCCTTAGCCGCCTCGGCCGTCGCACGCAGCCAGCACGAGTACCGCGGGGAATCGGTGCTTCCCCTAAAGCGCAACGCTTCAGGGGAAGCGAATCACCGATGAAGCCGACTACAGCGGTACTGCGAACACGGTCCCTTGGGCCCCGTTAGCGACGTCACTTACGGTTGTACCGTAGAGTGTCCCGTTGAGGTCAATGACTTCCCCCAAGGGTGCAAGAGGGCTGTCAATCGGACCGTTTTGATTGAATTGATACACAAAGGATTCCGCGCCGCCGGGCGTTATCGCGAAGACCGCTCCGCCGGCATTGGCACCCTGTACTGTGCCGTAGAACGTTCCGTTTACGTTGAGCAACCCGGCTTGCGGACCGACCTGATCGTGTGTAGAGCCAGGCTGTCCGAAGCTGTACAGCACGGTCGACTTGCCTTTGGACGTTATCTTGAAAACCGTCCCTCCCCCGTAACTCCCGCCAGTGTCGGTCGTGCCGTACAGGCTATTGTTGTACGCTAAGAGGTCGCCCGACGGGTTGGAACCATCAGGATTACCCGTGAATGTATGCACAACGGTTTCCTTGCCCGAGCGCGTAACCTTGAAGACCGTCCCGTCGCTTGTGGAAGTCCCGATTCCGCCCGAATATGTCGTGCCGTAGAACGCATTTTTGTAAAAAATGACCCCTGCCCTGGGGCTTGAGCCGTCCGTCGGGAGGCCCTTAAAGCTATAAACGACGCTTTCCGTACCTGAGAGTGTGATCTTAAATACAGTCCCGACGCCGTGAGCGCCGCCACTATACGTTGTGCCGTAGAGTGCGCCGCCGTAAGAGAACAGATCAGCCTGAGGTGACGTGCCGTCGCTGCCGCTTCCAAAGCTATGCAGCACCTTTTCTTTACCCGAGGTCGTGATCGAGAAAACGGTGCCCGCACCCGACGTCCCCCCGTTATAGGTGGTTCCGTACAGCTTACCTTTCACGTAAATCAAGCTCGCGTAGGGCAAACTACCGTCGGATCCCGTAAAGCTGTGCAGGATGGTTTCCGATCCGCTGGGAGTGACCGAGAAGACCGACCCTTGGTTGCTCGTGCCACCCGCGCTCGTCGTGCCGTAGAGGGTGCCATTTACGTCGACCAGGCCGTCGTACGGCAGCGCACCGTCGGGCTGGCCCTGAAACAAGTAGATAGCCGGATTGCCGGTCGTGGTAAGCCGCTGGAAGTGTCGAGCTGAGCTCACGTTGGGAGTGAGCGTGGTCGGTAGAGTGCTGCCGGTTCCCGTCGCGCAGCCGGCGATCGAGACACAAGCCAATAGCACTAGAGCCTTATTCATCAGTTTCAGAGCCTCCGAAGAAGTGAGGGTGGAATACTGATGCTAGGATGTGCTCATCGGCACTCGATGTACATGCGTGGAAACACCACTTTCGGGGGCCCTGAAGAGCCTTTGACGGGTTTTTTTGCCGAAGAATGGTGCAGGGGCGGCCGGAAGGATTGATGAGTACATCCGCTTTTACTCGCTACGCACTAGCGATCGGCATCGCCGCTGCGTTGCTCGAGGGATGCGCCGCACAGCGTCTGGGTGACACGCGACCGCCTACTGCCGACGCATTGTCGGAAAAACCGTCGTCGGCGGAAACCTTCGATGCAGCTATTACGGATCGCAGCCGAAGTTCGACTACTGGCACTATTAGGCAGGCGGTAACCCGACGCTATCGCTGCAATCGCCGCCGGCGAAACCCGTCGGACAATCGGTTAGCATCGGCCCGTAAAACCCGTTATTAGGGTCCGCTTGGGTGGTTCACGAAGCCGGGGTTCACGCACTGCGTCCCACCCTTATCGCGGGTAACAAAGGCGCTTAGTTGCGCGGCCACGGCGCTGGGTGTTTCCTCGGGAAGTGCGTATCCGCTAAATCGCCATTTCCCACAATCCTTCACGTAGTACTCGGTGAGAAGCCCTTTTGACTGGATGTCGACGCGAGCATAATCTTGCACTACAACGATGTCCATGATCCTCGAGACATCGGACGCTCCATGCGAAAGAGCTAAGTGTTCGAGCAAATTCGTATCGGCGTATGACCCGCAATACGCGGCCATGGCGGGCGTTCCCGAAGTAAACGCTAATGTTGCGACGCCAGCCGAAAGGGCGATAGAAAAGTATCGAGGTAACGTCATGGTTCGGAGCCCTCCGCGATCAAATACGTCGCCATGCTTCGCTGCCTGCGCAAGCCTCCCTATGCCGGCAGGGCACCCGTAGGCGGCGTACGTATCTCTCTCGGGTAATCTGGCGTAGGAGGAATGGATCATGCCCACTACAATCGGTCTTGGCTCTACGGGCGACGATGTCAAGCGGCTGCAACGCGTTCTCGCGCGCCATCTCTTATGGAACCCCTTCGGACCGATTACTGGTACATTTGATTCGGGTCTGGAAGCTGCTGTAAAAAGTTTTCAGCAGAGTAATGGATTGACGGTCGACGGAATCGTGGGGCCACAAACGTGGTTGGCGCTGCCGAGCTATCGCGAGGCGTCACCGCGACTTCAGCAAGGATCCCTTGGGCCGGGCGTTGCGTGGCTGCAGAAAACGCTTTCGGGTGCAAACGTTACCATTGGATTCGTCCCATACACCGGCGCGATCGACGGCATCTTTGGTCCGGCAACGGACGCCGCCGTTCGGGCGCTCCAGACCTGGGCCGGTATCACGGCCGACGGCGTCGTTAGCGACGATACCTGGTTCGTTTGGATGACACCCGGGTCGGCGCAACAGCTCTCGCTGGAAGGAGCGTCCGGGCTTACGAATGGCCTCTTGTAGGGTCGCCCGTTCTAAGCGTCGGCCGGCTCCTTAAGCCTCCAGCCCGCGATTAAGAGCCACAGCATGAAGATAAGCTCCCCGAAGAACGTATAAAACAACCAGTCTACATTCGCGCTGGGATACAGGTATGGGCTCAACTCGTAGACGATCCAGCCGATGCCCGGGACGACGAGCAGCACGCCGACGACTTTTGAAACCCAACCCGTGTAGCCCGAGCGAAACATCAGATAGCCCAGCAAGCACAGATGAATCCCGAAGATTATCAAGACGAACGCATAGTCGTAACGAAACGAGTGGAGCAGTAAGTCGACCTGGGCTTGCAGGGCGCCGCGTCCGAAGACCGTCGTGTACTCCGGCGTGTTGAGTAAGCGGTAGACGGTCACCAAATTCAGCGTGCCAACCAATGCGAGGGCCGCGTATACCAGCCTGAGCCAGGCGGCTAATAGCGAAAGCGATCGATTGACCGGCGCGAGCAGCATGTAGAGCGCCCACGCGACGACGATGTCCTCGACAAAGTTGATGAAATAGCAGAGAGTCATAGCGACGAACGTCCCACCGTGAGCCGCGATGTTCGCTACCGTCTGCTCGATATGTCCGGGAACGACGAGTTTAGGGTACAGCGTAAACTCCGCGTAGCTTACCGGATCCAATAAGTAAGCAAAGCCGGCAACCAGCGCGGCCTGCCGCAACGTTATCCCCCACCGCGAAGCCCTCGTCGTGTCTTTACCTCCTGTTCGAGACGTTGCCTTTCCAATGCTTTCTCGACGGCTTGCTCTTCGGTCATTGCTGCGCCCTCGGCCATCAGGTTCGTCACCACATCGGCGCTAAGTGTCTCGCGCAGAACGGCAACGGCTCGATCGTAGGCCTGCTCGTAGATGTACATTTTTGCCGAACCTATCGCTTCGAGGCGAGCGTCGACGAAGCCCAAGATGCGCGCGGCTCGGCCGTAGGCATCGAGCGCGCCTTGGCTGGAGACTTGCGGTCGTAAGGCCGTAATCGCTCCGAGGTGTTGGAGCGTCCAGGCAACGAGGACGTCTTGCTGTTGCTCGCGCGCAAGAGCGAGCGCTTCGCATGCCCGCTCCTCGGCGTCGTCATACCGGCCTAACGCGATGAGATACATCGCCAGGCTGCTGAGAACGGAGACGACAAAGCGCTGATTGTTGACCGAACGGAAGATGGCGAGCGCGTCGGTGGCAAGTTGAAATGCCAGTTCGGCATTACCCGCTCGAAACTCGAACTCGCCAAGATCGTCGCGTGCCAATGCCGCGCCGAGACGTGCACCGAGTCCCTCATAAATCGGCACGGCTTCGGCAACGTAATCGCGAGCCGCGTCGCAGTCACCCTCGACGGCACTGGCATATCCAAGGTTGCGCAGGATGCAAGCGATGAGCCGGCGATTGCCCAACTTGCGCGCGGACGTTAGAGCTTCTTGTAGGAGCGTTTTTGCCTCTGCCATTCGCCCCAAAGAGACCAGCGCCTGACCGGCGAGGTCTTGCGTACGGGCGACGCCGAGCGGATCGCGCACGGCGCGATAGCGCTCGATGGCGCGCTCGCTGCTCGAAAGCTGTACTTTGTACGAACGATGCTGCATTGCGATGACCCCATTCGCGTACCCGAGTCTCGCGAGCACGTGTGTCGGCGTTTGTTCGTCGGCTAACTCGAAAGCCAAAGCCGCGTAGCGTTGACCCTCCAGCGGTGCGAAGTACGCCCAAACAACGTGCAGGGCTCCGACGAGCGCTTGCCCCAAGACGACATCGCCGCGGTCCGCCAGTGCCCACTGCAGTGCGGCCCGCCAGTTGTCCAGCTCGTCCTGAGCGAGCGCGCGCCAGATAACGTCCGGCTCGGTGTCGCACGCACGTTCAAGCTGCTCGGCCAGTTCCAGGCACGCGAGCGCGTGACGGCGCGCGACCGCGTCCGCTTCACCCCGCGCCATCAACTTCTCGCGCGCGTACTCCCGGAACGACTCAAAAAGCGAATAACGGGGCTCGACGCCATCGAAATCGGCCGCCAAAAGCGACTTGTTCACCAGCGACGAAAGAAGATCGATCACGTCGGCCTCCGCGACGCCGTCGCCTGCGCAGACGGCGTTCGCAGTGGCCAACGTACATCCGCCGGCAAATGCCGAGAGGCGCTCGAACATACGCTGTTCGCCTGCTGCGAGCAGATCGTAACTCCAATCGATCGCCGCGCGCATCGTCTGCTGACGCGGAAGGGCCGTGCGCTTTCCTCCGGTCAGAATAATAAAGCGATTGTCGAACTTGTTGGCAATCGCTTGAACGGAAAGCATGGTGACTCGTGCGGCGGCAAGTTCAATTGCGAGCGGGATGCCGTCTAAGTGCCGGCAGATCCGTGCAACGGCCGGCGCGTTCTCGCCGGTCAGCGTGAAGCGATGGTCGACGGCGCGCGCGCGATCGCTGAAGAGCACGATCGCGCTGAACGAGAGCGCCTCCGCTGGGCTGAGCCGGGGAGTGGTCTCCGGCGTCGGAACGCTCAATGACGGTAGCCGGTAGGTGTACTCACCCGCGATTCGAAGCGGTTCGCGGCTCGTCGCGAGGATCCGAAGTCTCGGGCAGCCGCTCAACAGCCCGCCCGCGACGATGGCCGCCTCCATAATGAGGTGCTCGCAGTTGTCGAGGATCAGCAAGAGCGCCTTGTTCTTGAGATACGCCGTCAGCGTCTCGATCAGCGGTCGATTCGGGACTTCTTGCACGCCCAGCGTCGACGCGATCGCGGCAACCACTAATGCAGGATCGCCAACGGGCGCGAGTGCGACAAAGCAGACTGCAGCCTCGGCGGTCCCGCTAAGCGCGGTTCCGACCTGCAACGCCATCTGGGTTTTTCCAATGCCTCCGGCACCTGTGAGCGTGACGAGCCGATGCTCGCGGACGAGTCGTGCGACCTCGTCGAGCTCCACCTCGCGACCAACGAAGCTCGTGAGGGAGAGGGGTAAGTTTGAGATGCTTTTACGGTGCAGCGCCTTCGGGGGCGAGGCCGCCTCTTCGAACTCGCCGCGTTCTTCGTCATCAAGCGCTAGCGCGCGCACCAGGAGCGCTAGCGTTTCGCGTTGTGGCGTGCGCCGATACCCTCGTTCGAGCGCACTGATGCCGTTCATGCTCATGCGCGCGCGTTCGGCGAGCGCTTCTTGCGAGAGCCCCGCGGCGAGCCGGTAGTGCCGCAAGAGCGTCCCAAACGGCGGCGAACTCGCCGCTCGCCCTTCGTCTTCCACAGTGGTCGTCACGTTCTCGCCGCCGTCAGCCGCAACCCTCACTTCATTTGGCCGCCGGCAACGACGCTATTTAGGGGCTGATCGCCGTGCCGAAAGGATGGGTCAAGGTGGAGTGGTTGCTGTTCGTCGGCAGACCACCGGACGGGTAAACCCACCGGTTCACACTGCTCGTCGCGTAGCCGCAGGCGGACTCGTCATCGCCTCCGGCGAGAAACTTCTCGCCGCTCGCTCCGATCGCGCCCTGGGCCATGTCGCAGATCACGTGACCGTTGTAGGCTTTGAACTTAGTCTTGCCGGTGATCGTTCCGGTTGAGCCGGAAATCTTGACGTGGTAGACGCAAGTAGTTCTCGGAGTATCGCAGCGCCGATCGCCGACGGCGAGGTAGTTACCGTCCGCGTACCATTGGAGCATTCCCGGGAGGTGTATGGTGCCACCGGTGAACGTAAGCTGATGGACCGCGGTGCTCCCCGCCGTAAGCTCCGCCAGCACGAAGGCTCCAGTATGCGTTTGGCCGTCGATGAAGAGGTTGCCGTGGGGGTCGTAACCTTCGCCACGCACCGTGTACATCGCCGCAAGATCATAGGACGGAAGCGGCGGTCCGGTGGAGTCAGGATATTTTTCGGTTTCGCCCGGTCCGCTGGGAGCGTTGTGTAAGTTCGCTACCGCGAGATCGTGGTGGCCGTGACGGTGGTGCTCGACGTCGCAGGCGAACGGGAATCCGCTCGAATCGGTCAACGTTGCGATCGGTGACGTGCCGCCGTGCGCGTATTCCAGAATTTGCTGCGTTCCGAAGTTCGTCACCCAAACGTTGCCGCCGTCGTCCGAGCATAAGCCGTCTGGCTGGTTAAGGCCCGTTATCGTCCCCTTGATAACGAGGTCCGGGAGCGAGAAGACCGCGATGTTACTGACGGTGGGATCCGAAACGTAGAGTAGCCTTGGTCCCGCAGCGAGCGCCGATTTTACGCTGCCGATGGCGCAAATCGCGCAAATGCCTGCGAACGCCAAAACGCCGAGCGCGTAGGAAGCCGACCGTAGGGTGCACATGCGATTGCTCCTTCTCGCCGAGCGCGGCGAAGATCAGGCGTAAGAGCGGCGGGAGAGCGGCCACTCGCCCGGACTGCTTGCATGCGACAAAAGTAGCCGATCTCCCTGTGAGGCGAATAGCCATAAGGGCTGGCCGGCCGATGCACCGCAGGCAAATGCGCACGTCGGCTAAATCGCAGAGGCTCTAACCGTGCGCGATTAGAGCCTCATTCAAAAACGCTGGGAGCGATACGTTAGCGAACGACGACGGGCCGTCTCCAATACGGGCGGCGATAAGGACGCCAATAGGGACGACGTGCCCAATACGGCCGAGGCCCATAGACGGCGGGATAGGGCGCGTACCCGTAGCCTCCGCCGACGTAGCCGTAACCCCCGCCAGCGTAGCCGTAGCCAACGCTAACGCCGAGGCCGTAGCCGTAAGGGTAGCCGTAGCCGTAGCGATAGGGGTAGCCATAGCCGTAGCGGTAGCCGTACCGATAGGGGTAGCCGTAGCCGTACCGATAGCCGTAGCCGCGGTATCCGGTGCCGTAGTAGCGGTGGCCCGGGAGCACCCGTCCCGTCGCTGCCGGTCGGACGGTTCCAATGGAGACGTGAGCCGCCGATGCCGGCGCCGCCGCGCCGAGCAGCGATGCTGCGCCCAGAGCGCAGGCCAGTAAGACGTTATGGGATTTCATCATGCTTCATTTTTAGCATCGTTGAGGCGAAAGCTCTCGCCGGTAATGATTAGAAGCGCCTTCGAAAAGGATGAGAGGGGCGGCGAACCGCTCGTACTGCGGCGCTAGGGCACGACGTCCCAGTGGTCGGCGTTGGAGAACTCGAACAGCATGTTCGGCGCCCATCCGCGAACGGCGGGGTTGATGGCCGAGTAGTCGCCGCGATAAACGATGGGGGCGAATATCGCGTTTTGCGCGACGATTCGTTGCATGGCGTCGAAAACTCGGCCGCGAGCAACGCGGTCGGTCAAACGCGATTGCTCGGCAAAGAGCCGGTCGTACGCGGGATCGCAAAGGCGCGTCGTGTTCGGACCGTTTGGTGCGACGCGGTCGCACGTGAAAAACTCGCTCTGCTCCGGATCGCTTCCGCCGTAATATCCCGTTACGGCGAGATTAAATCGCCCCCCGTAGTAAATTCCGCTCGGTTCGGCGTAAAAAAGATTTGAAGGATAAACCGCGTACCGTCGCCGCGATTCCGACGCGGGCTAGGTTTTCTTGGATAATCGTCGCCTCGTTGCGGCCCTCTTGACTGAAGCTCTCGTAGGCTACGTCGACGATCAGCGGCCGTCCGGATTTTATGCGAGTCGTTCCGACGAGCCGCCAGCCCGCCGCCTCGAGATCGCGCGCCGCACGCGCGGGATCGTACGCATATGGATGCACGCTGGGGTCGTGGGCCCACATGACCGGTGGGATTTCCGTCGTTGCCGCCGACCAGAGCCCATGAACGACGTTGCGCGCGATCTGTGCCGTATCGATGGCCTCCACAATCGCGCGGCGCACGGCGGGATCGTCGGTCGGAACGCGCCGTGTTTGAAACGCAGCGTACGTAATATGATTCTTCTCCGTGCGCACGAGAGTCACCGAGTGCCGCGTGTCCGGTTGTACGACCTGATCGTTCGTGAGATAGTCGGCGACGTCGGCGGCATGCGTCCTGAGCATGAGCAACTCGGTGTTGCGATCGGGAACGATCTTGATGATCAACCGCTGCAGATGCGGCTTGCGCCAAGCGTAGGGATTCGGTTCCAGGATGATTTCGTCGCCGCGCGCCCATCGTGCGACGCGAAATGGACCAGTTCCGAATGAGTGGTCGTTCCAGGAAACGCGCGTCAGATCCGTGCTCGCGAAGGCGTGTGCGGGGAGAATTCCATAGACAAAGTCCGTTACGGCGAATAACGCACCGACGGCTCCCGCCCAGGGCCGCCGGAAATGAAGCACGACCGTGTACGCATCGGGCGTTTCGAGCCGTTCTATCTCGCGATACGGCTGCGACTCGGTCACGGGATTGCGAGTATCGAGAATTGCACGATAAGTAAACGCGACGTCTTTTGAGGAAAGCGGCCTCCCGTCGGCAAACCGTACATCGTGCCGAAGATGATAAGTAACCGTTTTTCCATCGCGTGCGACGTCGCCGTTCTCGACGGTCGGAACCCGTTCCGCGAGCAGGGGAACGGGCTGATTTTTGGAGTTGAGTCCGACGAGCGTCTCGGTATAAAGTTGCGTCAGGTCGATATCGGCTTGTTCGAATGCAAAGAGCGGGTTCAGTGTCGATGGGTCGTTTGCGCGCGCGATCGTCAGCTCGTGTGCCGTGCCCCAACCGTGGGTTGTGCCGGGTCGACTGCACGCAACGAGAAAAATGAGCGCAAACCAAAACGCGCGGTTGCGCGAGTCGCTAGCAGATGATCGGGCGCCAGCGCCTCTACGGTCAATTTGCACGACGTGACGTTCGCGCGCGCAGTGTGCGAGGCCCTTTGCAATCGCAGGCTGGGCGTCGGGTCGTTGCAATGAATACGCGCGCCATGTGCTGAAGTGCGCCCCGATGATGCCGGCTATCAAAGACCCTTAATGGAAGGAGTTCGGACGCCCGCGCTTGTCGCCGGTGGAATCTTTGCAACGATGTTGCTCGCGATCTTCGCTGGAGACGCCGTCATCGCCGCAGGCGTCGTCAAGAACCCGAGCGCTTTTCAGACGCCGGCGAAGATCGTTTTCTTTACGCTCTTCGTTGCGTTCGGATTCTCGCTAGTTCCGCTGATGGTTAAACTGGTATTAGGCTTTCAGGTGATCATCGGTAACGGCAGTCTCGCACCGGTAAGGGCTGCAATCAGTTATTCGGCTTTGATCGTGGGCGTTCTGTGGGCTCTCATGGCGGCCGGTCTTGCAATCGGCCTTCCAGCGGCAATTCGCCAGGGTTTCTTCAGTAACGATTCGTCGCCGGCACCGTCGGTCTCATCCGGTAGTCAGGCGGCCGAAGCGATCGCGAATATGCCGGTTCAAGGAACGCTCGTGGCGGCGCCCGGCATGCAAATTCGCAGCATGCTCCAGGAGTCGTCGCTCAAAGTCCGCTCCGGCTCCAAGTCGCCGTTGTTTAGCGGAGCTCAATTCGGAGGCGCCGCAATCTTCGACTATCGCGTCGCGAACACGGCAACGATATTCCACCGCTGCCGCTATTATTACATAACGACGTACGCTCTACGCCCGCTTCGCATTGAAGGGATCGACGTGGGAATCTCGCCGGAAAAACTGACGCGCCATGCCTTGAATGCCTCTGAACGCATCGACCGAAGGCGCCTCAAGTTCGATGGATGGCGCTCGCGCGACGGACGCACGTGGCTACGCGGCGGTATCATCCTTAATCTGATGGATCGGCGGATCGACGATCCCGTCCCCGGCGAGAATCCGGCGCGAGCGGGAGAGTGGATCGAATACGTCGAGCTGCGCGAGGCGAAAAATTAGCGGCGACCGCGCCGCTGAAACGACCGGCGGCGCACCGGCGGCTCGACCGTAAAAGCTCGCGCAGATGCCGGCTCCATGAAGTCGTGCTCGCTACGCTTTAGAGGCGTGCCGATTGCGCCTTCGATACGCGCAAACGAGCCTGCCTCGTCGCGCGAGACGAACGTAATCGCGTCGCCGGTTTTTTGAGCGCGCGCCGTACGTCCGATACGATGTATGTAATCGGTAGGTTCGGCAGGAACGTCGTAGTTGATGACGTGTCCGAGATCGTTGATGTCGAGGCCTCGCGCGGCGACGTCGGTGGCGACTAAGACCCGGTAGCGACCTTTCTTAAAGGCCTCGAGGGCGCGCGAACGCTGCGCCTGCGAACGGTCGCCGTGAATGCGCTCCACATCGACGCGATTTCGCACCAACGCTCCCGCGACGCGCTCGGCCCGCGACTTGGTCCGCGTAAAAACGATTGCATTAAAGATGCGTCCATCTTTAAGCAGATCCACGAGGAGATCTGTTTTTTTGTGCGGTTCCACTTCGTATACCCACTGGGTTACGGTTTGCACGGGCGTCTGAGGCGCTAAGTTGATGCGCACGGGATCGCGGAGAAACTCGCGTGCAAGCTGAAGCACCGCGCCGGCGAGCGTTGCCGAGAAACAGAGCGTTTGACGCTGGGCTGGGAGTTTGGCGATGATGCGCTTGACGGCCGGCAAGAACCCCATATCCAGCATACGGTCTGCTTCGTCGAGCACGAAGATATCAACGTTGTCGAGGCGAGCTTCGCCCTGCTGCATCAGATCGAGGAGCCGTCCTGGTGTTGCGACCACGACGTCGGTACCGCGGCGCATGGCATTGATCTGCGGTTTCATGGCCACGCCTCCGTAAATCGGCGTGACGCGCAGATTTGTGTGTTTTGCCAACTGACGAAGATGCTCCGCGATTTGCTGGGCCAGCTCGCGAGTCGGCGTCAAGATCAGCGCGGCACGGCGGTCGGAGCGCCGTTCGAGCAGTTTTTGGAGTAGCGGAATGCCAAAAGCCGCGGTCTTGCCGCTGCCGGTTGGAGCGCTCGCAAAGACGTCGTTGCCGGCCAGAGCGACCG
>DAIMCN010000049.1:0-17432 GCA_036726365.1 Candidatus Cybelea sp.
CAGAACCAATGGGCCTTGAAGATGGCGAATGAAGGGTTCGGCAGTATATCGCGGCAGGACCGCCGGGCCGCAGGTCGGCAAAGGTGTGAACGCCGACCTTTTGGCGTGGCACCGTTGTGGCACGGACTCTGCGGGATGAGGCCGTGTTGGTGGGTAGCCTACGGGATCGTGACGGAGCCAAATGCGGCACAAAATAACACTTTTCAACACCAGGCATCACTCGTCGGGATCATCGCAATCCGATTCGATTCCCGTTGGCGCTACCAATGATGGCCCGCATTTACCTGAAGAGGGCGCGCGACGCGGCTAACGCGAGTCTAACGCGTCCCGAATTTGAGCTTACGCAAATAGAGGCGTCGTGATGTACCGCTCGGCGGTGCCAGCGAGCAGCACGACAACCGCCTTGGCTTCCGCGTCCGGACGAGACGATATGCGCAGCGCGGCCGAAAGCGCGGCCCCCGACGATGGACCGGCGAGAATGCCTTCTTCACGGCCGAGGCGACGCGCGCAAGCGAACGCGTCGTCGTCGCTGATGATGGCGATCTCGTCGAGGATCGCGCGATTGAGTACCGCTGGAACGAACCCGACGCCGATTCCGGGGATCTGGTGAGGTCCGGCCGGTCTTCCCGAGAGCACTGCCGCTCCGGCCGGTTCGACGGCGACGACTCGTACGTCCGGCTTGCGCGATTTGAGAAACTCGCCGACGCCGGTGATGGTGCCGCCGGTGCCGACGGCGGAAACGAAGACGTCGACGTTACCCCCGCAATCGTCCCAAATTTCGACGCCGGTCGTTTCGCGGTGGAGCCGTGGGTTTGCGGGATTGGAGAACTGGTCGAGCGTAACCGCACCAGGCATCTCTGCCGCAATTGAGACCGCACGAGCCACGGCGCCATTCATAAGGATGCCCGGTGTCAACACGACCTCGGCGCCAAGGTAGCGTAGGAGCGCAACGCGCTCGGTCGACATCGTTTCCGGCATCTTCAAGACGAGTCGATAACCGCGAATGGCAGCAACGAAGGCGAGCCCGATCCCGGTATTTCCGCCCGTCGCTTCGACGATAACCGAGCCCGGATGTAAGCGGCCATTTCGCTCCGCATCTTCGACCAGCGCGAGCCCCAAGCGATCTTTCACGCTGCCGCACGGATTACGCATCTCGAGTTTGGCGAAGATCCGTCCGGGCAGACCGCGAGAGACGCGAGCCAAGTCCACCATCGGCGTTTTGCCGACCGTTGCTGCAACGTCTGAGAAGATCATGGCTGTAACTTTTCTTTTGCGGCGCTAGCGCGTGGCAGCATTGAGGCACGGGCTCACCCGTGCCTCATATAAGCGGTTTACGCGCTAATAGCTAACTCGCGCTCTTCTTACAGGTGATGGTTACGTTCGTAACCTGCCCCTTCGGATCGGTCATCGTATTCGCGTCACTCGTTTCGGTGTCGCTCACCTTGGTAATGACGTCGGCGAATGTCCCACCGTCTAGTCCTTTGCCGCTCCATGACGCGGCGTTGCCTTGCCAACCCGATGTGGATTCGATTGCATATCCGCCGAGGTTGTCGTAATAAACCGATACCCACTGCTTGATCGTCGGGTCGTACGTCGTGTTCGTCATGCTGTTCTGTGGAATGGTGCGATACTGGTCGAATGGCGGAGAAGTGGCCGCGTCGACCATCCACATACCGTCGTTGCTCATCGTGTAGACGTCAGTCTCCGAGCGCGTCTTGCCGCGTAGCGGCTGCGTGCACGTCCACGAGCCAAGTAGGAAGTTCATCGACGAGAAATCAGGCTTCGGCACCGGAACCGGCGTGGGCGCTGCCGCCACCGTCATCTGGGCGACCGAAACGACCGGAGCGCTGGAAAGTCCAATAGCGAAAAGCGCACACCCCAGCGCCGATAAAATGAAATGCTTCATATAAATCCTTTCACGGAACGATGGCACGAAACTCCTTCCGCTTGGTAGGACGTCAGGGCGACCGCTTCCTTTCCTTCGATGAAAGAGGGGGGGTGAAACGAGCCGCCATTTTTTGCGACGTTTTGTCGACCCATTGAGACGTGATCCAACCGCATCGCTCAACGTTACGGACCTGCGGCATTGCGCCGGCGATGGTCTCGTAGACTCGTCCATCCTTCACTTTGCGGATGGTGCGATACTTGTCCGCCTCCGGCCCTTCAGGAGGCACTTCAATCGTTTATACACGAGAGTCGTACTCATCCGCTGCTACGTACGCTCGGTGCTCGGAAAACCGCATCACTTTGTCGACGTCGTCGCCAACCCGAAAGCCATCGGCCGTGCGAATGTCAAGAACACTCCGCGGATTGTGCTCGTCGTGCGGCGCTTCGCGCCAGCAAAGGACTCAGTCGCTTGGTGCGTTGCGATCGATCCAATCGATGCACCTTGGGTCGCATGGGGCTCAGTACCATTTAAACGGGACACGTCGAGCTTACGAACTGAACCTGGATCGCAAGGTTGTTCCAACTCATCGTGTCAAGCTCACCCTAGCATCGATGTCGCGCAGCGTCCTCTTTTGCTCGGGCACTTGCGGCGCTGACGCCATAGAAGATTCCGAAGAGCCTGAGACCTTAGTTTCGCTGCCGTGGGTGACGGTTGGGTGACGAGTAATGGAGGAAACTGGAGAAATGGAGAGTTGTGGAAGCGTAGTTATGCCAGATTTGCGCGCGCCGGTTGCCTCAGTTTCCTCGGTTTCCGAATGAGAAAAGGTTCGATTCCCGTTGGCGCTACCACAAAGCGGCTTGTCTTTATGCGAGTCCTCGGCGCAGCGTTGGTTTAGCGATCCTCCGCAGACTGCGGCCAATACTCGATGCCGTAGTGCTTGAAGTCGCTCCAGCGTGCTGCGAGCGACGGGCGCATGTTGCGGCAGATGACGATTGGGCGATTGCGTTCGTACGGCATCACGTATGGCGAGGTTCCGTATCGCGCCGCGAGGGTGACCGAACCGCAAAGCGGCGCCAACGCAGATGGTTCGAAGCCGACACCTATCACCACAGAGCCGTCGTAGCCGCGCGGCCCCCAAAGGTAATACTGATTGTTGCCGCTGAGCGCCGGCGGTAGACCTTTCCCAAAGATATCGATCGCGGCGGCCTCAGCGTAGGTCGATACCAAAACGGCGGCCCTTGCTCGATCGCCGGACGGCAGCGCTGCATAGACGTCTGCGGTGCGCTGCGCGACCTCTTCCCACCCGAACTCCATCGAGAAGATGCATCCCAGCGGTGCTCCGATACAAGCTTTCTCCATCGGCGGCGGACGAAAGTTCATCCGATCGAGCATCTTGGCCAGTTGCGCGGGCGGATCCAGCGGCAGAACGAACGGCAGCGCCAGCGCTCCATTTGCTGCAGTGAGTACGGCCCAGAGCGCGACGGTCCAGCGCCAAAGGCGCGTGCACGCCACAGCGCCTACGGCGAACATCGTCGGATAGGCGCCGGCTAGATAATAGTCCTTGCCGTGCGTGGCGACCACCAGTACGGCAGTCACCACGAATGCGACCGAGAGAAACCGCGCCGGCGCCATTCGCTTCGACGCGAAGGGCGCGACGATTCCTGCGATCCATAGCGGCGCAAGTAGGACGTTTATCAGGAAAAGCTGATCCAGCAAGAAGCGCAGCGGACTGCCTGTTAAGTTTCCGGCGTTGTCGTTGCGTACGAGCTCCAGGAATGGAAGCCCGTGCGCCAGCTGCCAAGCGGCGTTCGGAAGTGCGAACAGCGCCACAATCGCCGCGCCAATCCAAAAACCTCGTGACCGCCAGACCGAACGATCGGCGAACAGCGCGAGGCCCAACGCGGTTCCCAATAGCCAAAACACAATACCGTATTTCGCTTCCAGTGCGATGCCTGCGATCAGACCTGCCCACGAGAACGCGCGGGATTCCGCCAGCAGCACGCCACGCGAAACGAGGTAGGCTACGGCAGTAAACGCCAGCGGCTCGAAGGTCGATGTCGACAGCGCCGCGCTCATCGCCGTTATCATCGGAGACGCTGCAGCGGCAATGGCGGCGAGCCAGGCCGCGCGCGTGCTGCCGCCGAGCAGCTGTGCAAACCCTACGACCAGCGGCACGAGTGCCACGGCCGCGAGCAGCGCGGGCAGACGCAGCAGCCATACGTTGATACCGCCGATCTGCGTCGCCGCGGCGAGCAGCGGTATCAGCGGGGGCTGGTCGACGTAGCTGATCGCCGGGTGGCGGCCGCAGACGATAAAGTACAACTCGTTGGCGAAGAAGCCGTAGCGACCAGCACTCACCAAATGCACGAGGGCGACCGCCGTGGCCACGAGCGCCGCCGCAAACCACGTGGATCGGCTCATGCCCACTTTACCTGACGTTCCCATACGACCGAGCGCGACTCCCCCATACGGAAAGCATTTTATTGACGAGTCGCGAGCCTTTCGCCTGTTCGACTACGGTGGCGAGTCCAGCAGCAAGTCCGCGCCACGCCAAGCTCGTTGACGTCCGCAAAGAGCGCCGCATCGGGTTCGAAGTGTTGGCAGTTCCTTGAATAACGGCGCCCTTCGGCCCAATGTCACGTCGGGCGATGCGGCAAGGAGTGAATTTCAGCTGTGAGGCTCTTAAGTCGCCCGACATCGTGCGGATCGCTTCCAGCAATCCGTCGCGCGAGGCATGACCGCTTGCCGAGAGTACGTCGAACGCTCCACCGACGCCGTGTGCCAGATGCAAAATCGCATCGGATTCGTCGGGAGCGTAGGGGTCCCCCGAACGCTTCGGTCCTAGAACGATCGCGCCGACGAGGTGTCCGCGCGCGACCATTGGATAAGCAAATTCGCCTTGCAGCGTGGTATCGATTGTGTGCAGATCGACGCTTTTCCGCCACGTCTTTAGTGAAACGATTGCGGCGTCGTTCTCGCTCGTCCCGCCGTAGGACCCGTGGCCGTCGTCTAAGAGGACTGCAACGCCGGTCGCGTCCGCGTGTTCCTCGAGCATTGCCTTCGCGCGCGCGAGCAGCAAGCCGGCATCGGTGATATAGGCCGCTTCGTGCCCGAACGCTCGGATTGCGTATTCATCCTCGTGGCGTTTGCGGAAAAAAACCGTGTCGAGAAATTGGTCGATACGTTTATGGATGCTGCGCACCGACAATCCGAGCACGAGCGCGATCGCGGCGCCGACCACGAGGTTGGTCGTGTGGCTCGCACTGCTGAGCCACTGACCCAGCGCCCATTCAACGACGAGAAACGCGCCGACAAAGACGAGCGAGACCGCCGAAAAAACCAAAGCGCGATTCAGCGCAAAGCCGATGTCGAGAATGCGACGTATCAGAGCGACATACGTCAAGACGACGGGTGTGATAAAGCCGGTAACGTTGTAGAGCAAGAGCTCCACGTTCGAACTGAGCGGAAGATTGAAACTCGTCGCCAAACCAACAACGGCAGCGGCAAAGTATTGTATCCCCAACGCAGACGTCGCCCAGACGAGTCGTGCTCGATCAGCGCCCCGCGTCTGCGCGATCGTCGCGATCGCGCAGAGCACCGGAAAGACGAACGGCGAGACGGCAATCGCGAGCTGTGCAACGGTGCCCGCGTACAACGCCTGCATCGGATCAAGGGTTCCCGTCCACGCGCCGGCAACATATGCCAGGCCGTAGATGGGCATTAAGGCCGCGCTACTGTAACTGAGCCACATGAGAATGCGCCGCAGCAGGTTCGGGAGAGGTGCGAAGGCCATCGCATAGGTTGCCAAAAGCGCGGTGGTGAGACCGTAGAGTGCGGAACTGAGAAAAGCCGCTGTCGCGTCGAGCGCAGGCCACGGCGTAACAAAGTTAAGCGGAGTGAAACCGTTCGAGAGTACCGACGTGCTCAGCAGCAGCGAGAGTATGCGGGCCTCTTTGCTTTCGGACCGCTTCCAAGCGATCACGGCTGCGAATGTCAGCGTCCAAATGAATCCAAAGAGCGCTAGCCACGTGTCCCAGCCGAAGCTCAGCGCTCCGCCGGTAGCGAGGAGGGAGCGTGACTCGGAGACGGCGCTGACGACAAGACGTTTACCGTCGCGTTCGATTGGAACATCAGCGCGCTGGCCCGCCAGCCGAAAATAGTTTATCCAACGATAGCGTTCGCCGGGCGTAAGCAGACGGAGATCGAGGAGATCGCCGCTTCGAAGTCCTTGACGATACGCCGCGCTTCCCGGCGGAGCATCGATGCGAATGACAAACGGCGCTTCACCCGTCACCTTTGGCACGACGAGCGGGCTCGTGTACGAACGGGTGACGCCGGGATCCACTCCAAGCGTGTAAGCTCCCGTCCACACGGCGTTTGCGGTCAGGACGAATCCGAGGGCGCACAACCCCAACAGAAGCCGCCGCCAAGCCGCGGTGCTCACACCGCTAAGTACCCCGGCGCAGCGGCCAATCCCGCTCGGAATTGTGCGACGAGCGGTTAGCCCACATGCGCAAAATGCGGACGCTCCGTCTAACAGGCATCCAACGGGTTAAAGGACTATCCGGTACTAGACGGGAGCGGCCGGGATCGTCCGATTCAGGTTCGATTCCCGTTGGCGCTACCAAATCTGCCCTGTCGCCATTGCGAGCAAAAGGTAGCGAGAAAGATCGTCCTTGACCTCAGAAAGCGGAACTTGTTTTATTGTAGTTCGCCGAACTGCGCGAGACATGATTCTGCCGTCGACTTGGCGACGATCGCGAGAACCTCTACAGTCGACTCGGTTACGTAGGTGCGTTTCGAGAGCGTCCAGCACTTCCGCTCGTATAGCTGATTTAAGCCTATTCGCGTCTTCGACCGCCTCGGGCGAGAGGATCTCGAAGCGGGTCCCCTTCGCGTTAAGGCGGGACCGCGGGCGGCGCTGCTAAAAGCTTCCGCTATGAGACCCGGGACGCAGCGCGCCCTAGTGCTGACGACCTGCGTTGTTACGGCGATCCTTGTAGTCGCGAATGCGATTAACTACTTCGGCGTTGCCGGAAGTGCCGCATGGGCTGCAGACCCCGGCATGAGCCTTGGCGTTTCGGGAGCGCCGTACGCTGCAGCCGTACTTGCTGTAGATCCCGGTGGGGCGGCGGACCGCGCCGGCCTTCGTCGAGGCGACCGATTCGATATACGCGCAAATGCGCGCGTCGAGCGCTGGCAGCTGCTTTCCGGAAACGCAATGTCTGGGCGGCCGATAACGTTGTTGGTTCGAAGAGACTCGCAGGAACGTCCGATTGCCATCGCACCGCGCTTGTGGGACTATGGCCGATTTTGGTTTTTCATTTTGTGGTACTTCGGGATAGTACTCCTAGCGCTTTTCGCCGCGCTGATCGCGTGGAGGCGGCCCGAGGCAAGCGGCAACCTCCTGCTCTCGACGATCCTTGCATCCGTTGCGATCGGTTCGATCACGGGTGCCGGGGACTATGCGTTGCCGTGGGCTTGGGCTTACGTTTTCCTGGCAATTGCCAACACGGCGTACTTCCTTGCGGTCGGACTTTGGGCTTTATATGCCGGCAGGTTTGCAACCCCGCTCTCACGCCCCCGGCGGATAGCGCAATGGCTGTGCCTAGGCTGCGTTGCCGTCGCCCTTGGAGTTCGTTTGGTAGCCATGGTCGGCGTCGTGACCCTGTGGTTCGACCCCCTTCGCTTGTTGTTCTCGCCGTATTGGCAGATCCCAATATTTGCCGCGATTGCCGTAGCGGTTCTTTGCAGCGCGCTTGCGATTACGGCATCGCGCGGAGTCGAGCGTCAAAGAGCTGTTTGGTCGCTGGTGCCATTCGCGATTTTTTTCGCGACGCTCCAGTTGACGCTCGTTTCGGAGCGCGCGCCGGTATCGTACGCCGTTTTGGTCGGGATCTTCGCTATCGCCAATTTGAGTTTCTTTCTCATGCCGGTCGTGCTTGTATACGTCGCTCTAAGCCGGCGGTTAATTGACATCGGGTTCGTACTGAATCGGGCGGCCGTTTTTGGGATCGTCTCAGTCATCGTGGTCGGCGCGTTCGTTCTCGTCGAATGGGCGGCGAGCGCATGGCTTGCGGGTGCGACGCACACGACCAGCGCCATAATCGGAATGGTTGTGGCTCTAATCCTTGGCCTTTCACTGCGGTACGTTCATAAGTACGTGGAACGGTTCGTCGATCGGGTGTTCTTTAGGAAACGATACGAGGACGAGGCGGCGCTCCGTCGTTTTGCGCACGAATCATCGTATATTACGGAACGGTCGGTGCTGTTGGAGCGTGCGGTTCGCGTAGTGATAGATCACACGAATGCAAGTGATGCCATGATTTTGGTGCGCGTCCAGAACGGCGCGTACGCCTCTGCCTCGAACGGCGAGCACTCGACGTTCAGCGAAAACGACCCGGCGATCCTCGCGCTTAGGGCGTGGAACCGGCCACTTCACCTGCACGACATCCGTGATACCGGTCTGCGCGGCGACGTCGCATTTCCGATGATCTCGCGTGGCGAACTCATGGGCGCGGTGGTTTGCGGAGCTAAGCGTGACGGCGAGACGTACGCGCCGGACGAATCGAGCGCGCTTCTGACTCTCGCGCGCAGCGTAGGGACGACTCTCGACACCCTCAATATGCGCAACGGCGATGGTGCGGTGTCGACTCAAGAAACATTGAGAGCGATCGTGGAAAAGCTGAACGCGATCGCGAGCAAACTCAACGCGCGGAATACGTAGCGGTTGGTTACCAAACGCGCTGAGAGGCAAGAGTGGCGCGAACGCTCGCAGAGGTTTGGGTGGCGCGCAGCCGTGATGGCCGCGTGCGCCCTCGTTTTCTTGTTTTGGTGCTATTTCATCGTCAATAGCGGCCGCAACTACGGCCATATCGGTGTCAGGCCACTTCGCAAATAGGTGAGTAAAGGTCTAAAGATGGATCGGCGTTACTTTGTGCGCATGGCCACGACAGGTTTCTCCGGGGCGTACTTGTCGCTTGTTGCGTGCGCTAATTCAAAGGCAACGAAAAACACTACTGAAAGGACTTCACCAATGACTACAGTTGTGCGGGCATACCGATTTGGGGAACGATATTCGAAGGAAAGCCGTTCGCACGCCAATGAAATATCCAGCGTTCTAAGACGAGGGGTCGCTGAATCGGCAAGGTGGCCACCGAGCTCCTGGCCTGAGGAGGCTTCCGAGGGCTTGGGTGCCAAAGCAACCTAGCAGTCTTCTCGGCCCCTCAACGGGTCAAAACGCCCGTCCATATTGGAGGAGATATGCGTCTAGCAGCTCTCATCGCATTGATGATCGCAGGCGTGGGATTTTATGCAACGCCGGGGCTAGCCGGAACTTCGCCGGTCGCTCTCCCGGATTGCTTAGGGCGCCCGGTCGCAAAGCCAACGAGTGTGACACTGGCGTGTGCCGATGCGAACTTTCGCATCGAGCGCATTCAATGGACGGGATGGGGCGAGTCATTCGCGGCTGGCAAAGGTACGGGAGTAGTAAACGATTGTGAGCCAAGCTGCGTTGCAGGGCACTTCCACAACTACCCTATGCTGCTGATCGTGACCGGCAGGCAGACATGCCCCAGCGGGCAGGCCGCGTACGAGAAAGTTGTCTACGCCTTTATAGGTCGGTCCCCATTTCCACGGGAGAGTGCGGGAAACGCCACCCAAGACTTCCCGTGTAAGCCTAGGCCCTAACTCGCAAAAGCGGCCCGTACATAATATGGAAGGAGGCTAGTGTGAGATTCGCACTGACTGCTATTGCTGCGGCTGCGGGATTCTTCTGGTGCTTCTCATGGCATAGCAACAGCACTGCGCTGGCGAGCAGCGGATTTCTAGGCACCTGGTGCCGCTCCGGCTCCAACATAATCCCGCAGCAGCCGATTACGATCACCGATAGCCCTAGGCTAATCATAAAAGACCCAAAGTACGGGGACACCTACGCTCGCATCGTCTCCTCGACTCTTGTTGCCGAACGCTGGGCGCAGACGGCCACTCTGAGTTTTGACGGCAACAAAATCACCTGGCCCTCCGGCGAAACCTGGGTACGATGCGCGTCCGCTTCCACTGCCGCGGCGACCCCCGCGCCCGAGCGCCTGCGGATCCAGAGTTACATCGTGCGAAATTACAAGTCGCTGCCGATCCACATTTATTTAGTAGGATTGCACAACTCAGACTCGGGTCGCTATTACAACCAGTGCGTGTCGTTTCGAAACGTTTCGACCAAAGTGGCGACCTCGGTTGATTTGTCATTTGTGGTCGAGCGTTATTCTGGCACCGTCGAAGCGGATTTTGGCGTTGTCGACCGAGGCACGTTTACGCCGCCGGTTAACATCGCCGAGCATTGCTGGCACGGCCCCCTCTGGTCCGATCGCGTCGTGAGGCTCATGGCGCGCGAAGTCATCACCGTAAAAAGCGTGACATTCAAGGACGAGACGTCGTGGGAGCCCGGAATGCCGTTCCTTCGTGGATATGAAAACGACGGGAAGCAGCTGCCGCAACCGACCGAAGAGCACCCTGAATCGCCTAAACCGACGCCACAGCCGTAAAGCCTCGGATGCATTCGTCATAGTGCGAGGCGTCGCTGATTTGGCTTAATTCGAAAACGCGAAGACCGGTACAGGTCGCGTTGGCGCCATATCCGGTACTAGACGGGAGTGGCCTGGACTCCGATTCGCGGGTTCGATTCCCGTTGGCGCTAAGTTTTTCGTCCTTATAGCGAAAGGGGTTTTCGCGATCAAGGCACCTGTTTGGGTGACGGATGGGTGACGCTCACGGCAACACGCCGAAGCGCTCCGAACGCTGCGCAGTGGCAGCGCCGATTGCATTTGCGCGTTGTGACGCGAAGGCTTGCGACTTTAAGCTTCGGGCTCTTGCGCTGGAATTGAGTTTATTGCGCTGACGCATTGACAAGACCAGCAAGAAGGCGCACCCTGGGCGCAAGGGGTTGTCTAATGCCTCGCGCTTTGGCTCGTCGCATTTATCTATTCTGGCAGCGCCAGGCCCCGCACGGCAGTCCTGCGATCGTCGCTCAGGCGTCGATGATGGTCTGTTCGTTTCAGAAGATGCGTTCGCAGGCGCATAATCCATCTCGGAGCGCTAGAACCGTTTCGGAGAAGATCGGAGGGCACAATGAAGGTTTCAGATTTTAGCCGCTGTGCAGTCGTCATCTGCGCGGCCATTTTTATATTCGCGGGTTGCGGCGGATCGCAATCGCAGGTCGGCGCGCCCGCGACGATGCAGCAGAGCGCTGCGACGGCCGGATATCCAAATCGTGGCGATTCGAAGAGGGCACACCGCGCCACAAGCGGCAGCGCCTTCACAGTGAGCGGCCGCTTCATCCTTCTCAACGGCACAAAGTTTTTCGTGAAAGGCATGGTTTACTCGCCGACGCCGATCGGCAACGGCGTTTCGGACCCCCCTTCCCTCGACGACCCGCTTCGCGACGGCAACATGGCCATCTGGTCGCGCGACCTTCCGCTGATGCGCGCGATGGGCGTGAACGTGGTCCACGTCTATAACACGGTGGGCCCGCCGCACGACAAGAATACGGGACCAATTTCCAAATGGCTCGATGCCGCGTGGAACAACGGGACGGATCCGATCTATGTGCTCCTTACCGTCTACGTAGATGCTAGCTGTCTGGACAGCAATGATTGCGCAACAGACCTTGCCATGCAATACCGCAGCCTTGCTCAGAAATACGCTGCAAAACCCGCCGTCATGGGCGTCGTCATCAGTAATGAGATCATCAAACCGCCTTACTGGACGAGTGCTAAATGGTGGGGCAACTTCAACCGCCTCGCTGAGGGCGCGAGGGCCGGCTTCGCCGCCGGAGGACATCCGGACAAGATCGTGACGACCTCGAACGACGACGCGGTTATCAAGGCGGGCGGTGTCGAGCACCTAGCCGGCATCTACTACGGCGAGCAGCACGGTGCGAAGGTCGACGTCTGGGGGGACAACCCCTACCGCGGTCGCACCTTCACGGGTTTGTTCGACCAGATCCGTATGGATACGACGAAGCCCGTTTTACTGACCGAATACGGCGCCCCCGCATCCTATCACCCCGACTGGGCAAACACCTACTTCTACCCACGTGGCATGCATGGTGTAGGCTACTGTGTTCCTTCGACGCCAAGCGGTCCGGTCAACCGCCACGCCGCGGAACTGCCAAACTCAGGTAATCCCGGCATCAATGGCCTCGTCGACCTCGTTACGAACAACGCCAAGCTCCTGCACGATGCATACAGCGGTGACGGTGTCGTATCGGGCGGATTCTACTTCGAGTGGACCGACGAGTGGTGGAAAGCAGATGCGAATAACCCGGAGTTCAGAAGTAAGCATGTGGGGGACCCGGTCTTCACCGGCCATTTCCCCGGGTGCGGCTATGACCATGCGTGGTTCGGCCTCAACGCAATCTCACTAAGCGGCAAGAAGTACGTCGACACACTACATGCTCGCCGGACGGTCGACGCCCTCAAAAAAACCTGGGCGAGTCAGCCATAGTCACTCGACGCCCAGGATGCGCCGGTCAGACGCCTAGAACGGGGATCGGCGCGAGCCGTTCCCCGTTTTTACGAGGGCTAGTATCTATCCCACCGTGACCGTGCCCTCTCATAGCGGATGACGCATCACCTCCGACGTCGAGATGATGCGAAGGAGACGCCACTTGTCGCGTGGGCTATCCTAATTTTAAAATTTCAAAAATGTCGCGTCTGGGGGTACTGTTCGTCGCCTCCGGATCTCCTTATCTCGTAAGGTTTTCCGTGCCTGGGAAAGAGGGGCTTCGAGTTCGGCCGAATGTGGAGTTATGCTCGAGCCGCATCTTGGATGCGTCGTGGTTGCCGAACCCTTTGACGAACGAGGGATCGCGCTCTTACAGCGCGCAGGCGCCGACGTCATCTCCTGCGTCGGCGCGTCGCGCGACACACTGCAGGGGGAACTACACCGAGCGCGCGGCCTGATCGTGCGCTCGGAAACGCGCGTCGATCGCGAGCTGCTCTCGTGTGCGCCGCAGTTAGAGGTGGTGGCTCGCGCCGGCGTCGGCACCGACGCGATCGATATCGAGGCTGCCAGCGCCGTAGGCATCGTCGTCGTTAACACACCGAGCGCCAATACGATCGCGACAACGGAACACACCTTTGCTTTATTGCTGGCGTCGCTACGTCATGTGGCGCAAGCGCATGCCGCGTTGCAAGCGCAGCGGTGGGAACGCAAGGCGTTTGTCGGGCGCGAGCTCTACGGCAAGACGCTCGGCATCGTCGGCCTGGGTCGCGTTGGCGAGGGCGTCGCAGTTCGCGGCGCCGCCTTCGGTATGCACGTCGTCGCGCACGACCCGTACGTGCCCGCTTCGCGAGCGAGCGCGCTTGGCATCGAGCTGCTGGAGCTCGACGCGCTCTTGCTCAGGGCCGACATCATATCGCTGCACGTCCCACTGACTCCGCAGACGCGAACGATCATTGACGCGCACGCGCTCGGGCTGATGCGCGACGACGCCGTGCTGGTCAACTGTGCGCGCGGCTCACTCGTGGATCTCGATGCGCTGCTCGCGGTGCTCGATGCCGGGCGCCTGCGCGCCGTTGCACTCGACGTCCTACCCCAAGAACCGCCGCCCAAAGGCTCCGCCTCTGCGCGAATACTCGAGCATCCGCGGGTTGTCGCAACGCCGCATCTCGCCGGCTCGACGTTCGAAGCCATGGAGCGAATCGCGCTCGACCTTGCGCAAGACGTGGTGCGCGTTTTGAGCGGCCGGCCCGCGAGCGGGGCCGTTAATGCGCCGGCGTTAGGCGCCACGCCCAGCCGGTTCGTCGATTTGGCGTTTGCAATGGGAGCGATGCTACCGCAGCTCTTCGAAGGCGTCCTGCGCGACGAGTTCGCGATCCTGTTGCAAGGCGAGCTCGCGGATCTCGAGCCCGTGCCGTTCGCGGCCGCCGTGCTGGCCGGCGCGTTGCCATTTATCACCGATCGGCGCGTGACGATGGTGAACGCAAACGCGATTGCGAGCCAGCTCGGCGTACGCAGCACGGTGAAGCGCGAAGGCGCCAAAGCGCCGTTTCGCTCTTCCTTCGGCCTCGCCGCGGGCGAGCACCGGTTGATCGGCACGGTCTTAGCACACGGCGCGCGCGTCGTTGAGATCGACGGCTTCGAAATCGACGCGATTGCCGAGGGGACGATGCTCGTTACGCGCCATCACGACGTTCCCGGAATGGTCGGCAGAATCGGCACGATTCTGGGCAATGCGGACGTCAACATCTCGACAATGCAGGTTGCTCGCAGAGAGCGCGGCGGCGGCGCGATGATGGTCCTGGGCGTCGACCGCAGGGTCGATCGCAGCGTGCTCGCCCAGATCGCCGAGGTCCTCGGTATCGAATCGGTGCGGTCGATCGAAGTGTGATGGCGACGGTATACGTCGTACGTCACGGTGAGAGCGAGGCCAATCGCGAAGGGCGCTATCAAGGTCGGCAAGATTCGCCACTAAGCGCACTCGGCCACCAGCAGGCGGCCGCCTTGGCGGGCACGCTGAGTGCGAGCAGAGTCGCCTGCGTGATCTCGAGCCCGCTGCGTCGTTGCGTCGAAACGGCGCTTCCGGTTGCCGCGCGCCTTGGCGTCCCGCTGGAGTGCGACGACCGCGTGATCGAGATTGCGCACGGAACTTGGGAAGGACGGTTGCGCGCCGAGGTCGAGCGTGAAGACGCGGCACGCATGCACGCGTGGCGAACGGTGCCGCAGCACGTGCGGTTCGATGGCGGCGAGTCGCTCGCCGACGTCGACGCGCGCTGGCGTTCGTTTGCGGCATCACACCTAACCGACGCTGATGCAATCGTCGTTACGCACGATATTCTCGTCCGGCTTGCGATTCTCGCGGCCACGAATCGGACGCTCGCGCAACTCTGGGAACCAAAAGCGGAAAATGCCGCCTATGCTATCTTCGAAATCAACGACGCGCGATGGCAACTGGTGTCCGAATGCTGCGCGACGCACCTGACCGGCTTGCGAGCCGACATCAGCCGCCAAGCACTCTAGGGAGTCATCATGGAGAATTCCCGCCCATCGTCGACCGTCGCAACGCGCATGTCGAGCGTTCCCGCGTGGAAAACCGGCGTTGCCGGCCTCCAGCGACGTCGGTCTTTAGGGCTGCGCGTCTCGGGTCAGCACGATGCCGTCCGGCTGGGCCCCATGCTTGAACAGGATATCCTTGCTCGACGCGCCGCCCTTTGAGTACCGATACTTATCGGCCGAACTTATGAGGAACTTATTAGGCTCGCTTGGCGCGGATGTTGACCCTCCGTGGGCCGCATCCGCCACCCAGATGTCCTTGTTCGTCCGGGTGAACGCGAAGCTTATCGGATCGCCGGCGCCCGTGAGCGGCGTCGTCGCAATCGGCATGCCGAGCGAGCCCTTCACGGGTGCGTTGTATGTGAAGATCGTGACGTTCTGCTGGTCGTCCAATGCGATTTTGTCCGTCGACGAAATGGCGATGCCACCCGGGTACCCGACGGAGTTGCCGGTGGCTAGGATCGTGATCGCCTTCCCGCTAACGCCGCCAACGACTTCTCCGGCGACGAAGGCGCCGGACGCGTTCGTGCCGTCGATGTAGAGGTTGCCCTTGTCGTCGAACGCGTCGAAAAGGACTTTAGCGAAATTGGGATTCGAAAGCGTCGTCAGCAGCGTGCCGCCCTTATTGAAGAAGCTGACGCTTCCGGGTCCGGAGCCCGTCGTGAGGATGTTTGCCACCCCGAGATTACCCTTGCTGTCGATCGTGACGCTGGCGGGAGCCTCGCCCGGATCGTTAATGGTCGTCGGCGGACCCTTGAAGCCCGCGGCGTACACTTGAATGCGGCTATTATTCGTATCGGCGACGTAAAGGTTCCCTGCTGTATCGAGCGCGAGACCTTGTGGGAGCGAGAAGCCGGTCAGTTGCGCCGTCTGCTTGCCCGCGGCGTTGAAAATGTCGACCACGTTGTCCGAGGCATCGGAAACAATGATAGACGCGCCGCCCTTAGCATTGATTTCATTGCTAACGAAAGCAGTAGCCGGAAGGTTGGAGTGCAGTTCCGGAACGCCCGGACGCAGGACGCTAGAGCTCTGTGAAACTTGGTGGCCGACCGACATGCTCTGTGCGCCGACGGACTGCTGCGAAAAGCCTGAGCTTGCCGCGGGAGCTCCGGCGCCGCCGCCCGAGCAACCCGCCAGAAGTGCAAGAGCCACGGTTCCGCTTAAGACGCACTCAAGCCGTGATGGGATAGGCATTAATGAAATTCTCCACTTTTATTCTCCGTGTGAATCAGATTCACAGAGAATAGCACGGCCTGCGTCCGATATCCGGTCAGAAAAAGTGTACAAATCCAATCGCGATTTGTGCACTTTTAGTTGCCAGACGTCGATCCCCGGCGGTGGTACATTAGAACCCTATCGTGAAGATCTGTAGTGCGACCATGGAAAGAGGACGTATGTCAAATGCCAAAATAGGAACCACCGTTAACGCGAGTCGAGCGCTGCAGTCTACGGAAACAAATTCTCTCGATTTTGTGCCCGACAAAATTCCTTTCGACACTCCGTATGGCGCACCGATATCACTAGACCGAGCCCAGGCGGTTATTCACGCGGCGGTGGCAGAGGCGAAGAAACGGAATTGGAAGATGAACGTAGCGGTGGTCGATTCCGGCGGCAACCTCGTCGCCTTTCAGCGAATGGACGGTGCGATGCTTGCCTCCATTCAGATTGCCGAACACAAGGCTCGGGCGGCCGCGACCTTCCGGCGCGAGACCAAAGTCTTCGAGGACGGTGTCCAGCTTATGCAGCTCAACTATCTGCTCGCGTTCGATGGAATCATTGCCTCTCGAGGCGGCATCCCGCTGGTCGAACAGGGGGTGATTATCGGCGCAATCGGTTGTTCGGGAGGCACGGATTCGCAGGACGAGATCGTCAGCAAGGCAGGCGCGGCAGTAATCAACCAACTGCCGGCAAGCAACAAATGATCCAAATCTCGAGAAAGCGTTGGAGACAATCAACCGGTTTCCGAGACAAACATATTGACAGGAGAATGCCATGACAGCAGCAGCCCCACTTACGAAGCGACAGATTCGCCTGGACCGGAGGTCACCCGCCTACTGGCGCGTCACGATCGACAACCCGCCGATCAATGTCATGGGCCCGGAAATGCTCCAGCAGTTCCAGGAAGTCATCGACGCGCTCGAGGCCGATGAACTTATCAGGGTCGTGGTATTCGACAGCGCCGTCGATGACTATTTCCTGAATCACTCCGATTTCACAGCCAAGCTTGAGGACCTGACCGCATTGCCGCCGGGTCCCACAGGTCTGCCGCCTTGGCCAGACTTTCTCGTGCGTCTGACACGATTGCCCGTAGCCTCCATTGCACTCATCCGTGGCCGGGCGACGGGCAACGGCAGCGAAATTGCGCTGTCCTGCGACATGAGTTTCGCCAGCCGCGAAAAGGCCATCCTCTCACAATGGGAGGTGGGCGTAGGGATGGTTGCCGGTGGCGGCCCCATGGCCCGGCTGCCCGAACTCATCGGCCGAAACCGCGCCC
>DAIMCN010000050.1:0-17117 GCA_036726365.1 Candidatus Cybelea sp.
AGTTTGGCCGTGTCGAGCTCGTCGCCAAGCGTCGTCGGATCCCAACACGGGACCTCGTAGCCGTTGGGAATCTGGCGCTGCGGCCCAACCGTCGAGACCATGTCGCCCGAGCCGCCGCTACAGCCCCACAAACTAAACGGGTAGTTCACCGCCGTTTCCGCTTGGCCGGAGATGATGTATTGATGTGAGATGAAGCTGCTTCCATCGAAGTTTGATGCGAACATTTCGTCAGCGAGCACGTACTGCGCCCCGATATCAAAATACGGTTTCGTTTCGGAACTCGGCACGTAACTGTACTGCGGGTGCTTGTTGGGGCAGCGACCCCCGATTCCGTGCCCGCAACCAACCGCTTCTAGGTTGAAACCGTTCATGCGACAGTCGGTTCCCGGGATGCTTCCGGTGCCGTTGCAGGCTGCGAAGAACGAGCTCGAGCTATGGTCGATGTCCCAGGTCGTCTCGAGGCCCACCGGCAGAATCTTGATCTTCTGATTTTTGGTATCGTAGCCGTACTTTGCGGTCTTCGCCCCTGGAAAGCCGTAAAACAGATTGTTGAAACTGCGATTCTCTTGGACGACGATAACGATGTGCTTGATCTTGCCGCTCGACGCTCCGCGATAAGCTAGCTGCGCCGGTCCTAAGACGTGCGTCGCGTTCGCATTCGGTAGGACCGGCGCCGAAGAATAGCCGCCGTTGGCGTTGCAGGCGCACAGCGACACCAGCACGCCTAACGCCTTGAGCGGGGGCCTCATTGGGCGTCTGGGATTCGGTTATCGACGGGCTGATGCATGAAATAAGCTCTGTCGTAAGGGCTTTGGATCGGCACGAACGTCCGCGGTGGCTTCGAGAAGTCGAAGGCATCGGTCGGCGGGTTGGCGCGCTTGTCGCTCGCCGCTAACCGCGGGAGGCCAAATGTGTCCTCCACAAACTTCAGGATACTGCCGTGCTCGTAGTGCACGTGCGACACGTGTCCCTGTTTAGCGTAGGCCGAAATGATCAGCATTGGAAGGCGCAGTCCCAGGCCGTCATAATCCACGTAGGAGGGAGGTTGCGAGTCGTACCAGCCGCCGTAGTCATCCCAAAAGATGAAGATCGCGGTGGAGTCCCAGTACTTCGATTCGCCGATAGCATTGACGAGCGATGCTACCCAAGCTGGTCCGGTATTCGAGCCACAGCCGGCATGGTCGGAGTTCCCGCATGTAGGCGTCACCCAACTGACGGGGCGGAGGTTGCCGTTTCCAACGTCCGTTAGAAATTGCGATGGTGGGCTGATGACGTCTTTGCTCCAATCGCCGCCGTAATAGATGTGCTTGATCGCCTGGTATGCGCTCCAAATGCCTGGAGATCCAGAATAGGACACCGCATAGAAGGCCCACGGGATTTTTGCAGTGTCGAGCTCGTCGCCAAGGGTCGTGGGATCCCAGCAGACCACCTCGTAGCCGTAGGGAATCTGTCGCTGCGGACCAACCATCGAGATCTTGTCGCCCGAGCCGCCCGGACAACCCCATTGGTTATACGGATAGTTGACCGCCGATTGCGCTTGGCCCGAAATGATGTACTGATGCGAGATGAAGCTGCTCGCATCAAAGTTCGACGCGTACATCCGATCGGCCAGCACGTACTGCTTCGCCATATCGAAATAGGGCTTAGTCTCGGTATGCGGCACGTAGGCATATTGCGGATGCGGAATCGGACAGCTGCTCCCGCAGCCGGCATACTCTTGATTGAAGCCGTTCATCCGGCAGTTCGTGCCGGGAATGCTTCCCGTTCCATTGCATGCCGCGAAGAACGCGCCGGAGCTGTGATCGATATCCCAATACGTCTCGAGGCCAATCGGCAGGAGCTTGATTTTATTCCCGTATGTATCGTAGCCGTACCTTGCCGTTTTTGCACCGCGAAAGCCGTAGAATAAATTGTTGAAGCTGCGATTCTCTTGAACGATGATGACGACGTGTTGGATTTTGCCGCTGGACGCGCCGCGGTGAGCGCGCTGGTGCAGCGCGAAGGCGTGCTGCGGGGCGGTGGCCGCCGGCAGGCCCGGTGATGAAACCAGATTATTGTTTGCGTTGCAGGCTGAAAAAAAGAGCAGCGCTACGCCGACCAATAGCGTCGGGCGAGCGCGCGAGGTGAGTAGCATGAAACGTGCTCCTTGTAGCAGGGTACTTCATCGAGCGTTACGACGGCAACAAAGGAAAATCCCAGGAGGACCGGCTCAAGGGTCGTTTTATGATGATGACGGCAATCAACTTTTCGACGCCGCAGAGCGCGCCTCGAATGTCATGCTGACGCACGTGCCCCGCGATGTGTCGATGCTGATGTGTCGCGCAATCGCTCGAATGATTCGCAAACCAAATCCGCGCCCCGGAAGCGGTTTTCGCCGTATGAACGAGCCCTGGTCGGAAACGTCGACCAAAAGTTTTCCGCCATCCTTGCAGCGCGCTATGAGCTGCACGCTGCGTGCCGCTCTTCCCGAACTCCGCGCGTAAGCGTGCTCGACGACGTTGGCCAAGGCTTCGCCGGCCGCAGTCGTAACGTCGTCGCGCAATTCGCGGTCGACCTGCAGGGCTTCCAAGAACGCTGCTAACGCATGCCGAATTGGTGCGATATATTGGGATTGAGCGGGACGGCGCAGGCGCAGCTCCGATGCCCGCTTCATCTTTGGACGTGCTCGGACAAATACGCGACGGCTCCCTCCGAGTTGTCGAAGGTCTTGAAGGCGCTGGCGAGACCAGCGTACTGGACGACGCGAGCGAATTGCGGGGTTTTAATCACGAGGGCGACGGCGACCCCAGACCGCTGGCACTCCACGCAAAATCGGAGCAGCTCGGTCAACGCAACGGAGTCGGCGTACGTGACCTCCGAGAGATCGATGAGAATGGCGCGCTCTTCGCCGGAGCGAGAGAGAGCATCGCGAATCTCACTCTTGCGGCCGATCTCCAGTTCTCCGCACAAACGGATTGTCTTGATGGAAGCGTTCGAGTTCACGCGCTCCTCCGCAGTGCGCTTGCCTCAGAAACGTCCCTCGCTGCGTCGGGCTCCAAAAAATGAACGGTTAGTATTGCGACGTCGTCGGAAACGCGGTGGCGACTGAATATGCCTACGCGAATCGCGGTCGCGGGATCGTCTTCGTGGTTTTGTACCGCCGATTCGATAGCTTGGAGCAACAGCGTCTCCCCCTCCAGGACGTCGTGGGAATACTCGATGGCGCCGTCCGTATAGAGCACCAACATGGCTCCAGGTGCTATTTGAACGAGGTGCGTGGCATACGAAGTATTTGGATCGATTCCCAACGGAAGCGAGCCGGCTTTAAGAAACCGCGCGCGACGGCCCGGTTCGAGCAGCACCGGAGCGGGGTGCCCGGCCACGGCATAGGAGAGCTGGCATGTGTCCGCATCGATGAGCCCCGTGACCGCCGTAATCATCGGCGAATTCTCCGTGACGAGCTCCGTGTTGACGCGCTCGAGCACGCGTCCCGGAGTGGGATCGATGAGCGCGTACGAAATCAGCATTTGGCGCGTCTTATTCATCGCGACAGCCGCATCGATCCCGTGACCGGCGACGTCTCCGATCGCGAGCAACATACGATCCTGCGACAACTGCAGCGCGTCGTACCAGTCGCCGCCGATCTTCGCCTCCTCGGTCGCGGGCACGTATGTCGCGCTCAATCGAACGGTCGGCATGTCCGGCAAGACACGTTGCGCGAAGGCTGCTTGAAGCGTGTCGGCGATGCGCTTTTCCGCATCGTACGCCGCGCGCAGCTCGGCGGTTCGTCGGCGCTGCTCCTCTGCCTCCGCGCGCTCTTGCTCGAGTCGCACTCCTAACCGATATTCCTGAACGGTAAAGAGCGCTGCCGCGGCCGCGACAGCTAAAACGGCTGCAAGCGCGAAGAAATTCGCCCAAATGATCGCTCGCTGCGCCCGGGCATCGCCCAAGACTTCACGCCGCACGAGGGCCTGATCGACGGCGCCGATGTCCGCGCGAAAGCGATCGGCTAGGACCTTGCCACGAAGCTCCAGCACGTGAGTGCGTTTCCTTGCGACCAAAAGCCGTGATGCGACTCGCACCAGCCAACGTCGATTTGTCGCGGCCGCATCGTCAATGTAGGGCAAGGCGTCACGCACTCCCAAACGTTCGATTACCGTGCGTGTCCCGCGCAACAAGCCGGGCAGCGTCCGGCGGCCTTCGTAGTATGGCTGCAGCAACAGCGGATCATGAACCGCGGAATATCCACGTACGCCGCTTTCTTCGTCTAGCTGGGCTCGCAGCGCGGTGGCAACCAAAACCCGAGCCGATTGAATATGCTCAGCATTCGAAAACGATTCGGTCAGAATCGAACGCACCAACAGGCCGCCGGCCAGAAGCAATCCAACCAAAAGCACTAAGAAGGCGAGCGTCAGAACGAGCGGTGTGGGGAGCCGCCGAGTCATTGGAATGCCGTTTTGTGAACAACGCAGGCGGACCCTCTGCTCGGTCGCTTAATGTCCGAGGTGCCAGCCGTGCTTCTCGCACCGGTACGGCCTCAGGCCTTTCGTCGTGGGAGGAATCGCTCGTTCGGCGGCCTTCTTCGTTTCAAAGGCCGACTTCGGCGCACCGGTGCGTTTGTAGCACGAGCGCGGCCCATCAGTCTTACGCTGCGTCACTCCTCACCGTCGAAGTAGTCGAGCGGCTCGGAGCGGATGTTCCGGCGCGTGGGCGAGCCCACGCCCCACTTGTCGCTGTCGGGATAGTGCCAGGACTCGCCGATCGGATTATCGGCGACGACGTAGATGACCAGATCCTCGGAGCCGTCGTTAAAGAACTGGTGCGCTTCGCCCGGCTTGAAAATGCACGCGTCGCCCTCCTCGACTTGGGTGGTGCCATCGTCGTGTCGCAGCGTGCCGCGGCCGGAGATGACGTGATAGAATTCCCATTGGGCGCTGTGCGAGTGAAAGGGATACGGGGCCTTGCCGGTCGGAATCCGGAGAATCTCCACATCGAACGGATGGCGTTCGTTGAGCTCCGTGGATCGCGGCTTGCGCCCGAGCGCTTCTGAGATCTCGATCCCTTCGCCGGCGAACTTTCCTTTCGGCGACGACCACTTCAACGGCGCAATGTGTTTCGTATTGACTTTCTGCACTTGCTACAACCTCGCTGCACGATTCGCCGCCGCGGGCCCAAGGGCCGCCTCCCCGCACGCGCGAACCGATGGCGCACGGAGAAAAGTACCATGATCAACATCACCTCACGAACGCCGGCGTTGCTCGCACTGCTTCACGGCGGTTGCGTTTCCGCGGGCAGTGCACGTGCCAATGCCAACTAAGTTAGCCTTCACTGCAGCCATGGCCAGCGCGGCAATGGCGTTGTTTGCAGGCTGCTCTGGCGGAGCACCCACCCCGAGCTCGGGCCTCCCGTCGGCAGGGCCCCAGCAGACGCATCCGCGCCTGTTACCCAATGCGTTACTGGCGTCGGGTATCGACCCTCGTTTCGTCGGGCCAACGGCGGTGCTGCCGCAGCAATTGCCGCCGAAACGCGCTAAGGTCGAGCGACGCCTCTTCGTTTCGAACTTAGGCAACGCCGTCATCGTCCTCAACAACAAGGCTTATAAGCAAGTAGGCGAGATCACGACGGGCGTCAACGATTCCGATGGCGTCTGGGCCGACCACCTGGGCAACGTCTACGTTGCCAATATCTTAGGGAAAAACGTCACGGAATATACGCGAGGTAGCGGCTCGCCGACGTGCACCTATTCTTCCAAGCTTCACGATCCGATCAATGTGACGACTGACGATGCGGGCGACGTATACGTCGCCGACTTCAACTTCCAAAGGAAGCCGGGTTATATCTATAAGTACGCGCAGTGCAGCAACACGGTCGCCACGCGGTATACCATCGACAAAGGTCCGGAGGGAGTTGCGGTCGATAAGAGCGGCAATCTCTTTGTGTCGTATTACAATGGAGGCATCGGGGGATTCGAAGAATTCATTGCCGGTTCAATCGTGCCCATCGTACTGCAAGCCGTAGTCGGGTCGCCGGGTGGCATCGTCCTCGATAACAATCAGAACATCATCGCCGACGACCAAACGGGCGAGATCGATATTATTGCGCCACCTTACCGCTCTGCAGTCCCCCTGGTAACCGGCCTAAACTTACCGTTCCATGACGCGCTCAATAAGACGGAAACCCTGCTGTTCAGCGCCAACTACGGTTCGGCCACCGTGACAGTATACAGCTATCCGTCCGGTACATTGGTCACAACGCTTGGCAGCAGCAATGGCATTAGTGTCGCGGAAGGCGTGGCTGACTCGCAGTGAGTCGGTTCATTGAAAGCTGTGGATCGCGATGGTTCGCGTGATCCCGTCGTCGTTGAATGCCCAGATTTTTTTGGCCAGAACGTCGATGCAGCCGCTCTCCTTCTGTAACGTGCCCTCGACGATGAGCGTCGACGAGGAACGGATCGGACGGCGGAACATTTCGTAAACCTTGGGGCGTACGATGACGTTGACGAGACCGGTTTCGTCTTCGAGCGTCAGAAAAACAAAGCCCTTGGCCGTGCCGGGACGCTGACGAGTAATTACCAGGCCGCCGACTCGGCAGGCGCTATTGCGCGGCAACTCGCCTAGCCGTGCCGCCGGAACGACGTGCTGCGCCGCGAGCAGCTCGCGAAAGTGTTCCATCACGTGGCCGCTCGCGGTGATGCCGGTCGACCACAGATCGAAAGCCACGAGTCGCTTGAGTGTCACCGGTTTGAACTCAACGGAAGGTTCGTCGACATCCATCAGCGCTCCAAGCTCACCGCGCGCTTCGCGTTCGTCGATGCCGCGCAACGCCCACATCGCTTCGCGACGCGAGGAATACCACGGCGCAAACGCTCCGGCGATCGCGAAATTCTCGAGCGTTTCGCGCTCCAGCTGCGTGCGCTGCGCGAATGCGAGCACGCCGGCGAACGGCCCCTGCGCAATAGCCCTCTCCAGCCGTTGCTGCTGTGCTTCGCCGAGGCCGCGCACGAGATGAAATCCCAACCGCAGCGCGCCGTCGCATTCTACGTGCGACCAATATCCGCTGGCATTGACTTCAATCGGTTTCACCGTCACGCTATGCCGGCGCGCGTCGTTGACCAGTACTTCGGTAGAATAAAAACCCATTGGCTGCACGTTGAGAATCGCCGCGGCAAACACCGCCGGGAGATGACACTTTAGGTAGGCCGACGCATAGGCCAAGAGCGCGAAGCTGGCGGCATGCGATTCCGGAAAGCCATAATCGGCGAAGCCTTCCAGCATGTGAAAGAGCTGCTCGGCGGCGGTGCGGTCGATGCCGTTGCCGGTCATGCCGTCGATCAACTTTGTCCGCATTGCCTGCATGCGCTGGCGGGAACGTTTGTGCCCCATCGCGCGGCGCAGTTCGTCGGCCTCACCGCCGGAGAAGCCGGCAGCCTCGATGGCCAAGCGCATCCCCTGCTCCTGAAAGAGCGGCACGCCGAGCGTCCGTTCCAAGACCGGCTTGAGCTTCGGATGCGGATACGTAACTTTTTCCAGTCCGGCACGGCGTCGAAGAAATGGATGGACCATCTCCCCCTGAATCGGCCCCGGCCGAATGATCGCGACTTGCATCACCACGTCGTAGAAGCACGTCGGCTTCATGCGCGGGAGCATCGATTGTTGCGCCCTTGATTCGATTTGAAAGACCCCGATCGTATCGGCGCGCTGCATCATCGCATAGGTTTTTTCGTCGTCGGCGGGGATCGTGCACAACTCGAGATCGCGCGCTATCGCCGGGGGCAGCCATGCATCGTCGCGCTCGACGCTGCGCCGGTAGAGCGTGAACGCTTCCCGCAACAACGAGAGCATCCCCAAACCGAGTAGGTCGATTTTAATCAAGCCCAGATCCTGTAAATCGTCCTTGTCCCACTGAACGACGGTACGATCGCGCATCGTAGCCCACTCGACCGGTGCCACACGGACCAGCGGATCGCGCGTGATCAGCATGCCGCCGGAGTGAATGCCCAGGTGACGCGGAAAGTTGGCGATGCGGCTGCAGAGCGCGTAGAGCAGCTCGGGGCCCGCATCCTCGGGAAGTTCCTCGCGCGCATCAAACTCGCGCGCGATCGCATCAACCTGCTCCAAACTCAATCCGAGCGCCTTTCCGACGTCGCGAATTGCGGAGCGCGTTCGATAGGTGATGACTTCGGCGACCATCGCCGCATTTGCACGACCGTAGCGCTCGTAGACGTACTGAATCACCTTCTCGCGGTCTTGATGCGCGAAGTCTATGTCGATGTCGGGTATTTCGCGTCGCTCTTCCGACATGAAACGTTCGAAGAGCAAGTTCATTCCAATCGGATCGACGGCCGTGATTCCAAGCGCGTAACATACCGCCGAGTTCGCGGCCGAACCACGCCCCTGACAGAGCACGCCCAACTCGTGGGCCTTACGCACGATATCCCAAACGATCAAAAAATAGCCGGCCAGATCCATCTTTGCGATCAGGCCCAGCTCGTATTCGAGTTGGCGTTCTACGTGCGTCTCGAAGGGTGCCGCATACCGCTGCGCCGCGCCCTCATAGACGAGCTTGCGAAGATAGCGCTGCGGCGAACTTCCCTCCGGCACCGGAAAGAGTGGGAATTGTCCGGTCAAGCGCTCCAGCCTAAAGCTGCAACGCCGCGCGATTTCGATCGTACGCTCGATGGCTTCCGGGTAACCGCCAAATAGCCGGCGCATTGCAGCCGGCGTTTTGAGATGGAACTCCGCGTTCGGCCGCAGATGGTTCGCCGCGCGAGCGGCCTGCATCGTCGTGCCGTCGCGCACGCACGACAGCGCATCGGCAATGAGGGCGTCGTCCTTTTCGGCGTAAACCACCCCATTGGTCGCGACGTAGGGCAGGCGGCATTCGCGCGCGAGCCGCACGAGCTGCACGTTGCGTTGCGTTTCTTGCGGCGTGAGATGCTGCTGGAGCTCGAGATAGAAATGCTCGAAGAGCGCGCTCAAGCGATGCGCCTCGTGCACCGCCGCTGCTCGGTCACCTCGACCGAGCTCGCGTTCGACCCGCCCCAACGGACCACCCGAGAGCGCGATCAATCCGTCGCTGTGCGTCTCCAGATCCTCCATGCGTAGCCGCGCGTCGCCCTTGCTTCCCCGCATCTGCGCGCTTGAAATAAGCTGGCAAAGGTTCGCGTAGCCGCGTTCGTTCTCGACCAAGAGCACGATGCGCGAAGCGTCTTCAAAAGTGAGCTCGCTGCCGATAATTGCCGGCACGCCGCGTCGGCGCGCGTGGCTAGAGAAGCGCACGGCGCCGTAGAGTCCGTCGCGATCGGTGAGCGCAATCGCCGCCAATCCCAGCGCGGCTGCGCGCTCTACCAGCTCTTCCGGATGCGAACCGCCCTGGAGAAAACTGTAGTTAGACCAAGCGTGGAGTTCCGCATACCTCACTCGTACACGCCGCGGAGGTACCAGTGTGAACCTTGGCGGTAGATGCGTGCGAAGGTTCCATTTTCAAGCACGACGTCGTATTCATCGCGCGTTACCGGCGAGGGAGTATACGGGCGTTCGGAGACGCGCCAGGGACCGACGCACCGCCGCACCACTTGGCGATCGACGATTGCCGGCTCTCCGCCACGCAGCTGCACTGGCACTTCGCGCACTTCAAGCAATCGCAACTGTGGCACGACCCTTCGACTTCGCTCCCCTTCGACAAGCTCAGTGTCGCTACGCTCATGGTGACAAAGCTTGAAAGGCTCATAGGTAAAACGCTCCTCGAGTACGTGTGCGTCGCGCGTCCTGGCGCGCGCGACGCTTTCACCGAGCACGGCTTCGAGCCGTGCGATTGTGACCGCAACACGCTGGGAGTCGAAATCCCCGGCGGTAAAGAGCGCTTGGGCCTCTCCTCCTTCTTCGAGTTGCAGTGCCTGCAACCGTAGCCCCACAATTGGAGCGTTAAATGTCGCACCCTCCAGTTTCGCGCGCAACATATCGAACATCGTGCGTTCTTGCGCCGTCGGCGTTGCGAGCGGCACCTCGAACGTGCACATATCGGCATCTTCCAGCTCGATTACTAAGCGCAACCCACCGGCGCGTTTGCCGCAGCAATCCAAATCGGCGCAGATACGCGCCAACAACATGCGCAACGCGAAGAAAACCTGCGCTTCATCGGCGGCGTGTCCTTCGCCAAAGATTGAGGCCTCGATCGCGACGGCGTGACCGCGCGGATTGAAGGGGCGGCGATCGATGCCGCTTGCCAATGCGTGCCAATTTGCAGCCGCAGCACCGAAGCGGCGTACGAATGGTCCGTGCGGTAAGCGCGCGAGCTCTCCGAGTCGCTCGATTCCAAGCAGCCGAAGCCGTTCAATTGTTGCCGGCTCGACGTCGAGGAGCGCGAGCGGCAGTGGCGCAAGCATTTCGCTTTCCTTGCCCGGTTCGCAAACGTGTCCGTCGGCAACGTGTGCCGCCGCCAGCGCTCCGATCTTATTCGAACCGGCGCCAATCCGAAGCGCCCACTCAAACGGCGCGAGTACCTTGCGCGTTTGCGCCATCCAGGCTTGCACATCGCCTCCGATACCGTGCATGTCGAGGAAAGCGAGGCCGGGACGAACGTCGTCGACTAACGGTGAGACCGCATCAAGATCGTCGAGCATCGCTTCCCACAAAGCCGGCGTCAGCATCCCCCCTGTGTCACCCTGAGCCCAATCGCCGGGAACGCTAACGCAGAGAAGCATGACAGGCGCCCACGCGTAAATGAGCCATACGCCCGGGCGGCATGAGCTTATGCTTCCGGACGTCGATGGATAGTTCGAAGCCGCCAAAGCTTCCCCAGAGTCCGCACGAGCCGTGCATGACGATCCGCTCGAGCGTGCAGTGTAGACGCAGACCTGCTGCGGCGCTCAGCGCGGCGCCCGCGCGCGACGCCATCACGAGCAACAGCACGCCGCCGCGATACGCGAGCGTCGCCAAACGCGTCCAAACCGAATCGCGTAAGCTGATTGCCGGCATAAGCACCAGCCGGCAGATGCGCGAGCGCAGCAGAATATCAACCGCGCGCACGATCTGAAGCGCTTTGCGAGCGGGAACGACTAAGATTCGTTCGAGCGAGGCCCCCGCCTCGGCCAACGCCGGCGGATAGAGCGTGCCGTCATCGAGGATCGCGACCAAGCTTTGGCGCGTCATCCGAGCCACTAATCCGGCCGCCACGCTCCAGCGGCCGGTGGCACCTTCGAGCGTCGCCACAACACCATTGGGTAGGCCGCCACCCAAGAGCTCGTCCAGCTCGGGAATGGCGCTCGGAACGAGCCCTTCGACCGGTAAAACAGGAAGTTGGCGAGCGCTCAAACTGGCCTTGAGAGCCTCGAAAGCCTCCCGGCGCTCGATCCGAGCCTTGCCATCCTGAACCCCTCGACTCGGCTCGGGATAAACTCCGTCGAAGGACGCCAGCGCCGCCATGGGAGATTCATCCTAATCGAACATATGTTCGATTGTCAAGGCGCGGGCGTCAGCTTTTTAACAGCCGGTTCTCTTCCTCGAAAATCTGGACCAGTCGTTGCGGATCGCACGGCCGTTCCAGGAGCGATTCGGGGTCCCACTCGCTGCGGTTGGCGTTGAAGAAATCGCCGCCATAAACGTGGATCGCACCGGTCAACCGGCCGATCGGGTTCGTCACCGAGTGGATGATGTCGGCCCCAAGGGGCACGGCGTCTTTGTCGGTGAGCGATTTTGCGCCCGCCGCTTCAACTCTGTGAGGATCGCCCGGCAGCCGCCGCCAGAAGACGTTGTCCTCGCGCCCCGAGTAGATGCCGATAACGGCCCACATGTCGTGATTGTGGGGAAATATCGTCATTTTCGGAGCCCAGATCACGTTCAACACGGTTAGCTGCGGCGATCGATAGATCGGCTGAATCTGCGCACGCGTGGGTTCACCCAGAGATTTGAGGACTGCGGAAGGCTCGCTCACGGCTCGCGCAACCACTTCGCGAACGGATGCGGACGATCGATCCCGCTCCGATGCGGTGCGACAGTCGGCTACGAATTGCTCGACGTCAAACATGCTGCGCCTCCGCCGAGGATGACAGGCGTTCGCGGCCGTGGGGTGAGGTCAGCTCCATCACCGGCCCGATCGGAACGATTTTGGTCGGGTTGATCTCGCTTTGCGTGATGTAATAGTGGCGCTTGATGTGGTCGAAGTCGACCGTTTCGGCGATTCCTTCGATTTGGTAGAGGTCGCGCAGATACCCGTAGAGATTCGCATAATCCACGATCCGGCGCAGATTGCATTTGAAATGGCCGTAGTAGACCGGATCGAAGCGCACGAGCGTTACGAAGAATCGCCAGTCCGTTTCGACGGGCTGCGATCCGAAGAGGTAGCGCTGATTTTCGAGGCGCGCTTCCATCATATCGAGCGTTTCGAAGACGCGAAGAGCGGCCCGCTCGTACGGTGCCTGGGCGGTGGCAAATCCGGCGCGATAGACGCCGTTGTTAAACGTTTCGTAGAGTACGCCGTTGAGCTCGTCAATCCCAGCGCGTAGCTCGGGCGGATAGAGATCGAGTTCCGGGTGGGCCGCGAATGCGTCGAACTCGCTTTCAAACATGCGCAGGATATCGTCGTCGGAGTTGCTGACGATGCGCCCATGTTTTTTATCCCAAAGGATCGGCACGGTTGCGCGCCCTCGATATCCCGGGTCGGTCGCAAAGTACGCCTCGCTGAGAAAGGCCCAGCCGTTGATTGGATCGGGTTCGCTCGCCGTAAAACGCCAGCCGCGCGCGTCGCGAATCGGATCGACGACGGTCATCCCGATCGCGTTTTCTAAGCCTTTGAGCTTACGCGCGATAATCGTGCGACACGCCCACGGGCAGGCGAGTGAAACGTAGAGATGATAGCGTCCGGTTTCGGCGGGATATACCGAGCTGCCGTCGGCGGTCACCCAGTCACGAAATGCATCCTCCTGGCGCTTGAAGCTGCCGTCGGCGGATTGCTCGTGGGGGAACTGCGCCTTGACTGCCATGGGCTTACGATTGCTGCGAGCGCGTAAAGCCGAGCGAGCGTGAGTTTATGCAGTAGCGTGTCCCATCCGGGCCGGGACCATCATCGAAGACGTGGCCAAGGTGCGAATCGCAGCGCTTGCAGCGGACTTCCGTCCGGTGCATCCCGTGGCTGAAGTCTTCGAGGAGCCGAACGTTCTCCTGTTCTTCGGGATGCGTGAAACTGGGCCAACCGCAGTGCGATTCGAACTTCGCATTAGAATGAAAGAGCGGCTGACCGCACGCACCGCAAACATACGACCCGTCGTCCGTGACTTGGAGCAGCGGGCCGGAGAACGGCGCCTCGGTGCCGGCTTCGCGCAGAATATGGTACCGCTCGGGGCCGAGTTGCCGTCGCCACTCTTCTTCGCTCTTCTCGACCTCCGGCGTCACATCGTGTTTCATGTTAGACTCCCTGCATGAAGCTGTTTCTTGAAATACTGCTCTCGATTTTCTTGCACCCGATCGCCATGATCCTGATGTGGATCAATCTGATTGGGCGCGGCGATATGGCGACCTTCAAGAAGATCATCTGGTTCGTCGTCAGCATCCTCTGGGGGCTTGGCCCGATTCTTTACATCCTAGTAGCAGAAGGCTCGCTGTGGTAGCGAGCCTTCTGGGTTTGGATGCCGTTGTGGGTCAGGGTCGACCGGAATGTATCGTCCCGTGCCCTGGCGGGCCGCTTCGTGGACCGCCGCCGCTCCGTGGGGGACCACCACCGAATCCACCGCTCCGTGGAGCGCCATAGCCGCCGCGCACCGGGGCGCCGAAGCCACCGCTCCGTGGAGGACCACCGAATCCACCGTTCCGTGGACCGCCAAAGCCGCCCCTTACTGGAGCGCCGATCGTTCCGTGCCGAAAGAATTCGTCGCGATCGCGGAAGAAGCCGGGACCGCGGTACCAGAACGGACCGCCGTAGTAGCCTGGCCATCCCCAGCCGCAGCAGCCGCCCCACCAGCCGATGCCGATGCCCCACGCCGGATACCATCCGCCGTAGCCGAAGCCACCGTAACCGTAACCACCGTAGCCATAGCCACCGGAGCCGTAACCGCCGTAGCCATAGCCACCGTAGCCGCCGTAACCACCATATCCACCGCCATAGGCAGGATAACCGTCGTACGGGCTAGGGTAGTAAGCCACTTCGGTGTCGACGCGATAAGCTTGGAAGACTGGGCCGTTGGCGTAACCATAAATGGTCACGCGCATGCCTTCTTGGAGCTTGATGCCGGTCGGGTTGATGACCGTACCGTCGTGCATCTGAATGTTGTCGCCGTAGCCCTTCGCGTCCTCAACGTACACCGTGTAGGCTCCGTTGAAGCCGGTAATGGTGCCCTTGATCGACTGCTGCGGCGCGACGGCGTAGCTCGGATACGATTGCGCGCCTGCTAGCGAGGGGAGTGCCAGGCAGGCGGCGACGCCAAGCGCTGCAATAATCTTTGGGTTAACGGGGAAGCTTGAAAAGCGCATTTAAGCTCATTATACTCCGGAGCTCGCGCCGCGTTGTTAGAAAATGCGCAAAAAGGTGCTTTCCCGCTTTATCGACCAAGCAGCCCGTTTGATTGAACCTGTGGCTTGACTCCGACGGTACGTTAGAGCGTGGGCTCTGCCGAGCCCGTCATTGATCAAGCGGCAGTAAGAATGTCTCTGGAGCGATCGTTGTTGGAAAGGTCATTTGGTTGATGCGGTAGTGCCATACTCCATGCCCCAGCAGGATGCCCAACGCGCGCACGCTGCTCTCGATCACCCCGTCGGTCTGCAGCCAGTATCCGCCGACATCGTTAAAGTGCTGCTCGACGGACCCCCTCCATCCGGGGTCGGATACGTTGAACCGCATGGTGCAAAAATGCATATTGCGCAAGTCAACAACGACGTCGGCAAGCTGATGCCGCGGATTGTCGTCACGTGAAATAAGATGCAATGCGTGCCCGGGATCGCCGTTAGAACAAACCGATTCACCCTTGTCGACAATGCGATAAATATTGGTGCCGATCACTTGGACGACCGCGATAGTCCGCAGGTCGGGCGAGGGCCCCGGCGTCGGCGTCGCGTACGCTGAAACGGGCGGCTCTGGTTTTTGGTAATCGAGCATCCCGTCGCGGAGCGCACGAAACGCACCGTACCACGTAGGATCGAAGAAGGCGCGCGTGCTGACCAGACGCCGGCCATCCTCCTCAACGATCTCCGACGCGTAGTCATCGGTTCGATGTCGGAGCGACCAAATCAACGCCGGCGTCGGCGCCGCGGGCGAACTTGTCCTCAGCTCGAGCCACACCAAATGGTGAATGACTCGCAAAGCGATGGCAAGACCATCGCCTTCGCCTTCCATGGAATACGTCAAATATTGCGGCTGCCGCAGAGCGCGCATCGAGTCAACCGCGAACGAGTAAAACGCGTCAATGCTTGGCGGCGCGACCTCTTGCCCTTTTGCTCGCCCGGAAACGCAGAGCCAGGCGATGAGGACACCCAAGATTGCACATCCGGCTCTCATTCCGCACCTGCTAGTCAATCTATGGTACTTACGGCTTCCGCGCAATTAAGGAAGCGTGGAGCCGTCGACGGGGATTGAACCCGTGACCTCCTCATTACCAATGAGGTGCTCTACCACTGAGCTACGACGGCGGCTCCGATTTTCGTGCCGTTACTCCACTGAGGGCTTCAGCCCCTACTACGCGTCGGAACGTCATCAACCTGAATCAGATATGTACCTAGCGTATCCGTTCTCGTTCTGCTTCGCCGCTTAGTTCACCAAGGGTTCCTTCGCTGTCGCACGAACGCCAATTGCAGGAGGGGTTTCTATATGCTTTCTTTTTCTATGACGCGCCGCCGCATAGCCGCGGGCGTCGCGATAACGGTCGCGTTGGCGTTCGCTGCGATTCCCGGGCAGGCGCAGATGCGCCAACAGATGGCGGACAAGATCGCGGTAAATGCCGCCCACACGTTCGTGACCAAGATCAACGGCGAAAGCTGCACCGATTTTGCGAATACGATGTCCCAAATGAAACAGAGCAAGTCGGGTGGCAGCAGCTCCAGCTCGATGTCGTCGAAACTGAAGGCGAACAGCGAGGCGCGGACCGACTTCGTCAACATCGTGGCCGGCCCGTTATTGAATAAGATGATCAGCTGCGACATGCTGCCGGGAGGAATGTAATGCGCCGCGCTGCGTTAACCATTATATTTGGAGCGCTACCCGCCGTTGCACTTGCCGCCGCACTAACTCCGTCAACCATCGTCGCCACCCCGTCGACGTATGACGGTAAAACCGTCACCGTTACCGGAAAGGTCTCAAACTTCCAAACCTCGAGTACGATGATGGGTAAGGTCGCCGGCTTTCAGCTCTGCGATTCGAAGTGCATCGTCGTCATCGATCAGACGGATCAGTCGCGGAGCAATGGCGCCAGCGCCACGGTGACCGGCACCTTTCACGTTACGTTCAAAGGGCCGCGCAAGACATTCAACAATGCGCTGGTTATCGGCCGCTAGATTGACCGCGCCGCCCGGACGCCGATTTGCAAAAAAATAGGGGCCCGCAACAGCGGGCCCCTACCTTTCTTGGCGTCTGAGTTAGCTTACTTGCTAACGGTAGCGCCCCACGGTTCGAGTTGGTAGTACGGGAAGTCCCATTCAGCGATGGCCGAAACTCCCAGGCCGTAGTAGTACACCAGCGTGCACGTCACGCTAGGCGCCGCAGGCGTGAGACAGGCCCCGGGGAAGCCCCAGCCGTTCCCGAGGATATTAGGCACGATGACTCTTGTGCCTTGCGTCCAGGACCCACGGACCGCGAAGCTCTGTATGAAGTTCGTAACGAACTCCTGTTTTAGCTCCGTCGGTTTTATTACCGTGGCATACAGCGCTCCGCAACCAGATCCGGGCTGCGCTATGCAGGCTCCGGGTGAGTTGCCGGGCACCGTGGTGCCGTCTCCGACATCAAGATTCCCTGCGCCATCCCACTGGATTTGGCCGGGAACTTGGATTGCCGTCAGCCCGACGCCCTGCACTCCAATCGGGACGAACTCGTCGGCACCCTTAGGCAGTTCGACGACGTAGTTGTTCGGCGGTCCAAGCGTGCAGCCCGAAGGAGGCTGTTGAACGCAGCCGTCCGCAAAGAGGTTGCCGTTGGTGTCGTAGCCGGCGAACCACATTTGG
>DAIMCN010000051.1:0-16360 GCA_036726365.1 Candidatus Cybelea sp.
GTCGATCGCAGCATCCAACAGATCGTCGACGTCATGGATCAAATGGACTTGTGGAGGGATACGGTTGTCGTTTTCACGGCCGATCATGGCGAGCTGGGCGGCGCGCACGGAGGGCTCAAGGGTAAGGGGCCATTTGTCTACGAGGAAAACATCCACGTGCCGTTGATCATCGCGCACCCGGACGCGAAGGCCGGCACGACCTGCCCCGCACTCACAAGTCACCTAGACCTGCTTCCCACGTTCGTGGGCCTCACGGGCCTCCCCGATTCAAAGCGGCCATCCGCCGTGAAGGCGCTCCCGGGCCACGACTTCTCGGCGCTCCTTACAGAACCCGAACGAGCAAGTTTGACGGAGATGCGTCCCGCGATTCTCTTCAACTATGTTGGTCCGGCGACGGTTGACGGAGCCTTCCTCAACAAAACGATGGACACGCAGTTTATGAACGAAACGTCGCCACCGCTCTCCGAGGCGAACCTGACTAAGCGCGGTCTCCTCGCTTTAGTGTTCGACGGGCGCTACAAGTTTGGTCGGTACTACGCGCCGACTGCGTGCAACACACCGCGAACCATGGCGGAGCTGTTTGAGAACAACGACGTGCAGCTCTTCGACCTGCAAAATGACCCGCAGGAAGTTCGAAATCTTGCAGTAGATCCCGAAAAGAACCAAGCATTGATCTTGCGGATGAACGCCCTCCTCAATGACCTCATGGCAAAGGAAGTCGGTACAAACGACTGCGAGCTCCTCACCAACGCCATGGGCCCCATCGGCCCAAAGTGAGCCCTCGCGAGTACCGATAGCCGTCAATTACGACACCTGTCGGTCCTCGTTCGATCAGGATAGGTCGTATTCGGTGAGAAAACCGTGAGAAGAGTTTGATTCTCACGGGCATCGCTTCGGTTTGGCTCGCACAGCGCAGCGAGAGCTATTAGAGGCTTTCCGCATCGGCGCACGCAAATTCGCATTATCCCCCAAACTAAGCCCGAAAGGCTCTATGAAAATCAAAGAAACGATAGCGGAGATAATGCTCTGTCGTATAGTTGACCCTGCCCGCGCTGCGGTACTTGAAGCGCAGGTTTTAGGGCGCGCAGCGAGCGTTACCGTCGATCCGACTGACAATCCCGAACAGAAAGCGGCGCGCGCATTTTTTGGTGCTAGTCTCGGACGTGCACCTATCCTATAGCAGTGCCTTCGCCATCGACCGAAGCGCTTGCTGGCCTTGCGGAGCCCTTGACGCAGATACTATCGAGCGACGCGCGCGCCGCTGGATCTTCTCGGTCGGTGTCTAATCGCCCGTAGGTCGCTACGAATACTCTAGTCTTGCCGAGGAGAATCGTCTGTTCCAGGACTATATTCAGCGTTCCGAAAGCGACGTCGTTTTCCAAATACCACCCGTCGGCCGTTCCTGCGCAGACTCTCTCCGCGTGCGACGCGATCATGTTTTTTGAGCCTACGAGCTTCTTGAAAGCCGCCTCCGTTTCTTGGGCGATGGCTTCGAGCGTCATGGATTCGCCGGAAGGAATGGCGCTGTAGCCTAAGGCGATCGTATCGGCGGGAGAATCCGGAGGAGGCGCGTTCCATGCTCCCACGTAGACGGTACCCGGCAATGTCGGCATCGCGTTCTTAGCGGTCCAACGAGCCGGCACAATAATCGTTGGAAGTTCATCCGTCCCCGTTGCTGCAGGCGCCGGCGACGCAACCGGGCTCGGCGTCGCAACCGGACTCGGCGTCGGAAGCGATTGAGCGGATAGAGCCGTCGCCGTCGGCAGCAGAAACATGCCGATCATGATGCCAACTCGCGTCTTTATGCGAAAAGGCATAGCGCCTCCATTCGCCCCACCGTTCCCATCCGGCGTGGGAACCTTCCTCTGTTGGAGCGGACGTAATCGTTTCGCAAGCGAGGCTTAAGACGGCAAAATCGTTGAAGCCGCCGATGACAGCTGGAGGGCGGACCGAGACCAACGCGCAGCCGAGCTTGAGCGAAGCTTCCGCCGCGTGCGTACAGTCGTACCGTCCGTCGCCCGTACCGTCCGTCGCCGTGAAGGCGTCAAGCAGCGCAGATCTGGGCGGCGCGACAGGAATCGAGCGACGATTGCTGCTACACGTGACCCGAAGCGCGGCGTTCCCCCCGCCCGTTGGAGGAATGGTGATGAAGATATCTTACAGACTCGTGCTTGCCGGCGTTGCCGCCGTGCTTGCAGCGGGATGCTCGAACTCCGGGGCGCCCAACGTGCCCCAAGTCGCCGGCGGTGCGGCGCATTCTCGAGGCCCAAGTCCGAACATAACGCGCCTACAGTCCTGGCGCACCGCAGTCGCGCACGAGCCTGCCCCCGGCAAAGGATGCTACACGGCAGCCTATCCGCTGACCACATGGAAAAAAGTCGCGTGCATAACGGCGCCCAATCGTCCCTACATTCCGCGAAGCAGCGGGGGCGGTGGGCTGACGGTTGGCGACGGCAATGACTATGCCGCCGTGACCTCAACGCTCACCTCGAACGCCGTCGGCTCGTTTCCGAAGGCCAGGCGCCTCAAGTCCGAGACGGATTACGGCAGGGCGAATGTCTATTCCATCCAGCTCAACTCGAACTTTATGTCGGGCGACCCGGCTTGTGCGGGCGCGGACAAGCCGAGCCAGTGCCTTGGCTGGCTGCAGTTCGTCTATTCCAGCAGCGAGCACGCATCGTTCATGCAGTATTGGCTGATCCGCTATACCGGCGGCACCGTCCATTGCCCGGCAGGCTGGAACTCATTCACCCCCGATTGTTACAAAAACAGTTCGGCTGTTTCGACGCCGCAAGAGCCGGTCACGGACCTCCCGAAGATGAATCTCTCGGGAAACGCCGTTAACGGGGGCCTCGACACGCTCGTGTATACGGATGGTACGAATGCCTACCAGACGACTGGAGAAGACAGCGTCATGTACCTTTCTCAGGGCTGGACCGGCTCCGAGTTCAACATCATCGGCGACGGCGGCGGATCGCAAGCGGTCTTCAATGCCGGAACCGCACTCACGGTCGAAATCGATCTGACGGACGGAACGACCGGCGCTCCGACCTGCCAGCCCCATGACGGCACCACGGGCGAGACCAACAACCTAAATCTTAAGAAGTGTAACGCGACGGGCGGAACCGTTCCCCAAGTCAAGTTCCACGAATCGCTGAAAAAATAGCGGTGGCTGGGCGCGTCTAGCGGCGCGCCCAGCGCTCCCCGAGCAGAAGTAAGGCTTCGACGGCAATAGCGAGCAGTGCGGTACTGCGTAAGGTAGGGTTCGCGTGCACGGGCGTTATGAGCAGCGGATTTTCCCCGGCATACTCGTCGTTCTCTTTTGGGCTGCTTCCCTTTCTGGCGCTACGGCGGGCACGACCGGGACCATCCGCGGCCACGTGGATGACCGAGCGACAAAAGCGCCGCTTGCCGGCGTTACCGTCACCGTTACAGCGCCGTCGGGAGCGTCTACCGCAAAAACCGACGCGCACGGCGACTTCCTCTTTATTTCGCTGAGTCCGGACACGTACGTACTCTCAGCGAGGCGCAGCGGCTACGATCCTGCGTCGGTCGACGGCGTGACCGTCTCCGCCGACAGCGTGGCAGTCGCAAACGTCGAAATGAGCGCGACGCTCAAGACGATTGCTCGGACGTCCAGCCGGGCTTCGGGGAATCTCGTTCGCCCGGGTGACACGCAAGACGTCTATTCCGTCAATCCGGCTCAGGGCGCGGCGGCATCGACGATTGGCGGCGCATCGTCTTTGAATCAGGCCTACGGCGCGCTCGCCGCGCTGCCGGGCGTCGACTATCAGCAAGGTCAACAGGGATGGGGGCAAATGTACCTGGTGCGCGGCTCCGGCGACGTCTCGGAAGAGATGGATGGCATCCCGATCTCCGGATCGTTCTTTTCGGTGTTGGGACAACAGCAGTTACAACTCTATGCCGGCGGGTCGCCGGCCTCCGCCGACGCAGCTGGTACGTCGGGATACATCAATCAAGTGATCAAGACCGGAACGATTCCGGGATACGCGACGGCTGAGGTGAGCGCGGGCGCACCCGCGTTTTATCACAAAGCTGCGTTCGAAGCGGGCGGTGCGACGCCCGATCGAACCTTTTCCTATTACGCGGGCGTGATGGGCTTCGGCCAAGACAACCGCTTCGTCGATCAATATGACGGTGCGTCAGATATCGCGGGCTTCTGGACGCCGATCGTGCTGCCTACCGGAAAGAACGGAACGGTCTTCGACGGCAGCGGTAAGGCATATTTCACCAGCGGTATCACGCCCCAGCAAGTGACGGTCTTCGATCGTGAAGGCATCGTTAATCTTCACTTTGCGATTCCTCATAGGAACGGGCAGTATCGCGACGACGTGCAGTTCCTCGCGATGTCGGGGTATCTGCCGGCATATAATCCCACGTCGGTCAACGATCTCGGGGGCGCGGCTCTCCTAACGAAAGAGCTCGGCTACTATCCGATCTTCCCCGACGATTACACGTATAATGAGTCGTTGATGGCGCCGGCCACCCCGTCCACCATGCTCACGAAGTATTTCATGCCCAACACGCCCGCCAATCGAGCCTGGCAAGCACCGCTGCCGCCGGCCTATCGCGACAACAGCGACAACGAAGTATCACTCGACAAGCTGCAGTATCAGCACGCCATCGACGATCGATCGTTCCTGCGGGTCTATGGATATGCCAACTACTCGTATCTCGGCTACACCGGAGCCGATAGCGGAAATCTTCCATACGGGCCGACTCCCGCCGAGTACATCACCTTCACGCACACGTACGGCTTCACCGGGCGCTACGAGAATCAGCTCTCATCGCAACATTTGGTGACGGCGACGGCAACCGTCTCACGCACGGGCAACAGCTTGCTCGACAACGAGTCGATGGCAGGCCTCATCTCCGACAATTTTGTCGACGCGAAAGGCAATTGCTATAATTACGTGACTGGTGCATATGACAGCTGCTACGATTCTGGCGCCTCGTGCAACGCTGGTTACGGGTACGGTTCTGGGTTTCCGAGCAGCGCCGGCTGCTCGTACAACGTCATAACGCAATACGGCACAACACCGCAACGGGCGCCTAAGGGCTGTTCGCTCAACGCTTTAGGTCAGTGCGCGAACGAGCCGCCGCCGCCCGGCAGCCCTGCGGCCCTGCATGGTGCACATTGGGCGATTACCGAGACCGGGCTCACCGGCAACACCAACAACGTCACCGAAACGGACTACGGCTACTCGATTGCCGATCAATATCGCCCCAACGATCGTTTGGTCGCAAATGTCGGCCTGCGCTTGGACCAGTTCGACTTTTCACTGCCGCCAACGACGACAACGGCGGCCCGCAACTTCTGGTTTGCAGCATTTAACCGCGAGTATTGCACGGCTCCGGGCGGCGCCTTCACGTACAAGAACCCGTCGCTGATTAATCCGGTGACGGGAGCGTGGCCCGCTTGCCCGAGCGGGTTTTCGCCACCGAACCTGCGCAACGTCGTGCCTGGATCCGTCGGCTACAACGAGCTCGAGCCGCGCCTCGGAATGACGTACACGTTCAATCCGGATACGGTGATGCGACTCTCTTACGGGCGATACGCGAGCAGTCCCGGGACTAACCTGGAGGTCTACGCGCGGGAGCAAGATCTTCCCGATTTCCTCTCACAGTTTTTGCCCTTCGGTTTCAATACGCCGTACCACCCCGTGAGTCCCCAACTTGCCAACAGCTTCGATCTGTCATTGGAGAAACACGTACGCGGTACCGACGTTGCGTTCCGTATCACGCCCTTCTATCATGAAGACTTCGACGAGATCGAGTTCGTACCAATCGGCTACAACGGCGATACGACGGGCGTCAACGGAGGGTTGGTGAAGGCGTACGGGCTCGAGTTCGCACTCACCAAAGGTGACTTCTCCAAGGACGGTCTTTCATTTGAGCTTTCTTATACCTATACGAACAGCGAGAGCCGGTACGACGACATCACACCCGGCGTGAACTTTATCGACACGCTCAACTCCTTTATCCAGCAGTATAACTCGTACACGCATAGCTGCACGTCAGGAAATCGTGCACTCTGCGGCGCGTATGGATCGACCAACGCACGTCGCTCGCTCCCCAGCAATGAGGCGCCAAAAACGACGGTCCTCAATCCGTACTATTCTGCGAGCGCTCAGCCCCTGCTCGACCCAAACGCATGGTATCCAACGTATGCGGAGCTCGCCGCCCCGTTTACCGGCTCGACCGGTCAAGTGACCCCGAATGTGTTCGATCTGGTCCTTAGCTACAAACACGGCGATTTTCACGTGACGCCGACGGTCGTGTACGGCTACGGGAAAACGTACGGGTCGCCTCTGAGCTGGCCCGGGTACGTTCCCCAAGACTGCCTACCGCTTCACGGTACGAGCGGTACGGTGAATCCAAGAAGTTGCACGCCGCCGCCAAACACGGTCGCGTATCTTTTCACGCCGGATCTGTATACCGGAGTCTTCGATTCGGTGACGAGCTTCAAAGAGCCGGGGCGACTGACCCTCAATCTTTCGGTCGGTTACGACATTTCGCCGGCGGTAACGCTCTCCGTTACTGCGACGGGACTAGTCGATCGATGCTTCCAGCACGGTTACCTGTGGGACGATTCCAATGTGTGCGTCTTCGATACGCTGGCTTATTCGATCGCACCGGTCGGGAACTTCGCCTCGCTTGCGTCGGCACCGGTACAACTCCGCTATCCGTACAACTATCAGTACAACCCGTTGGTCAACGGTTTTACCGGAACGAAAGTACCGACGAACGTCTTCTTTACCGCCCAGATCAAAATCTGATGTCCGATCCGGATCGTGCCGACCGGCGGCGGGACGCCGAACTCGGAATGTTCGCCAACATTCCGCGGCGCGATTTTCTCGACGGTATCGCCATCGGTGTCGGAGCGGTCGTTATGGGAAGCGCTTTTGGATGTCCCGCGAGCGCGGCCGCATCCGAGGCACAGAATGCGCCCGGTTACTATCCGCCCGAGCTGGCCGGAATGCGCGGCAATCATTCCGGATCGTTTGCGACGGCGCACGAGCTTCGCGACGGAGGCTTCTGGAATCATGCGGCACCTGCGAACGACACCGGCGAAACGTACGATCTCGCGATAGTCGGAGCCGGAATGAGCGGCCTTGCAGCTGCACACTTCTACTTGCAGCACGAGCCGTCGGTTCGAATCTTGATTCTCGACAACCACGACGACTTCGGCGGCCACGCAAAACGCAATGAGTTCCACGTCGACGGACGCATGTTGCTCGCCAACGGCGGCACGTACGGGATCGAATCGCCGTTTCCGTACAGCCAGGTTGCTCGCAGCCTTATCGATGAGCTCGGCATCGATCCGCCGGCTTTCGCCGAAAACTACGACCGGTGGCAATACTATAAGGGACTGGGCGAGGCGGTGTTCTTCGACCGTGAAACATTTGGAGCCGACGCCCTCGCCACGGGATATCCCGGACGCTACGGCGATAATAAGCCCAACCGCAAAGCGTGGGAAACCTTTGCTGCAGGCACGCCGCTGTCGCCGATCGCGCAAGAGGATCTTGTCCGCGTCGAAACGGCCTCCGTCGACTACATGCCCGGCCTGACGGACGACGCCAAGAAAGATAGGCTGTCGCGCATGAGCTACGAAACGTTCTTGCGCGATGTCATCGCGGTGACACCCGAACTCGTGCCTTTTTATAAGACGCGAACGTGGGGCCTGTTCGGTACCGGCATCGACGCGGTGACCGCGCTCGATTGCTGGGGACTCGGCTTTCCCGGATTTGCGGGAATGCGTCTGGTTCCGGGAGCCTATCCGCGCATGGGTTTTACGGCAAAAGGCAGTGCGATTCCCAATCAGCCGCCCTACGATTTTCACTTTCCCGACGGAAATGCATCCATCGCGCGGATGCTCGTCCGAAAAATGATTCCTGGCGTGCTATCCGGCTCGACGCCTCAGGATATCGTGACGGCGCGCGCCGATTACCGGCGGCTTGACGACCCGCGATCTGCCGTACGGATTCGCTTGAGCAGCACGGTCGTGCGCGTGCGGCATGTGGGCGATCCCGCGACCGCGGCTCGCGTACAGACCTGGTATGCGAGCGCAGGTAAGGTGTATACGTTCACCTCGAAGCACGTCGTGATGGCGTCGTGGAATATGATGATACCCTATATCATCCCCGAGCTACCGGGCGAGCAGAAAACGGCACTACGCTATGGCGCGAAGATTCCGCTGATGTACACGGTGGTTGCCGTTCGCAACTGGCGAGTCTTCAAGGAACTAAGCGTCGCAGCGATTTCAACGCCCGCGATGTTCCACAACTCGATCCGTCTCGACAACCCGGTGGACATCGGATCGTACCAGTCTCCCAACTCGCCCGACGAACCGATTCTGCTGCGTCTCGAGCGAACGCCATGCTATCCGGGATTATCGGAACGCGATCAGCACCGGGCCGGTCGTGCGGAGCTCCTGACCGAGTCGTTCGCAACGTTCGAGCGCAGCATTCGCGATCAGCTCCAGCGCGTACTCGGAGCCGGAGGATTCCGTAGCGATCGCGACATCGCGGCGATAACGGTCAACCGATGGGCGCACGGATACGCTTACGAATATAATCCGCTCTGGGACCCCGACTCGTTTTTCAACGGCGGGGTCACACCGTGCGAGAGAGCGCGCCACCCATTTGGCCGCATCGCCATTGCAAACTCTGACGCGGCCGCGGCAGCGTACACCGACCAAGCAATCGACCAAGCCTATCGCGCCGTTCGCGACGTACTCGCTCAGTGAGTTATGAGCCGGCAGCGTGCGCTTAGCGCTGAGCGCCCGGGAGAAGGCCGTGGCCGCGACGAGCTGTGCGCCGAATCGAGCTGACTGCACCAAAATTGCACCGCGGCGCGTAACGTCGAAGGGTCTATGGTCCGAAAACCCGCATGAAATCTAGCACGGAGAGGTGGCAGAGCGGTTGAATGCGGCGGTCTTGAAAATCACTAATGCCACGTTCTTAAGTCTTCGCTAATGCGATTTGAGCACGATAGTTCGACGTATCGAACCTTATCGAACCCTATTCAGGCCTAATCCGTGACCAAATCGTGACCAAATTTAGAAGTTGGTCACGCACTATTGGACCGAGTTCTTGCCGTTGTGCGCTACTTCTTCCCAACGCCCGTCTGAGGTATAAAATAGACGGCGTCCTCCTATCGTCGCTTCTAGGCTCGGGTCGTGGTCTAAGTATTCGAGTAGTTGATGAGCGAACCAAAGTTGCTGCCCCGTGTCCTCGAAGTAAACGCTCAAGGCGTAGTCCTCAAGAAGCTCGCCGATAACCGCCGGATTCGTTGAGGATGGCGTAGTGAAACCGTAGATGTGGCCGAGCTTGCCGCTAAGCCCCAGGCGGTCGGTTTCAGGAACGCTCTTGATGCGAACCAATCCATGTTCTCGCCGACCTTCTGGCCGGGAACACCCCGCCCCCGTCGAACTTACAGCCATGCTATTCTGGCTGATCGTAGGAGGGGCGTTCGGCCTTCTGTTGTTGATCGGCGCCGTAGCCCAATACCAGAAGCGCGGAAACCGGCGTTTCTACCCTCACGGAACGGATGCGCCTAATGACGGTTCCGACGAGCCGTCCGTGGTCGGCCTCCCGCTTAAACACCCTTGAGCCGTAAGGATTCCAAACATGCCACGATCAGCGTCGATCAGTGCGGGCGTGACGGCCGTTCTAGCCGCTGCATTTCTCGTTGGAACAGTTGCACTGGCCGATGCGCCCCCGGGGAAGCCGATGGTCATTAATGAGTTTGGAACCTACACCGATAAAGCCGTGTGGATGTATCAAAACGCCGATGGCACGGTTAGCCTCGGCATAACGGTTACGGGCACTAACGAAACCTTGGTGATGCCATCGCCGTCACCGCCGCCCGGTGGCGCGGTCGGAGGCGTGACATTAGGTCGCCACAGCTTCGACACGCTCGGTTACCCAATGCACATCGCGCTTGTCGAGAAACTCTTTGCGGCTTCTTATAAAATCAGCATCTATGCGTCCAGTGACATCGCGAAAAAGATGGGGCTCTGGTCATACGACTACGGTGACCCTGTTACCAACGAAAGGCCCGTAGCAGGCCCCAACCCCACGTTTAAATCGTGGGGACCGTTTCATGCTGACGCAGTGCCACTGGCGCAAGCGCCCGAGCCGGAGATTGTTGCGGCTTTTGACTTTGCTAAGGGCGCCCTAGCATCCATCAGCAATTTACCGGATTCGCAAAAGAGCCTCGCTAACTATGGGGCGCTATTTATTGACGACGGCAATACGGTTTGGGTCGAATTCGGCCCCCGTTTCGGAACAAGCGAGACACCGCATCTTGGCTGTCAGACGCAACTTGGACGCGACATGGTTTTTGGTTTGAACAAGAAGCAGGCGAACAGCCAAGGACAGGCCGGGAAATTCCTTCAGTGCTTCTAGCGACCAAATGATAACGTGGAACCAACGCGCTCGCAGATCGCGGGCGATTGTCCTTAAGGCGCTGGCTTCGGGTCCGCTCTGGGTTCGGGCTCCTCTAGCTGGGGCGTTTTCTCAGGTTGGCCCGCCGCCGGTGGCGCATTTTGCACTCCGAGAACCACCACCGGAATTGCGCCGTAGTTTTGAACCGCGGTTCGAATAGCTGCGGTTACCATGGCGCCAACCTCTTGAGGTCCTGTGATCGCTAAAGGCAAATACCCACGTTCAAGGTCTTCAAGCGTGAAGCGCTCCTTGAACTTCATTGCGCCAATCATATCAAGCAAAAGTTGGGCTCGAAATGGTTTGCTCGTTTCGTTCTGTGTGTTGCCGTCCATCTTTGCGAACTCGGAAGATTTCAGAAGTTGAAAATATTTTCGCCAGGATTCGAGGACCTTGGGGTCGCCTTTAAATTCAACGTCGATCAGATTCAAGGCACCGACCGCAGCGGGAGCTACGAATGAAAAGCGCTCTCGCATAAGAACAGCGAATACCGAGTACCGTCGATCGTATTGAATGCGGCGATTTTGCAATTGCTGCCCAACCCAGACAGCGATTACTGGGGCCGCGAGGACGGCCAAAACGGTTGAGGCAAGTTCCATGAGCCTTAGTTATCACAGCGAGTAGAAGAAGGCAAGAAGGAGTCTGCCACGGCCTAGCCACCGTGAACGCTGAAATTGCCCTGAACGATCAATTGCCAACCCCATATTTAATTTCCATGTTCTCCATCGGGCCAATCGAAAATCTGTTGTTCCAGGAGTCGGAGAACGACACACGCAGCGTTTCCATATCCAGGCTGTCAATCGACCGTTTTAGTTGAAAGCCAATAACAACTTCGGCGCTGCGCCCCGTTTCGAGCATACCATTTTGCAGGTCATGGAGACTCGCAAACGGTGGACCGCTTCTCATCGGCATCATATCTTGATTATAGGGCACCGGACAATCTACGTCGGCCCCGCCGTGGTCCTTGACTTGAATCTGCCAGCGAAGAAGCGAACTTGGATCGCGACCATTCACAATTCGCATCCAAACCGTAAACGACGTTGACGTAATCGCGCTCTCAAATCGCCAACCGATCGCCTGAACCAACTCTATTTCCCCTGTAACGTCAGCCGCGAATGCCGAGCCAGCCGTTTCTGCGTCAAGGCGACCGAGACGCTCGCTATGTGCGACGCTAAAGGCCGCTATCGGAATAGAAACAAAAAACCAAACCATGGTGGCTCCCGCAAATGCTGCTGCGGGCCACGGTGATATGGTATGTTGTTTCATTGTTGCGATGACCGTTATAATAGTCACTACGGCCGTCGCGCATCCCAGAACGCTGGTGGCGCCGCTTCCTGTCACGGAGGATTTCCAGGCCGCATAGATCGCTTGAGCGGTGTACTTTGGTTGCCGCATCCTAATCTATTGTTGTGGCTAACGCCGCCATCCTATCCCAAAAGGCTGAACCCGCCTAACTCCCGTTCCCAATGATCGTTCTCAGCCTTTGCCGCGACGTATTGCCAAGGGCGTTAAGGGTAGCCGTCTAGGTCCGCCGAGAAGTCGTCTTTGTCGCTTGTCTTGTGCCATTTAAGATGTTCGACCATGGAATCAAGGTCATCGAATAAGGACAATATATCTGCCCTTGGGCCAAAATCGGGCCAATCAATCTTTGTGGTGACCCCACAACGCAGAGCAGCTACAATGTAATGGGGCACATCCGTAACGAGCGGAGAATCATCGTAGTTTAGATTATAGAAGTTGTGCGCCTTCAAGATGCTCCTTGCCCTGGGAAGGGTATGACCGAGGGGCGTTTCATAGGTGCCGGTCATATCCACCCATGCTGCACCAACATAGGTTACCTCCAACTTGGAGATGATAACCTGATACGTCGGACAGTGCCCGAAACAATTCGTGCGCTCATAGGCAACCGTGGTAATATCCTCGTAGTTTGGAATCTTGCCCTTGCCACACGCTGCATTGCTAGCAGCGGTACAGCTTAGGAGCATTGTAAGCGTTACAGCCATTGGCTTGACGGCGTTCATGTCTTGATTCTTTATCGAACGTGACGGTTGCTGTCAAGTCTTGATCAGGGCATCTAACCAAAAAGCGAAAAATGCTCCCATTTGCTGATTGAATAGCTCGTCGCTCCGTCGCCGTGCAAGGGCGAATTTGCAATAGGTAACGGCATAGCACCAGGCGTCTACAATGTCGGAAGTTCTTGAGGCCGGGAAATCGGACAATTCCTTGAGGAACGTATCTCGCCATGCGGCTCGCGCTGGAATGTGGATTCGTCCGCCCTCTAAAATCGGCAGGATATTGATTACGCGATCTTCCTTGGATTGACGAGCTTCAACTAATTGAACGGGGGTTCGGCTAGCGTTTAGGATGGACTCCCCTAGCCTGCCGCCTTGGGAAGCGTTCTCGATTACACAGAGATCGGGGTTGTACGTTCCAAGGTGGGCTAGCACCCGTAGCCGCAATTCTTCAAAGGAAACGTTCCTTGCTCGATCTACGGCCAAGACAAAAATGTTTCCCGTTGTTGTATCGAGCATACAGGTACACCAGGCAGACCAACCCCCCGAGGTATTCGTCGTCGCGGTGACGCCCGAGGTATCTACGCCGGTCACCCGCAGGAACGATTCATCGACCGTCTTTGCGGTTTCGAGCGGGGAGACGTAACTATTCCAAAGCGGATTCCATTCGATCTGTGGCGGGGTGGGTAGAAGATCGTATTCCTTGAAGAGGCTTACCGCGATCAACCGACCCCCTTCGGGCGTTGGATGGCCCTGATAGGACGATTCCCAAACGTGATTACCGACCGGGCTCTCAAGCCGAACCTGTCTGCACGTTCACCGTATCCTTCACACGGCTTTCAAATACGCGGTGCGTGAAGAACGCATTTTGATCGAAAACGTGGTCGCTCTCGTCAAACCTCCCAAAGCTGATTACCGTGAACTTCCGGCGATCAACCAAGAAATCATCAAGCGCATCATCGGCGTGGCGCACGGGACGAGGCTAGAGCTTCCGGTTTCGTTAGCGGCTGTCTCGGGTCTAAGGCGAGGGGAAATCCTCGCTCTGCGTTGGCGCAACGTAGACTTTGAGAAGAATGCCCTCTACGTCACCGAGTCGCTCGAACAGACACGCGAGCACGGCGTTCGCTTCAAAGGCCCCAAATCTACATCATCACGCCGGTTCATCCCCCTGGCACCCGAGAGCGTCGAGCGTCTTCGGAGCCATCAGGCTGAGCAAGGCGAAATCAAAGCTCATACGGGCCTGGCGTATGCCGACAACGACCTGGTTTTCCCAAACCCGGATGGAACCCCGTGGCCACCCGATTCATTTACGGCAGCTTTTGGAAAGCTGGCGTCACTCGTCGGCTTGAAGGGGTTTCGGTTCCACGATCTGCGCCACGGTTTTGCGTCCATTAGCTTAGCCAACGGCGTCTCGATCAAGGAGGTGCAAACCCTGATGGGCCACAGCACACCGAGCGTTACCCTATCGGTCTACGCCCGCTCAATCGAAGGGCTGGGGCGCCAGGCCGTTAACGACCTGTCTCGGACAATTTTAGCACCATGACCAAAAAAGTTCGTGACCAAATCCGTGACCAACTGGGTCTAGAGGCTGTTCCGTGACCAAGCGGAGATTTCAGAAAGCCCTATAGAATAAGCGTTAGCGAAGATTTGGAGAGGTGGCAGAGCGGTTGAATGCGGCGGTCTTGAAAACCGCTGAACCTTTGCGGGTTCCGTGGGTTCGAATCCCACCCTCTCCCGGGCTTTGATTAAGGAGGCCGAATTGCACCGCGAGGATATCGCGTACTCGGGTAGCGCTGAGCTCTACAAGATTTGCAGAAGCTTTGCACGCCCGCCCACTTGGACCTATTCCGGTAAAATGCTTCTAAACGGCACAAATTGCGCGTGCCCAGTACACCACGCCGTTCGCGGTGTCTGCCGGCCGCTGGGCCATGGCCAAGACGATGCGCTTTTTTGGGTTGTGCCATGAACTTGGGATTACCTGGCGTTAGGTCCCCGGAATAGGCGCGACGGAGTGTTCGTGAATCGCGCCGGGGCGCGCGTGGTGATCGTGCGAGGCACCCTCCGCCGCGGTCATCGGCTTGGAAAGCGGATGCGTTTTGAAGTATTCCAGAGACCGTCGAACGTCTTCGAGTAATGCGTCGGCAGAATCCAAGCTAAAGCCGTGGCGAATCAACACGCGCATCGCGGCCATGTCGGCGATATTAGGGACCATCGTGTACGCTGCGACCTGCCAGCCGCGCGCACGCAGCCGATCGGAGAGGTCGAATAGCGAATATCCCGTGCCTGCACGCATCGTCCAGGATACCGCCGGGATTCCATCGCGGCTGTTGCCATCGAAGAGCACTTCGAATGGCCCGAGCGCGGCAATCCGGCCGGCGACGTGTTGCGCTACTTCGTAACAACGTTGGTGGATGCGCCGATAGCCTTGCATGCCCAGGCGCAGCATCAGATAGTACTGGCAGATGACTTGGCCACCGGGGCGAGAGAAGTTGAGTGCGAACGTCGGCATGTCCCCGCCGAGGTAGTTTACATGGAAGATGAGCCCGTCGGGCAGATCGTTCGCTTCGCGCCAAATCACCCACCCAACACCCAGCGGAGCCAATCCAAATTTATGGCCCGATGCGTTGATCGATCGCACGCGCGGCAAGCGAAAATCCCATAGAATTTCGGGCTCGACGAAGGGCGCGATGAATCCGCCCGACGCGGCGTCGACGTGGATCGGTATATCGAGTCCGGTTTCGCGCTCAAGAGTGTCGAGCGCTTCGGCAATCTGCGCCACGGGCTCGTATTGACAGGTGAACGTGACCCCGAAGGTCGGCACGACCCCAATCGTGTTCTCGTCGACACGCTTGACGACTTCCTCCGGCGTCATGACCAAACGGTCGCGCTCCAGCGGAATCTCCCGCAGCTCGACGTCGAAGTATCGTGCAAACTTGTGCCAACATACTTGTACCGGCCCGGTAACAATGTTTGGCTTGTCACTGGGTTTACCAGACTTCGCGCGGCGTGCTCGCCAGTTCCACTTGAGGGCGAGGCCGCCGAGCATCGCGGCTTCGCTCGAGCCGGTCGTCGAGCATCCGATCGTCGTTCCGGCTGCCGGCGAATTCCATAAGTGTGCCAGCAAGTGCACGCATCGGCTTTCGATCTCCGCCGTTGCTGGGTACTCGTCCTTGTCGATCATGTTCTTGTCGAGACTGAGATCCATAAGCTTGTGGATCCCATCGTCGAACCAGGTCTGGCAAAACGTTGCGAGGTTCTGCCGGGCATTACCGTCGAGCATCAGCTCGTCGACGACGAGCTGCAATGCTACGTCCGGGCGCAGGCCCTCTGCAGGCACGCGGTGTTTGGGGACCGTCGCGTCCATAGCCCGCGTCGCGTAGACGTCGGTTGCATCGGAATCGCGCGGGAGTACTTGTCGGTGCAGTGGCATGACGTTCACCGTCCGTTCAGAAGAGTGCGTTGGGCCGCCTTCTCGACGGCTGCTCCGAGTGACCTGCGGCGCAGGGCTCGCAAGATGAAGTGGTAGGGAAAATGTCCGTCGCTTTGCGGTGCCGGCAGCTGCGCGAGGAACGAAGCGTATCGTCGTCGATTTCGTGGAGCACGTTGAGCGCGAAGATGCGGCACGCGGGCGCGCTCGTGCGAAACTATGTAGGGCTGCTTAGCTCCCTCTCCGGCCTTATGCTTAAGCGGTCGCGTTTGCCGTGGGGAGTCCCATCGAGCTTGAAGGGTCGATCGTAATGTATTCGTTTTTGCTGACCCGTCCGAAGAGCGGCTCGAGAAGGTCCCTGACGCCGTCGACCGAGGCGGCTTCCCATAAGCAGATTGCCGTCGAGCGGTCGTTGCTCGTCACGGTTTGATGCAGCTTGAGGTCGGCGGGGA
>DAIMCN010000052.1:0-15307 GCA_036726365.1 Candidatus Cybelea sp.
GCTCGTAATACTGTATAAGGTAGGCAACACCCCTGGTCGATTGCTGACCAGAGAAAGGATGACTCCACAGCTAATGGCAGTCAAACGTAGAAAGAGGAAGGCTGCGACAGCGGCGGCGGGAGCGAAGCGCAAAGCAACGCGCAAAGTTGGACGCAAGGTCCGCAAAGTCGCGCGCAAAGTAGGTCGCAAGGTCCGCAAGGCCGCGCGCAAAGGCGCACGTAAAGTGCGCAAGGCCGTGCGCCGCAAGACGGTGCGCAAGAAGGCCGCCGTCCGCAAAGGCGTGCGCAAAGCGCGTAAAACGACCCGTAAGGCAACGCGCCGTAAGAAGGCCGCCGCCTAACTCCCGCCTTCCCGAAACTCCGCCGGTATAGCCGGCGGAGTATTAGCGAGTCGCGAAAACCGCGACTCGCTTTTTTATACGCGCCGGACCGCCGGACGTAGAAACCAAATCACTAGAAACATCGCCGTACAAATCGCGCCCGCGAGCGCGAACGTGGGACGCAGGCCAATGAACGCTGCGATCGCGCCGTCGACGAGCGAACCCAGCGGAACGACGCCGATCGCGATCATCGTATACACGGCCAGCGCGCGGCCCCGTACCTCGTCGGGTGAGAGAACCTGAATCAAGGTATTCGTTGCGCCCAGCGAGGCCAGCGTGCCAACGCCGACGACAAAGAGCACCGGTAGAGCCCACGCCAGCGAGGGCACGAAGGCCAACGCGAAGACGCCGACCGACATAAGCAGCGCCGATTGAAGCCAAAGTCGCGAGCGTCGCTCGCGTTGTGCGAAGTACGCGGTGACGAGCGCCCCGCCGAATCCACCAATTCCAATCGCCGAGACGGCCCAGCCTAGACCGCGCGCGCCGGCGTGTAAGTCGTTCACTGCTAGAGCGGGGACGAGCTGACTGTACGGCCGCGTCAAGATCGCTGTGACAAACTGCGAGAGCATGATCCAACGCAATGCGGGATGGCGCATGAGGAAGACGACTCCGTGGCGCATCGCATACAGCGTCGATTCATATCGCGTTGACGAGGGGAGTGACGGACGCATCATCATCACGGCAACGACGACGGCTAGCGTCGCTGCTGCGTTGAAGTAAAAAGCGCCTTCGACACCGATCCACACGATGAGTAATCCCGCGAGCGCCGGACCGAGCACCGCCGGTGCGTTAAATGCGACCGAGTTCAGACCCACGGCATTCCCAAGGTATTGCCGATCGACCAAGAACGGAACCCAACTCTGCCGCGTCGGCGAATCGAATCCGTTTGCGGCGGAGTTGAGCGCCGACAGCACGACCAAGCTGAATAAGTCCAACCGATGCGCCGTCGCGAGCAGGGCGAGCATCAGCGCTGCGAACGCCATCGTCGTGTTGGTAACGAAGAGCACGCGGCGACGCGGCAGCCGATCTGCAACGACGCCGGCCAAGGGCGAGAGCAGCAAGACGGGCACGGCACGGGCCGCGCCCAAAATTCCAAGGTCGAGCGCCGCGCGGTGGGGTGAGCCGGCCATGCGGGCGACAAAAAATCCCATCGCCGTGAACTGCATCCACGTGCCGAGATTAGAGATCAGCAGCCCGATCCAAAGCAACCGGAAGTCGCGGTACCGCAGCGCCGTGAGAATCGACGGGCGGCGGGCGACGGTTTCTTCGGTCACGCGCCCCGCGTACGTATGGCCGCGAGGATCAGTGCGATGCTCTGCGCGGCATCGACTCTGGAGGTATCGATGCAGAGGTCGTAGTTTCGGGCATCACCGAACTCCAAGCCGTACCACTCTCGCATATACGCGCTGCGCGCGCGATCGACCCGGTCTACTTCGTCCCCCGCCGTTACGCGCGATGATCCGGTCGCCTCAACGATGCGCGCAATCCGCCACGCACGCGGCGCGTGCATGAAAACGCGAAGGACATCCTCGCGAGCTCCTAAGAGCGCCGATGAGCCGCGGCCAACGAGCACGGCCTTGCCGTGCGATGCATATTCTACGACGGCGTCTTGGACGGCGCGCAGCAACTCTTCGTCCAGCGGCTCGTCGGCGGACGCTTGCGCGAGCTCGGGCGTAGCGCGCTCGAGACTAGTGAGCAGACGCTCCCCGAGCGTCCGTTCCGCGTCTTCGTTCGCGTCGACCGCTTCCGGCGTAATATGCAGCCGTTTGGCGACGACCACCGGAAGTTGCTCGTCGACGTACTCGTAGCCGAGCGCAGAAGCGACCCGTTTCGCGATCGAGAGGGCGCCGGAACCATACTCGTTGGAGATCGTTACAATCACCGGAAAAGGAGTACGCAAGGCCGAAGGTTCGGCTCCTGCCGATCGTAGAGACTAAGGACTTACGCAAGGTCTTTCGTACCCCCAAACGCGTTCCGGGAGCCCTCGGTGCGTTGCGTTCGCTGTTCTCGCGCGAATACGAGGAGCGCGTTGCGGTGGACGACGTAACGTTTGCGCTCGAACCGGGCGAACTGGTCGGTTACATCGGCCCCAACGGTGCCGGTAAGTCGACGACGATCAAGATGCTCACCGGCATCCTGGTCCCCACGTCGGGGCAGGTCCGCGTCGCGGGGCTTGTGCCGTGGAAGAGCCGCAAGGAAAACGCGCGTAATATCGGCGTCGTCTTCGGGCAGCGCAGCCAACTGTATTGGGATCTCCCGCTGGTCGAATCGTTCGAGCTGCTGCGCGCAATCTATGGAGTGCCGTGGGAGCAATACCGAAAGAACTTAAGCGAGTTTATCGAGATCCTCGAGATGGACGACTTCATGCAAACGCCGGTGCGCCAGCTCTCGCTGGGTCAGCGCATGCGCGGGGACTTCGCCGCAGCCTTGCTGCACAGCCCCCGGATCGTCTACCTCGACGAACCGACCATCGGTTTGGACGTCGTCGCAAAGCAAGCCATACGCGAATTTATCGCGCGAATTAACAAAGAGCGGCAGACGACGATCGTTTTGACGACCCACGACCTGGCCGACGTGGAGCGCCTCTGCCGGCGCATCGTGCTCATCGATCGCGGGACGATCATTTACGATGGCGACGTCGAGCGGATCAAGACGGAGTACGGACGATATCGCACGTTGATCGTGCGCTTTAGCGAGGCGGTACCGCACCCGAGCCTCGAGGGTACGGAACTCGTCGCCGTCGAGAACTCCATCGCGCGATTTCGGTTCGACCGAAACGCGCAGCGAGCCGACCTGCTCGTGCGGCAAGCGAGTGAGCGATACAGCGTCGAAGACGTCAGTTTGGAAGAGCCGGACCTCGAATCGATCATTCGCCGCATCTACGTCGAGGGTTACGAGCGGCAATCGGAGGAAGACGCGTCATGATTTTTTCCAGCGGCACGAAGCGGCCGAAGATTCACTCCAGCGCCTATCTGGCACCCAGCGCGATCGTCAGCGGAGACGTAACGATCGGCGCCGGGTGCGCGGTGCTGCACGGCGCCGTCATCACGGCCGAAGGCGCGCCGCTGACCATCGGCGAGCAGAGCGTAATCATGGAGAACGCGGTCCTGAAAGCTAGCGGCGGAACCGCGCTACTCTTTCCCCTGGCCGTAGGCAACCGCTGCATAATCGGCCCGCACGCCTACGTCGTCGGCGCGTCGATCGGCGACGGCTGCTTTGTGGCCAGCGGAGCAAAGATCTTTAACGGCGCGACGCTCGAAAAGGGCAGCGGCGTTGCCCTGGGCGGAATCGTTCACGTGAAGTCACGCGTGCCAGCCAACGGGAGCGTTCCGATGCAACACATTGCCTTCGGCGATCCTGCAACGATCTATCCACCCGAAAAGGCCGGCGAAGTGCAAGCCAAGATGGACTTCTACGCCGACGTTTTCAATTTGGACTCGAGCGACGAAGTGCGCGGCCGCGCCGCCGAAACCTATGCAAAGTTTTTGCGCAAAGCCCACGCGCAAGACGCGGGGCTCGAAGAGCACCGCAACGTCAAGCCGCCGCCGCGGCGCTCGGGCGACGAACCGCCCCAAACGCAAGCCACCCAGGTGGACAAAGTCGTCGACGTTATGATGCTGGAGCTCGAAGAGATGGAGCACCGGCGCCAACAGGCCATCAAGCGGCAGAAAGGGACCTGACGTTCCCAATCTCGAGCCGTATATCGAGTTCGCAAAGAAAGCTTTTGCACGCGAAGCCACGTATCGCCTAGAGGTCCTCACGGAGATCGGCTCGCTCGTCCTGCGCGTCTATATTCTGCGATCGCTCTGGACCGCGCTGTACGCGCAAAATGCCGCGCCGATCAATCTGCCGCTGCACGCCATGATTACCTATGCGACGGTCGCTATGCTGATGTCGCTGATCTTGGAAGTCGACGGAACCCGCTTGATTCGCGAAAAGATCCGCGAGGGCACGATCGCCACGGACCTGATGAAGCCGATCAGCGTGCCGCTCTACTTCTTCAGCGACGGCGTCGGGCAGACGCTCCTCCACGTCGTCTTGGTAGTTCCCTCGCTGCTGTGCGCGCTGCTGCTGGTGCGGATCGACGTGCCCTCGGCGGCGACCTTCGGCGCTTTTCTGCTGGCTTTCGCCATTGGTTATGGCGTGAATTTTTTTCTGAACTTTCTGATGAACAGCATCGCGTTCTGGACGCTGGAAACCTTTGCCGCACAACTGATCGTGCGCTGGGCGTCCGACCTCCTCTCAGGACAGATCATTCCGCTAACGCTTTTCCCGGGAATCATCGGACGCATCGTCTTTACGCTGCCCTTCGCGGCGATCTATTCGACGCCGTTGCTGATCTACGTCGGCGTTATTCCGCCCTCAGCATGGGCCGCCAGCATCGCGGCGCAGATCACGTGGCTTGCGTTTTTCGCTGCGCTTTCGTCACTCGTTTGGCGGGCGGCCTCGAACCGCGTCGTGATCCAAGGCGGCTAAAAAGAAAACGCTACGGAACGAACACCTCGTCGACGTAACACCAGCGCCACCGCTCTTCGGGCTCGAACGATTGGATCACGGGGTGCGCCGTCGCCGCGAAATGTCGCGTCGCGTGCTTGTTCCGCGAGGAGTCGCAGCAGCCAACTTGGCCGCAGGTCAAGCAGAGTCGCAGATGGACCCACACGTCGCCGGTCGCCAAGCACTCCTCGCAGCCGTTGGGGGTTCGCGCTTTCGGATGGCCCGCATGCTCGATGTGTTCGCAGATTTCGGCGTTCATCAGGCCGCCTCCGGGAGATCCCATAGCACCAGCTCGCCATGACCGCCGACACCAAGCCGCGAAACGTCGTAGAGCCGTACCGAATCGCCCGCAGTCAACCGCACGCCGTTCGCTTCGACGCTGCCTTCCGCTACGAAGAGAAAGCCGTAGCGCTTTGGCGCGAACTCCGTAGAGAGCGTGCCGCCTTCGACTCGCGCGACGCGCAAGCTCGCGCGCTGCGTAATGCGAATCGGCGCTTCTACGACCGGATCTCCACTCGCGACGGCGAGCCAACGATTGCGCCGCTCCTCGCTGGAAAATTCCATTTGCCCGTACGATGGCGGCATGCCGAGACGTCCCGGCAGCACCCACATCTGAACGAGATGTAACGGCCGACCGGGATCGTTGTTGAATTCGCTGTGGCGAACCCCCGTGCCCGCACTCATGAATTGCACGCCGCCGGGCCCGACCACGCCGTGATTGCCCATGCTATCGCGATGCGCGAGCTCACCGGCGAGCACGTACGTGACGATCTCCATGTCTTGATGCGGATGAGCCGGGAAACCGGTGCCGCCGGCAATCGTATCGTCGTTGAAAACGCGCAACGCTCCCCAGTGCACGTTCTGTGCATCGACGTAATCGGCAAAGCTGAAAGAGTAGTACGTTTCGAGCCAGCCGTGATTGGCGTGGGCGCGCTCGCTGGATCGGACGATCGTAAACACTGGAGCAGGTGAAGTGATGGCCGTCATAGCGCCTTCGACCCGTTCAGGCGGGAACGAGGTTGCGCAGCCGGCCGAGCAAGAGATGATAGTACAACATGCCGCGTACGGGACCGAGCCGCCGCAAGAGCGACGTTTGATCGATACCGGCCTGGCCGGATAGCAACGCAAGGCTGCGCGCGACGCCCGAATCCCGCAGGGGAAAAACATCCAAGCGCCCCATGCCGCGCAAAAGCACGACCGACGCGCTCCACGGCCCGAGGCCGCGAACGCGGCATAGACGCCGCGCAGCCTCGTCCGTCGGCAGCTTTTCAAGCGCAACTTCGTCGATCTCGCCTTCGACGACGGCGGCCGCAGCGGCGCGGACGTGAGCCACCTTGTTTCGCGACAACCCGGCAGCGCGCAGGGTGCCATCATCGGCGTCGAGCCAACGCCGTGGGCCGGGAAACACATGGCAGCGTATGCCGTCGACGGTTGCCGGTTCGCCGAGCGCCTCCACGGCGCGGCGCATGATCGCGGCGCCTGCATGGATCGAGATTTGCTGGAAAATCACGGCGTGAGCGCAGGCTTCCCAGAGCGTCGGATAGCGCGGCGGTTTGAGTCCGCGCAGGGCGGTCGCGATCGGTTGAAGCCACGCCACTCGCCGGCTGCGCGCGTACCACTCCGACAAGTCGACATCCGTGCCGAGAAGGCGCTCGACGACTGGGCGCCAGCGGTCGGCATGGCGACTTGTCGCAGCGAACTCAATGGTCCCATCGTGGAGAGCGCGCACGGCCACGATAGCCGTCGTCGAGCCGTCGCGTAGCGCGCGGCAGTACGTCCCCTGTTCGTCGACGACGTCGACGCTATTGCTTGCAAGACGACGCAGCGCGTCCACGGTCAAGTCCAATCGAAACGGAAGCCGAACGGGGAGCGCCTGTGCTGCACCGAAACGCATCGCTTAAGGATCCTCATGCTGCAAGCTTATCTGCAATACTGGCGCATCAACTTTCTGACCCTCCTGGAATATCGGGCAAATTTCGTGATGTGGTTCGTCTTCACGATCGCCTATCACGGCGTGGCACTCGCTGCGCTGTACGTCACCATGCGGCAGTTTCCGTCGATGAACGGGTGGAGCTTTCGTGAGATGTTCTTCCTCTACGCGCTTTGGATGTGCGGTCACGAGCTCCACAACACGTTGTTCTTCACGGTGGTCAGCGTGCCCGACTACGTTCGCGAGGGTCGCTTCGACCGCTTCTTGGTTCGTCCACTCAACACGCTCTTTCAGGTGCTTACCGTGCCGCAGCAGATCGTTCCCGATGGCCTGGTGCTCGCAATTGCAACCCTTGCGCTTGCTGCGGCTGCCGTGCACGTCCGGATCGATTGGATCTTTCTGACGTTCGTGCCCTTGGTCGTTCTTGGCGGTGCGCTCATCGATCTGGGCATATCCCTGGCGGTTGCAACGGTGTCGTTCTGGTTCATTCGCGTCGACACGCTACGCTGGGTGGTCATGTCGCTGGAGCAAGACTTTACGCGCTACCCGATCAGCATCTACACGCGCGGAGTAAGAATCGTCTTGGCATTCGTACTGCCGTTTGCGTTCATGAACTATTTTCCGGCGACGTACTTTTTGCAGAAAGCCGACACGGGATTGCACCTGAATCCAGCAATCGGCCTGTTGACCCCGGCGATCGGACTGGCATGGCTTGGGGCTTCGTATGGGTTCTGGCTCATCGGATTGCGGCACTATCAGGGAACCGGTTCGTGAATCGCGGCGCATTTTTGCGGTCCGCCTGCGCGGTAACGTTGGCGACGCAAGCCGTCGCCTCGGCAGCCGATTCGTTGAGCGCAAAGATCCGAGCGATCGCGCGCGCGCTTTCCGGAGAGATCGGCGTGTACGCGCGCACCATGGCATCCGGACCGCCACTGGTAAGCTACGCCGCGCTCGAGAGTTTCCCGACGGCCTCGACGATCAAAGTGCTCATCATGACGACCGCCTATGCCGCGGAGCAAAGCGACCCTGGCGCGCTCTCCGAAAAAATCTCGTTTTACCGCAGCGAGCTCATCGGCGGCTCGGATTTCATGAGCGAAGTCGACGACGGACGACGGTTCACAGTGCGGCAACTGCTTACGCCGATGATTCAAGTCAGCGACAATACGGCGGCAAATATGCTCATCGGCCATTTCGGGGTTCAGGCCATCAACCTCGTTGGAGAACGGGCCGGCATGGCGCGCACCCATCTGGCGCGCAAGTTCCTAGACTACGGCGCTGTGGTGCATCATCACGACAACGTCTCAACCGCTTCGGACATGGGGCGCCTGCTCTACCTGATCGAACGCGGCGCGCGCGAGCGTGTCAGCACCATCGTCTCTCCGGAGGGTTGCAGAGCGATGATCGGGATCATGCTCGGGCAAACCGACCGCGACGGCATTCCGGCTGCACTTCCATCCAACGCGCAAGTCGCGAACAAGACTGGTGAAATCGTGGGGACGCGCAATGATATCGCCATCGTCGAACCCTTCGGCGACTCGCCATTCGTCCTGGCGATCATGACTCGCGATGCCTTCGACTACCGGGCCGCCTATGCCGCGATCCACGCCGTGACGCGCGCCACGTACGCGGCCGCCGCGGGAACCTTCGCCTAACGCTTACCGCTCCGGAGAGATCGGGCAGCCGTAAGCCCTGCCGCTGGAAAGCAGCGCAAGCTTGGCTTCGCGCTTGAGCCGTTTAAAACGAGCCTCCTGCGATTTCGCGATCGAAAAGGTTCCGGGATGCCAGCTTGCAACGAGCCGAACGGGCAAGCGGCCGCGGGTGTACTTCGCGCCTACGCGCCGCCGGTGCGCGGTCAAACGACGCGGCAAGTTTAAGGTCACGCCGGTGTAAAGCGAGCCGTCTTTGCATGCCAGAACGTAGACGGTGGGTTTAGAGCCGGTTTGCTGCGGAAGAACCTTGTTCGTCGACACCAAAATGAACGTTCTCCGCCTAAGTATCCCACCGCTGCCCCGCTTCGCCGTAACGGCGCGATCGGCGTTTTCCACGTTTGCCGGGGTGCACGCCCTGGCGGCATCCGACTTGGAGAATTTGACCTTTGCACTTGGCGAAGCGATCGCCAACGCAATCCAGCATGCGCAGACCGCTCAGGCAATCCAGATCAGCATCGCGCTGGAAGGCGACTCCATCGTGGTGACGGTAACGGACTGCGGACGCGGTTTCCCCGCTCCGCCTCCGGGACCGCTCCCATTCCCTAGCGTCTGCGCTGAGGGCGGCCGCGGTTTTGCGATCATGCAGCGCTGTACCGATTTTCTGGAGATCGACAGCGCGCCTGGAAGCGGCACGATCGTACGGCTTGGGCGCCGCCGTCGCATGCGTCAGGAGGTAGGCACCGCTCCGTAAAACGTTGCCGCATGACCTTGCCAAGCCTGCACTCAAAGAGCCCGGGCGGGTACGCGCTCGGGGCCGCGCTTCTCCTTGGAACCCTCGGCGCGGACCAGCCGATGCCGCCGCTCCCTTCCTACGCGCCCGTCACGGCTATGGTGGACGCGGTGCAGGCGGCCCGGTTGCAGAGCACGGTCGATGAGCTCGTAGCGTTTGGTACTCGCAACGACTTTTCCGAAAAGAGCTCAACCCATGCTCACGGAGTCTTTGGGGCGCGCGATTGGATTGTTGGGCGGTTCGCCGCCATTGCGGCAACGACGAACGGGCGCATGAGCGTCGCGCTGGATACGTATCTTCAGGCTAAGACACCCAAGACTCCCCGAGCCGTGTTGGAGTCGAGCGTGCTCGCAACGCTGCGCGGCACGATGCCTGGGCGCGTGTACGTAATGTCGAGTCATTTCGACGACTGCGACGGCCGCTGCACCGATGGCATGGGGGTCGCTCCGGGTGCGGACGACAACGGTTCCAGCGTCGCCGCGGTTCTCGAGGCGGCTCGCGTAATGGCCAACGTGCAGTTCCGCGGGACGATTCTGTTCGCGTGTTTCGACGGCGAAGAACTGGGATTGTGGGGCTCCAACCACTATGCGCACGAGCTGGCCGCAAAGCACACTCCTATCTTGGCGGTTCTCAACGACGACATCATCGGGAATTCGGTCGGTGGCAACGGTTCCTCGGAACCCGGGGTCATCCGCGTGTTCAGCGAGGCACTTCCGGAAGGCGCGGATCTCGAACGAGTGAACCTCGTCGGCTCGGAGAACGATTCGCCGTCGCGAGAGCTGTCGCGTTTCATCGCCGAGCTGGTTCCGGCTTACGTTCCCGACTTCACGGTTCGGCAGATCTATCGCTCCGATCGCTTCATGCGGGGCGGCGATCAGGAGTCGTTTCAATCCGTGGGTTACGCGGCTGCGGTTCGCTTCGTCGAGGCGCACGAGAACTTTACCCACCAGCATCAAGACGTCCGCATGCGCGATGGCGTTCAGTACGGAGATTTACCGCAGTATATCGATATCGAGTACTTGCGGCGCGCAACGCAGGCTAACGTTGCCGCCTTGGCGGTGCTCGCGCTGGGACCGGCGCCGCCGGGCGACGTGCGGCTGGAACTGAAGCGCCTCGGGTATGACTCGACTCTCCGCTGGCAACCGGGTACCGACGCCGCATCGTACGAAATCGTCTGGCGATCGACCGACGCGCCGCAGTGGGAGCACGCGCGAAACGTCGGCAACGCTACCGAAGCAACGGTACCGGTATCGAAAGACGATTACGTGATCGGCGTGCGAAGCGTGGATTCGAACGGGCTGCGCAGCCCCGCGGTCTATCCGGTGGCCGCCCGGCAGTAGTCGGTGTGTCGGTGCGCGCCATCTCCAGCAACGTTCGTTCGATAGATCGTTTCGGCACGCTCGGTGTCACCGCTGTCGCCGGGCGATCGAAAAATCGGGACCGCTGTCGATCAGGTTCGGAAGTAGCGTCGCTGATTCTTAGCTACCGCCTTCGTGTACCTCTATATTCCAAATCACACATCGGCGCCAACAAAGCCCGTACGCCGGCGGCGTTCCAGCAGAGTTACGTTTCGGCTCTCGCCAACAACGGCGCAATTGGGAGCGTATTGCAACCGTTCAACCTCTATGTCAACGCGCAGATAAAGATCTGACGCTAAGCACCCCGAAGAGCGTCACCTGGTGGTGAAGGATGGCTGGCGACGCTTTTCGGGGTTTGCTGCGCTCTTGGTCTTCATCGGGCTCGGCTCTTTCGGCGTCGGCAACGGGGCGCAGCCAGCCGATCGCATTGCCGGTTTCGAAGGCGGCAATGGCTGGCTCAACGGCCCGGAGCTGACCCCGGCGGGGCTCCAGGGGAGAGTCGTCCTCGTGGACTTTTGGGAGTACACCTGCATCAATTGTTTGCGGACGCTTCCCTATCTTCGTGAATGGTATCGCCGCTATCACGATCGTGGATTCGTAATCGTCGGCGTACATACGCCGGAGTTCGATTTTTCAGGCGTACGAGCCAACGTGGCCGCCGCTGCGAAGCGCCTGGGGGTCGTCTGGCCCGTCGTGCTGGACGACCGCCTTGCAATTTGGAAGCGATATGGAAACGACGTTTGGCCGCACGAGTATCTCTACGATCAAAGCGGGAAGCTGGTCGAGGACTTTGCCGGCGAAGGCGGCTACCCGCAGACGGAAGCGCGCATCCAGACGCTGCTAAAGCGGGGAGACGCGCAGCTCGCGTTACCGCCGACGATGCCGCTGCTCCCCGAAGACAGCTATGACAAACCCGGCGCGGTCTGTTACCCGAAGACGCCGGAGCTGCTGGTCGGGCGCGAGCCGGTCGCCAACGCCTCGGCGTTCAACAATCCGGCGCAAGACAGCAACTATGTTGACGGCACTTCGGATCCACACGATGGTGCCATTTATCTTCAAGGATTCTGGCATCTGACGTCCGAGGCCGCGGTCTCCGGCGGGAACGATGGTTATCTCGCGCTTCGCTATCACGCCATCCAAGTCGTTGCGGTCATGAAACCCGAAAACGGCGCGCAGGTCCGCGTCGACGTCACGCAAGACGGCGCGCCCGTCGCCAAGAGCGACGCCGGAAACGACTTGCGCTACGATCCGGAGGGACGATCGTACGTGAGCGTGGATTCGCCGCGCGCCTACGATATCGTCGTTAATGCCCGTTTCGGCGAGCATCGTTTGAAGCTGTCGCCTCGAGCATACGGCCTGGGCATCTACGACTTTGCCTTCGAATCGTGTGCAGTCTCGCCCAAATGAGCGGTTAGCGTTTCGCGCAGCGCCAGGAGCGTTTCGTCGATATCGGCCACCGTGTGTGCGCTTGACACGAACATCACTTCGTTTTGGGATGGCGGAAGCAGAACTCCGCGCGCGAGCATCGCTCGATAGTATGTCGCGTAGGCCGCCTTGTCGGCGAGTCGGGCGTCGTCATAGTTTCGATTCGGTGGACCGGCGCGGAACTTGAAATCAACGATCGATTCTTTCTGCACGACGGCGTACGGCAGGCCTCGCTCGAGGAACGCCGTTCGTATGCCGTCAGCGAGGCGTTCAGCAACCGTTCGCATCGATGCATAGTATTCGGGATGTTTTTCGAGCAGGTCGAGAACGCGGTGCGCCATCGCAACGCTAAACGGATTACCACCGTGCGTGCCGCCCGTGAACGCAGCTCCTTGCGGTGCGAGCACCGCCATGACGTCTTCGCGTCCGCCGAATGCTGCAATCGGGACGCCGCCACCCATAATCTTTCCCAGCGCCGTGAGATCCGGCGTAATTCCGGTAAGTCGTTGCGCGCCGCCCCGCCCGAAGCGCAGCCACGTGATTACCTCGTCAAAGATCAAGAGCGCACCCCAGCGATGCGTACGCTCGCGCAATCCTTCCAGAAAGCCTGAGTCGGGCCAGACCAAACCCATATTGCCCGCGATCGGCTCAACGAGAATCGCCGCAAGGTCGGTTTGGCTGCCCTTCGCGCATTCGTCGACCGAAGCGAGGTCGTTATACCGCGCGACCGCGACGTCGCGCTTGACGCGGTTGGGAATTCCACTTTCGCCCGCCGCTCCGGCGGACGCGCCCGCATCTAACAACGCAAGGTCGAAGTGGCCGTGGTAACCACCCGCGAATTTGAGAACCCGCTGGCGCCCGGTGAAGGCGCGCGCAACGCGCACGGCGCTCATCATCGCTTCAGTGCCGGTCGTAACGAAGCGCAGACGCTGCATTGACGGCAGATCCGCGCGAATGCGCTCGGCCAGCCGCAGCTCCTCAGTATGCGTAGCGCCCCAGACGAAGCCGTGTCGCGCGAGTGAATCCAAGCCACCAACGAGCGCCGGATGGGTATGCCCGAAGAGCAATGGACCATAGGCCATCACGTAGTCGATGTAACGGCGCCCCGCTTCATCGTAAGCGTACGCGTCGTGGGCCCCAGCCTGAACGAACATCGGGCCGCCGACGTTCCATGCCGAACGCACCGGCGAGTCGCAACCGCCCGCCAGCACGGCACGCGCCCGCTCGATCTGCATACTCTTGCGCGGTTCGGAGGTTCAACGGAGAAGCCATGCTCCCAAAGGATCCGCCGGTCTCAGCACAGACCAAGATCGACGAACTGGTTAAGGACTTTCCGATTGCCGCGGAAGTCATGCGTGCTTTTGGTTTAGGGTGCAGCGGATGCGGCGTGAGCAAATACGAGACGATCGAGCAGGGCGCACGCGCGCACGGTCTACGAATAGAGCCGATCCTCGCCGCGCTCGAGCAGGCGCGTATCTCGGGGAACGTCCCGCCCATCGCCGACGCGGATCGGCAGCCGCAGCGGCGCGCTCCCGGCGCTTTTGCACGCCGCGCCACGATCAGGCATACGATTCCGATCATGTCGGGCAAAGGCGGCGTGGGAAAATCGCTGATCACAGCGCTGCTGGCCATCGGACTGCGGCGCAAACATTACCGCGTCGGGATTTTGGATGCCGACATCACTGGGCCGTCGATTCCCATGCTTTTTGGCTTGCACGAGCCACTGCTGATTACGCCCGATCCCGTCAAAACGACTCCGCAAGGTCAACCGCTGCCGCTGATAATGCCGGCAGTCTCGCGCAGCGCGATCGAAATCGTCAGCGCAAACCTCCTCACGGACCGCGCGGATACCGCCATGATTTGGCGCGGACCGATTGTCGCAAGCGTCATTCGGCAGTTTTACGAGCAGGTGGTTTGGAGCGACCTAGATTTCTTGCTCGTCGACCTTCCGCCGGGAACGTCGGACGCGCCGCTGACAGTACTGCAGTCGCTCTCGATCGACGGCGTCGTACTTGTCACCATGCCGCAAGCACTCGCAACCATGATCGTCCGCAAGGCTGCCAACCTCGTGCATCAGTTGAAAAAGCCGATCCTAGGCGTAGTTGAAAACATGTCGTACTTCATCGCGCCCGACACCCGCACGCGTTACGAAATCTTCGGACCGTCCTATGCCGAGCGCGTCGCCGAGCTCGCGCACGCGCCCGTCCTCGCGCGTCTCCCGGTCGATCCCGCCAAAGCGCGGCTTGCGGACGAAGGCCGCATAGAAGAGCTTGACGATGCGATCTGCGACGAGCTGGCCGAACGCTTGCTCGCCGAGATCGCGGCGCACCCCAAGCCGGCGGAAACGATCTCAATTATCTAACGGCGGGCAGAAGTAGTTTTTAGTAGCATGGATTACGGCCTGCTGCCCATGCTCCCGCATCGTAGAGCACCGCGAGGGGAGCCCGAGCCAAACCTTCTGCGACGGTTAGTGATAACTCCGTGTGAGGTTGAACGTGAGTCCGAAACGGTCGCGTAGATAGCAGCGTGGAAGCGCTGGGTCTTCTTCCACGAGGGTGCACCCCTGCGACAACAAACGCTCCTTAGCTGCATTTACGTCGTCGACCTCAAACTCGAACACGGGCCCATTGGAGTCGCCGGGTTCAAAGTACACGGTGAACCCGCCGGTCTCGAAGCCGAGCATCGGTGAGTCGGGGACGATCGCAAAGCCGAGTACTCCATGATAGAAGGCCTTCGCTTCCTCGATGCTCTTGGTGCGCAGAATCACGTCGGTCGTTGAACGCATTGAATCCCTCCGTCGGCTAGGACTGTTTCAACTAAGTCTAATGCCGAGCAAGCAACGCTCGAAACCACGCGGCCGATGTTCCTTAGATCCGCCAGAAACACTTTACTCTGGGGCTGGTGACCAACGCAACGCCCTCGGCAGTGACGATACCGGGTTTGTGCCGTTTCCGTGGCCTCTGGCGAGGTTGCACGCAGCGTGCACGAGCCGAAGGTTAGAAAGCCTTTCTGCGCCGCCCTGAGACCGCGGGTTTAGCTTCAGACTTTTTTATCAGCCTGGCTTAGACTCTGCGGCATTGTCCCTCTCCGACCCACAAGGAGAATTGACTATGCGTTTTATGCAATGCATTATAATTGCCGCCGCTGCAGCGACGGCTATGGTTATCTCAGCCGGTGCTGCCTTGGCGAACGGGTACAACGGCAACACCATTAATATGTTTGTCCCGGCATCGGCCAATTACAGCGGTGCCTGGCCGGTTACCGTAACGCGCTCGCAACGCA
>DAIMCN010000053.1:0-14906 GCA_036726365.1 Candidatus Cybelea sp.
ATCGATTCACACACGCTCGCTGGAAACGTACATTGCGGCAGCCCTCGACGGGGAACCGATTCCGGCGCAAGCCGAGCGCTTGGAAGGGCGTAAGCAAGTCGGCGAGGCCGTGATGCTAGCGCTTCGCACAGTGCAGGGGGTTCGCCTAAGCGACTTCAAAGAGCGATATGGTATCGACGTGATCGAAGATTATGCTCCGGTCGTTACGCAGTTTGCTCAGACGGGTATGCTCGAACGCGTCGGCGACGCGGTGCGGTTGACGCAGCGGGGCCGCTTCTTTGCCAACGACGTTTGTGGGGCGTTTGTAACATTCGAGTAGCACCGACGAATCTCTCTGAGACCGTACTGCGCGCCGCTTTTGTCGTGGTCTTCGGCGTGGCGGGTTTCCTGTTGGGGCGTGAGGCGTATTTCAGCCTCTTCTCGCCGCATTTTGCCAATGAGGCGCTGCAGCTCGGGCTCCTCATTCTCTCGCCGGTCGTCGGCGCGGCGATCGGGGCGCTTCTTGCGCCGCTCGCGCAGGCGCTCTTTGAAGGGCAACTGCGCCAAGCAGAAGGCGCGATGGAACGGCTCACGCCGGCAGAGATCGCGGGCGGCGCCGTCGGCCTGATCGTTGGGCTGCTGGTGACGTTTCTGGTCAAGGGCATCGTCTTTGAATTCCTCTCTGACATCGGCAGAGCCGGAACGTATATCGCGATCGTTCTCTATCTCATCCTTGCAATTTTTGCCGCGTATCTGGGTGCGCGCGTCGGCGCAAAGATCCGCATCGTGCCGGTTCCGCGCAGCGTCGTGGGCGGCAACGTTCCCGGCGGGCCGCCGAAGATCGTCGACACCTCATCGATCGTTGACGGCCGGATCGTTGAAATCGTGGAAGCCGGTTTCTTGGAAGGCGTGCTGATCGTTCCCCGCTTTGTCTTGCGCGAGCTGCAGGCGATTTCCGACTCGGTGGACCCGCTCAAGCGCACTCGAGGACGGCGTGGCTTCGACGTGTTGAGCCGCCTCCAGGAGCTGGCCATCTTTGAAATCAGCGAACGCGATTACGACGATATGGCGGCTGGAAACGTCGATGCGCGACTGGTCCGTCTCGCGCAAGAGCTCGACGCGAAACTCGTCACGAACGACTACAATTTAAACCGCATCGCGCAAGTCGAAGGCGTCGCCGTGCTCAACGTGAACGAACTGGCCAACGCCGTGAAGCCGGTCGTATTACCCGGCGAAGAACTGCACGTGGCCGTCATTCGCGAGGGCAAAGAGTTTCATCAAGGCATCGGTTACCTCGAAGATGGCACGATGATCGTGGTCGAGCACGGACGGCGCTTGATCGGCGAGGAGACCGACGTTATCGTCACCAGCGTGCTGCAGACGGTTGCCGGGCGCATGATCTTTGCACGCCCTAAACGAGAGGGGGTTGCGTCGTGAAATGGGCCGCGATCGTCGTTGCGGCCGGCCGCGGCACGCGCTTCGGGCGGCCGAAGCAGTTTCTCGAACTAGCTGGATACCCGATGGTCGGCTGGTCACTTCGAACGTTTGCAGAAATGGCCGAGATCGCCGACCTAATTGTGGCGACCGAACCGGAGTCGATCGATCCGATGCGAGCGCTGATTGCAAGCTTTGCGCCGGAACGAAGCGCGCGGGTCGTACGCGGCGGCCCGTCGCGTCAAGAGAGTGTCTTCGAAGGCCTTATGGCCGTGTCGCACGAGTGTGAGGCGGTGCTGGTCCACGATGGCGCGCGTCCGCTGGTCAGCGCCTCCGACGTGCGGGCCGGAATGCGGGAGGTGCGCAAAGGCCGCGCCGCATTGCTTGCGACACCGGTGATCGATACGGTGAAGAGCGTCGATCCACACTCCCGTCGCGTTACGAGCACGCTCGATCGACAAACGCTTTGGGCGGCGCAGACGCCGCAGTTTGCTCTGACCGCCGAGCTGCGAAACGCGCACGAGCAAGCGCGGCGGGATCGTATTGCGACTACCGATGATGCCGCGCTGTTGGAACGCGCCGGTATCGAGGTGATCGTGGTTTCGTCGACCGGCGAGAATTTCAAGGTCACGCTTCGCGCCGACGTCGCGCGAGCTGACGCAATCCTCCGAGCGCGCGCCGAGGTTCTGGTCGAAGGATGATGCGCATAGGTCATGGATACGACGCGCATCGTCTCGTTGACGGGCGCGCGCTCATCTTGGGTGGCGTCCGCATTCCGTTTGAACGTGGTACGCTCGGCCATTCCGATGGTGACGCGTTGGCCCATGCGGTCGCCGACGCGCTGCTCGGTGCGGCAGCACTCGGGGACCTTGGCTCGCGCTTTCCGGACACCGATGCGCGCTGGAAAGACGCCGACTCTATGGAGTTGCTGGCGCACTGCGTCACGGCGGTGCGTGAGGCTGCCTGTTCCATTGTCAACGTGGATGCGACGATCGTCGTCGAGCGTCCGAAGCTTGCGCCGTTCATCGAACGGATGCGGGGAAATCTCGCAGCGCGACTCGACGTTGCGGTGACCTGCGTCGGGCTCAAGGCCAAAACGAGCGAGGGGATGGGGTACACGGGCGACGGCACGGGTATCGCCGTCTACGCAGTAGCCCTGCTGTCGTAGTGGCGAAGCGAACCCTTCGGTCCGGTGCCTGGGTTAACTTTTGCAGATGCTTTTCGAGAACTTCTTAGCCGACCTTAGGGCACCGCTCGAACGCGATCCGGCGGCACGCGGTTGGTTGGATGTCGTACTCTCGTATCCGGGTTTTCACGCGCTCGTCGCACATCGGTTCGTTCACAGCCTTCATCGCTCGGGCATCCCGATTTTGCCGCGCTTTTTGGCGCACATCGCGCGATTCTTTACCGGAATCGAGATCCATCCGGCCGTGAAGATCGGCAAAGGTATCTTTATCGATCATGGGATGGGCGTCGTCTTTGGTGAAACCGCCGAGATCGGCGACGGGTGCACGATCTATCAAGGCGTCACGCTCGGGGGCACGAGTCTTTCGCACGGGAAGCGTCACCCAACCCTCGGCCGCAACGTGACGGTCGGCGTGAATTCGAGCGTGCTTGGCGCGATCGTTCTCGGCGATAACGCCAAGGTGGGCGGCGGCTCCGTGGTCGTGAAAGACGTGCCCGCATACGCAACCGTTGTGGGCGTGCCCGCGCGCGTCGTCGCGCTAGACGGCAAGCCGGTTCGCATCGTGCAGGATCGCCCGCAAGTTGAGATGCCGGATCCAACGTCGGATGCAATCGTGCGGATGCAGCGCCGGCTCGAGCAGCTCGAGAAGCGACTCGTTCAACTCGAGCAAGGCGAGGTATCTGAAGAAGAAGCCTGGAGCTGGGTCATCTGATCTCAGACAACTTGCGGCTGTACAACACGCGCACGCGCAGCGTCGAGCCGTTCAGGCCACTGCGCGCCCGCGATGTGGGCATCTATGTCTGTGGGCTGACACCGTCGGCTCAGGCGCACCTGGGTCACGCGCGATCTTTTCTTTTTTTCGATGTGCTTCGCCGGTATTTAACGCATCGCGGGTACCGCGTTACCTACGTGCAAAACGTCACCGACATCGACGATCGCAGCATCAACGCGGCGAAGGAAACGGGCGAGAATTATCATGCCATCGTCGAGCGTTACTACGTCGAGTTTAAAGACGCAATGCGCAAGCTCGGCGTGTTGGACTACGACGCTGAGCCATACGCGACGCAGTATGTCGACCCAATTCAAGCCATGATTCGCGAGCTCATCGAACGCGGGCACGCATACGTCGCGCCGGACGGAATCTACTACCGCGTTTCAACATTCAAGAATTACGGGCGACTGGCGAACCGCAATCTCGAGGAACTCGAAGCCGGCGCGCGGATCGAAGTCGACGAAAGCAAAGAAGACCCGCTCGATTTTGCGCTTTGGAAGTTCGCCAAACCCGGCGAACCGCACTGGCCGTTCGAACCGTATGGAAACGGCCGCCCCGGCTGGCACATCGAGTGTTCGGCGATGGCGCGATCGCTGCTCGATCCGGAAGGAAACGGCTTCGACATCCACGGCGGAGGCGCGGACCTGATCTTTCCGCATCACGAAAACGAAATCGCGCAGAGCGAACCGCTGATGAGGCGGCCTCCAATGGCAAACTTTTGGGTGCATGGGGGATTGCTGCTCTTCGACAATCGTAAGATGGCAAAGTCGCTGGGAAATTTTGAGCCGCTTTCCGATATGGTCGAGCGCCACGATCCGCAGGCGATTCGCTGGTTGTTTCTGCAGACCGGCTATCGCAAGGTCATGAACTTTACGGAGGAGTCGATCGCGGCGGCTGCACTCGGCCTGGCACGCGTCAAGGCCGCGTTTCGCCTTCTGGCGCGTGCCCATCGCGGCACGCCGGCGGGCAACCTCGATCTGGACGCGCGGATGCAAGCCGCACTCGACGATGACATGAATACCGCCGCGGCGCTCGCGGTGCTTTATGAGTTCGTTGGCAACGCGCCGCGGCTAGCCCAGGATTCTTCCGAGGCGAGCTTGGCATTCGAGCGGTTGCGTTATTGGCTTGGCATACTCGGCATCACACCGGACGAGTCGTGGGTGGAAGAATCCGGCGTCGAGCTTTCGGCGGATTTCGTGGAACAGTTGAAGAGCGCGCTGCGCGAAGCACAGGCCGGTAAGGCCTCAGATGCAGTCGACGGCGTTACGCCGCAGGAGGCGGTCGAACGAATCGTCGCGCTGCGCGACGAAGCGCGCAGGGCCAAGGATTGGCCGGCGTCAGATCGCTTTCGCGACGCGCTGCAGCGCTGTGGGATCGAAGTGAAAGACTCGAAGGAAGGAACAAGTTGGACCGTCGTCGCCCCCGCGCCCTCCTAGGACCTGCGCCGAAGGGCGGAAGGCGCAGGCCGAAACCAAAGGGCAGCAATCTTGATTTCGACGATCTCGTGTACGGCCTGCACGCGGTCGCTGAGTCGCTGGAGGCTGGAGAAGGGCTGCGGATGATTCACGTCGCCGCCACTCGGACCAAGGATGCGACGCTTCGAGCCCTATTGGCGAAAGCCAAAGAGCAAAACATCCCGGTGCGATTTGAGCAGCGCGCGTTCTTCGATCGCGTACCGTTCAAGGCGCATCAGGGCATCGTGGCGATAGCGCCGCCGTTTCCGTACGTCACGCTCGCCGAGCTGTTGCGGCACCGCCGTTCCGACGGTCCGCGTACGCTTGTGATACTCGATCATCTCACCGATCCGCATAACGTCGGCGCAATCGTTCGAACGGCTGAAGCCGCCGGGGCGGACGGGCTGATCTTGCCGGACCGGCGCTCGGCCGGCATCAACGCGACGGTGCGAAAAGCCGCGGCCGGGGCCGCCGCTCACCTCCCGATCGCGCGGGTCGCCAATATTGCCGAGGCTATTCGCACCCTGAAGAAGGCCGGCGCCTGGGTGGCCGGCGCGGATCTTTCGCCCGAAGCCGTAGAATTCTCCCAGGCCGACTTCAACCGCGACCTGGCTCTAGTGGTCGGCGCGGAGGGGACCGGTCTCGCGCCGCTGGTCAAGCGCGAATGCGACTATTTGGTCCGCCTGCCAATGCGAGGGAGGGTGGGCTCGCTAAACGCCTCGGTGGCCGCCGCTATTCTTATTTACGAAGCCCTAAGGCAGCGCGAGTGCTCGCTTCGTCCTTGACGGGGGAGGGGGAACCTCTTATATACTAGCGTGGATGTGCCGCGCCGACGGGCTCCGGCCTGCGCTTGCGGCACGTCGACACCACGAGGCAAACAAACAATATGGCAATGACCCATCCAGTCTCGGATGGAGTGGAGTACCAGCAGCGGGTCGACGAGGACCTGGTGGCCATCGCGAAAACCGGCGACAATCTCGCGATGGAATATCTTCTCAACAAGTACAAAAACTTCGTTCGCATAAAGGCCAAGAGCTACTTTCTCATCGGGGCCGATCGCGAGGACATCATCCAAGAAGGTATGATCGGTCTTTATAAGGCCGTGCGCGACTTTAAGGCCGACAAACTCTCGAGCTTCAGAGCCTTCGCCGAGCTTTGCATCACGCGGCAGATCATCACCGCGATCAAAACGGCGACTCGGCAGAAACACATTCCGCTCAACCAGTACATTTCGCTGAACAAGCCGATCTACGACGAAGACAGCGAGCGTACGCTGCTCGACGTAATGGCGTCGCAGAAGACGTCGGATCCGGAAGAGCTGGTCGTGACGCAGGAAGTCTCCGACGACATCCGTCAGCGCATTCGACAGAACCTCTCGGAGCTCGAGTCGCAAGTGCTTGAATCGTACCTGGAAGGCAAGAGCTATCAGGAGATGGCGCGCGATCTCGGCCGTCACGTGAAGTCCATTGACAACGCGCTGCAGCGCGTGAAGCGGAAGATTGAAAAGAATCTCGCCGAGTTCGAATTCCAATAGCCACTTGTCATCCTGAGCCCTTCGACCCCGCTCAGGAGCGGCTCCGTCGAAGGACCAAGCATGATCAAGCCCATGGACTGAAGGTTTTCCCGATCGTCATGGCACGGGTACAGCGCTGACCTTCGCAACATAGTGGTGACCAAGCCGCTCCACATTGGCATCGTTGCGTGCTCCGCGCCCGGCGCGGCGCTCTGTTATCAAACTATTTGTTCCGAAGGCGCGGCGACTCTGGGCCGGCACGTTCATCCTGAAGTCTCGATGCATACGCCGTCGTTCGCGCGCTACGACGAATGCATGGAGCGCGACGACTGGCGGGGCGTCGGCCAAATAATGCTTGAATCGGCAAACAAGCTCGCGCAGGTCGGGGCCGATTTTCTGATCTGTCCCGACAATACAATCCACCAGGCGCTGCCGTTTATCGAGGAACGTTTGCCGATGCCGTGGCTGCACATCGCCGAGATCGTCGCCGCCGAGGCAGAAGCGCGCGGCTTTAGACGACTCGGCATAACGGGCACACGATGGCTGGTAAACAGCGACGTTTACCCCGCGAAGCTTTCCGCGCGTGGACTTGCGTACGAGCGCCCCAGCGCCGAGGAACGCGAGGAAGTCAGCCGCATCATCATGGACGAGCTCGTCTACGGCATCTTTAAGCCGGAGGGTGTCGTGTATCTTCAAAGCGTCATCGACGGATTGAAAAATGCGGGCTGCGACGCCGTTGTGCTCGGATGTACGGAGATTCCGCTGGTTATCAGCGACTCAAATTCTTCGCTTCCTACTCTGGACTCAACGCGTCTCCTCGCGCATGCGGCATTGCGCCGAGCCGCGCCCCCGCCATCCTGATCATCTAGTCCACTTCCGCGTCAGCTAAGTCGCTCGACGATCGCGCGATAGAGCTCCTCGCGGTCGGCGAGAGGATCGACCACCATTACGGTTCTTTCACCCTGCTGCGGCTCTATGGAGACGGTAACGCGACCCCGGCCACATACGTCCATGCAGCTCGTGCTGATCGCGCGAATCGGACCCCAACGCCCATCCTGTTTCAGCCGTTCTTTTAGCCAGTGACGAAGATGAAAGTCGCCGATGCGCGCGGCCACGTCGGGATCCTCTTCAGGAATTCGCTCTTTGAAACAGCGCTCGCACACGAGAACGAGGCCGCCTTCTGTCCACTTCGGATTTATTCTTTGCATGTGCTTTCAGGAATGGAGCCGACGGTGGGATTCGAACCCACGTGCCATTTTCAGGACCGCATTACAAGTGCGGTGCGATCGACCTCTCTGCCACGTCGGCGTTTGTTGCAACTACCTTGCGTTGCCCACGCTTCGTTCCCTTTCCGTGTCCCAAGCGCCATGCACGACCGTGGCCACAGTTTAGCGCCCGATACGACTGAATGCGCGAACTCATGTAGCTTCGAGCGTACGCGCTTTGCGCTCCCACAGCGTGCGCGTATAAAGCGTCATAAATCCGCAGCGATGAAAGTTGTGCTCCGAAATGCTGGCTGGTTTTGCAGTTGCTCGCATTAATCGCGCGCCGGCCTCGCGCGCACGCGCAATTCGATCTCGAATCATTGCGAGGTGCCAGCCGCGCTGGCGAAAACGTGGCGCGGTCGAGCCTGCGAACAGCGCCGCGCACTGGGCGCGAACGTCCATCGCCGCGGTTGCCACGACTTGACCGTCCTCGATCGCCTCGAGGGCGATGACCCCTTCTGACGATGCGATCAAGAGGGCGATGAAATCGTCTCCCGGCTGGACTTCATCGCCGCCCTTGAAAGCCTCAGCCGAAGCTCGGGCCCACGCGTGCAAGTCCTTTGCGATGGCGATGCGATCGTCGCGAACTGCGTGCGTGTGAAGATCGTCGCAGGCGAGAACGTTCTCATGCTCGCTCGGTGCGTAACCTGCCGCCACTAAGGTGTGCCCGAGTGTGGGATCGGCCATTGGTGAAACGAAGACACGCGGAGTCGTGCCGCGAGCCTCGTAGAACGTCGTGATTGCGGCGACTTCGTCGTCCGTTATCGGCCCGAGCGTTCCTACTCCAAAGGCTTGCGAAAGCGGCGATTCGATGCCCGTAAAGACGATCAGGCCACCGGCAACCTCGATGCTCTCGGCGCCCGCATCGGGCTGGAGGCGCCACGCGGATTCGATTCCGCGTCCGATGCCCGCAATCTCGGCGCGCCGGATCGTTTCGTCAAGTTGTTTCGTAAGAAGCACGGGCACCGCTTCGAACAGCAAAGCGAGGGCCCTTTATCTTACTAGTCGAACGGATGGGTCTTATGAAATCCTTCGCGTTGCTATTATCAATCGTCGCATTGGGCGCCGCCGCTGCACCGGCGACCGTTACGATTCAGCCTTCGAGCATCGGTTTCAAGGAAGCCTTAGCGGCTTGTCCTCCGGGAACGCTTGGCGCAATCTCGTTGACACTCGGACATCTGCGGGTCTCCGAAGCGGCGGGCGTCGACTCCGACATCGACGCGGCGAATCCCAGCGCGCAGTCCGTGATGCTCTCGGGAGGGGCTCGCAACGCGACGGCGACGGTGAATGCGTCAAAGCATACCGTCGCGGCAAAGCACGTCATGCTGGCGTCTGGACGGCGCGTCGCGTGCGTGGCGCCCGACTAAGAAAAAACGCTAAATACTGACGACGATCCAGTCGGCGATCACGTATTGGGCGCCCGTGCTCGTGATCGTCAAAGTCCCGTTGCCCGATGCGTTGGTGCGGAACGTCGCGACCTTAGTGCGCCCGTTGCGAACGACGCCGTCAACTTCAAGCGACTGACGGTTCGCTACGGTCGTGGCGTCTAAGCTCTCGCCGTTCGCAAACGTCGCGTTGGCGACGCTGACGCTCGAGATTACGCCGCGCCGAAACGCGAGCGAAATCGGGATCGAAAATGCGTCGGCGACATCCGCGCCGTCGAGGGAGAAGGCCGGAGCCGTCATCGGGCAGCTCGAGCTGCCGGCGCCGCGCCGAATCGAAAGCGCTCCGATCGCACTTCGCACGATTTCGCCGCTCGCATTTGCGGACCACGTTGTAAATCCATGATCCTCAGTCGCACGAGCCCCGCCCGACAGTGCTCCGCTTTGCCAGCCGAAGGTTACGTCGAGCGAAGGAATCCCTGTGACGCTGTAGCCGGCAGAGCTTTGGCAGAAGGTCGAAACGTTCCCCAAGCTGGGCTGTATGACGAGATCGGATCCGGAGATGATGCGCTTATCCCTGGAACCCCTAGCGACTGCGCGATGCACAACGTGGTGCGATTGGGCGCGAGTGGGACGGCTAAGGATGTTTTCGGCATCGCTAAGGTCGCGAACGAAGGCGCCCAATGCGTCGGTTGCGCCGATCGCGGCCTTCGCATTTTCCGACGCGGAGCTCCGGTGCACGTCGAGAGCGTCGGCGGCATCGCTCACAGTCTGTACGCCGTCACCCGCCGTCGGCAACGAAACTCCGGACGGGTTGAAGCTCCCTCCACTGCAGCCGGCGAGGAGAAGTGCTATGAGGGCGGCAACCGCGAAGGTCGCTGGGCGAGCCATCCTGTACTCCAAAAGAGGTAGGCCGAGTATGCTATGGCTCCCATGGTAAGGCGCCCACTTGAGGGGCACATGAGAAGCCCATGAGGAGAGCTTTCGGGATTAACTGCCGTCACCTTGCCGAGGAGCCTCCAGCCCATCTATAGTACCCAGGTCAGCCCGTCAATCAAAGGGCCGGGACGTGGGTAGGTGGCCGAGTGGTTAATGGCACCAGACTGTAAATCTGGCGCGCGAAGGCGCTACGCTGGTTCAAATCCAGCCCTGCCCAATTTGCGGGCGTTGCATAGTGGTAATGCCCTTGCCTTCCAAGCAAGAGTCGCGGGTTCGATTCCCGCCGCCCGCTCCAAGCAAGACCAGGTAACGGCGCCTGCTGTCGGAGCACTCGCCAAGGCGATGTTGACGGCTGAGGCGTTGTAGAAGACTCATCCGGCGGGCTCGTAGCCCCTTTCATGATCGCGCGGACCTTCTCAATATTCCGCGTTACCTGCGCTGCGTGGGCTTGATCGCCAATCTGCTGGTAGGCCGCGAGCGCTTGTTGGTATGACCGTAGCGCATCTGCATGCCGGCCCTGATGCTCTTCTAGGTCGCCGATGTCAGTGAGAACCTGAGCCTCGCCACCCTCATCACCTACTTGTTGGTAAAGCGCGAGCGCTCGCTGGTACGATTGAAGCGCATCGGTAAATCGTAGTTGCTTGGTTTCGATTTCGCCGATAATCACGAGGGAGTTTGCCTCGTTGTCGCGATCACTTAGCACACGGGAAAGCGCGAGTGCTTGATCGAGCGACCGCAACGCATCTGGATACCGGCCTTCGTCTCTTTCAACTACTCCGATGTTCGTGAGGTCCCTGGCCTCGCTGTCGCGGTCGCCCAAATCGCGAGAGAGCGAGAGCGCCTGCTGGAACGACTGAAGTGCCTCGGCGTACCGGCCTTGCTTCTCTTGAATGTCTCCGACGTTGTTCAGGGCAATCGTCTCGCCGTCGCGGTCACCCAACTCGCGAAATAGCGTCAGCGCTTGCTCGTCCGAATGCAGCGCATCGGCGTACTGGCTTTGAGCTCCTTCGACTTCACCGATGTTGTTGAGAGCAATTCCCTCGCCATCGCGATCGCCCAAATCCCGATGGAGCGCGAGCACCCGCCGAAACGCCAGCAGTGCGTCGGTGTATCGGCTTTGACTTTGTTCGATGTAGCCAATGTTGTTGATCGCGTCTGCCTCGCCGTCGCGGTCTCCCAGTCCCTGGAACAGCGCCAGTGCCTGCTGATATGACCGCAGGCCATCGGCATAGTGGCCTTGATAGTTCGCGACGTTGCCTGCGTCCAGGAGCGCGTTCGCCTCGCCTTCGGAGTCATCTAATTCGTGAAATAAGGCAAATGCCTGTTGTTGTGACTGCAGCGCGTCGGCATACCGGCCTTGATCAGACTGGACGGCCCCGATGTCGTTGAGCGCGTTCGCTTCGCCGTCGCGATCACCCAATTCACTGAAGAGCGCCAGTGCTTGTTTAAAGGACTGCATCGCATCGCCATACTGGCTTGTATGTTCTTGGACGACCCCGATGTCGTTGATGGCGCGCGCCTGGCGGTCGCGGTCGCCCTGTTCATGATAAAACGCCAGGGCCAAATGAAACGAATCCAGTGCGTCGGCATATTTGCCTTCCAGAGTTTGCACGTTTCCAAGGTTAATGCGGGCAGCGTTGATGGCGTTGGCGTCGCCGCTCTGACCCGCTATCGTGAGCTGTCGTTGATAATAGGCCTCAGCCTCGCCAAAGTTGGCAAATTTCGCAAAGTACCACGTTGAGCTGGGATGGTACGTCACTTGCGGCTGCTGTGCCGCGGAGATCACGTCGATCAGGGATGTCTTTAGGCGTTTTGCCCCGATCAGCAGGTAACCAGTCTTCGTGATGTTCACCTCGCCACGCGCGCACGTAAAGGTCACGCCGCTCGTGGTTGCATCGATCGAGAACACCGTGCCGTGCACCGATGCGGTGAGAACCTCACTCGATTGAACGCGGAAGAAATCCAGGGTGTTCGGAACGATGCTGAAGATCGACTTACCTCCGTTGCTGGAGACGAGTTCTCCGGAACCCGTACTCACGAAGGTCACGCTCGCGCCGGGCTCGAGGGTTACCGTGCTCTTTTGGCCAGTACTCGATATGACCACGATAACGTGGGGCGGGATATCGATTCGCGTTCCGTCGGGGATGACTTCGCCATGTCGAAGCATGTGCTCGACGATGGCGCCGCGGCTGACGGTCACGCCTGCCGCCGCGTCGACCGGCTTACCATCGAGCAGGATCCGAAGCACTGTGTGCATGCGCGACTGGGCCGCCGCCGCTCGTAGTCCGAGAAGTCCGAAAAGGACGGCCAGGGTAGCCGCGAGCAAAGAGGCTCGCCGCGCGTTCACGGTTGCATTGTTCGGTCGGCTCCGCGCGCAGCCTGCGCCGACCCGGCACCGGACTAGATCCCGCCGCCCGATCGAAACGGAAACCTTGGCCCAGCCCGTCGGTAAGGCACTTCCGCAAATCGAATAGAGAGTACCACGATGGAACTGAGTGACTTCGGCAGAACATAGACACCGCCGGTGCACGATATTGATGAGGCCCAGATGACAATTTCAAGTTTCGGTCGGTATGCGTTTAGCTTTGGCGCGGGTCTGGCAATTCTGGCGGGATGCGGAGGATCACCGTCACCGGTGGCGGCGCCAGTAGTTGTGCCAGCGGGCGCTCCAAGAGGTTCATATCAGGGGCAATCGGTGTTGGCTCCGGACAAGATGAGCGGAGCGCTCCTTTATGTTGGTGGGAATAACAACCAAGTAACGGTTTATTCGTACCCTGACGGTAAACTGGTGGCAACGCTCAAGAATCCACATTTTTCCTTACCGTCCGGCGAGTGTGTCGACAAAGCGGGCGACGTTTTCATCACGAACTTGGGAACGGCGCAGATTTTCGAGTACGCCCACGGTGGCAAGACGCCGATCGCCACACTGAAGGCCGCAGCGAAGGATCCCTCGGGCTGCTCGGTCGATCTAAACAATGGGAATCTTGCCGTTACAACCCAGGGATCCGGTTCTGGTGGAAATGTTGCGGTCTACGCGCACGCGCGCGGCACACCGAAGACTTATACCGATCCTAGCCTGTATGAATACTTCTACTGCGGGTACGACAATGCCGGCAACCTGTTTGTCGAGGGCCTTACTCCTACTACGTTCGCGTTCCAATTAGCCGAACTTCCCAACGGCAAGAGCCAGTTCACGAATATCAGCCTAAACCAGAGTATCGGATATCCTGGCGGCGTTCAGTGGGACGGCAAATACGTCGTGGTCGGAGATGCCTACGTAAGCAATCTTTACGAGTTTGCTATCTCGGGCACGACCGGAACGCTCCAAAGTACAACCGAACTCAAAGGTGCGAATGACGTTCAGCAGTTCTGGATTCACGGGCATACGGTCATCGCTGCCGATCACGGTGATAGCCAGGTTACGTTCTATAAGTACCGCGCTGGCGGAAATCCTACCAAGACAATCACCAGCGGCATTGGGTTTCCCGATGGCTTGACGCTCAGCGTGGCTCAGAAGTAGCTACTACCTCGTAACGTTGGGTAACGGGGATCACGACCTTACGTCGAATCGTTCCGTTCTGTTAAACTTACATAAGCGAAGGGATCGCATGAACTTGGGACGTTTTGGTCGTCACGCGTTGGGCGTTTGCACTACGATGGTGTTGTTAGCCGGATGCGGCGGATCACAGGGACAGGTCGGAGCAAATGGAGCGATGCCCCACACGGTCGCGCCGGCGCAGGATCTGGCGTACGGCCAGTCGTGGATGGCTCCCGATGCCACGGAGCGGAATCTGCTCTACATCTCTGACGAGCGAACAAACGAAGTTTTGGCTTACTCGTTCATGCCCCCGGCTCGGCCTAAGCTGGTTGGTAAGCTGGCGGGAGTCAGCGGCCTCGGCTTGTGCGTCGACAAAACCGGCGACCTTTTCATTCCAACTGGTATTGGTTCGAAGGGTGAGGTTCTTGAGTACGCGCACGGAGGCACGAAACGAATCAAGACCCTAACCGGCGTTGACACTCCGCAAGACTGTTCGGTCGATCCGACGACAGGAAACCTTGCCGTGGTCGATCCCTTTGGCGCAGTTGCCATCTTCGCAAAGGCACAAGGTAATCCGAAGTTCTCCTACTATAACGCGCCGAATTTCCACCCCGACGCTTTGAACTGCGCCTACGACAATAAGGGCGACCTGTTCGTCGATGCCGAGCTTTATCCCAACCAACATAGCGGGGTCGTGGAGCTTGCAGTCGGCGAACTCGTCAAAGGCGGATCGAACTTGGGTACCGTTTGGCTTCCCGAAGGCAGCCAGAAGCACCAAGGATTCCCCGGGGGCATTCAATGGGACGGGAAGCACATAGCGGTCGGCGATTCGATATCCGGCGTGGTCTACGTACGTGGTATCCGCCACTTTTCTCTCGATGGATCAAACGGCGCTTTGCAGTTCTGGCTTCAGGGCAAGATACTCATCGCGCCAAATAGTAACGCCCATACGGTCATGTTTTGGGAGTATCCGGTCGGTGGGCCTCCGAGCAAGACGTTACATAACTTGCAATATCCCTACGGCGCGGCCGTCAGTCTAGCCCAGTAGTCTGTCGCGTCAGAGGAGCATGGAATCCAATCCGTTTTCGACCCAGAAGTCAATCCGGGCTGGGGACGCACACCTGTTCGAGCAGCTTTCGCAATGGCGGGGTCACCTATCGAACACATGTTTGGTTCCCGAGCGCCCGACCGCCGGTTCCTTCAGTAATAGTGCGAAAACTAACGTTCCTATGCAGGTAATTAGGGGCGGCCGCTTGCATTGAAGCCTGAGGGGCTCCTGAGAGGGGTGATTCAGTGGCCATTCTTGGACTTTCATGAAAGCAAGGAGCAAGTTAACTAATGAGGATCTCGAGATCGACCGTATACGCCTTGGGCGTATCGGCGGCCGTTGCCATACTCGCGGGTTGCAGTAGCGGCGGCTCACAATCAGCACTCGCACCCCCAG
>DAIMCN010000054.1:0-14585 GCA_036726365.1 Candidatus Cybelea sp.
AAGCACGATAGGGCCCTTCACCACGTCCATCGCCCACTTGGCAAAAGTGACGTCGCTTTCGGGTGTGTTGAGCGGGTACTGCGCAGCAATGCACTCGTACCCTTGCGCTTGCAACGGCCCCATCACTTTGGTAAAACACGAGCCGTCGGCCCAAAGACCATGGCAAAAAACTATGCTCGGCTTACCCGCGCCGCTCGTCGTCGCAGCCACTTCCGTTTGCGCCGATGCAAAGGAGTAGCTCGCCGCGGCGGCACCTATCGCTGCCGCGCTCGTCACAAGAAATCGATCGCGTTTAATGCTTGTTTTTGAAGGCGTACTATCGCTCCCATCGATGTAGTAGAGGACTCGTTCAGTTCACAGACGCTCAGAACGGCTCCTCTTAATTTAAAGGCCTTTAAACACGGAAATGGACCGGCTCCAAACTCTCGGCATCTCCACTCGTCGGGAGCTCTATGCTAGAATCTCGACATGCCGAGTGATTTCCCAGTGCTGCGGACAGCGCCAGCGGTCGCTCGTTTACGATTCATCGCAGAAAACGCCGGAGACGCCGGCCTGCGGTTCTTCGCGTCGCGGCTAAGCGGGGAGATCAAGATTACCCTGCAGTTCAATCCGGGGGGATGTGCACCGAAGCAAAATATACCGTGGCTTTCGTCAAAAGGCATGCGCAAGAGTTCGCGTTGGATACTCGGATTGACGCTGAGACCCGGATCGCGTTGGAAACGACCGTCGAGTTTGCGTCGGATCGCCGGTCAAAATCGCGCCACTGGAAGAGCTCGAAGGGTTCATGAGAACCTACAAGTACCATCATGCGCTCGTCCCGGAACAGCTACGATACGCTGGAATGTCAACTACAGTGCGGACGGTTGAGCACTACCACGGCGGCGACGTAATCTACACGCTCGAAGGGACGGAAAGATTTGCGTGGCTCGAACCATGCCTACGCGACGCCTCCGCCACGCCTGAGTCAACGATAAATCACTCGCCGCGCCCCCACCTGGCTCGCCAGACCGCATCGCGCTTCGCACCCGGCGCGGTGCTGCGCGGCCGAGGCTTAAGCTGCTACGGCGTCAATGCAAAGACGGTTCCGCAGCACTCTCCCTTCTGAGGATCGCCGCCGGATGCAGTGGTGCCGTAGAGCGTACCCTTGACGCCGGCCAACGGTGCCTGCGGGTACTCGCCGTCGGCGCCGCCGACAAAACTATGGAGCACGGTCTCTGCGCCGCTAGTGCTGATGCTGTAGACGGTGCCGCAGGAACATGATGGTGCACCGCCGTGAATGGTCGTGCCATAAAGCGTGCCGTTGACATCGATTAAACCGGCTGCTGGGTTCGCACCATCCGAGCCGCCAAACCTGTATAGCACCTTCTCCTTTCCGCTCGTCGTTATGGTGTAGACCGTCCCACAGCCGTTGCCTGAGCATCCCGTGCCGCCGCCCGAGATCGTGGTTCCGTACAGCGTGCCGTTGACGTTGAGCAAGGTACCCAGCGGGCGAGCTCCATCGGAGCCACCCGCAAAACGATATAGCACCGTCTCCTTGCCGGACGTGGTGATGCTATACGCGATCCCGCAGCAGGCTCCCGAGCGACCGTCGGAAACCGTTGTGCCGTACAACGTGCCGTTTACGTCGATCAAGCCGCCTACGGGATCATGCCCGTCAGACGTCGCTCTGAAGCTGTGCAAGACTGTATGCACGCCTGAGAGGCTGAGACTATAAACGGTTCCTCCGTCGTGGTCGTCACCGCCGCCATACGTGTTTGTCCCGTAGAGGGTATGGTTTACGGAGATCACGCCTGCGCTAGGATACGCGCCGTCCGTGGTGCCCTTGAAACTGTAAAGCACCGCCTCAGATCCGGTCGCGCTGATGCTGTAAACGGTTCCTAAGCGGGTTGGACCACCCCGATTAGTCGTGCCATACAACGTGCCCTGCACGTCGATCAAGCGGGACTGCGGAAGCGCTCCGGTTGCGACCGTGAAAGTGTAGAGCAGCTTTTCCGCACCCTTCGGGGTGATGCTGAAAACAGTTCCACAGCCGCCGCTTCGCCGCTCGAAACACTTTTTAAGGCCACCGTTGGAGGCAGCGCCGTATAGCGTGCCGCCTTCGTCAAGCAAGCCGCCTAACGGCTCTTCTCCATTCGGATATTCATCGAAGCCGTAGAGCACTTTATAGGATGACGATCCGGGCCTGATGCCGCTTTGCTGCACCGCGCTTGGCGCGCCGATCGGCTGCAATCCGCCGCACCCGGTAACCAATGCTGCCGCCACGCTGACACTTAGCGCGTAACGGTTGAAAGAAACGATCCTCATTTGATTTGCTCCCCGAGGGCCTTGAGAGTTCGGCGACTAATTGGATTCGATACGCCGCCGCGCCACCCTAGCCGAGCGATCCACGTCTGCGCGCAATCGCTCGCGCCGGTGAACTGCGCGCTACGGCGCGCGCTCGACTATGGGGTCAGAGTGAAGATGGTTCCGCAGCCACTGCCGCCAAAACGCTTGCAGCCCAAAGTTGAACCACCCTCCGAGGTCGTCCCGTAAAGCGTTCCGTTCACGTCGATCAAGTCCGAGAAGGGCATTGCACCATCGGATCCACCGACGAAGTTATGCAAAACCTGTTCGCTCCCGCTCGGATTGAGGCTGAAGACGACTCCCAAGCCGTCCGAACCACCCGCACTCGCGGTGCCGTACAGGGAGCCATTCATCTCGACCAAGCCCGCCCACGGGCTTGTGCCATTGGCACCGCCGTATGTGCCGCTGCCGCCGAATGAATAAAGCACCTTCTCGTGGCCGGTCGTGCTGATGCTGTAAACGGTTCCGCAGCCGGCATATGATGGGGAGCACCCGACGTGGTTACCACCGCCTTCGAGCGTTGTACCATAGAGCGTCCCGTTCACGTCGATCAAACCCGAGAAGGGCAATGCACCATCGGAACCGCCTTGGAAACTGTATAGGACCTTCTCCTTGCCCGTCGGGTCGATGCTGTAGAAGGTACCGCAACGGCACCCCGAGCCGCCGTAAGCCGTCGTGCCATACAGCGTTCCCTTCACGTTGACCAACGGCGCAGCCGGCTCGGCTCCATCAGGCGAGTCGGTGAACGTGTACAGAGTCTTGAACGCACCCGATGTGGTCACGCTGTAGACGGTTCCCCAGTTACTCCCCCCAGGGCCGTATTGCGTGGTGCCGTACATCGTTCCGTTCACGTTGACCAATCCGGTTAACGGTTGAATTCCGTCAGAGCCGCAGAAACTGTGCAGGATAGTCTCCGCGCCGGTCGTGCTGATGCTGTAAACGCTCCCCGATCCGCATTTGCCGCCGACAACGGTCGCGCCATACAGCAGGCCCTTCACCTCGATCAAGTTGCGTACCGGATTCACCCCGTCGTTCGCGGAAGAACCGGAACCGAAACGGTGCAGCACTTTTCTCGCGCCGACGGTGCTCATGCTGTAGACGGTTCCAAGATCGTGGTAGCCGCCCCCCGCTGTCGTGCCATACAGCTCGCCACCTACGTCGATCAAGCCTTCGGGGTCTGCTCCTCCGATATCGTGACGAGGGTTGGCGCGGCTACCAAACCTGAATAGTACCTGATAGTATGAAGTGCTTAGCCTGCGGAGTGCCGTGGCTCGAGGGGGTCCGCTAAAGCCGCCCTGCGGCATTGCATCGGGCGCGCCGATCGGTGGCTGCGATCCACCGCACCCCGCGAGCAAAGCCGCGACCCCGTAAGCACAAAACGCATAGCGACCAAGATCCAAGCTTCTCATCTCTACCGTGCCCCCTTTGGTCCGATCCGACTCACGCCTGATCTTTCCCGTGCCCGAGCACTATACCGGCCGAGCAAGCTGGAATTGGTGACAGCCTGCAGCTCGGGCGCGTATCGAATTCTCCAAAGACGGTGCCGGGCACGGCGACCATTCCGGTCCGTCTGGCCCTCGCGAGCGTTGCGAACTCTCTCCAGAGCAATCTTTAAGCACCCGTCGGTAGCGCGATTAGCGTGAAATGATTCACTGCCGTACGAGGACGTAAGCTCGAACAATCGCGGCTATTTGTAGCTGATGGCCGAACCGATCGGTTCGTGGACCACGGAGTCGTTGTAGTGACCGGGCGTACCGCCCGACGGGTACGCCCAACGATCCACCGAACTCACGCTGTATGCGAAGGTGATGCACGGGCCCGCGAAATACTTGCTGAACGGAGCGATCGTGCCTTGATCGACGTCGCAGGCAGTGCCGTCAAAGTTCGTCAGCGGCGTGGACCCCACGATCATCGCGCTCGAACCCGATACGGTCAGCTGGTATGTGCACGAAGCGTAGACCCCCTGGCACTCCTGATCATTGACGACCAGCTGGCCGTTCACGCGATCCCAGTTCACGCCACCTGGAAACCGAATCGTTCCACCGCTGTAATTGACGGTATGCATCGTACCGCTGCCAGATGGCAGCTCCGAGATCATGAAAGCTTCGGTCGGGTAGCTGAGGCCGTCGGCGTAAAGGTTGCCGGCGGTGTCGTATGCCGGGAAGAAGTACTCGTACTGTGACGGGTTGCTATACCTGGTGGGACTTCCCGAGCCGTTGTGGTAGACTTCGATGCCGCCCGCGCCGCTGGTGCCGAGAGTTTCGCTGAGGGCTAGGTCGCCGTTGGTCGGATTGACCGCGCAGCCCGTCGGAATTCCGGACGGATCGTTCACCGAGCCCAGCATTTGGCCGCTACGCGAGTACTTGAGGCCCTGGCTGGTGCCGCTATTGACAACCCAGATATTGCCTTGCTTGTCCGAGCACATGCCCTGCGGCCCGTTGAAGCCCGTCAGTGTACCCTTTAGTTGCATCGCCGGCATCGTAAAGATGAACACATCAGCGGAGTAGTCATCCGAGATGAAGAGCAAACGAGGCGCTCTCTTGACGTCCGGCGAGACCCACGATTTGTGATGGTCGGGCTTGACGATAGGCGCGAACACCGACGTATATGTCGCCAGGTGATGGCCCCCCAACGGTCCGAGCCCGCCTCCGGTCGACGCCGCAAACGACGACGGGGATTGAAGTCCGCCGCCCCCGCATCCGGCCAAAAGGGTGACGGCCGCCATGACGCCCAGTGCGCCGGAGGCCAATCTTGGAGTTTTCATTGGAGACCCTCCTATTGTACGTCTTCCGTATCGCACCAGTACAATCGCTGGTCGGGCCGATGCGAATGCTCAAAGTACAAAACAAGCAGTGGTTTTCCTTGCGGAACCCGGCAGTTACACATTGACAAAACAAGCGCGAGGCAGTGATGCCACGCGATCGGCGTCGTTTTAGCGGCTTGAATCCGTCATTCGCTCACCTGGATTATGGCGTTGCCTGGGCCGCCGGCAAACGTCGCGATGGAGTGCCCGCCCGCTGGATAGTTGAATACTGCCGCAGCGTGCTTGCCGGCGCCTACTGTCGGGCAGAACACGTACGGCGGAGCGATCCACGTCGCCCGGCAATTAGCGGCGTGCTTGAGTGTAACGGTGCCCTCGAGGGTGGCCACGTAGCCGGCGATCGCGTAACGATAGATTTTGCGGGCAACTCTGTCGTACGCGGCGACGTAATCACCGTCCCACTGCACCGATCCCACAGACGAGAGCTTGTTCGGAAGGGACACAATCTGGAACGATGAGCTTCGCACTGTAAGTTCGAGCAGCACAAACTCGTCCTTCGTTGAAACCGCATCGATGTAAAGATTACCCTTTGGATCGTATCCTGCGTAAAAAGGCGACTCGGATATCGAGTATGCCTTGGCCTTGGTTTGCGAACCGCCGGTGAAAACGACTATTCCATGGGAGGCAGTAAGAGCGACGTCACCAGTTTTCGCGCTCACAGCGCACTGATTAAAGTATTTGCTTCCCGACGGGCTAAGAGATCGTATGTACTTGCCGTCATAGGTGTATTCGTCTGCGGTCTCACCTTCTAGATCGACGATCCAAAAGGTACCTTTTCCGGTCGAGCATTCCCCACTGGAATCGTAGAGATCGACTTTTTTTCGTGCTGGCGCGTTGCTCTTCGGGTAGTCGTATTGGTCGGCCGCCATGCCGTGATCGAGCCATTGATACGTCTTCGATTTCGACGCCGGCAAGACAAAGGTTTGAGCGGATCGCACTTGTGATAGATCCTCGTTCCATCCGGTTGAGACCGACGGTGCGGCGGTCGCGCAGCCTCCGAGAGCGAATACAAGCGCTCCACCAAGAACGCGAGCGGGTACTTGCGATGTCTTCATAACGACGTGGTCCTCCGCGGATGGAGGCCGATGAGGTTCGATGGTGTGCCCGGAAAGTCATTGAGCACGCCGCAACCGTTGCAGTGCAGGTAACCTGAGCGCCGGCGCGGCGAGCCGGTGCTCAAGCGCAGCGTCGCGCCCCGCCCGCGAGGCCGCATCGCGCTAGGCGCTTAGCGTAACCTCGCAGCCGCGCAGCGGCGGCACCGATCGCGTGTCCCAGCCAGGCACCGGCATCGGCACGTAGTGCCGCCGGCCTGGGCCATCCTGGCGGTCGAGGGCTCATATGGAGGCCAGCGAAGTGATAGCCATGCCGAGCGAGGCCCCGTTTTCTGAACTTCTCCGTCAGCATCGCCGCGCAGTCGGATACTCGCAGGAAGACCTGGCCGAACGCGCCGGCCTAAGTGTTGGTGCAATTGGATCCCTCGAACAAGGCCTGCGTCGCGCCCCGCACCGCGGCACAGTTAAGGCTCTCGCAGATGCTCTCAGCATGTCCGAATCCGAACGCGGACAGCTCGAAGAGGCAGCAGCTCGTGCCCGCGGGCGTCAAGCACGCGGCGATTCTGGACTTCCGATCTCGCTAACGTCGTTCATCGAACGCCACGAGCTGGACGAACTCAAGGCACTGTTGCGTGAACACCGCTTGTTGACGATCACCGGTTCACCGGGGATAGGGAAGACTCGAATCGCGATCGAGCTGGCACGACGGGTCGAGGATCTGTACGACGAAACGTGGTTTGTCGACCTACTGTCAGTCCGATGCGGCAATTCTGTCACCTCGCAAATTGCACTTCGCCTCAACGTACTTAGCGAGGGCGACGACGGTCTGTCTGCGATCGTTCGTCGTATACGATCACGCCATACGCTGCTCGTGGTCGACGACTGCGAGCACGTCGTTGCGGACGTAGCGTCCGTCGTTGAGAGGCTGCTTCGGAGCTGCCCACTACTCACCGTGCTTACTACAAGCCGTGAACCGCTCACGCTCTCCGTGGAGCTTGGATATCGCCTACCCTCAATGAACGCGAACGCTGCTTCAGATCTATTCGTTGCACGCGTGCAACAGCGTGATCCGACGTGGTCTCCGGATATGGAGCGTCTTGCTGTTGTGGCTGACATCTGCAAGAGTCTTGATGGCATCCCGCTGGCAATCGAACTCGCCGCTTCGCGCGTTTCGACACTGGGACTCGAGCCGCTCCGCGGCCGGCTCAAAGGCGGGGTTACGATGAGGGCAAGTCGCGATCTTCCGGCTCGCCACCAAACGATGACAGCAACCATCGCTTGGAGCTACGATCTATTGACCGACGCCGAAGCGCTACTCTTTCGTCGTTTGAGCGTCTTGATTGGCGGATTCACATTGGAAGCCGCAGAGCACTTGGGTTCCGCCGAATCATTCCCAGGGCAAGCGATTGCCGACGCACTATCAAACATCGTCCAGAAGTCACTGATCAATGTTGATCACGTTGGCACCTCAATACGCTATCGCTTCCTTGAATCAATTCGAGCATTCGCTTTGGAACGCTTGACATGCGCCGGCGACCTCGAAAACACGATGCTGCGCCTTGTGGAGTGGCTCGAACAGAAGGCTACCGAACTTGGCTATTCGTCGCCGCGTGAGTCGATCGTCGAGGATTGCCCAGACTTGGACAATGTGTGCGCTGCCGTCAGTTGGGCCCTCTCGAGCGGGAGCTACGCCAACATCGCGTCCGCAGCAAACATTGTCGTTAGGTTTTCAGCCGCCTGGTACTGGCAGTTCCGGCAGGCCGATGCTCGTGACCTCGGCCTTGCTCTGCTCGAACACCTTGATGAATGTAAAAGCCCTGAGATCATGGGGTGGCTAATCGCCTGTATTGCTCCGGCCGCTTCAGGTGCGGAGCTCCTGGCGTTGGCTCCTCGGGCGATACCGCTATTGAAGGAATCTGGACGCCCAGATGGTGCGGCATATCTTCATGTGCGGATAGCCGAAATTGAGTGCAAGCGCGGCAGCGCGGCAGCTGCCGAAGATCATCTTGCCACCGCGGCGGCCCTCTTGAACACCCGCGAGCTCAGGCGAACACACACCGGCCTCGCTGCGGCCACGACGAGTGCTTACGTGCATTGTCTGCTGAACGACTTTTCAGGTGCGCGCGCTTGCCTGCACCAGATGGAGATTCCCCCCGGAGCCGTGAACGAAGTGGACGCTCGCATCGTCCTCGCGGAGATCGAGTTTCGCGAGGGACACACCCAGAAGGCGATCGACCTCTTGCAGCAATGTGAGTCTGACCTGACTCGCTACGCCAGCGCAGATCACGTCGCGGTGTTGATTTTTGGAAATCTCGCGAGGTATTTGTTTTTCATTAGAGACGGACGCAGCTCGGAGGACGCGCTCCGCAGATCGCTGCGCCTTCTCGTCAGCGCGCGGCATTTCGGGTTTCTTTACACGGCGTTGGGGTACGCACGCTATGCAGTAGCCTTCGCCGCTGAGGCTGGCCACGCAGACTTTGCGGTGCGCCTACTGGCTTCTTGCGATGCGGCCGACGAGCGTAACGGTCATGTTTCGGGACATGACGTGCTCCCACACGAAATAGCAGTTAACGCGATCTCAAAGCACCTATCACGTGAGGAAGCCGAGCGCTTGCGCGTTCAAGGTGCCGCCGAAGATGTGTATACGCTACTCGAAGAGTTTCTCGCTCAGCCAGCTGCGGCGGACAGTGCACGAGCAAGCGCGACATCGAGTCCGCGGGCGACCTCCGTGATCCGATCGTCACCAAACTGACCGAACAACGACGACGGGAGATCGTACTCGATACAAGAACCACCGTCGGCTCTCTCATAAACAATCACGCGTAAGGGCGCATACAATCCAGCAGCGAGCCGGTAACGCGTCATCTTCGAAGCGGTGAGCGGATTCCCAATTTCATATTGTACGGCGTCCCTAGCTTTGCCATATAGGCCGACTAACATGCCGTGATCGCGTTTAAGAAAAATAGCGAGCTCGGGCGCGGCCTCAAGGCGCTGCTTTAGCCTGTCCGTGATTCCGTCGCTAAGGAGTAGTGTGATTTCCTCATCGATCGGAGGGATCAGGCTTTCCACAGACGCCTGGATATCGACGGCCGCCTTCGGGGACTCTATGACGACGTGCGTGATTTCTACCGCTCTTCGTGACATCGACGGTGACACAGGGCACCCTCCAAGGTCGGTGACTATGCAGTTAAACGATACGGGCCGAGAGTCGGATGTAACACTAACAACCCCTACAAATCCTCCGACAAATAGGGACGTGGGTGGTCGGGGGCGTCGGGTGCGTGCAGACTTAGCTCATCATGAGTCCACCGCGCGGCGTCACCCGATCAGGATTTTTGTCAACGAGTTCGGCCGTGCTCGGTGCCTCGCTTATAGCTGAGTTCGTTCCGGCTGCTAAAGCCGAGGAGGTTTCGAACGTGAGTAGTCCAGGAAAACCGAGCATCGTCTTCTGCCATGGAATCTGGGCAGACGGCTCGTGCTTCAGTAAGGTAATCGGACCCCTTCAAGCCGCCGGCTATGAATGTATCTCGGCGCAATACCCGCTCAATACGACCGCCGATGACATCGCCATAGTCAAGAAGACATTGAGTCGCGTCAGCAGTCCATCCATCCTCGTCGGACACTCGTACGGCGGCCAGGTCATAACCGGGGCCGGCACCGACGACCGCGTTCACGGGCTTGTCTACATTTGCGCACTCGGCCCGGACGAAGGCGAGACCGCGCAAGAGCAACTCGGTAAATTTCCGACGACCCCCGTCTTCCAGCAAATCGAAGTCGCCGACGGTCGCATCTGGATGAAGCCCGAGGGCATCGCGGACTTCTGTGGCGATCTACCCGAAGCGGAGCAGAAAGTCGTCTGGGCGACGAACTATCCGCCCGCGGCGGACCTGTTCAACGCCCCCATGGGTACCCCCGCATGGAAAACGAAGCCGAGTTGGTACATCGTCGGGAAAAACGACAAAGCCGTGCCTCCAGACCTCGAGCGTTTTGTATCAAAACGCATGGGTGCGCACACGATCGAGCTGGCATCGAGCCACTGCCCCATGCTCTCGCAACCGAGCGCCGTCGTCGACATGATCCTGCAAGCTGCGAACGGCATCCACTAGTTGGGTCTCAGCTTCGCGTTGGTGTGGCGCGGTGCGTGTCGCGAGCACTGCGCCGCACGAACGCCCTTGACGACGACACTATGAGGAATCGCATCACGATAAAAGGTCGCGAGGGCGCGCTCGGCGCGTGTGCAGGATGCAATCAGGGCTGCATTTGCAGGTAAATCAGACGCGACCACGCGACGGGCTGTCGCTGGCAGCCCACTCGCGGATACGGACTGGTACGAAGGTGCCGCATCCGAGGCACTAGGTGGCTTTTTTCTCGCTCGCAAAGAACCGCGACTAACTCAGCGATTGCCGCCTGAAAGGCGCCGCTTGTTTTGCGTTGAAAGCCCAGCGGCTTTTAAGGAGAGCAAAACATGGCGTACTTTACTGACGACTCCCTTCTGCCAGAGAACATGGCACCGCTCATGATCACTGCGGCTCCCTACGGACCAATGTGGCTTCCTGAGGACGGCCCACCGGGATACATCCCCCTTACGTGGGACGAACAAGTCCAAGCTGCCGTCGATTGCTACAATGCGGGTGCAACGTTATTGCATATCCACGTGCGCGATCCCAAGACGGGACATATCTCGAAAAACTTCAAGGAATACGGCGAGCAGATCGGGCGCCTCCGCGAAGCGGTGCCGAAAATGATCCTCCAGGTCGGCGGATCGATCTCGTTCGCGCCAGAGCCGGGCGAAGTTGGGAAGTTCGGGACCTACGAACAGCGCCACAAGCTGACCCAGATCGATCCAAAGCCGGATCAGATCACCGTTTTGTGCGGTAGCGGTCTCTACGATTTAACCGCGCTGCACCCAGTGGATGATTCCTTCGGCGGAACGCACCTGGGCAATGAAGCAGCTATGCATGGGATCGCCAATATGGTGGCCGATGGTACGCCCGACTTCTACATCGAAGAGACAAAGCTCTGCGTGGAGCACGGGATCCAGCCGTATTTTGCGCTTGGCCACGTCCACAACCTCGAACTAGTGGAGCGCATGATTCGTCGCGGCTACTACATGGGCCCGATGAATGGGTTTTTCAGCACTGGCGGCGGAGGCTTTCTCGGCGCGAATCCGTTTGACCTGATGGAACTGGTACGCCGGACGCCGCACGGTTCGGTGTTCACATATCAAACGACGTTTCGCTTAACCCACCCTATCTCGATGATGATGATCGCCTTAGGGCAACACACGCGTGCCGGCATTGAGGACAACCTTTACGATACAAAGAAGGGCGTACGTATGACGACTGTTCAGATGATCGAGAGGCACGTTCGCATGGCCCGGGAGATCGGCCGAGATATAGCAACTCCAGAGCAAGCACGGCAGATGCTAAAGCTGGGGGTTACGTATAAGACTACCGAGGAAACATTGGCTAAACTCGGCCTGCCGCCGAATCGCGAAGCTGGTCACCAGGGCTTCCTCGTGCTCAAGACAGACGGCACCTTTAAGGAGCCAGCGCCAACAGTCTCGGACGCACACTTACTGGCGTACTAAATGGGCGACGACGAATCGATTCGTGTCGTTGGAATCTGCGGCAGTCTTAGACCTAACGGGTGGACGTTGGCCGCATTGAAGATTGCACTCGCCGGTGCGGAGGAGAGAGCTGCGACCGCGGAACTCCTGGATTTGCGCGATTACGACCTTCCATTTTGCACCGGCGGGGACGTTGACTCGAGCGAGGGAAAGGCGGGCGTTCAACGGTTACGGCAAAAAGTCTTGGAAGCGAGTGGCATCATCTTGGCAACTCCAAACTATCATGGCTCGTTGAGCGGTGTGCTAAAAAACGCTCTCGACTTAATGAGCATGCGCGAATTCGAAGGCAAGGTTGTCGGTCTTATTGGCGTCTCCGGTGGACGGATGGGCGGGACTGCCACCTTAAACGCCTTGCGCGCAATAGGGCGGACGCTGCATGCTTGGGTGATTCCTTCCGAAGCATGGATCTACGATGCCGCTTCTTCTTTCACCGAGGATGGTCGTATCAAAGACCTTGGCTCTGAACAGCGAGTCCGAGATGTAGGCCGAAAGATTGCGCGTTTGACGCGCATGCTTGCATCGAAGGAAGCGCGCGAGTTGCTTCACCTGTGGGAAGACGACGATGCTGCCGCGCCCAGTTCAGACCATAGCTATGAGGGGGGCTACAGTGAAAACCCCTAAAGCTGGAGCTGGGGATGCGACTGCGTTTGCTACGCTGGAACAATGGGATCCGCGGTGGTCCGCAGTGGTTGATAAAATGGCGAGCAATCCGTTCTCAACTCTGAGGGCACCCGGCGGCAAATACGACGGGCGCTCGACGGCGGGGCAACACGCGACGAGCCGCGTCATTCGCTCACCTGGATTATGGCGTTGCCTAGGCCGCCGGCAAACGTCGCGATGGAGTGCCCGCCCGCTGGATAGTTGAATACCGCCGCAGCGTGCTTGCCGGCGCCTACTGTCGGGCAGAACACGTACGGCGGAGCGATCCACGTCGCCCGGCAATTAACGGCGTGCTTGAGTGTAACGGTGCCCTCGAGGGTGGCCACGCAGCCGGCGATCGGGTAACGATAGATTTTGCGAGCACTCTGTCGTACGCGGCGACGGCAACGTCTACGTGGCCGACAGCGGGAACAACGCCGTCAAGGAGATTCTGGCGGCGGGCGGCTACACCATCGGTCACCACGCTCGGCTCGGGATTCAACCATCCGGCTGGTGTCGCGGTCTATAACCCCAGCGTATGGGGACCCGTATTCAGGCGAGATCACCGCAGACCACAAGGGAAGCGTTAAAGTGCAGTCGGATTTCGGTTCGCCTTCGCTCGCGCCGGGCGAGCCAAGTCCCGTTACCACGCACAATGCTTCGCGATCCGCGAGACCGCTTCGCGCTAGCAGCGTAGCGAAGCCTCGACGTTTGGCAGCCCCGCTACGACAGCTAACCTAATTTCGAGTGATCGAACCTCTTCCGATTGCGTCAGAGGCACTCTGATCAAAGTACCCGGTAAGATGTTTTGGACTTTTGTTCCTGACACTTTTGGGCCGGCCGTATCACCCTGTCGCAATGCGGCGCCGGCGGATCCGCCGCGAATCTACTTTAGAACGACTGAAGCGTATCGGGGCTCGACCGGGCGGACCGAGTGGAGCGAGGTTAAGATGAGCAACGCGCAAGTCGACCCATCAACACCTACCGCACCGTAACCAACGCACTGGCTTGCAGCATCTTCGATCGGCTCAGTAGAGCTTGAACTGCCTTGAGCGCGCCACCCCAGCCGGAGGGATTACGGCGCTGGTCTTAGCCCCACGCCCGCGAGGCTGCATCGCGCTAGGCACCTAGCGTCGCCTCGCAGCTGCGCAGCCCGGCGCCGATCGCGTGCGCATTTCGGCCTCATACCATATAAGCCACGCCTCTCGGCCGCGCTCGCAGTGTCGCACCTTAGGTCGCCGGCGCTTAACGCGTTGCAGCTTGGATCGCGGCAGCTTTACAGCCTAGTAGATCGGCAACCAGGAGCGCCACCTTTATTGCGAGGCTCAGCTTGGCGGCTTCTCTTCGCAAGCTTCATCAAGCGCGAGGTTGCCGGACAGCTCGCGATAGGCGTCGGCCTGCGAGATCAGTTCGTTTGCCTTATTCTTAACGGCCGCAACAGCGTCGGCACCTGCTACGAAGCGTAGCGGCGGCTCGTCAATGCTTGCAAGATGTATGAGCGCCTCAGCAAGCTTAGCGGGGTCACCGCCCTGCTTTCCGTTCATGCTGTTCCACGCAGCGACAGTTTGCTCGCTGCGTTCTGCGTAGTCCTCGATTGAAGGCTTGGCATATTTCGTCGACTCCGGCGTGAGGAGCTCGGTACGGAAGAAGCCGGGCTCAACAAGCATCGTGTGGATGCCAAAGGGCGCGATCTCTGGCCTCAGGGACTCGATCCAGCCCTCGACCCCGAACTTAGACGCTGAGTAAGCAGTACAAAATTCCTGACCAACGATGCCAGCGGTTGAAGAGATAGCTACGATGAGGCCGGCCCGTTGGGTGCGCATAACGGGGAGAACCGCCCGAGTGACGTTCATTGGGCCAAACATAGTGGTCTCGATCTGCGCGCGGAAATCCTCGGGTGCGATCTCCTCAAAGAATCCAGCGTAAAAATTACCCGCGTTATTAACAAGAACATCGATCCGGCCAAACCGCTGGATGGCGGCGCGAGCGGCGTCCTTAGCCTCGCGGAAATTTGTAACGTCGAGCGCAACGACGAGGAGGTCATCCTGAATTCCGAGCGCGGACTTGATTCGCTCAGGGTTGCGCCCTGTGGCGACGACCG
>DAIMCN010000055.1:0-13767 GCA_036726365.1 Candidatus Cybelea sp.
CTACCGCGCAGTGCAGCGGAGCGTACATAGTCGGTAAGGCTCAAGCCACGTGCTCTCGCCCTTGAAACGATCCAGTTCGCCTCATCATCTGTAAAGCGGATCTCGAGGCGACGCGTGCGCAGTGGCTTTGCGCTCACGGCGCTCCGTTCGGGGCGGGCCGGGCTGAGCGAAGCGACCCCGGTCCGGCCCCGTCCATGCGCAGGCTGAGCGGGACCGAAGGTCCCGCGACCCTGCCGCTTCTGGCTGAGCGGACGGCGCCGCAGGCGCTGTCCGTACAGCCACCGGCTTGCGTCGTAAAAAACACCCGAGCCCCGATACTTGCCTGCTGCGCCCCGTCCGAACTCATGCTAATATCATAACAAAGTCCAGAATAAAGTCCATAGCGAAATTACTCGAAACTATGGTCCTGAAAAATCAGCGAAACAAGGAGTCCACTTGTGCTATCCGATGAGCTCATTACCAAGATCGGCGCGGACCTCGACAACCTACCGCTCGAGCCGACCTCACGGCGCGAACTCGAACTGCTCGTGTCGCGCCTAGCAGGCAATATCCGTGCAGCCCAAGAGCGAGGAGCCACCTATGTCGAGATTGCCAAGCAGATCAGCGCGAGCGGCTACCCGATCAAACGGAGCACGCTGTGCGCTGCATTGGTGCGTCACCGCAAAGGCGAGGCGGGGACGAAGCGCTCGGTTCGGCGCCCATCGGCTGCGTCGTCACCTGGACAGCCTCGAAGCAGAAGCGGGGCCGCAAGTGCTCCACCGGTGAAGGCCGAGCGTTCTCGACAGCAGTCCTAACTCGTAGCAAGCAACGCCAAATATCTATGCCGTGCAAGCGCCACGCGAGCCTGGTGTTCACAGCCGTGTCTGCCGGCGCGAGTTCTCGGCAGGCTGTGCGGCCAGAGTTCCGCGGTACAGACGGGCGGGGAGCGTCGCTTAAGGCGAAGTCAATTTGTAGCCCACGCCTTGGATAGTGACGACGAGCTGTTGAGAGCGCCGCGAGTAGCCGAGCTTTTGACGAATGCGGCAGATCTGAACGTCAACAGTCCGGTCATCGCCCTCGAAGTCGCGCGGCCAGATCAAGTCGAGGAGCTGCGCGCGCGTGAAGACCTGACCGGGATGACGTGCGAGCAACGTCAACAGGTCGAAAGCGCGCGTTTTGAGCTGGACCACCCTCCCATCGAAGTGTACGCTACGGCGCGCCGGATCGATCGTCAGGGCGCCAAGGGAGATCGGCTGTAGCGGCACGGCTAGTGGGCTCACGTGCGGGTGACGCGAGATCGTATAGCCAGCGCGTTCGAAAAGCAGTGCGGCTTGGCGCACGCCCTCGAAGCGCAGCGGGTTGTCGCTGCGATAGGTAGCATCGGCGATCGCCCGGATCTCGTCGTCGCTCAGCGAGCGCGTCGTGAGGCGCCCGTGCGGCTGGAGCGCTGTAGCATCATTCGAGTATCGTGGCACTGTCGTCATGGCGTGCATCTCCGAATACGGTGATGGGAAAAGCGGAGAGCCCGCCGGGTGGCGAGCTCTCATGTCGTTAGGGCCGCTGACGCGTCAGGCGCCGGGGCGCCGACGGCGCCGACCTGCGCGTGCGCGCGTCTCGAACTCCGACGCGTCAAACGGCGCGGGTTCGTCGTCGCGTTTCGGGATGTCATCGAGGGGATGGACCCCCAGCACCCGACGTACGGCGTAACCCGCCGCTAGCAACTTGGAGGCTTCGTTGCGGTCCAGGTCGTCGATCGACGTGGACTGTTCTGCGGGGTCGAAACCCCAGGCTAACGCAGCGGTGCCGTCGGCGATCATGGCTTGGAGCGCCTCTCGCATCGCAGCGCTAGGACGCGTCACGCGGTAGAGCTCAGCGGCGGCATTCGCGTGATCGTTTGGGTCGTGGAACATCCACTCGCGGGTCACCGGATTCCAGACTCCGTCGTTGGCCTTCATCGCCGCACGGCAGTAGACGGTGCGCTCATCATTGATCGTGTACAGGTCGGACATCATCAAGTGCTCCTTTCGCGCTTCAAGGCGCTGGCCGTTGATAGGTCCGGAACAGCCGTGACCGGCGCCGTGCGCAAGGACGAAGCGAAGCGCAGAGGCGTGGACCGCAGCGAAGCGAGGACCGGCAAGCCGCTCCTTGCGCACGGCACCGGTCACGGCTAGGATCCATCAAACAACGGCGAGCGCCGAAGCGCGAAAGGCGACGCGGCTGTGCGGCTATACGATCGCGAGCTCCGGTGCGGCTTGGGATGACTCGGCTTGCAAAGAAATCACACGCGATCCAGAGGTTGGGTCGCCGCGCAATCGGGCGCGGCGAAACGATTTGGGCAGCCTGTTAGAGCGCTTGCGGTAGCGAATCCTCGGCTTGAGCGTCGCTCGGGCTGCCGCCGTTACTCTTCGGTCGGCCCAGCATCTGCAGCATCGACATGACGACTTCGGCGCCTTTATGCTTCTCGCCGCCCTTAGATTCGTAGGACCGGGTCGCCAGGCGGCCTTCGATCAGTACCAACGTGCCCTTCTTCAGATATGTGTTGCTCGTCTCGGCGAGCTTATCCCAGGCGACAACGTCGATATAGTCGGCCGACTCGGCCTCTTTACTCTTGCGGTTAACCGCGATCGTGAAGTTCGCCACCGCATTACCGCCGGCAAGGTAGCGGATCTCCGGATCGCGTACGAGGTTTCCGACGAGAGTGACGCGATTGTATCGTGGCATTTTCTTTCTCCTTTTACCTCTGAGTCGTTGGAGGAGTGAAAGCACGCGGCCGGCTGGCGATCCCACCTGGTATGAGAAACGTCAATCGGACGGGGCTTGCTGAGACGGATAACGTTCGCGCACGTACTCGTCGGCAAGCTGGCCAAGCGATTTCTGCGCCTGCCGCGCGTGCTTGCGCAGCAGCGCAAGCTTTGACGGTTCGATCGTGGTCGTGATGCGTACGCGCCGCGCTCGCCCAAGCTTCGGCCGTCCGATCGCGGGTCGCTGGACGGGCTCCGCGTCGCTCGAGTCGTCAGGCCTCATCCGCCAGCTCTCGTGCGCAATCGTTGAAGACGTCAGCGAGGGTGATCCGGTGTTTGGCGAGCGCTTCGCGCGTTTGCGCGGCGATCGTCGTCTGGACATAGACCCGTAACTCCTCGCCGACCGCGGGCCGTCCGAGCCGAGCTACTTTGACGAGGTGATCAGCTCGCGCCGGCGCGCTGCGTTGAGAAGCCTTGGGCGCCTTGCGTCGGCGACGCCCGCGCGAACCACCGAGGCGCCGATCGACCTCTCGGCGCATCAACTCGGCAATCGACGGCTCGGGATCGTCGCTTCGCAGGTCAGGTTCCTGGTCGGGGCGCGGCAGACTGACGATGATGCGCCCCTTGTGGTCAACGCGAACGCCGCGATCGCGCAGCCAGTCAAGTTCGGTATCATACGCGATACTCGCCGCTCTTTTGCCAGCGTTGGTCGATTTGACGTTCATGCGTCGCCCTCCAGGCGCAGCAACAGGGCCATCGCCTCGATCTCGGTGAGCGCGTCGAGGCGTTCAGTGCGGCCTCGCGACGCCGCGCGAACCAACAACGCAACCTCTTCCGCAGGCATGGCGCGTCGTTCGAAGCCACGCTGCAACTCGCAGCGCTGCTCCTCGGACAACGGCGGAGCCTGGGCGATCATGCGCACCAGGAGGTGGTCGATAAGCTGCCCGCGCATCGTGTCGATCTCGTCGCGGTAGGCACGCCTCAGCTCGACGTGATCTTCTTCCACCCAGCGAAGGCGCTTCTCCGCAAACCGAATCGCCGTGCGCAGCTGGGCGTCGTTGAGGTCGGAGTAATCATCGGCGCGGGCGGGGGCGCCGGGGACGCCATCAAAATCCATAGGAGCCAATCCATGAAGGGAGGCAAAGGCGTGGAGACGACTCAGGGCTGAGGCGTTGGCGCCGGGGTTGCGCAAGACCCCACCCGCGGAGGCGTCTGCGTGCTCTTAGTTGCTAATCACAGGAATACATCACCGCACATATAAAAGTCAATAGGAAAGTATTGCTCGACGCATTGCACTCTTTTGGAGGACCATGACGGCTGCTAGCTTCAGTAAACGCTTTAAAGAGCTGGTTCGAGGGCTCAGCGACACGGAACTCGGCTTCATCCTGGGCGTCTCCGCCGACGCCGCTCGCAAAATGCGCAACGGCGACATCAAGAGCCTCAAGCTGCAGGCCGCGCTGCGGCTGGCGCGCGAGCTGGAGATCTCACCCTGGTATCTGGCAGGCGAGGCTGAACCAGCTACTCCGTTGACGGCGGGTCCTCCCGACGAAAAGCGTCTTCGCAAGGGCGGTCGCAAGGTGGGGCGGACTTTGGAGCGCGCTGCGCTCCAAACGGCGGAAAGTGCGCTCTTGCTGCATGACGAGGTGGTCGAGCTGCGTGCGCGGATTCGCCGCCTGGAAGCCGCGGTCGAAGCATCGCAATCACGCGCAGGAGCTTCTTCCTCACGCTAGCTAGTCGGTCACCTCGTCCGCCGTTCATTGCGATCTTCCCAATCGCAGCGTACGTGTGCGGGGGCCCCATGTCTCTAGTTAAGTTGAACTAGACCGTTCATCGGCCCAATAATGAACTATCGGACGGCAGGTTGCGTCCCTAGCTCGGAAGCTTTTGCTCGGATTGGCGCGGAGAGGGCAAGCAGTTACGCTATTGTAGGGCCGAGCAGCGTAAGAGCTGCTCGGCCTTTCTTGCCTGCGTCGCGAAGAGCGTCGGTTTTAGTTCTTACTGAATGCCGAAGCCGGCAGATCCAGGACCTCACCGCCGATGCGCTCGAGTTCAACCGCACGATCGTACGTCACGGAATCTTCCGCGATTCGGGTCACCGCGTTGACGACTCCGTAGCGGGTCCAGTCGGCGCCGAGCGCGAGCTGCTGGAGCACGCTGTCTTGCTCCGCTTCGGTCAAGCCGAATCGGCGAGCGACCACTTCCACGATCTCGCTTGGCTTTGTATCGAGCCGTTCGCCCGCCGCCACGCGAAGCTTGTCGACCAGCTGGCCGAAGAGCGCTTCATTCATCGCGGCATCGACCGTGTCGACGACTTTCAGCCAGAATGCCCGATCGACGGCCCGGCATGTCTCATCGCGATAGAACTCCGACGCTCCATCGTTGGGATCGATGCCGCGGCCGACATGGTGCTGGCGCAGCTCCGACCCCGAGATCAAGCCATTCGTGCATACAAGCCGATAGACCATCGGCGAGATACGCAGCGATGACGCGCCCACCTCACTATTGGCGATCACCACGCCGGCCTGTACGACATCGCCCCGACGGACTTCGGCCGTAACTCGGTCGCTGGTCGCTTGGAGGTAGAAGTGGGTGCCAGTGATCCGAGCGGACACGACGCGTACGCCAGGCCGCTCGAGCTGCGGGATCACCGCCTCGGCGAGTTCGTAGTTGTCCAGCGGGCGATACCGGCGTGACAGGAACGCACGTAGCTCTCCGGTGTCTCCAACCCGTGTCCGAAGTAACCGCGTCGACGGCTGTTCGGCAAACCAGTAGGCGAGGTTCTGCGCAAGCAGCGGCCCAGCGCTGGCTTGACTCATCCGATCAACGTAGGCCATGGGAATCTTGTAGTGGTTCGCGACCTGGCCGAGTGCGAACCGAGTTGGCGTGACGTCCGTAGTGCCGTCCCTGTGCTGAAGCCGGATGCTCACCCCCGCGCCCGCTGGATGCGGGGTGAGTCGGCGCGTGTCTGCGATGAAGTCGCGTTGCGTCTGGCGTTCAGCTATCAGTTGCTGGGCGAGTTCGCTTAGTGGAGTCCCTTCGATCATGACGTGTTCTCCTCGCGCGCCTACAACGCGCGGATTGTTAGCATATGAGCGCAACGCGCCGCAGCCGAGCATCTTACTATTGTGACTGGCTCGAGCGAGCGCTGCTGATGGAGTGGCGCCGAGCCGAACGCGGGGGCCGGGGCAAGTGCGGTGCGACAGCGCCGAGGTGCAGGCCGCGGCGCGCAGCGCAAGGATCGGAGCCGGCACTTGCGGCGGCAACCGGGCTTCGGCTATTCGTGTTCTCAGCAGCACTCGCTCGAGGCGTCCACTAAACCTCAACTCGCGCGGATTAGTGTCGCCAGGCGATCATAGCGCGACCACTTCGGCCCCACGCTGATCAGCACGAGTGTTCCGCCAGCCTGGCAGTCTCCAAGGTTCGCGTCCGCGCGCCATGGCGAATCAGTGCTTCATGGATACGATGGGATTTGCCGCGGGATAATACAGATGGGGCCAAAACGTCCGGGTCCGGGCCCTCAACCTTCTTTTGGATTCTGCCCCGGCTTTTGGCGTGCGACCATGGGGCTCGGCCGTCTCGGAGACCACGCCCTATCGAAAAAAGCGCTATACTGCCAAAGTGGCGAATTATGGCTTAACTAAGGACTCTTCCCTTCTCAGCGACACGCTCATAATAAGTGCCCTTACGGGGCTAGCCTATAGCGCAGTCTATGTTTACGACTGGGCCTATTGTAGCTACTTCCATATTCCGTCGGATGTCATCTCGATTTCAGTTTCAAACTTGGTGGCAACGGCGCTAGTATTTGTCGCCATCGCGGGTTACATCTCGATTTTCGCAATGGCAAGCTTAGCAAACCTTACGTTTCGGAAGGTCTTGACTTTATGCGGTACTGCCGTCGTAGCTGGCGGGTTCGCTTGGTTCTTTGTGCAGCCGTGTCTGCTAGTCTTGAATTGGTTTGTCGCTCCCGGTTGGCTCGTTATCTTATATAAGATCGTTGCAGCGATAATTATTCTCGTTGTGATCATAGCTTCCGCACGGCAAATGATGGTCGCGAAAAGTGATCCACGTTTAGAGGATGTGGCTAATGCAACGCCGCATCTTCCGCGCACCGTCGTGATTGCCGCTCTTATTGCTCCTGTAGTTTTTTCGCTAATTTTTATCTGTAGCTACGATTCGGGTAGCTACATGGCGGCTCTCAGAGTTCATTATTTCGTAACGAACGAATCGCCGCCACGGGTTATGCTCGCTACGTTTTCAGACAAGGCAGTTCTCGCACAGTTCGACCCGAGCACCCATAAAGTTGGACCTCTAATCAGCATCATTGCGATCGATAAGCTTCCTCGGATGCAGTATCAGCGAACCGGCAAGCTTTCATGCTACTGTCAACAGTAGCAGCAAAGTGTCGGAATGGCCGAGCTTCCCGCAAAGAGCGTTCGGTGATGAAGCTGATCGCAATAATACAGATGGGGTCAAAACGTCCGGGCCCCGGTTTCGGGAGCTTTGCGTCTCTGCTAAGCGAGTGAGGGCCCAGTCAGGGCGATTCGCTCGGTTTCCGACGGTGGGTGTCGAATGGCACTATGGTGAGGCTTAACTTGATCCTCCCGCGGCAAAGGTTGCTATATGCGTGTCCCATGGGGCTAGCTCCGGGGCTCCTCTTCTGCGCATGATTCTGAAGCCCAGTGACCATGTGAATAGACCCCCACTTCCTTCAAACTGGTGTTCGGTCGCGCTTTCAACTGCCTGCGATCTGCGCCTTGGTCATCAGCTGACCCCGAGCATTCCGGGCTTGCTCAAAGTGCGCTATTTACGAGCTGGGAATATTGCTGACGGCGTCCTCCTCCTCGAAGACGTTAAACAAATGTCCCTTACACCTGACGAAGTCGAGGAGTTGACATTACTTAACGGAGACATAGTCGTTGCTGAGGCCTCCGGGAGTTCGTCGCACGTTGGTAGGGCCGCTCTTTGGGATAACTCCATACCTGAATGCTGCTTTCAAAACACAGTGATACGAATGCGTTGTCATCGAGGCGTTTACCCTGAATACATTCTCGAATACTTCCGGTACGCTCGTCTCTCAGGCATTTTAGCTTCTTTGTCTCGTGGCGTAGGCATTCAACACGTGAGCGTTACTCGACTTGGGAGCCTACACGTACCGGTACCCCCGACAGATGAGCAAGGGCGCATTGTTGCTGAGCTAACTCAAGCTCGGGCGGTCGCCTCAAAGGTGAGTTCCCACGCCAGCTCCGGAGCATCGCTGTTGGAAGGCCAGCTTGTTCGCAGCCTAGAGGCTCTCAAAGATGTGCGCGCTAGTCGGACACTTTTGAGTTCTGTCTGCAACCTTCACAACGGAAGGGCCTTCAAGGCAACCGAGTGGAGTAATAAAGGACTTCCGATTATCCGTATACAGAATCTTCGAGATCAAACGGCATCATTTAACCATTATCCTGATGTCGTGAACGAGCAACATCTCGTTCGCCGCGGTGATCTGCTGTTTGCATGGTCCGCAACGTTTGGTCCCTACATCTGGACTGGCTCAACCGCTGCGCTTAACCAGCACATCTTTAAGATCGAAATGACAACGCCGGACCTCAGCGTAGAGTTTCTCTATTGGTGGCTCAGAGCTCTGTTGCCGAAATTAAAGAAGAAGATTCGGGGCGGTGCGGGGCTTCAACACTTACGTAAGGGCGATATTTTAAAGCTAGAGGTGGCGACGCCCTCTCGCAAAACGCAGTCAGAATGGGTGAACCGCTTGGAGCGAGAGCAGCTCGCCACAACGCAGGGCGCCGACTTAGCGACGAGCATGCGGTCCCGCGCCGAAGACCTCTTGCTCCGCAAAATGCGCAGCGCTTTTGACGGCGCTTTGGATACTAACAATCCCGAGGAGCATCCCGTCCATTTCGACGATACTAAGGACTTGCACCGCCGCAAGAAGACACAAAGGAACAAGCCGATGCTTCCTCATGAGACGCTTCCTGAGATTGGCGACTCAATTCTTAGTATACTTCACCCGGCGCGTTCACCCCTTAAAGCATCGGATATTTTCGACCGCGTTCGCAAAGATCGAGACGTTGATGCTGTTGTCTTCAATCAAGCGCTTCTAGATTTGGTCTCTCTGCACCGAGTTGACATGCTCAAAGGCCCAGAGGGCACCACCTATAGGACTCGCGCATGCGCCTAAAAGCCCTTACTCTGCCAGAGTATAAGAATCTCAAAGATTTCAAGGTCAACTTCAGCGACGAGAGCTTCTTTAGCGTTCTCATTGGAAACAATGGAACAGGGAAGTCTAATCTGATCGAGGCGCTTGTCGTGATCTTTCGAGACCTAGACCAAGGGGCGCCAGCATCATTCGCCTATGAGATCGCCTACTCATTGGACGCTGCTTCGCAAGCAGTAGACGTAAGAATTTCAGCGAAGGCAGGAAGGCCGCAGCGGATTGGCACTGGCAGTAATGCGCTCTCCCCTTACAAGCTCGAAAACCACCAAGATTTGTTACCACACTTTGTTTTCGCCTACTATTCCGGCAGCAGCAACAGATTAGACCAGCACTTTGCTAGGGCAAGACTCAGATTCTATGAAAAGTTAATTTCCCCGAAAGCCGCGAGCAATGAGCTGCCCCCACGTCGTTTATTTCTGGCCCAGCAGTTACACAGCCAGTTTGTGCTGCTAGCGTTTTTCGTTGACCCTGATAAAAAAGCGAGGCTATTTTTGAGGGATCAATTGCGCATTGCCGGTATCCGAGACGTCCAGATTGTTGTTAAGAGACCCGAGTGGTCCAAGGACCGCGGCGACAGGTTCTGGGGCGCTAGCGGCGCACCGCGGCGAACGCTGGAAATGCTTGAGCATCACTCTATATCGGTGATTGACGAGACACGCACAATAGATACGAGCTTTCGAAGGCGCACGCGTCTCGCCTGCCGTGTGTTTGCGCTTGACGAGGCCGGACTGCAAAGCATGTACGTCGAGTTTGGAGAGCCTCACAAGTTTTTCGCCGCGATTGAAAGCTTGCACATTTCTGATTTGCTTTTGGAAATTGTCGCGCGAGTCAAACTCGTCGACGGCACCTCCATTACCTTTCGCGAACTGAGCGAGGGAGAGCAACAACTTTTACTGGTTTTAGGGCTCCTGAGGTTCACGCGGCAGAAAGACTCTTTATTTCTACTCGATGAGCCTGATACCCATCTTAATCCTAATTGGGCAATCCAATACCGTTCCTTTATTCGTGACGTGATAGAGTCGGAGTATAAAAGTCACGTTCTGTGCGCCACGCATGATCCTCTGACATTTTGCGGTAGCCTTCGGTCGGACGTTCGCGTTTTGAGTTTTGGCCCAGATGGCCGCATAGCAGCTGCGCCGGCTGAGAACGACCCCAGGGGGCTCGGAATAGGCGGCATTCTTACAAGTGAAATGTTTGGATTGCATGCCGCATTAGACATAGAAACACAGCGTCGGATTGAGAGGCTGCGCTATCTTGAAGCGCGTAATGATTTGTCACCTGAAGAGGCAAGCGAACTTAGAACATTGAGTGGCGAGCTTTCCAGGCTTGGCTTCATGACCCGGTCAGATGATCCCACCTTTGGGCGGTATCTCTCTGCCTACAGGGTGCTTTTTGGTTCCGATGAGGAGCAAGAGCCTCTGTCGGATGATGTGCTTCAGACTAGAGCGGAGGCCGCCCTAGGTAGGGCACTTGGGTTTACGGCGGATGCTGTTGAAGATGCGATCGATTAACGTTGTCATAGCGTTGACCGCAGAGCAACTCGAGCAACTAACGTCCGCTACCGCGCAGATTTTGTCGGCCGCTGATCCTCGGCGGTATATGAGGCAACATGCCCGGCTCTGGTCAAACGTAAGCTCCGCCCTAGAGGCAGCTTCCGGGGGAAAGTGTTGGTACTGCGAAACCGCGAGAAATCGCTCTAACTACGGTGTTGATCACTTTCGTCCCAAGTCCCGCGTGACGGAGTGTCCGCAACATCCCGGTTACTGGTGGCTTGCCTTCGACCTTTCGAACTTCAGGTTAGCGTGTACCTACTGCAACGAACGTCGCGTAGCGGAAACGACCGCGGGCGGTAAGGCGGGTCACTTTCCCTTGCTGATCGAGGCTAGACGCTGCATGAATCCGGCAGGTTGTATCGCTCAGGAGCAGCCGATCTTGCTAGATCCCCTAGATCCTTCGGATCCGCCCCTGTTGAAGTTTCTCATGAGCGGCGATGTCATGCCAAGAATGCCGCAAAATATCGACGCAATAGCCTATCGTCGCGCTAGGGACTCAATCGAAATCTTTCATCTGCACGAGGCACGGCTAGTGCGAGGACGGGGTGATAAGATTCGCTTGGTTTCCAGTCTCCTGCAAGTCGTAGAGAACCTGGCTGAAGATGTTTCTATCCGACGTACGATCATTAGGCAAATACGAGAGATGGTAGACTCTACCGGAGAGTATAGTGGAGCGATTTGCGACGCGCTCTCCGCGGACATCGAGCGATTCTTAGCGGCCACAGCCGATGAGGCCGCGTGAATACTTCAGCGCAGCAGCTCGTGCAGAGGCTTTGGTCGTTTTGCGGGATTCTCCGCGACGACGGATTGTCTTATCCCGACTATGTAGAGCAACTTACTTATCTCCTCTTTCTGAAGCTAGCAGACGAGCATCACCTCAATGGCGTCCTTCCGAAGGAATGGTCTTGGCAGAAACTCGTAAGTGATCAGCCAGACGTGTTCGCTAGAAGATATGAGCAGGCTCTCGACGTGCTGTCGAAGCAAACTGGTGTACTTTCGACGATCTTTGCGGACGCTCGCAATCGTATTCGTGACCCGCGTAAGCTGCACGTCCTCGCGATGAAGTACATCAACCCAATTCAATGGAGAGAGTATAAAGGAAACATTCTCGCTGATGCATACGAAGGACTCCTTGATAAAACGGCTGGTGATCTCAAAAGCGGCGCAGGACAATATTTTACCCCGAGACCGCTAATCGATGCGATTGTCTCGGTTACCCAGGTCAAGAGTGGCGACTCAGTCTATGATCCGGCTTGCGGAACGGGCGGCTTCCTTCTCTCGGCAAGGACCTATGCGAAAGCTCAAAGGCTAAGACGTGTTTCCTTTACTGGTGTTGAGATCGTCAAGGGAGTCGCTCGCCTCGCCGCGATGAACTTGATCCTACATGGCGCTTCCCGCAACTCCCTTGCAAAATCCATTATAGTTGCCGATGCCTTGGATCAGCCAAGACGACAGTGTTCCCTCATATTGACTAATCCCCCGTTCGGCAAGAGGTCTTCCTTGCGAAGCCTGCCTACGCAGGAGCGGGATCGTGGCAGCACCCTTGAAAACCGTACAGGAAATAAGCAGATTTTGTTCATGCTTAAAGTTATGGATAGCCTCGCAAAGGGAGGCCGTGCGGCAGTCGTAGTTCCGGACAACGTACTCTTCGAAGCGGGGGTTGCACGCGAGCTTCGCCTGAGACTGTTGACGCAGTTTAATCTGCATACGATTCTGCGCTTGCCCCTTGGAATATTCTACGCAGCTGGTGTTAAAGCAAGCGTTTTGTTTTTTAACAACTCGAATCCTGGAACCAAACTTCGCACTTACGATCTCCGGACGGACGGTCGTAAGTCGCTTCGAACAAACCCGCTCTCTCCGCAGGATTTGGAGGAGTTCGTTGCCATGGTTAGGCATCGAAACCCCAGCTCGGTGAGTAAGAGATGGTCTCAATTTAAGACGGCTGAACTTCGAAGTTCGGAACATGTCAGCCTAGATATTGGTCTTATGCAAAATGGCAATATTCAACAGATTGTAGACGTAGGAGATACGAGAGCTATAGAGGAGTTCGAGGCAGCAGTGTCCTTATTGCGCCAGTTGCTAAGCCGCGATTAAGAAATCCATCATCAGCGCTGAGAGTTTTGAGATGTAGAGTACGCAACTGCGGAGCGCCAGATAGGCAACCGTTAAACTGTTGTCTGTTCCTGAAAACGCTTAGCGAGCTGAATGATTGCGGTGCTGTGGTCCTTACGAACTCGCTTGACGAAGCCGCGCCTGATGTCACGAAAGCGTCTCTCGTGCATTCCTATAAGCGGCGCAATCGTGCTGGCGGGTTCACTGGCTAGAACGCCCAAAGCCCATTCAAGTGTCGCGCCTTGGTTTGTGTATTCAGCAGCGACAGGTTGGTCTAGAGTAAACTCCTCGTCCTCGTCGAGCCGATCCACCTCCTTGCCGATCCGACGCGGGGCACCGCCAGTAAGATGCAGCCGCCCTAGCACTCCACGGGTCTCCTCGTCCGCCGGTTTGCCGTCAGGAGCTGCGGCCTTAGATTCAGGATGACGCTGGTATAACTCAATGAAGTCATCGAAGCGCGTGACCGGAACCGTGCCAGCAAAGGCGTTACCATCCCAATCTAAGATCGAAGGCTCGCCTGTCCTGTAATCGGTCCAGGGTAGCTCTCGACTCTCCCTCAAACCCCGTTCGAACGGCGCGATGGGCTGAACAGCCGTTTTGCCAAACTCGATAGCGGGACTGACAGCCTGCAGAAACCCAAACGGCTTGATCCTGAAGTCGTAGCTCTTGCGCTTGTTCAAATGGGTGAAACCGCGGGACCTATAAAGATGAGGTTTGGAGATCGGTAGGGCGCGTCTCATTGGCCGATCAAAATTTGTCAGAATCCCAACGCGCCGCTTAGAAAATCCTTCGTATTGTATTCCGAGTTCCCGCAACAGGATGCGAAGCCACATGCGTCGTGCAAGCTTCCCGACGGTCTCATTCTTCGTTCGCCCTAGGGCCGCGCCCAAACCACTCTCGGAAGCCTTTACAATCCGGATTCGGTTTCTAGCGTCACGCGTAAAGAGAACGTATCGTTTCGCAGAGACGGCCCAGCAGCGCAAGTCCGAAACATTCCCGTACTCGATCTTCAGAAGATTCGGAACTATCTCGCGGTCGTATGGATTCAGCCGGTTGATCTTGTTAACGATGTCCTTTACGTCCTGATTGCTAAGTTTCGTTTCTTCGAGGGCGTGAAGTGACACCCCGGTTTCTGGACGGATTAGGCGCTTATTTCGGCTTGCCGGCG
>DAIMCN010000056.1:0-13557 GCA_036726365.1 Candidatus Cybelea sp.
CCAAATGTGGTTCGCCGGCTACGACACCAACGGCAACCTCTTTGCGGACGGCTGCACCGCGCAGCCTCCCTCGGGATGCACGCCTGGCGCAGGTATCGAAGTTGTCGAACTGCCTGAGAGCGCCGAAAAGTTCGTAACTCTTCACTTGCACGGTCGCGGGCTTGCCCAAATACAAATTCCCGGCCAAATCCAGTGGGATGGCAAAGGACACCTGGACGTGGGAGGCGGCCAAGCTCTAGTATATTGGGCAACGGAAATACCCGGAGGCCTGAAACAGTTTGGCGCCACGAACTTCGCTGCCAGTGTCGAAACGAGGCAGTGGTTTGTCTTCGGCAATAACTTTGTCGTGCCCAATCTCCTCGGCAACGGTTTCGGTCCTGGGTCCTGTGCAACGCCTACAGCGCCTAGCGTAACGTGCACGCAGATTTATCCGAATCGGCTCGGGTCTGTTTCGCCTCGCCTTGAAATCGATCAGCCAGATTACCAACTAGAGCCGTTTGGCGCGGTCGTCAGCCGATAACTCGAGCTCAAACCGACAACCAAAAAATCGCCCGCTACTGCGGGTCGGCAACTGGGGAGGAGCAATGATGAGGGCTTCACAGATTATCCGCTATGCATTAGGCATTTGCACAGTTGCGCCGATATTCGCCGGCTGTGGCGCTCAGTCGCGGTCCGCTCTTGTGCTTTCGCCCCCGATCGTGCAGCAGAATGCTGCCGCAGCGATCAGCCGCATGACTCATCCGCCGATCAACGGTTTGGTTGAGAACGTGAGTCCGCGACGCTCTCAAGACATGCGGTCGTGGATTAATCCCGGAGTTGCCTCGGGCAAACTCCTGTATGTATCTGATCCACCCAATGGCGACGTTTACATTTACGCTTGGGACGTGCCCGGCCACCCGAGAGGATTCTTTATGGGACGGATCACGGGTTTGTCAGCGCCAAATGGCATGTGCACGGACAAAGCGGACAACATTTGGGTGACCCAGTTCAGCGGGCCAAAGTCTAGTGGGGCGGGCCTCATCGAGTTTGCGCACAACCGCAGGATCGGCTCCCTGCCTGATCCCAAGAATGAACCGGAAAGCTGCTCGGTCGACGAGACGACTGGGAATATCGCCGTGACCAACTACCGAACCACAACCGGCGAAGCGGGTAGCGTATACATCTACCCGCATGGTTCGTCGCATTGGAAAGCTTACCATAAGATTGGCTCGCCGCCGATGAACTTTCTGTGGTACCTAGGCTACGACAACATGGGCAATCTCTTCGTCGACGGCAGCGTCACCGGAGCTGCCGGCGATTTCCGATTAGCAGAGCTTCCCAAAAGTGGCAGCTTCTTCCGAATCCTTAACTGGGCCGGTCGCCTCCCTGGTCAAATTCAATGGGATGCAGGGAGGCTCAATGTCGGAGATCAGCAAGCCAGCCCAAAGAACTCGCCCGGGACCTGCATAGGCGAACCTACTAGGGGCTGCGGCGCGTCGTACACGCAGCATTTTGACACGAACTTCATCGATACGTTAGTTGCTGAACAGACGTTTACGTCGGGGACCCGCTTCGCCGTTCCCAATCCCACTGGCGTCGGCTGCGTGACGCCGCTACCACCGGCCACAACGTGCACGCAGATCTACTACTACGGCCTCGGCGTTTCGCCGATCAGAGAAATCGACGAACCAAACTACCAAGTGGAGCCATGGGGCTCGGTAATCACCCGGTGACCTCAAGCTTATCCCCTCGGGCGAAGGAGTAACCGATGACCATTAATTCTTTAGGCATTGCTGTTGGCGTCGTGTTTTTGTTAACCGGATGCAACGGACAGTCCGGGGGGCAGGCCACGATCCCGCAGGGCGGGATGCCTGCTGACCATGCGGCACATGGGTCGTGGATGAAACCGGGGGCTAAGGGCGATGACCTGCTTTACGTTTCTCAGTACGCCTCCAGCGGTATCGTTAACGTCTTTTCCTATCCTGGCCTTACCTTCGAGGGTGAGCTTACGGGGTTGAACAAGCCTCACGGCCTCTGCGCCGATAAGGCGGGGCACGTTTTCGTCGCGGACTTTGGAGCAGAGAATATCGTCGAGTACGCGCGTAATGGAATTGAGCGAATCAGGACTCTAAACGATGCGGGTTGGAATCCCAACGGCTGCTCGGTGGACCCGACGACCGGAAATCTCGCCGTCGCGAACTACCAGGGAGCCTCAAGCTCCCCCGGCAACCTTGTTGTCTACAAGGACGCCAGCGGCAGCCCGAAAGTATACTCGATTTCGCGATTTGTCAGATATTACAACTGCGGCTACGATGACAACGGTAATCTCTTCGTGGACGGTCTAGGTCGCGGCCGTACCCTGTTGGCCGAGCTTCCCAAAGGCAGCACTGTGCTTAACGTGGTCAAGTTCAGACACCTCGCCTTTCCTGGCAGTGTTCAGTGGGACGGCAAGTATATGACGGTCGTAAGTGCCGGTGATTTTCGCAATATTATTTACCGGTTCACGATTAGCGGGCGCAAGGGAACGACAGTTGGCTCGACTCCACTTAACGCACCCTATCTGCAGTCGGTCCCTCAGTCCTGGATTCAGGGCAAGACGGTCGTCGCGATCACCCAGAACCAGTCGAACCAAGAGGGCATCGGATTCTGGCATTATCCGGCGGGTGGTTCGCCCTACAAGATATTCGGTAGTTTAGGGAATGCATACGGCCTAGTGGTGATTAGCCTGAAGTAGGCCGCGGAGAAGGGGGAAATGGGAATGATGCGTCTAGGTTGTAGCCGTGGGTTTGGCGTCGGTCTGGCCCTTGTGTTGTTGGCCGGATGCAATGGCCAATCAGGAACGCCTGGCGCGATGCCGCAGGGCATTATTCCGTCCGGTCACGTGGCACACGTCGGGTCGTGGATGAAACCGAGGGTTTCCAGCAGTGACTTGCTGTACGTTGCCTCTCACAATAGCGGCGATATTTACGTATTCACGTATCCACGCGGTACGCTGGTTGGAACATTGACCGGTCTCAACATCACCGGAGGGCTGTGTTCAGACAAGAGCGGCAACGTCTGGATAAACAACCGAGAAAGCGTCAGGAAATGGATATCTCGTGGAATATGCCCATGGCGGCACTGATCCCATAGCAACACTGAACGATGCAAACGAAACTCCTGTTGATTGCTCCGTCGACTCAAACTCAGGAAACCTTGCCGCCGCGAACGGTTGTGTAGATGGGCCGGATGCGGCGGGACGCAGATTCCGGTGGGAGCGGCTGCCCCGAAACAGGGAGACGCGCCACTTGCACGTCGTGCCACATACAAACTATCAGGTCATCTACGCTTTAAGGACGGTAACGACGGTGCGCTCCCGGAATTTGGGATATCTTCGCCGCTGACGGTAATGAATGGAACGCTGTTTGGCACGACCGTGTCGGGGGCGGTGGGCTTCGGGCCGCATTAAAATTGTAACTGCCCTACGGGTTGCCCTACGGCCGATTTTCGGCGAACGATCCGGGATGACGAAAACCCCGACAATATCGGGGTTTTCAAGTGGCTCCGGATGTTGGACTCGAACCAACGACCCGCTGATTAACAGTCAGCTGCTCTACCAACTGAGCTAATCCGGAACGCGTTAAGCTCGGCGGCCGGCGGACGGAGGTTCCACGGCCAGGAACGCCACCCTGCCTTGAGGGTATAAGGGCGGGGTGCTAGAGCGTTCGAAGCGGGCTGCCGTCGAGATTCCGACCGACATAGATGATGCGGCTCTGGAAGTAGATGGGCGCCGAGTTGCGCTGACCAACCTGCGGAAAATCTACTTCCCCAAACTCAAAGTCACGAAGGGCGGCCTGCTGCGCTACTACCTGCGCATTGCCGACGTCCTGATTCCGCACGTCGCCGACCGGCCGATGGTTATGAAGCGCTATCCGCACGGCGTCACCGGAGATTTCTTCTACATGAAGCGTGCGCCGTCGCCGCGGCCGCCGTGGATTCGCACGTGCGCGATCGAACACAGCTCGGGTAACGTCATCGACTTTCCCGTCGTAGACGATCGCGCATCGCTCTTATGGCTGATCAATCTCGGATGCATCGATCTCAATCCGTGGTATTCTCTGTGTGGGGATCCCGATCGTCCACTCTACCTGCACTTCGATCTCGACCCGACGCCGGGCGCAACCTTTTCAGTCGTGCGCGAAGCCGCGCTGATCGTGCGCGACGTGCTGCAAGGTCTGGGCATGACTCCCTTCGTGAAGACGTCGGGAAGCAAAGGCGTGCACGTCTACGTCGCGATTCGCACCGGTCCGGCCCAACGCGAGGTTTGGGCAATCGCCAAGGAGATCGGCCATCAGATTGCGCGCGCGCATTCCGACGTGCTGACGGCCATTTACCGCGTCGCCAACCGCCCGCCGAACCACGTCCTCGTGGACTATAATCAGAACGCCTTCGGCAAAACGCTGGCCTCAATTTATTCCGTTCGCGCCAACGAAGCGGCGACCGTTTCAACGCCGGTCACGTGGGAGGAAATGGAAGCCGGCTGCGAGCCCGGCGATTTTACGATGTTGAACGTTCCGGAGCGGGTTGCGCGCCTCGGCGATCTCTGGCAGCCGGTGCTACGCAGCCGCGGCCGCTTCAATCTCGACAAGTTTGGGAGTACCTCGCCTCGTGCCGCCGTTTGAGCAGCTGCTTCTTCGCCCACCGATAGAGCCGATGGAAACGCGGCAGGTTCAACGCATTCCCGAGGGTGACGTCTGGAGCTACGAACCAAAGTGGGACGGCTTTCGCTGCATCGCCTTCCGCGACGGCGACGCCGTCGAGCTGCAATCCAAATCGGGTGAATCGCTCACGCGATACTTTCCCGAGATCGTCGCGGCGCTGCGAGAAGCCGGCGCGCGACAGTTCGTTACTGACGGCGAGCTGCTGATTGCCACCGAAACCGGCGCGGATTTTGATGCCTTGCTTCAACGCATCCATCCCGCGGCCAGCCGAGTACAGCGGCTGGCGGAAGAGACGCCGGCATCGTATGTGGTCTTCGATCTCCTTGTAGAAGGTAAAACCGCCTTTTACCAACGAGCGCTACGCGCGCGGCGCGAGCGCCTAGAACGGTTCCTCCAGCGAAACTTCGCGGAGGACCCGAGTATCCGGCTCTCTCCAGTAACCGACGACATTGCGCTTGCAAAAGAGTGGCTTGTCGGAAGCTTGGCTCGTCTCGATGGCGTCATCGCAAAGCAGAACGTACCATACGCATTCGGCAGCCGCGACGCGGTCGTTAAGATCAAACGCAACTACACTGCCGATTGCGTCGTCGGGGGGTTTCGCACCGGCGCGAATGGTACGATCGCGTCGCTGCTACTCGGTCTCTACGATGAAGACGGAAAGCTGCATCACGTCGGCTTCGTTGGGTCGATGAGCGCATCGGAACGCACCCGTGCCGCCGATCAGCTCAAGCCGATCGTCGAGCCGCCAGGGTTCAGCGGCGCCGCACCAGGCGGTCCGAGCCGCTGGCGGCGCAGCGAGAATTCAGAATGGTTCCCAGTGCGTCCGGAAGTCGTTGTCGAGGTGGCCTTCGATCACACCACCGCGCATCGTTTCCGGCACGCCGCACGGCTGCTCCGCTGGCGACCCGAGAAGCCTCCGCGGCAGTGCACGATGGATCAGTTGCTCAACCCTTCGACAGGCTCAGGGTGACAAAAGGCTATGGGACCGTTAAGTTCGCCGCGAGCTCAACCGTGACCGAAACGCCGGACGGGATGACGATCGCTTCGTGCGAGGTCCTTGCATAGATGTAACCACCCAACGACGGCGGGGTATTCTCTGAAACGCTGCTCGGGCGGCCGGGGGTTATACGCATCTGCCAAGCGATCGGGCCGGGCGTCACGGTGCCATACGGAACGCCATAATTCACCTGCTGACGCGACTGATATTGCGCCGCCGGGTTATACGGAACGACCTCGCGATTAACGACGTAGGCTTGAATGTTCTTCACCTTGCCGTTTGGAAGCTTGATCGTGTACAGCAAGAACCCGATGCGCGCCCGGTTCAATCCAGCCGGCTGACTCACGTCGGTCACGAAGCCGCGGATCACCGAGCCAACCAGTACTGTATGCGAAGTGTCGACGACCTTTAATTTGAACTCGCTCCCCACAGTTAACTGGGCGGAGTTTATGGATTCCTCGAGGACGCACGCGATTTTCGTTCCCGTGCGGAAAGTCTGCGATGGAAGATACGTCACGGCGCGCGCAGGCGCGAACCACGCCGCCGCGGTGCTCAGCGCAATCGCCGCCGCGAATGTCTTAGGACGCGAAATTCGGAACACGTAACTGCTCTCCATTAAAGGCCGTCGCTTTCCGAAGCGCATCGACGCGGTCCGCGCGCTCCCACGGTAGGTCGAGGTCGGGCCGGCCGAAGTGGCCGTAGGCCGCCGTTTGCTGGTAGATCGGCCGGCGCAGATTCAAATGATGGATGATCGCCGCGGGGCGAAGATCGAACACGTCGATGACGGCTTTCACGATGCGCTCTTCAGGCAGCCGTCCGGTGCCGAAGGTTTCGACCGAAACGCTCATCGGATGCGCGACGCCAATCGCATAGGCAACCTGCACTTCGCAGCGGTCCGCTAGTCCAGCGGCTACGACGTTCTTGGCGACCCACCGAGCCGCATACGCCCCCGAACGATCGACCTTCGTCGGATCCTTTCCGGAGAAGGCGCCGCCGCCATGCCGGGCCATCCCGCCATACGTGTCCGCGATGATCTTGCGCCCGGTTAGGCCGGCATCGCCCTTCGGACCGCCGATCACGAATCGGCCGGTCGGATTGACGTAGATACGCGTGCCTTCGTCGTGCATTGAGACCGGAATCACGTGGTCGATCACCTTCTCGGTGATTTCGCGACGGATCTCTTCGAGCGGAATCTCAGGATCGTGCTGCGTCGAAACGACTACCGCCTCCACGCGCACTGGCCGGTCGCCCTCGTACTCGACCGTCACTTGCGATTTTCCGTCGGGACGCAGATATGGAATGTCGCCGTTCTTGCGCATCGCGGCGAGATGACGCGTGAGGTTGTGCGCGAGAACGATCGGCAACGGCATCAGTTCGTCGGTTTCCCGGCACGCATAACCGAACATCATCCCCTGGTCGCCGGCGCCGACGAGTTCGAACTCGTCATCGTCGCCGGCACGCGCTTCCAGCGATCGATCGACGCCGAGCGCGATGTCGGGCGACTGCTCGTTGATCGAGACACTGACGCCGCACGTCTCGGCATCGAAGCCGATCGCCGATTTCGTGTAACCGACTTCGCGCACGACCTGACGCGCCAGCCGTGGAATGTCGACGTACGTTTTCGTCGTGACCTCACCCGCGATGTGAATCTGGCCGGTAATGGCAAACGTTTCGACCGCGACCCGCGAGTACGGATCGTCCGTAAGCAGCGCATCCAGCACGGCGTCGGAGATTTGATCGGCGAGCTTGTCCGGATGGCCTTCGGTCACCGACTCGCTGGTGAAAAGCCGGCGATATGCCATCAGGTTCCTTCGCTCCAAGAGGCGATGTACTTCTCTTGTTCCGGCGTGAGCGTATCGATGTCGACGCCCATCGAGGAGAGCTTGAGTCGGGCGACTTCTTCGTCGATCTCGACGGGAACGTCGTAGACCTTCTTCTCCAGGGCCTCGTGACACATCACCAGATAAGCGGTCGCGAGCGCCTGATTTGCAAAAGACATATCCATTACCGATGCGGGGTGACCCTCGGCGGCGGCGAGATTCACCAACCGTCCATCGGCGAGAATGCAAATCTTCCGTCCGTCGTGCAGCTCGTATTGCTCCACGAAAGCGCGCGGCTCGTTCTTGCTGCGCGCGATGCGGCGAATCGCCTCGAGGTCGAGCTCGTCGTTGAAGTGACCGGAGTTCGCGACGATCGCGCCATCCTTCATTAGTTTGAAATGCTCCTCGCGCACCACGTGATAGTTGCCGGTTACGGTGACGAAGATGTCGCCGATCTTCGCCGCGTCATTCATCGGCATCACGCGGTAGCCGTCCATGACGGCCTCGATCGCTTTGCGCGGATCGACCTCGGCGACGACGACGTGGGCACCCATCCCGGCCGCGCGCGACGCGATGCCCCGGCCGCACCAGCCGTAGCCGATCACGACCAGAGTCCGCCCGGCGAGCAGCACGTTGGTTGCGCGCACGATCCCATCCAACGTGGACTGCCCGGTTCCATAGCGATTGTCGAACATATGCTTGGTTAGCGCATTGTTCACCGCGATTACCGGATAGGGAAGGACTCCGTCGCGCTGCATCGCACGCAGACGAATGACACCGGTGGTGGTCTCTTCGCATCCGCCGATCATTTTATCGAGCATATCGGGATGCTTGGTGAAAATCGTCGTGACGAGATCGCATCCATCGTCCATCGAAATCTGCGGTTGCGTGGCGATTACCGACTCGATGTGCGAATAGTACGTCGCGTGATCCTCGCCTTTGATTGAGAACGTTGCGATCCCGTAATCGCACAGGGCCGCGGCAACGTCATCCTGCGTCGAGAGCGGATTGCTCGCGCACAACGCGATCTGTGCGCCACCGGCCTGTAGCGCCAGCATGAGATTGGCGGTCTCGGTGGTCACGTGCAGGCATGCGCCGATACGGATTCCGCGCAGCGGTTTGTCGATTTCGAACCGGTCGCGAATCTGCCCCAAGACCGGCATGTACGCTGCGGACCACGCGATCCGAGAGCGCCCGGCTTCCGCGAGGCTGCGGTCTTTAACGTCACCCTGTGCGGGTTCGCGTGACGAATCGGCTGGGGTGCGAGCTGGATCCAGAACTGGCACTAGTAACTCCTAGGGTGGGGGGAAATGGCTCGCGGGCCTTTCGCCGCAGGCTCCCCGAACCCATCCGCCAACTACGAGCGCCCGTGGAAACCCTCGACGAATACCTCCGGCGGCTCGCTTCCAGCGACGCGGTACCGGGCGGTGGCAGCGCCGCAGCATTGGTCGGCGCCCTCGGCGCGGCGCTAGTCGCCATGGTCGGGCGGATTATGGCCGAGCCAATCGATGGACCGGTTTCACAAGCGGATCGACTTCGCGACGAGCTCAGCGCCGCGCGCCTGCGGGACGAAGCCGCATTTCGCGCCGTCGTCGCCGCGCAAGCGCTGCCGAAAGCCGGCGATGCCGAGCGCGCAGCGCGCCGCGACGCAATTGAAGCCGCGCTCCAACGGGCCGCACAAGAACCGTTGCACGCCTCCGCGCTCGCCCTCGAAGTTCTGAAACTTACACTGCAATTGGTGGAGGCTCGTACCGGCGCGCTGGCCAGCGATGTCGGTTGCGCGGCCGAGTTCGCCTACGCGGCGTTGACGGCTTGCGCGTACAACGTGCGAATCAACCACCGCTACATGCACGACGCCGGCGTCATCGCCAATCAGGCCTCCAAGCTCGATTCGGACCAGAGCGAGGCTGCGCTTATCGTGGAGCGCGTGCGCGACGCCGTCGCGCGAGCCTTGGAAAAACCCTAGCGCGCCGTTTACAAGTGCGAGTACGCGGCCGCCGCCATCCCTCCGAGAATTTGACCCGCCAACGCTCCGGTATCCTCATCGTGCGGGCCGTTTAACGCGCTGATATAGAATGCGAACGCTATGTGACGTCCGCTTCGCGTGGTCGTGTATCCCGCCAAGCCCTTCTCGTAGACGCCGCCGCCGGTCAAGAAATTGTCGCTGTCGTCCGTACCGGTCTTGGCAAACACCTTGCCGCGAGCCGGCGAGGACCGCTGGATATCCGAAAGCGTGCCGTCAACGCCCAAGACCGGTAAGCCGCGCAGCAGCTGCGGATACCACGATTGCCGGTACACCCACGCTAGGTAATGCACCATGAAGTCGGTCGTGAAGAAGGCGCTGCTGCCGAGGCCATCCTGTTGTGCGGCCTGCAGCAAATCGAGCCCCGCGCCTCGCAGCAGCTTTGCTTCCAGCGCGAAACCGTTCTTTAGGTAGTCGCTGGTCGCGTGAGCCCGATACACGGCCCACATGTACGGCATCAAACCCGCGTGCAAATTGTCGCTGACTTTGAGCGTGATATACACGTCCTGCACGAGAGGCGGTGAGACGTGCTCTGCCACGAGGCTGGCTGGAACGTACGCCGCGCTCGAGGGAGGCGCGCCCGGCGTTGCCGCCGGCTGCGCGCTGATGCCGGCGTCGTTGAGCGCCACCGTGAACGCTGCCTGCGCGAATAATTTGGGCTCTGGCACGCGATAGGCGTAGAGCACACTGGGCCCCATCGGTTGGGATCCAGCGATTGTCACCACGTGGTGCCCGGACGCGTCGCGGACGTCGGCGCTCAAGTCGATGCTCGCATCGCTCTTTTGGGCGCCCGTTGTCGCACGATTCACAAACGTCACGTACGGAGTTTGCGGCGAGACGGCGATGCTGACGGGATCGCCCAGATGCGCACCGGGAGTTACCCTAACGTCGACGAGATTATCGTTGACGACGATCGAGGAGAGCGTGACGCCGGTTCCACCCTCGGCGCCCTGGTCGGGAAAGAGCGACGTATCGACCCAAACCCGTCCGTCGACGCGCTTCACACCGGCCTTCGCCACGCCGGCAGCCAGCTCGCGAAGCACCGTCAGCGGATCGCCGGGAACCGCCGTTGTCTCGGCCGATCCGTCGTAGGCATGATCTTCATTTTCAAACGCGAGCGTGCCGTCGGGCCGAATGCGTTGCGAAAGATTTGGATCGCCGCTCGCGACCAGTGCCAGATCGCCATGAAGAACGCCTTGCGAATCGATCGGTCCGGTTCGGTAGACCGGCGTTGTCCAGCGGAAATCCGGCCCCAGCAGCGCGAGGCTCGTGCCTTCGGTCAACAGCTTCGTGGTCGACGCTGCCACCATCAGCACGTGCGAATTCCGGGCGTAGAGCACCCGCTGAGCGTCGAGATCGTAGACCTCGCCCGCAACGATCGAGTGCGCAAGGCGCGGCGTTTGAGTCGGCACGTTGATCGCTGCCGCCAACGCCGCAGCGCTCAGCACTTAGGCAAAAACCTCGACGAGTTCGAGGAAGGGGGCGATGTCTGCCGCATCGACCTCCATACCGACGCCCTTGGTGTGATATCGGATGTCGTGAAAATCCATGCCTCCCGTCATCACCAAGCCGTATCGCTGCGCGGTTTCTCGAAACTCGCGCGTGTCGGCCGCGTCATGGAGCGGATAGAAGACTTCAAGCCCGCGCAAGCCGCGCTGGGCGAGCTCGTCGATAAGGATCCGATCCTTCAGCCGGCCGGGATGCGCCAGTACCGGGACGCCTCCTGCGGCCGAAATCGCTTCAATCGCGTGTTCGGGCGTCGTGTAGATTTGCGGAACGTAGCCCGGCTTACCGCGGCCAAGCGCCTGGCGAAAAGCCGCGTCCACGCTATCGACGATGCCAAGACGCACCAGCGCTTTGGCGACGTGGGGACGGCCGATGGCCAAGGCTCCGCCCGATTCGGTGAGCACGTCGTCAAGCGTCAACCCGTAACCGGCCTGCTGCAGTCGTTCGACCATCGTCTCGGCCCGTATGCGCCGTTGCGTCTGATTGTATTCGAGCAGCTCGTTAATCGGTGACGGTCCAAGTGGAACGCCGTAGCCCAGCACGTGAACCTCGTTTTCGCGCCAGGTCGAGTTGATTTCGATGCCGGTGATGATGCGCGCGCCGGGGGGTGGTTGGAACGCTCCATAGGCCGCCAGCGTATCGTGATCGGATATCGAAAAGAGCTCTACGCCTCGTTCCCCCATGAAGTCGGAGAGCTCTTGCGGACTGAGCGTTCCGTCGCTCATTCGCGTGTGTGAGTGCAAGTCAATTTTCAAGTACGGGAGCCTTCTCTTCTAGCTTGCGGCGCTCAACGAAGAGCGAGATGGCCGTGCGCTCGCTTTCGCCAATGGCGACGACGACAAATGACGGTGTGCAGACCGCGTCCAACTGGGCGCCCCTCAAATAGCTGCGCGCGATCGCCACGGCTTTGATCGCCTGGTTGATCGCGCCCGCCCCGACTGCCTGCAGTTCGGCGCTCTCGCGCTCGCGCAGCGCCGCGGCAAGGGCGCCGGCTACCGCGTTGGGACTGCTCTTAGCCGAGACCTTCAGAATTACGCCTGCGTTCATGCGATGCCCCGCAGAAAGATGCGCTTGATCTGGCTGGCCTTACCCGAGCTCGGATCGACCGCAACGACGGCGCCGCAAAACTGCCTCGGCCCGCTACGCTGAACGCTGAAGCGCTCCGAGAGTCCGGTGAGAAATCGGTCGAGCACCGCCCCGGCGTCCATGCCGATGATTCCGTCTGTCGGGCCGGTCATGCCGAGATCACTCAGGTAGGCCGTGCCGGCCGGAAGAATCTGCTCGTCGGCGGTCTGAACGTGCGTATGCGTTCCGACGACGCATGAAACGCGCCCGTCGAGGTAGCGCCCCATCGCCACTTTCTCCGAGGTCGCTTCGGCATGGAGATCCACTACGATGACCGGCGTTCGAGCGCGCAAGTCGGCGACCAGCGCGTCGGCGCAACGGAACGGATCGTCCACCGGCGACATAAAGGTCCGCCCCATCAGGTTGAGCACCCCGACGGTAACGCCGTCGACGGTAAAGGTACCGGCACCCCGGCCCGGCGCGGTCGGAGGATAGTTTGCCGGTCGGATGACACGGTTGCTGCTCTCGAGGTACTCGCTAAAATCACGCTTGTCGAAAATGTGATTGCCGCCGGTGATGAAATCAACGCCGCTCTCGAACATCTCTTGGGCTGTTTGTGCAGTGAGGCCAAACCCGCCTGCCGCGTTCTCGCCGTTGGCGATGCATGCATGAATGTGATGCTGCTCGCGCAGCAGCGAAACGCACCGTTTCAGCACCTCGCGCCCCGGGGATCCGACGACGTCCCCGACCATAAGCAGATTGAAGGTAGGGGTGTCTATCGGCGAGCCGATGCCTTCGCTTTCTTTTGGGATTTCAAAAAGTAAACGAGCACGCGCTTTTCTTCTCTGAAACCGACCAAACTCTTGGATTGCGCGGGATCGCGCAGGGCCTCAACCGCATAGAGCGCGGCTTCGTCTTCCGCAGCCGGATCTGCGTCGACCTGGTCGTCCGGGTGTGGGTTGCGCACGAGCGCCTCGCCGTAGCGGTCGCTGAAGAACCCGACCTGCAGCTCTAGCTCTTCTTTTGAAAAGGTCTCCAAGTCGCGCGTCACGTGCACGAAGGTCAGCGTGCGATCCCCTTCGCACTCGACGCGAAGCACCGCGGGCTCTTCTTTCGCCAACGCCAGAAAGCTGCGAACGTGGTCGTCGATCGCTTCGAGCAGGGTCGTCTGGGAAGCGCGGTCGAGCCGCTGGCGAACCGCGAAGGTCAATCGAAGCGTCCGATCCGTCGGACCTGAGCGAATCGAGGCTAGTTCGGGAAAGCGCACGAGAAGTGCGCAAACCAAACTGACCGTATCGGCATTTTCGACCACGCGTATGCTCATGACCGTCAGACTCTTCTTTCCCGCTCCAATCCCCGTTTGGACAACCATCGCCAAGGGGCAGGGTCAGTACGACACGGCCCCAAGGTCTCCCCTTGACCAGGCCTAGAAAAGACCCCCGCGGCCCTGCGGAAGGTTCCCGGCGC
>DAIMCN010000057.1:0-4236 GCA_036726365.1 Candidatus Cybelea sp.
GAACCCGTCTTTCCGCCTTGAAAGGGCGATGTCCTAACCGATAGACGATGGCGCCACGATGCTTACCTTAGTACCCGGGACTTCGAATCTCCCAAGCCGTGTCCCGCCTCCCGTTAGGCCAGCGGGGCGCCCGACCGCAACGCTTTCTCCGCGGCCGTTTCATCGAGCCGCAGGACGCCCTCCAGCGAGTCGTACTCGAAGAGTTCGGCAAACCGCCCCCAGTCGACGGCCGTTGCAAATTGCCGCTGCGCATCTGCCGCGGGGAAATATTCGTCCCACAGGTCGAGAAAAAAGTCAACACGCATCGTTCTGTCTCTCTTCCCTTCGAGCGTGCGCACGATCGAATCAAAGAGGCGGATGCGTTCAAGCAACTGTTTGCGGAAGATCTCCTTGCCGCTTTGAATGGTCGACGCGGCGAAGGCGCGTCCCGTCGAGGTTAGCGCGACTCTACCGTCGGTGATCTTGGCAAAGTCAAGCAAGACGGCTGCTTCGAGGAGCGCGAGGAGATCATCCGGGGTGATTGAGAGTCGTTCCGAGAGATGGGCGATCTCTTCGGGTTCGGCTCCGTGCTCCGCCAGCAACTCGAGCATCCCGCTGATACCGCCGGTGCGCACGTGCGGCAACGGCTGCGCAAACGGCGATCTTTGCGTCGTCGTACTGGGCGCCACCCGGGCTGAGCCGGTCGTATCAAACGTAATGTCCGGGTTCGTCATTACCGTGTAGAGACGGTCGACGATCTCCGCAAAACGCGCGTCGGAACGGTTGTGGGGACGCGGAAGCTCGATCGTCACCTCGCCGCGAACGTGCCCTGGATTCGAACCGAGAACCATCACGCGATCGGCCAGAAGGACCGCCTCCTCGATGTTATGTGTGACGAGCAGGATGCTTTTCGACGGGAAGTTCCCGGTATTCCACAGCTCGTCGATCTCGCTTCGAAGGTTCTCGGCCGTGAGAACATCGAGCGCGCTGAACGGTTCGTCCATGAAGAGCACCTTCGGTTCAATGGCGAAGGCGCGCGCGCAGCCAACACGCTGCTTCATTCCGCCGGAGAGTTCTCTTGGATAGGCTCCTTCGAAACCATCGAGCCCGACGAGGTCGACCGCATTAAGCGCGCGTCGCACGCGATTCGTGCGGCGGATGCCACGCGCCTCGAGCCCGAGTTCGACGTTTTCGAGAACCGTCAACCACGGCAGCAGCGCGAACGTTTGAAAGACCATTGCTACGTCGGGGTTCGCTCCCACAACCGGCTCGCCGCCGCTCGTTACGACTCCGGAACTTGGCGGGATGAGACCAGCCATAATTCGCAACAGCGTACTCTTCCCGCTGCCGCTCCGCCCGAGCAGCGCCAACACTTCACCACTGCATACCGAGAGCGAAACGTCGCTCAGCGCGGTGAACTCGCCCTTTCCGCCGGGAAGTGGAAAGCGCTTGTAGACGTTTTCGCAGCGGATCAACTGCTCGCTCATTGCGCAAACCGTTTCTGGGCGTAACCGTAAAGCGGCCGCCAGACGATCCGATTGACGGCCACGACGAAGACGCTCATCGTGCTGACCCCGAGGACGATGCGCGACCAATCGCCTTTGGTCGTCGCTTCGGTGATGTAGGTTCCGAGGCCCGTCGCCGTCAGCGTTGTGTTGCCCCAAGAAACGATCTCCGAGACGATCGAAGCGTTCCAAGCGCCGCCGCTCGCGGTTATCGCTCCGGTTACCAACGAGGCGAAGATGCCCGGAACGATCAGCCGTCGCCAGCGACGCCAGCCTTGCAAATCGCAATCGTCGCACATCTCTCGAAGCTCCGTTGGGATGCTCTGCGCGCCCGCGATTGCATTGAAGAGGATATACCACTGCGAGCCGAGCGCCATGAGCAAAATCGCTCCGAAGTTGATCGGCACGCCGAGCCGGATGAATGCCAAGGTCGCAAACGGAAAGATGAAGTTCGCAGGAAACGACGAGAGGAACTGAACGACGGGTTGAAGCGGGCGCGCCAGGCGCGGATTGAAACCGATCGCGACGCCAACTGGAGTCCACACGACGGTCGCGACGATAACGAGGACGGCGACGCGTGCCATCGTAGCGAGGCCAAGCCCGAAGGCTTTGAAGATTTCCGCGAATCCGACTGTCGTTAAAATGAACCGCAAAGCGGTGGCTGCGAGCACGATCACGACAAGGATCAACGCCGCGTTGAGAACCCGGTCGGCTTGCGTACCCTCACTCTTCGGCCGCGAGGCGAATCGGGCGTCCGTGACGGCAGAGAGCAGCCGGCTGATACTCTCGGCGGCAGGTGCCCACGCTCGTCCCACCAGCGCGGGTACGTCCGCCGCGCGAATTACATCGAAGACCCACGAGCGCGGCGCCTCGGCCGCCGCACTTTGCTCAAAGCGAAAACGATCTGCCCAAGCGACGACGGGACGCCAGAAGAGTTGGTCAACGAGCACGATGACCACCGCAATCGTGACGACTGCCCAGCCAAGCGCGCGAACGTCTTGCGCCCCGATGGCGGCTGCCACGTACGAACCCACACCGGGTAACGTGTAGTTGTGATTCAAAACGGTAATCGCCTCACTTGCGGCCAGAAAGAACCAGCCGCCTCCGAAGCTCATCATGGCGTTCCACACGAGTCCGATCGTCGCGGACGGAATGTCGAGCTGAACGAAGCGTTGCCATCCGGATAGGCGATAGAGTGCTGCCGCCTCCTGTAGCTCGTACGGCACCGACTTGAGCGACTGGTAGAACGAGAACGTCATGTTCCATGCCTGGCTCGTGAATATCGCGAAGACCGCCGCGAACTCCAGGCCGAGCAAACTGCCGCGAAAGAGCGCGATGAAGGCCGTGATGATCACCGAGAGATAGCCGAGTACGGGCACCGACTGCAGGATGTCGAGCAATGGGATGAGCACTCGCTCCGCGCGCTTGCTGCGCGCAGCGAAATAGCCATAAACAAGCGTGAAGAGCGTGGACCAGATCAACGCCACGAACATGCGCAACGTCGAACGTGCGGCGTAGTATGGGAGATTGCGCGGATCGAGGTCGACGTGCGGAGCGATCTTCGCGGTAAACGGTACGAACGCGCCGGCGCCCACTTTTGCGATAATCGCCAGCAGCGTCAATACGCCCAGCGCGACTGCTACGTCAGGGAGACCGAACCGAACGTTACGCGTGGCTGAGAAGGACGACGCGCTACGCATTGGTTATTTTAACCTCACCCCTCCCGGAACACCAGTTAGGACTGAAACATGCGCGTCGACCAGCTGTATGGCTGACATGAAGCCTCGAGCGCTGCTCTATTCGATTCTCGGGTTCGTCCTAGCGATTGCCATTACGGCTCCGATGGATGCAAACGGCCTGACGATGTTCAGCGCGCTCCCGCTCATTCCGCTTACGTTGGGCCTTTGGTGGTTTCAGCGCCTCTCGCGCATAGGCATTGGCCTTACGCTGGGTCGACCGGTCGACTATGTACGCGCCGTTGCGTATCCGTTGATAATCCTCGGGCTTGGCGCGTCGATCGCGATCTTCGGCGGCGCCGCTCACCCCAGCACGCTTGGATGGCCGGTCATAAATCGCGTTCTGATTTCTGCCTCGGTAGCCATCCTGGGGGTGCTGTTGACTGAAGAAGGCTTCTTTCGAGGGTGGTTGTGGGGATCGCTCGAGTCGGCCAACGTCGGGCGCTACCGGGTTCTCGTCGTAACGAGCCTCGCGTTTGCCGCGTGGCACATTTCGTACGCCACGCTTGCGAAAGGATACGTACTCCCTCCCGCTCAAGTCGCGATCTTCATCGCCAATGCCGCCGTGATGGGTGCAATATGGATTGCTCCGTTTGATGTCCGGTTCGATCGTGGTCTCATCGGTCAGTCACAGCGTGTGGAACGCGATTGCGTATGCACTCTTCGGGGAGGGCCCCAAGATCGGCTTGCTCGGTGTCACGCAGACCAGCCTGTATGGCGCTGAGGTTGGTGTGATTGGCCTCGTCCTCAACTGCATCTTTGCGGCGGCGCTTTTCGCGGTGCACACAAAGCACCGCGCATCAGTCAGGCTTGCGGGACCGGGCTGACACGAGCGCAATAAAAAATCGCTCGGTGACCGGCGCGAGCCGCATGCCCTGCCGGATAAGGCGCTCGTGTTCTGCATCCGTGTTGCCGAGGAGATAGCCTTCATCCCGCTCATTCGGCGTCATACCGTTACGGGCGACTTGAACCGCACTTCGAGGACGGTACCGGCGGGTACGGCGATATCGGTCTTC
>DAIMCN010000057.1:4336-13426 GCA_036726365.1 Candidatus Cybelea sp.
TGGTGCGTCTTGGGTGAGAACGCCTGAAGCGTGATCAACTGCACATCAACGGGCTCCTTCGTTCCATCCGGCATGCGTTCGAGCTTGCCGTAATAGTCGGTACCGGCCGCGACGATCGTCGCGCCGCCGGTGGCGGTTTGGCCCGCGCCGGCGCTCCGCGTCGTGACGTTGCTTGCGTGGTGCCCGCACGCCGTGAGCAGACCGGCGGCCAAACAGCCGACACCGAGCAGGGCGAGTAACCGATGACTGTACATTAAACTTCGGCGGTCCTTTCACGTGCCGTTATCGCGGCAGCAAGGGGCCGGAGCGCTTCGGCGCGTTCAGGCAATCAGGCCTCTTCATGAGAGACCTTTCGGCGTGCGGGGCTCTTGCAAAACTACCGGGAAAGCCTAACGTACAGATGCGGATCGCTGAGTTCGCCGTTCACCGTCGTGTTGCCGTAGCGATGCTTTCGCTCGCGATTGTCGTGCTTGGCCTCTTCGCGGCGCCGCGGCTTGCCGTCGCACTTCTGCCATCATTCGCACCGCCGGTCGTAACCGTTACGGTCGCGTACAGCAACGTGTCGCCGGAGACGATGGAGACGACGATTACGCGGCCGATCGAGAACGCGGTCAGCCGCGTCGCCGGCATCGACTTCATCGAGTCGAACTCGTACCAAGGTCTTTCCACCGTACGCGTCCAGTTCGAATTCGGAACGGACATCAACGTCGCCGCGGTGGACGTTCAGCAGCAGGTCGCGCGCATCCGGGCGACGCTACCGAACGACCCAGCGTTGCAAGAACCACAGATCGCAAAGGCCGATCCGAATGCGACGCCCGTGCTCACGGTGGCGGTCACGGATCCATCGATGACCCAGAGTGCTCTGTCAGACCTCATCGTCAACTCGCTCTCAGACGAGTTCGCGTCCGTCCATGGCGTGGGCAGCCTCGCGGTTTCGGGCGCCACCCAGCGAGCGGTCGTCATCGAACCGGACGAGCGGAAGTTGGCGGGGATCGGCCTGCCGATCGATACGCTGCTGCAACGGATCAACAACGAAAATGTCGAGTTGCCGGCCGGCGTCATCCAGATCGGGCAAAACGAATATGGTATTCGTACCAGCGCGCTCTTCACCGCCCCGAAGGAAATCGCAAACACCGTGATTGCCGTTGGCGCCAACGGCGCGATCGTTCGCCTCGGGGACATCGCGACGGTTCGCGACTCTATCCAGGAACAGCGTGTGTTCTCACGCCTCAACGGATCGCCGTCCGTTCTGCTAACGATTACGGCCCAACCCAACGCCAACATTGTAGCCGTCGCGACCGGCGTGAGCGAGAAGATCGACCAGATCAAAGCCCGCTATCCCAGCATGGAGTTCTCGACTCTCCTAGACCAGCGTGAGTTCATCCTGGACGCGGTCTCAGCGCTCGAGCACACGGCCGTCTACGGCGCGGTTCTCGCCGTTTTGATCATCCTGCTGTTCCTGCACTCCTGGCGCGCGATGCTGATTGTCGCGGTCTCGCTGCCGGTTTCGATTTTGGGAACGCTCTTTATTGCGCACGCCCTCGGAGAGACGCTCAATGTGATGACGCTCGGCGGCTTGGCGCTGGCGGTGGGGCTCATCGTCGACGACGCCGTCGTCGTTATCGAGAACATCTCGCGCTTCCATGCGATGGGAATGTCGTCCGAGGAAGCGGCCGAAGGCGGGACCGCGCAAATCATGGGCGCCGTCATCGCCTCGTCGATCACCGTTGTCACCGTCTTCTTCCCGGTATTGCTCATACCCGGGCTGCAAGGCCTGATTTTTGGACCGTTTGCGATCATGATCATGAGCGGGGTTGCAATTTCGCTGCTCGTCGCGGTCACGGCGGTGCCGATGCTTTCCGCCGAGATGCTGCATCGACAAGATGAGATGGCGCCCGTTGCCGCGCGCGTGAGTCGCTTCGGCGAGGCGTTCGATCGCGCATACGGCCGCTTGGCGAGCGGCTATCGTCGCCTTCTGGAAGCCTCGCTCGATCGGCCGGCGATCGTCCTGGGCTCAGCCTTCGCGCTCATCGCGATTGCAGCGATCGCCATGCGGCTCGGGATCGTACCGACGGAGATTTTCCCGCCGTCCGATTCCCGTTTTGTTCAGCTTGGGCTCCAGACGCCGAACGGAACGGCGCTTGCCGTCACCAACCACGTTTCACAAGTCGTTGAAGACGCGCTTCGCAAAGATCCGCGCGTAGTCGTCGTGGGCGCGACCGTCGGTCAGGTGGGCTCGGGCGGAACGGCGCGCTCCATCACCAATCGCGCAACCTTGCAGATTACGCTCAAGCGTGGGACCGACGGCGTCGCAGCGGCCAAGTTCATCAGCGATTGGCGTCGACGCTTGAGCGGAAACGTAAACGAAGGCGACCGACTGCTCGCGCCGCAAGACGCCATGCGTCTTAGGAGCGCGATGGTTGGAGCGATCACGCGCGGTCAGACGATCGACATCGTGCAGCAACAGATCTCGCAGGGTCAGACTGCGCTCGAACTCGAAATCTACGGACCCGATCTCGCGACATTGCAGAGCGTATCGGACGGTGTCATGGCTACGATTTCAAAGATCCCCGGAGTCGGCGACCCAGACAAGAACGTCACGAACTCACAACCTGAGGTGCGGATCGCGATCGATCGAACGCGCGTGAGCGAACTCGGCCTCGGTACCGGCGATGTCGCGCAAGTCATCAATTCGGCGACAAACGGCTCGACCGCAAGCTACTACCAGATCAACGGGATTCAGTATCCGATTCTCATCGAGCTTCCGCCGAGCCAGCGGCGTTCGTTTAGCTCGTTGCAAAGTCTGGAGTTCGCGATGCCGAGCGCGCGCACGACCACAGTGGGGGCATCACTGAGGCCGGCCGGCTTAACTGAGGGGGCTTTACCGCCACAGGTTACGCTGGGCAGCGTTGCGCAGATCACTCAAGGCTATGGTCCCTCCGCCATAAGCCGTGAGAATCGCCAGCGTCGGGTCGAGATCAACGCCCCGCTCGCTGGGCGACCCCTCGGGCCGGTGCTCGACGATGCTGCGGTGGCGATGCAAGCCTATCCGTTCCCGCCGGGGTATCGTTGGGAGTTTGGGCCGGAGATCGCGCGCGGCCGGAACGCGTTTGCCTCGCTGTGGCTGGCGATCGGACTCGCGGCATTGTTGATCTATATGCTGCTAGCCGCGCAGTTCGAGTCGTACATCGATCCCCTCGTAATCATGGTCTCTGCGCCGCTCTCGCTGGTCGGGATCCTTTCGGCGCTTCTGATCACGCACCGTGCGTTCGGACTGACCGCATTCGTCGGCTCGCTAATGCTGGTCGGAATCGCGGTGAAAAATGCAATCCTCGTGATCGAGTTCACGAAACAGTTACGCGAGCACGGCAAGCCCGTCCGCGAGGCGCTGCTTGAAGCCGGCCCGTTGCGGCTGCGGCCGATTTTGATGACGACGCTCGCGACCCTAGGCGGGATGCTGCCGCTTGCGCTAGGCATCGAGGTTGGCAGCTCGACGCAGGCACCACTCGCAACGGTCGTAATCGGCGGTCTGATCGCGTCGACCGTTCTCTCGTTGCTCGTCGTACCGACGCTCTATCTGGTCGTCGCGAGACGGCTCGGAAACCGCTTCCGCACTCGCCGCCGTAACTCGCGCCCCGCAGCCGAACCATTCGTAGTCCGAACTGGCAGTGCAGCGCGGTAGAGGCAAAGTGGCGCCACAACTCGTGAGCGCGGGATTCGAGTCCTAGCCCGCTGGGCCGCCGAGATCGAAGGTCGCCATCACTACCCCGAGCGTTTCGCGACCTCCGGCCGATCGGTACAACGCTCTTGCAGCTTCACTCTCGTCGTCTGTGAGGACCCAAACCTCGCTGCAGCCGATTTTCCGAGCGTGGGCAAGCATTGCCGTAAGAATTCCCTTGCCAATGCCCTTGTTTCGGTACGCGGGCGCGACGCCAATCTCGTTGATCCAAAACTGCGGCGGCTTATCCGGATGCACGTAGTGCACTCCTGACGCGAAGCCGATCACGACACCGTCAATTAACGCTACGCAGAGATGGTGCCGCGGATCCCGCAGAAACTCGGCGCTGTAAGAAGCCTCGATTGGCGCGTCGAAGACGTTCTCGGCAACGTTGTCGAGGATCTCGACGTCGCGTTCGGATAGAATTTTGAATTCCGTTGAAATTCCCGTGGTTCTCCAATTTGCGTGCGCGGCAGCCGCGCCTAGCATTCTCACGGACTTACATATCCGTGTCGACGGGCAAGTACGACGGCTTCTTGTGAATGAAGTACTCCGCCGAATGTAACGACGGAATCTGTTGGAACGGGATCGGGGTCTGCAGGTAGTTGAAGCAGTCGATGATGCTCGTGGCCCGCTGATCGGTCGTGCCGAGTTGTCCGAGGTTCCAGTTGTTCTCGATATATTTGAGAATGCTGCCGAACTCGTAGTGCGTCGGCGAGATGTAACGGGCTCTGGCGTAAGGGGAGACGACGAGCGCGGGTATGCGGAGGCCTAATCCGCCGTATCCATACTTGCTCGGATTGAGGTCGCCCATGTTGTCGTAGAACCCACCCCAATCGTCCCAGACGACGATGATCGCCGTAGACTCCCAGTACGAGCTTAGACCGATTGCGTTGACGACGCTGGCCACCCAGGAAGGACCCTGGTCGGTCGAATACCCCGGATGGTCGGAGTACTGCGCGTCGGGTATTACCCAGGAAACGGCCGGGAGCGCACCGCTCGAGATGTCGTTGAAGATCTGGGTCTGGGGGATGATGATGTTCGTCTTCCATTCCGGCCCGTAGCGCACCGGATAGATGACGTCGAACGCGTTGAAGAGCTTGCCGTCCACTGTACTCTGTGGCGGAACGTAGTACTTCCAGGAGACGCCCTTGGCGTCAAGGAGGTCACGCAGCGTATCGTAGGTCGATGTAAATTGATTCGAGCATGGGTACGGCCCTTTACCGCGGAAGTGCCGCCATTGATCGCCCGCCGTAATGAGCGATGTATGGGTTCCGGCCGGAGCATCGCATCCCCATTTGCATTTCGGTCCCGAACAGGTCGGAAAGTCGACCATCGAGTGGCCCGGCTCGACGATCGTGCCGCCGCGAATGAGATCTTGGTGCGCGGTGAAACTATCGCTGCCTTGCGTCGTGAACATGTGCTCGGCGAGCACGTACTGCTGGGCCATCGTCCAGTACGGCTGGATCTGCGAAGGATTCGTGTACTGATAGGGATACGTGCATTCGGGTATGCCATTGTGATTTTGAACCAAGTCAAAGGCATCGAGCATGCCGGCGTCCCAGGCCGTAGCGTATCCGCCATATGAGTGATTCAGATCTCCCGTAACGTCGAGATTGGACTCTTTCAGCGTAATTGGTCCCGCGTTGATCGGAGGGCTGCAGTTAGGCGCCGCGACGACCTGAGCGGTCGTCGTTCCGTCCGCGCCCGGATAAGTCGCAAAGAAATCGTTAAAGGTGCGATTCTCCTGGATCATAATCACGACGTGCTGGATGGGCGAGCCCGACGAGGGCGATCCCAGCTGAGGTGAGACACTACCCGAAAGTGCGGACGACGAAGCGCCGCCGCCTCCGCAAGCTCCGAGTATCGCTGCAGCTACAACGGCACTGAAGGCATGGCGGCCAAAACCCAAGCTCTTCATCTCCCTTGCTCCTCGCTCCAGGAACGAATCAGCGGCTAAGGACGTTCGGTCTTTGGCGCTCGGTTCCGTGCAACCAAGGAGTTACACTACGGCCGATTTCAAACAGCGCGCGCGGACCTTGCTTCGATGCTCGAATGCAGATCCCGCATTTTTGCGCCGCTAGGTGGCTTTGCGTCCAGGTGCTGACGAATCAGTGCCTCATGGATACGGTGAGATTCGCGGAGGGATACTACATAAAGGCCTTCAAGCTTCCGGTCCACAGTCTCGCGCGCTAGCCGGTCGCGAAAGGGAGAGTAGCCTGCGGCGTGAGATAACGTTACGGTGGACTTACTTAGGACCGTGGCCACGTGGCCGTTCGTCCACGGTTTTCTCTTCGTGACGCTGGCCCTGTTCCCGATAGTCAATCCGCCGGGCATGGCACCCATTTTCTTGAACTATACGGAGTCCCTTGACGATGCCGTTGCGGGAAGCCTCGCCCGGCGCGTCGCGATCAACGCCTTCATTCTCACGGCGGCGTCCTTGATCGTCGGTCCGCTGGCGCTGAAGTTCTTCGGTTTAAGCCTCTCAGCGGTGCGTGTCGCCGGAGGCCTGGTCCTCGCCGTTGCGGGGTGGCGGCTGCTCAGCCAGGGACAGGAAGACTCGAAGCATCGCGCGCCGGCCGCTTCTGACGATGAAGTGCTCGGCGGCGCGTTCTATCCGCTGACGCTGCCGTTGACGATCGGCCCGGGATCCATCGCGATCATGGTGACCGTCGGCAGCAGTTTGCTCGCCGCTCCGGGAAACTCGATCCTCCTCGATGGCGTTGGCGCCTTGGCGGGCCTCGCGTGCATCTCCACCTTGATCTATCTCTGCTACAGCCAAGGGGAACGCGTCTTACGAAAGCTAGGGCCAACCGGCATCAACGTGTTGCTGCGGCTTTCGGCGTTCATCTTGCTCTGCATCGGCGTGCAAATCGCCCTTGAGGGGTACACCGCGATTCTTTCGCCGCGCCCCTAAGCGGTCACAAATCGCGATCACGTAGCATGCGCGACTCGTCAACTCCGACGACTGTCATGGGGTCTTGGGGAACTAGCATATCCGCTGAGGTGATGCGTCATCCGCTCGAAGCGGTAACCATGACACTGGGATAGGAGCGAAGGCCTTTCAAAACGAGGCCCCCCTCTGCCTGGCGCCGGGCTGCGAGGTGCTAAGCCGCAATACTACGCGGTCGCAATGCAACTTAAGCTACAGAAGCAACACGGCCTCGCTTTCGCGAAACCGTGTGCTGTTCTTAGCGTAAGCCGAAGCGAGCTTGTTGGTCTGATTTTTTGAGCGTGATGAACCAAGCCTAGTTCTTCATCGCGCTGACGGAAATGCCATAACCCGCCTGTACCGGGGCGATGTTTACGGGAAGGCTTCTCTTCGCAGCGCCGCCCGCGGTGTAGTTATAGTAGTTGACGTTGCCAGCGCAATCGATGTTTCCGAAAACGGCTCCGTTCATGGCACGCGTCGTACCACCGACGAAGATCTGGAGCGCGTCGGCGGTTGGGGCGGTGGTGGCACAGTTGCCTTTGTATGTGGTCGAGCTGATCTCGGTTCCGGTTGAACCCGAGACGGAGATTCGAAAGGCACCCATGATGTCCGACGGAGTGCTATTGGTGGTCGTGCCGAAGTTCTGATCACCGGCCTCGAGGTACGTGCCGTCCCATTGGACGGAGTCCGGGAAGCAGAACGGATTTCCGCACGCCTGATTCGGCAGCGAGATGACGCGCCAGGTGCTGCTGCCGGCGGGGAGTTCCTCGAGCTCGATCGAGGTGAACGTTGTGTAGTCCGATTCGACGAAGAGGTTGCCGCTAGGATCGTAGCCCGGGCTCCACATATAGGGCTCCAGTGCTGTGCTGAGTATTTGCGTTCCACTGAAGCCACCTTGGAAGATGTTCATCGTGGAGTTGCCAAAGTTCGAAACCGCGATATTCCCGGTTGTCGGATCGACCGAACAGCCGAGCGGCATCATCGCGTTGGTAATCGCCACCGACATGCCACTCGACGAGCCGTGCGGGAACTGCCAGAGAAGACCCGAGCCAGCGTCTACGATGTAAACGTTGCCTGCAGTGTCTTCGCACGAACCCGTTGGCATACTGAAGCCAAACGAGCCCGGGTGGAGCGTTCCGAATAGCTTACCCGCCTGCGACTTATAATTGTAAATGTCGTAGTTGCCGGTGCCGCCGGTGTCAGCGACGTACAGGAGATACTGCGTATCCTTCGCCACGGGGCTGACCCATGACTTCGCGCGATGGCGGCTTGGTATCGCTACAAAACCTCTGGCATTCGTCATCGCTATGAGGCGTCTGCTGGGGAAAATGTAATGGCGGCTGAGTGCGCTGCTCTGCGGCAGCCCGACGGCATTTGTGGCCGACGATGGCGGCCCGCCGCTACACGCAGCAAGCATCATCACGCCCGTTGCTAAACCGAGGGCGGCAAAACTCGAGATTTTCATTGCTCCAATCTCCTTTCATAACCGTGACCTGGATCAAGCTCTGCGAGAACCTTGACGGGTGCTCGGGCTAGGAGAGCTTAAATTGTGACTAAAGTCGCCTGTTCCCTGTAGCCAAACGGCTTCTTGGTCACGCGCACCCAGCGAGGCGGTCACATGGCCCGGCCGCCATGGTCACGGCGGCTGCTGCTCGGCCGGCGAGACGAGCGTGACCTCGTTACGAAGCGCTTGCACACGAGCGAGACGCGGCCGTGATCGCCGATCGGCGGCCCCTCGTCGCTGCGCAGCTGGCTCCGGTCGAAGCCGCAGCGCAACGCGATGCACAATGCGCTATGCGATCGGCGCTGCCACGCTGCATCGTTGCGCATCTCGATGCAGAGCCAAGCCGCAAGGCAACGCGGCCTCGCGATCGCGAAGCCGTGTGCGGGGCAGCGTGGCGCGCCGGGACTCACGGCCCGAACGCTAGCGCTGCCGGACTGGACACACCCGGGGGCGCGTTCCCTAGCCATCCGGTGCAAACGCCCAGTTTTTTCCGCCCCGACGCCACGGGAAAGCCGCTCATCTTCGTCACGGACGAACTGAAGGACGTTGTTGACATCTATCTGCAAGGCAAGAACCACAAGATGGTCGGCCAGATTACTGGTATCCTATTACCCGATGCGCTTGCAACCGGCACAGGCGGTGACATGTATGTCTCTAGCTATAACATAAACACCAAACTCGGGAACATCCTCGTCTATGCCCCTCCTTACACGAAGGGACCGAAGTTGACACTGGACGACAGCGGTTATTTTCCCTACGCTATTGCGGTCTCCCCGGCGGGTGTCGTCGCCGCAGCGAACTGTGTACTCGGCCCCAGCGGCGGATGTGGCCCAAATAGCGGTAACGACGTCGCCTTCTACGCAAAGAATTCGACGCGGCCATGCGCGACGATTGTTGATTTGCCAAACTTTTCAACTGTGGCGGGCGCCACATTTG
>DAIMCN010000058.1:0-13373 GCA_036726365.1 Candidatus Cybelea sp.
GTCTTCTCCGCTATCCTCTCAGCGCACGGGTTATGGAATCTGCGACGTTCAAAGGCGCCGAATGCTAAGCCAATGAATTCAGATTATCAAAGGAGGCGGGGAGGGACTTAGGTCGGTCGGCCAACGCGGAGGCGTTGGCTCATCATTGGGACCAGGCGCATAACCTCCTGTAAGGCTCGTCTTAAAAAGGATCGTGCTTTCAACAGGTTTGCAATCTGTCACTTTGGCTTTGTAAGTCGAGTGACGCGCGGCCCGAACTGAGGCCTGGTCAAAATGGAGGTCGCCGCTCGAGTGAGAAAATCTGCGCGTTCTCAATCGACCCGTCGGGTCCAACGCGCACGGCAACGATCGCAAAACAAGTCCTCTGTGGGCCTGCCCATATCGGCATCCCACGGAGGCTGCGCGGCTTTGACGATTTCAGCGTCGTGAGAGCACTGCGTAGCTGTTGGCGACGGTAAAGTCGTGCTCTGCGCCAAGAGCAAAAACTCTGCGAGCATCAACACCAATCCGAATCTCGAACGTTATTCGCAGTAGACGGCGATCGTGAACGCGCCGACCTTATAATCGATGGCGGAGCTGAACGTCAGCTTCTCTCCCTTAGGCGAGGCGCTCTGTCCAAATGCGTACCACTTGCCACGCAGCAGCTCCGCCTCGCCACAGGTCGTCCCCGGATATCCCGCTCGCGTATGATACGAGAACACGTTCGGTCCCGACGTCATCAGCACGCCCGGCCCCGTAAGCCGCGCGCCCACATAAAGAAACGCCGCGCCCGGGCAACTCGAATCGCCGCACGGGTTGGGATAGCGCGGAAACGCTTTGCCGCGAAATCGGCCGATGTCGCCCTGACCAGTCGCATCGGCGAACGTGAACGCATAACCGTGGCTACCGTTCGGCGGAATCTTGAAGCTCGCGCGAATCCCTCGATACGTTGCGAGCCGATACGTGCTCCCTCCCGACGCAAGTGGCCCCGACGTGCACGAACCCTCGAACCGATAATACCGCGCAATCCGGCAACTGCTCGGCGCCCGCGAAACGGCCGGCGACGCCGACGACGTCAACGCCCCAACCGCCGACCCCAACGGTCCAAACGCTCCGCTTTGACCGTTACACCCGGCAATCAAGGCGCTCAAAACCGCACCGGCGTAAGCGCGCGAACTCCTCACAATGAAATCGTCAGCCCTCTCGGCCCGACGCCGTAATGGACGAGGTTCTTTGTCGCTTTCCCGCCATGCGGGTACGGCCATGTCGAAACGATGTGCCCGTTCGCCCCGCTCATCCCGGCGACCGTGTTTCCATCGATCGCGATGAACGCCATAAAGTAAAGCCGCTGCGGCATAACGACACCCGCCACGTGCCCCACCGAGCCGGAGACGGAGACGCGGTAAATGGCGATTGGTTTCGAACTACGCTTCGTTACCACATCGAGATACTGCCCGTCCCAAGCGAGGCCGCCTGGATAGAACAAACCGTCCTTCTTCACAGTGATCCGAGCGAACGACGGACCGCCCTTTACCAGTTCGGCCAGCTCGAAGGAGACCGTGCTGCCGATGTAGCCGTCGACGAAGAGATCGCCGTTCGCGTCGTACGCGCAGGCCGCCGGCTGAAAGTAGATCGGATACTCTGTGGGCTTACCGCGCGCCCCCGCCCAGATCTCAGCATTCGCGTGGCTGCTCGACCCGCCGAAAATGCCGACGAGCACCGCGAGATTGCCGGTCGTCGGATCGACCGCACAATCACCGGCCAATCCGCCCGCATGCTCGATGTGAATCTTTGCAATCGGGGTCGTTCCGCCGTGCGCAAACTCGTAGGCGTCGTGGTGCTTCCTGTTCGTCACGACGACCCACACGTTTCCCGACGAATCGGAGCAAAGGCCCGTCCCGAATCCCGGCAGCCTAACCGACGAAACCGGCTTTCCGCCCGGAAAACCGTACGCCGATAACACGCCGTAATAGCCCTGCGTTCCCTTTTCCGCGTGCGCGGTATAGAGCAGCGCGCCTCCCGAATGGGTCGACCGGTCTGCCGGCACCGCCGGTGAAACGGGGATCGACGGCGCCGCGCCGCCGCATCCCGCGACCATCCCCGCAGCAACAACGAGTCCCAATATCCGGCGATTCCAACGAAGCTCGGCCATCGGCGTACCCCCACTCCGGCGTCTGAAAGCTACTTCAAACCGGCAGCCGCATCGTCCCCTCGGCGACGTGCACGACGTTCCCGCCCACCTCGATCCCGTCGCGTCCGCCCTCTCCGTGGACGAACACGTGCAGCACGCTGCGGCGCCCCATCTTCACTCCCTGCTCGCTGATGAACTTGGTCCCGTCCGCACTGCCGGCGATGCCGTGCTTCATCATGAAGGCCGCGAGCGGTCCGGTCGCACCCCCCGTCGCGGGGTCCTCGATAATGCCGAGCTGCGGCGCGAACATGCGCGAGTACGCGCCCTTCTCGGTCGCTGCGAAGACGAAGATCGACGTGGCCTCTCTCGATGGTCGCACCAAGTCGGCGTAGACGGCACCATCGAGCTGCGCGGCGTCGACGGCCGCACGATCTTTCACCGCCACGAAAATGAGCGGGCTTCCGGCCGAGAGCTGTTCGCACGGAACGCCCGTCGCCAGCCGGTCGGGGTTCAAGGTCAACGCCCTGGCGCAGCGATCGCGCGAAAACTCCGCAAGCTTGCGAATCGGCGGCGTCGTCAGCCAGAGGATCGGGTCTTCGCCCACGTCCACGCGGATCGGCACTCGCCCGACGTTCTCGTTTAAGGCGAACGACTCGACGCTCGCGTCGACGATGCCGAGCCGGCGCATCACGTAGGCCGTGCCGATCGTCGGATGACCCGCAAACGGCAGCTCCGAGGCCGGCGTAAAGATCCGCACCCGCGTCGCGCCGTCTTTCGATTCTTGCGGCAGGATGAACGTCGTCTCCGAGAGGTTGAGCTCGCGAGCGACGCGTTGCATCGTCTCGCTCTCCATTCCCGATGCATCCGGAAAGACGGCGAGCGCGTTGCCCTGCATCGGCGTCGTCGTAAAGACGTCGACCACATGGTAGGCGAAATCCATGAACTCCCTCCTCTATACGACCGAGAGCGCCCGCAACACAATGCGCGCGTGGCTGCCGCCGCCGGTCCGCTGCTCCACAATGAAGTGATCGGCATGTATCGAAATGATGAAGAGGCCGCGTCCGGTCTCGCTAAAGAGATCGCTGGGAAGCCTTGGCTCTACCCGATATCCCGGTCCACGATCCATCACGTGCAGCGTCACGTCTCCGCCGCGCTCCCCACACTCGACGCGCACTTCCAATACTCCCGGCGCGTGGCGAACTGCATTGGAAACGATCTCTGCGTAGATGATATCCAAGCGCACCATCGCGTCCTCGCGCTCGTGCATCTCCAGGGTCTGCCGGATCTCCGAGCGCACGCGTTCGGCAGCTTCGGAGGCGCATGGGTCGAATCTCCATTGTCGCCGCATCGTCGCCGCATTGCTTCGGAGCGGCCATGCGTTAGCCCCTCGCGATTTGTCCGAACCGACCCGCGTGAAAATCGTCGAAGGCGCGCCTTACCTCGTCGATCGTGTTCATCACAAACGGTCCGTATCTCGCAACCGGCTCGCCGATCGGGAGGCCCGCCAACAGCAGAACTTCGAAACCCTCCGGGCCCGCGGCGAGGTCGATCCGGGCCGGCGCATCTTCGACGATCGCCACCTCGTGCGTGCCCACCTCGTTGTTCAACACCGTTCCGGCACCGGAGATCGCGTGAACGATCGCGTTCGAACCCGGCGCGATCGCAAACGTGGCGGAGCTTCCGCTATCGAGCCGAACGTGCAGCATTGTCGTCGGAATGCTCGTCTCGATCGGCGAGCGGCGTCCATCGGCTTCGCCGGCGATTACGCGCACCCAGCGCCCCTCTTGCCGATATTCCGGAAGCTGCGCGCTTGCGTACTCCTGATATCGCGGCTGCGCCATCTTCTGCTCTTTCGGAAGGTTCACCCAAATCTGAAACCCGTGCATCTTCCCGCCCCGCTCTAGGATATCGGGCGCCGGCATCTCCGAATGAATCACGCCCGCGCCCGCCGTCATCCACTGCACGTCTCCGCCGCGGATCTCGCCGCGATGCCCGTGCGAATCCTCGTGTTGCATCGCACCGTCGATCATGTACGTCACGGTTTCGAAACCCCGATGCGGATGGTCCGGAGCCCCGATTGCCTCACCGGGGGCGTACTGCGCCGGTCCCATCTCGTCGACCAACAGAAACGGATCGACGTACGAGAGGCCGTCCACCGGGAACGGGCGATGGACGACGAACCCGCCGCCTTCGAGTAGTTGCCGCGCGGGCACGATGCGAATCTTCATACCTGTAACGACCGGCTCTCCCGCGACCGGGGTTTCGCAGAGCCTCGCTCGAAGGCTAGCGACCCCTCTTGCTTCGTCAAAAGGAGCGCGGAAGATGATGCAATCGTCCTCCTTCCGATTCGGCGCCCTGTGCGCCGCAACGATAATCGTCGCCGCCTGCGCGGATCGCGCGAACCCTACGCTCCCCGTTTCGGCCGACGAGCGCGCCACTCGGTCGCTAGCGAGCGGCGGCTACGTCAACCTCTACGACTTCAAGCGCCCGAGCAAAGATGGGTCCACACCCAGCGGTGCGCTCACCGCGCTCAACGGCGCCCTCTACGGCACCACGCAAGATGGCGGCGCGCACGGCTTCGGCACCATCTTCTCCATCAGCACCTCGGGTGACGAGCGCGTGATCTATAGTTTTCAGGGCGGCTCCGATGGACGATCGCCCAACGGCGGGCTCATCGCCGTGAAGGGCGCGCTCTACGGAACGACCATTGCCGGAGGGCGCCACTGTCCGCAGACTCCGTTCGGCATCCCTGGATGTGGAACGATCTTTTCGGTCACCACTTCCGGTCAAGAGCGCGTGCTCTACCGTTTCAAGGGCGGCTCCGACGGCGTCGCACCAATCGTCGGCTTAACTCGGCTCGATCACACGCTCTACGGCGTCACTTGGGTCGGCGGACGAAATCGAATGTGCCGCAACTTCTTTGCCAACGGATGCGGAACGCTCTTCGCCGTCGACACTGCGGGTCACGAACGCGTGCTGCATCGCTTCACCGGTGGCAACGATGGGGCGCTCCCCGAAGGGGCGCTGCTCGCCTTCGGCGGCAATCTCTACGGAACGACCTATCTTGGCGGCAAAGTTGGCTGCGCCAACGATTGCGGAACGATCTTCCAGGTGAGTGCGGCGGGCACCGAGACGGTGCTCTACCGATTCACGGGCGCACTCGACGGCGCCAATCCCTCAGGCGGATTGATCCTCCATAAAGGCCGGCTCTACGGAACGACGACGCAAGGCGGCTCGGCATGCAACTGCGGGACGCTCTTCGAAACGACTCCGTCCGGCTCCGAATCGGTGCTCTATGCCTTTAAAGGAGCGCCCGACGGCCTATATCCGCAGGGCACGTTGGTTGCCGACGGCGGGATGCTCTACGGCACCTCCTCGGGAGGCAACGTTTGCGGCGTCTCGGGAAGCTACGGCGGGACGGTATTTCAAGTCAGCCAATCGGGTGCCGAACGCATCGCCTATGCCTTCGACTGTAAGTCCGGCGGCAAAGTGCCGGCACCCGGGCTGCTCTCGCTCAACGGCGCGTTATACGGCGCCACCACGTTCGGCGGCCGCCACGATCACGGGACGATCTTTGCGTTGACGCCGTAACCTACGGCTCGAGCTCGTGCAGGCTGTTGTCGTTCGTATCCGTGTAGTACACGACGGTGTTGGTGTCGTTCGTTCCCGAAGCGCGCACCCCGAAGATGCCCGCCGTTTTGCCCGTGTCCACCACCTTCGTCGCGAGGATCTTGCCGGTCGGCGTCAGTTCTACCAGCGTATTGCCGCCCGCTGAGTTCGCGACGACCAGATTCCCGTTCGGAAGCAGGGTCATCGCCACCGGCGCGTTGAGCGGCGCGCCGGCATGAATCAGCGTACCGCACGACGTCTTTTGATACTTGCAAGTGAACGTCTTGCCGCCCTTCTTCACCACGATTTCGTTTGCGACGAGCAGTTCGGTCGCATTGTTGAACGAAACGACCGTGTCGTCGACGCCGTCGACGGCGTAGAGCGTGCCTTTCTTGTTCGTGTTGAAGACCACACCGGCGGGCCCAAGCGCGCTCCAACCGCTCTTCTTGTTGACGTCGAAGCCGCTAATCACTTCGGTCGGCTTACGATTTCCATAAAAGTTGACGCTGAAGGAGACGATGCCGCCGGTGGTCGCATCGCTAGCGTAGACGTACTCCGCGGAGTAGCCGCAGTGTGACACGCCGCCCGTGCAGGCCGCATCCACGACCGAGATCGGATTCACCAGCGGCTTTCCCCAGGTCTTTCCGATTTTGCCGGCCGGCTTGTACTGCACAACCAGGCCGCTCCCGTAAGCAGCCGCGTAGACGTCGTCGCTTGCCGGACTGACCGAATCGTCGGCACAGCCCAAGAGCTTGGTGGACTGCGCGAACCTCGTCGGCTTTCCGGGGCTGGGACCGAGCTTTTCGATCGTGGTGCCCTTAGTGGCGGCACCGGTCTTGTCGTCGAAATTGCAGCTCAGAATCTGGCCCTTCTTCAAACCCCCAAAGCCAGTAGCAACAATGGAGGCTCCGCGCGGCCCCTTGTCGCCGTTCTTCGAATCGACGGTCGATCCGATCACGACGTCCTTCTTTAACTTCTTTAAGATCGAGGTCGTGTCGACGTTCGCAACGACCGACGAATCGTCCGACGAAAACGACGACATCGGCGTAGCCGCCGACGGAATGCTGTGCGCGTTACACGCCGTCAAGACGAGCAGCGAGCCTGCGATGAACGACATCGCAATTTTGTTCACGTGTACCATGCTTACCTCACCAAAGAGCCGGGATGCGTCTGCCTCGGTTTCGCGGACCCTCCCACCCAGCCTGCAAGGGCAAGTAACCGAAGTCACCTTTGAATAATATATCGTGCAGCACGCGCCCAAACCCGCGTCGAAAGGCCCGTTATGAGACCATCCCGTGCCGGTTTATTGCTCCTGCTTGCCGGCGTTGCCGGCGGCGTACTCGCTTGCTCGGGCAGCAAATTCTCCCAAGGAAGCAGCGTGCTTCCCGCGACGCGCGAAGCCGCGGCGACCACGCCCATTGCGCACGTCGTGATCGTCATTCAAGAAAACCGCAGTTTCGACAATTTCTTTGCGACGTTTCCCGGCGCCGATGGAACCAAAGTGGGCAAAGCCGAGCCGATTCCGTCCTCGTGGGGTTGTCCGACGCCCGTACCGAGAGAGACGACCATCCCGCTCACCGAGGTAAGTCTGCTCGGCGCGGGATTTCCGAGTGGCTTTGGACTGCAAACCGGAAAGGATCTCAATCACAATTACAGCGGATTTCAAACCGAGCGCGATAAGAATAAAATGGACGGGTTCGACAAAGAGCAAATCGGCGCCGGTGGCGGCGACGCCCCGCATGCACCTATCCGTACCAATACGTGAACCCGAACGACATCGCGCCGTATTGGGATATGGCCAAGCAGTACGTTCTTGCCGATCACACCTTTCAAGACCAGGGCAGCGGAAGCTTTACCGCGCATCAAGAGCTCATAGCCGGCGGCACCAACCTCTCCAACAACGAAGCTTTGATCGACAACCCGACGTGGTTCCCGTGGGGCTGCGACGGACTCAAAACCGGACCGCATCGGCTCGTCACGGCAATTATCGATCGCGACGGAACCGTTCACAATTATGGTGGACCCTTTCCGTGCTTCGCCTACACGACGATGCGCGATCTGCTCGATGCCAAATCCGTTTCGTGGAAGTTTTACGCCGTGAAGGTCCTAAAGTACGAAAAGAGCGATCCGGGGCGCGGCAATACGCCGGGCATTTGGAGCGCCTTCGACGCCATTCACGCCGTCCGGTATAGTTCGGAATGGCAGACGAACGTCACGCGAACGCCCAACGACATCTTCACCGATATTTCCAAGCACCAGCTTCCCGCCGTCTCCTGGATAACGCCGAACACGCCCAACTCCGATCATCCCGGTGCGAGTAAAGATACCGGACCCTCGTGGGTGGCATCGATCGTCAACGCAATTGGCAAGAGCACGTACTGGAAGTCGACCGCGGTCGTGGTCGTTTGGGATGATTGGGGCGGCCTCTACGACCACGTCGCTCCGCCGCGGCCGCGCAACTGGCAGGGTGGTCCGGGATTTCGCGTACCGATGCTCGTCGTTTCGCCCTACGTCAAACCGCACGTCGAGCACACGCTCTACGAGTTCGGCAGCATCCTCCGCTTCATCGAAGACAACTGGAATCTCGGCACGCTCGGGCGCAACGACGCTCGCTCCACCAGCATCGGCACCGCCTTCAACTTCACCATGCCTCCGCGCAAGTTCAAAGTGATCCCGTCAAAGTACCCGCAAGCATACTTCCTCCACCAACCCATCTCCAACGAGCCGGCCGACACGCAATAGCGCTACGCCAACTCCTCGTCGCTCAGTCGCAGCGCCGATGCGGCGACGTTTTCCTCGAGGTGATCGAGCGACGACGTTCCCGGTATCGGCAGTAACGCCGGCGAGTGCGCCAGCAGCCACGCTAAGCCAACCTGCCAGATCGTCGCACCGTGGGCTTGCGCGATGGGGGTCAGCCTTTCGACCTCCTCGAGGTCGCCGCCGTCGAGCGGAAAGTATGGGATGAAAGCGATCCCGTTGCGCTCGCAATACTCCACGATCGGCTCGCTGAGACGATGGGCGACGTTGTAGTTATTCTGCACCGACGCGATCTCGACGACGCGCCGCGCACGCTCCAACTGCTCGAGATCCACGTTCGAAAGCCCGGCGAAACGAATCTTCCCGGCCTCTTGCAGCTCTTTCAGTGCGCCGACTTGCTCTTCGAGCGGAACCTCCGTATCGACGGCGTGGAGCTGATAGAGATCGATACGATCGACGCGTAAGCGCCGAAGACTCCCCTCGCACGCTTCTTTGAGATGCTCCGGCCGTCCGTCACGTTCCCAGCGCCCATCGGGACGCGTGCAGCCGCCCTTGGTTGCGATAACGAGATCGCTCGGATACGGATAAAGGGCCTGCGCGATCTGCTCTTCGTTGATGTGCGGGCCGTATGCATCGGCCGTATCGATGAAATTCACGCCGAGCTCGATCGCGCGCCGCAAAACGCGCAGCGCATTCTCCCGATCTTGCGGCCAGCCCATGATCAGTGGTCCGCAGAGCCGCATCGCCCCGTAGCCGAGGCGCTTGACGGTGAGCTCGTTACCGATCGTGATCGTCGTTGACGCGTTCATCGCGCGCTCTTCGTGGCGCAGAAAAAAAAGACCGCCCGGCGTTTGCCGGGCGGTCGCTCGATAGAGAGGGCTTGAACGATTTACTTGACGGGGGCCGAGGGAGGCCGGTTCGCCGACGTCGCGGCGTTGAAGGTTGCCTCGGTCTGCTTCTGCGTGTCAACCATCATCTCGGCGATGCGCATCGCGAAGTTCTTGCGCATCTCGAGCATCTGGCTGGCGAAGCCGAACGAGAACTCGACGAGCTGGGTCGGGGTCGGCATGTTCTCGAACGCGGGCATCGTGCCGGGCTTCTCGTTGAGCTCCTTGCCGAACGCGCGGAACGAGCTCATCGCCTTGAGGCCCGCATCCTGCGTCTCTTTGAGCGCGGCGAGGCTCTCTTGCTGAAACTTGTTCATGTACTCTGTAACGTTGACGGACATTGTGAACTGGTTCTCCTCATCGGTATTCCTACTGGTTGTGCTAAGTATACCAAGCACGTGCTATGCCTGTCAACTGGGCCCGATGAAGTTTCCGTCTCCGCCCGACCTGGCTATGCGAGCGAGCGCTCGATAGCCGATTCTACTGCTTTCGGCCCGGCGGTTCCCAGAGCTCGACCCGGTTTCCCTCGCAGTCGACGATCCACGCAAAACGGCCGTTATCGTCCCCGCTCTGCTCGGGACTGATTTCCACGCCCGCCGCCTTGAGATCGGCGAGAAGCGCGTCGAGATCGTCGACGCGAAAGTTGATCATCGCTTGCTGCGGGCCGGGCCCGAAGTATTCGGTCGCAGCATCGAACGGCGCCCAGACCGTACATGCTTCTGGGTCCGAGTCCTCCGCCCACACCAGCTTTGCGAAGCCATCCGCATACGCAATCCCAAGGTGCCGCTTGTACCACTCGCCCAGAGCCTCGGGGTCACGCGCCCGAACGAACACACCACCAATCCCGGTTACACGAGCCACCATACCACCTTACACGTAACAACCTCTCCAATCCCGCAACCGGTCGTTTACGGGACCGATCGGCGCTTAGCGCTTCGTCGCTGTGAACGCGATGATAATCTCCGGTGCCGTACCCCTCGCCGGAAATACGATCGTCCCGGAGAGCGTCGAACCATCTACGGTAGCATGGCCCGTGTCGTCAGCTTTCCTTTGGCTAATCCGCATCTTGAATCTCAGGTGCCTCCCACGCTGCTTGAGAAAACCCGTAAATGTCAGGTGGGATCGGTGCGTTGAATACTTTAGCGTGATCGGACCCCACACATAGTTGAGATACTGGCGAACCTTGATCGTTATCAGCCCCGACTCCGACCCGTAGTAGCGGATTTGTTTCCACGTCCCAGCGTAAGTACCGGCGATGTATTGGTAGGTCGCCCCACGCGCCCCCTTCAGTGTCGGCGCGGATTGCGAAGACGGCAACGTGAAACCAGTCTGCGCTGAGCATGACCCAAGCGCGATCGCTCCAAGAATCACCGCGATCGCGACCAGCCGTCGAGGGCTACAAAACATCATAGGCACCTCCCGACCCTAGCGTTCAACCGCGACTATTTAGCGACCTCGGTTACTCCCTAAATCGGTCTTTAACGCGCGCTATTCTCGCCCGACGAAGCTGCGGTAGATGCGAATGATCGCCTCTTTCTGATCGGTCGTCAGACGCGGGTCGATCTTCACCGCGTGCTCGACGCCGTGATGGCTCTCTTCGCGGGTCGGCGAGTCGTCGAGCAGTCCCGCCTGCGTGTACATCGTCTCGGCCGAGATCTGCAGCGCGTTGGCGATGTTCTTAAGCACGTCGGCTGAAGGTTTGTAGAGGCCGCGTTCGACCTGGCTCAGATACGGGTTCGAGATTTTCGCGATTTCGGCGAGCTGCCGCATCGAGAGATTCGCCAGCTCCCGCTGGCCGCGTATAAAGTCGCCAAGGCTGCGCCAGGCGCCGCCGGCGACGTTCTTTTCATCGTCGCTCATGATTTCGCCTCAATGCGTGGTGCAAACAAGTCGCCCGACTCGTTGGCCACGTAACGCCCGGGAGCCGGTTCTCCGTCCGGGATAGAATACGGTGCGCGCATCGCGCCGCCGTGCGTCTGCGCCCAGTCCGCCCAATCTTGCCACCACGAGCCCTGGTAACGGTCGGCGCTCTCCAGCCACTCGTCCGCCGTTTCGCCTCGCTGCACCCGCGGCTTTGCGTAGTGCCAGGTCTTCTTGCCGCCCGGAGGATTCACGATGCCGGCGATATGCCCCGCATTGGTCAACACGTACTTCGACTCGCCGCCGACGTGCTGCGTCGTCAAATAAGTCGCTCGCCACGGCGCGATATGGTCGTTCTCCGCACCGAGTACGTACATCGGCGCAAGGATCTTCCCGAGATCGATCGGCGTGTCGCCGATCACGAAGGCTCCCGGCTTCACGATTGCGTTATACAGATAGCAGGCCCGCAGATACTCCGAATGCATCTCGACGGGCATTCGCGTCGAATCGTTGTTCCACGCGAGAATGTCGAACGCCGAAGGCTGCTTGCCCTTGAACCAGTTGTTGACGACGTAACTCCAGATCAAATCGCTCGAACGCATCCAATCGAACGTCCGTGCCATCTCCGCGGGCTCCAGATAGCCGCGCTCGCGCATCCGTTTTTCGAGCCGCGCGATCGTGTCCTCGTCGGTGAAAACCCCTAGCTCTCCGGGAATGCTGAAATCGACCAGCGTGTTCGTGAGCGTCGCCGACGCGACGCGGTTCCCTTGGCCGTGCGCCGCAAGGTAGGCCATCGCGATCAGGGCGAGCGTCCCGCCAAGACAGAGCGCGGCGATGTTGAGCTGCGGCGCTCCGGTGATCTCTCCGACCGCGTCGATCGCGGCGAGGACGCCCTCGCGCAGGTAGTGATCCATCGTGTAGTGCGACATCGTCTCGTCGGGGTTCCGGTACGAGATCATGAACGTCTGATGACCGTGTTGCACCGCCCACTCGACGAAAGAGCGCCCCGGAGCCAAATCCATGATGTAGTACTTGTTGATCCAGGGTGGGCTGCAGAGCAGCGGAATCTCATGTACTTGCGGCGTCTGCGGCTCGTAGGCGATCAGCTCTATCAGCTTGTTACGCATCACGACTCGCCCCGGCGTCGCCGCGAGTTGTTCGCCCAAACGAAAACCGGACTTGTCGACTTGACGCGGATACCCGCCGTTGTTTTTAACGTCGTCGAGAAAATTCTGTAAGCCGCGCACGAGACTCATACCGCCGGACTCGGTCGCCTCCTTGACGACGCCCGGGTTTATCCACGGGATGTTGCTCGGCGCAACGGCATCGCACATAAGTTGCATCGCGAAGCGCGCCTTACGGCGCGTCGCCTCCGGCAGCCGCGCCGAGTCGACGAGCTGCAGCGCCGCCTGCGTACGCGCCTTGTAATCTTCCACGATCCCGGCCAGGAACGGATTGCTGCTCCACTCGGCTTCCGCGAAACGCTTGTCGCCGTTGCTTCTCGCGTCGCCTGAGTCGGGGATCCCGCTCAAGCGCTGAAGCATCTTTAGCCCGACGTTCTGCTCCGCGAGTGCGAACCCGGCGAGCCAGGTGCTCATCCGCATCGGATCCATCATCACGTCGGCGATGACGGCCCGCAGGGCATCGCTTAGCGACGCGGGGTCGAGCCCGGTAACGTCGATGCCGTAGCTCAGCTCTTCCGGTGCGATCGTTTGGTTCATCACGCTACATGTACCATCCGCCGTTGATATTGTACACCGCGCCCGTGATGTAGCCGGCCTTCTCGTCGAGCAGGAAGCGTACGAGCTGCGCTACCTCGTCGGGCTTTCCGAGCCTCGCTCGCGGCGTCTGCTCGATGGCATTCTCAATCGCTGCCATCGGCATCGCGCGCGTCATGTCGGTATCGATGAAGCCCGGCGCGACCGCATTGACGGTGATTCCGCGCTTGGCGACCTCCCGCGCGACGGTCTTGGTCAGGCCGATCAGCCCCGCCTTGGCGGCGGCGTAGTTTGCCTGGCCGAAGTTCCCGCTCACCCCCACGACCGAGCTAATGTTGACGATGCGGCCGTATCCTCGCTCGACCATCGAGTCCAGGACGGCTTTGATCATAAAAAACGGCCCCGACAGATTCACCTGCAGGACCGCTTCCC
>DAIMCN010000059.1:0-13087 GCA_036726365.1 Candidatus Cybelea sp.
TCTTCGCCGGTTCTCGGGAACCTGTTCAGAATCTGGTAACGGAATGACGGATCCTTTACTTTTTCTGCTAACTCTTTGCCTACAAAATCCTGCGCTCTTTGTAGCCCTGCGCTCTCCGTCGTTCCACGAAGCTCATTGAATGCTGCTATCTGATTGCTGGAGCTGGCATGGCGCAACTGCACAATCGCTGCGATAGCGGTTGCTGAGATGACCAGGAGCGTGCCACACGTTGCGAAGGTATTCAAAAGATCCAGCGACATAAGACCCTCCAATAAGGTGGGATACTTCTCGAGCATTCAGTTGGGCGGCTGATCGTCCCTAGTCGGATTGCCTCGACACGTCCTGGTCGCGACGTGATGGAGGCCTAAGCCGCAATGCAAGAACGGCCTCGCGATCGCAAAGCCGTGTGTGGGGAGCCCGGGGGGTTAACTGCCGGAGCCGTCACGCGGTATATGCCGTTGCTATAGTAATCAGCGAGCGTCATGTACTTGCCATCCCATTGAACCTGCCAAGGAAAGTTTCGCAGGTTTAGGGTGATATTCGTGAACTTACTGTTGCCACGCGGAAGCTCGGCAAAGTCGCTTGTGCCGCCACCGGTGATGAAGAGGTTACCGTGGTTGTCACAGCCGCAGAAATAGTAGAATGCAAAGCCTCCGTCTGAATAGATTTTCGGCGTACCCTGGGCGTCTTGGTAAATTTCAACATCACCGGGGGAAAACTCGTTCGTAACCGCGAGATTTCCCGTCGTCGGGTCGACCGAACAACCGAGGGGAGAACCGCCGGGGTTCTTTACAGTTGCAATCGGCTGAGCGCCGCCGTGCGCGCACTCCAATGATCTCCGGTTGTGCGCTCAGCGACAGTTAGCGAGTTTGGTTAGCGGCTAGCGCATCGAATTGGGCCGTCATGCCTTGCAAGGCTTCCGGCATGGGCCGACGGGTCGCGCGGCAAAATAGCAGAGCTCAAGGAGAGCAGCGCATGTCTTCTTCCTGCCGAGATTTTCTTTGCCGTTGGGCGCTCGCCAAACGACAGAACCTGACGGCGTGGCTCAGCATGATGGCGTTGGCCGCATGCAACGGTACCACACTTGTGTCGTCGCCGCCGAGCGGTCCGCACGGCTCACAAACTTTCGCCTACACCGGTGTGGCCCAAACGTTCACCGTGCCCACCAGCGTCACACGTGTGACGATCACCGCGTACGGCGCTCGCGGTGATGGGGAGTCGGGGGGCAGCGGTCCCCCGGGCGGTCTTGGAGCAGCTGTAAAAGCCACGATTGCCGTTAAATCAGGCCAGTCACTGATCGTCTTGGTCGGTGGTAAAGCTAAGGGAAGCAGCGGTGGCTTCAATGGCGGCGGAAACGGTGCCTACGGCGGAGGCGGAAGCTCCGACGTGCGTTCCGGGAGAGGTACGCTGTCAGAGCGCATCATCGTCGCCGGCGGCGGTGGTGGTACCGGCGGGCTCGGCTTCTTGTATCACAGCGGCTCCTACACGTGCCCGGGCGGAGCGGGGGGCAAGGGCGGAACTAAAATCGGCGGCAGCGGTGGCCTTGGAGGGTGTATCGCCGGCGGCGGAGGCTCGGGGGGGTCTGACAGAACCGGCGGATTCGGCGGCCGCGGCGGACCGGACGGCGGACCATCCCTCGGAGGGAGCCCGGGCTGCCCGGGCTCCGGCGGAGCTCCGGGCATGCTTCTCAATGGCGGCTCGGGTGGTAGCACGTGCGCCGCTTCCGGCGGTGGCGGCGGTGGCGGCTATTACGGTGGCGGAGGCGGCGGAAGCGGGGGTTGTTGCGCAGATCCAACCGGCTTCGGCGCCGGCGGTGGAGGCGGTGGCGGTTCGTCTTTTGTCGAGAAGTCGGCAACCAACGCTCAGCAAACGCGTGGCGGCGGACCACCGGGAAACGGTAGGGTGATCGTCTCCTGGTGACAGAAAGCGCGGCCCTAGCGATTCCGAAACACTCCAAGCTTGAACCTCTATTGAAGAAGTACCGGCTGGTTGCCACGATCGCAGCGCTTCTAACATGCGCCGTCGTGACAGGGTGTACGGCACTTCGTACTGAGCCCACCGTATTCGCGACGAACGCTTCGGTTGTGGCCGGCGGCTACTTGCGCGTTGGCTCCATCGTGCTGCATCCTTGCCGTTTTGGCGGCGGGTATTACTGCGGATCGCTAGTCGTCGCGCTCGATCCATCGGGACACGTTTCCGGCAAAATCGCGATCGCAATGGCGTGGCTACCGCGCGCGAACCGCGTCGCGCGCTCGGTCGGCACGATCGTCGCGGTTGAGGGTGGTCCCGGCCTTCCGTCGATCGGATCGCGCTCGTACTACCGCGCTCTCTACAGACCGTTGCTCGACACGCGGGATATGCTGCTTGTCGACAACCGCGGAACCGGCCTCTCAGGTGCAATCGTATGTCAGCCGCTGCAGCGCGCGCCCTTGATGCTGTTGCGCGACGTCACCCGCTGCGGATACGAGCTCGGACGAACCTCCGATCTCTACGGAACCGCGATCGCTGCTGATGACTTGGTGAAGATTCTCACGGCGCTGCGGGTCGGGAAAGTCGACCTGTACGGCGATTCGTACGGATCGTTCTTCGTCCAAGCCTTCGCAGGGCGCCATCCCGCCCGAGTTCGATCGATCGTTCTCGATGGCGCGTATCAGGTGATCGGAGGAAACCCATGGTACCCGAGCGATGCGCCGACCTGGCGCCGAGCATTCAATATCGCGTGCGCCCGTTCGCCGGTCTGTGCCCGTCGGCGCGGCTCTTCACTCGGTCGCATCGAACTACTGCTTGCAAGTCTTCGCGTGGAGCGTTCAACGGTTACTGCCTCTGACGTGGCGTTCGTGATGGATTCCGCCGGCCTCGATCCGCTCGCATATCGCGATCTCGATGCCGCCGCGCGCGCGTACGTTGGCGAAAACGATCGTGTGCCGCTCGAGCGGCTCGTCGACGAAGCGTACAGCCAAGAGGAAGGCGCGGGCGGCCGTGCGAGTGGGTATAGCCAGGGCATGTTCGTCGCGGCGAGCTGTTCCGACAACCCGCAGGCCTACGACATGCGACTGCCGCCTGGTGCGCGCACGACCGCGTGGCACCGCGCGCTTGAGCGTAAGCGCGAAGAAGATCCGACGCTGTACTCACCATTTACTCTAGGCGAGTTTCTCGGTATTCCGCTTGACTATGCGTACGTGCCGCTCTGCACGACGTGGCCGGTCGCCGCGCGGGACCATCCGGCGGGGCAGCCGGTGCCGCCGGGGACGCGTTTTCCGAGCGTCCCGGTGCTGGTATTAAACGGCGACCTCGATACGATCACGACGCCGGCCGAAGGCGGCCAAGCCGCGCGCCTCTTTCCGCGCGCGACGCATGTAATCGTCGCCAACACCGGTCACGTTACGGCGCTTGGCGATTTCTTTGGATGCGCGTCCGGTATCGTGCGCCGGTTCACGCAGACGCAACAAGTCGACGCGGGCTGCGCCCCGCGGGTTCCAGCGCTGCATCTCGTTCCATCGTTTGCGCGCACGCTCGACGAAGTCGAGCCCGCAACGCCGCTTCCCGGAAACCGCGCCACGGCAGCGGAGCTCCGCGCGGCGGCCGCCGCGGCACTTGCCGGCGCGGACGTCCTCGCTCGGTCGTACCAGTTTGGGTTCAGCGCAGGCTCCGGGCTCCGCGGGGGCTCGTACTCGGCGACGCCGACAAACGCTGGAGCCAGCGCGACGCTCTCGGGTATCCGTTGGACGGACGACCTGGCTGTTTCGGGCGCGGCGGTCTTCGATGCCCGCAGCGCTAGCGCACGGGCGCAACTGACGCTGCGCGACGGGGCCACGGGTTCGCTCGACGTCTCATGGGCGACGATCGGCAGCAACGCCGTCGCGCTGCTTCACGGAACGGTTGACGCGCACGTCGTGCACGCCTCGATGCCCGCTCCGTGATCGACTATTTCGCTGAAGCATGAAAATCGACGTTATCGTTAAGCCAGGATCGAAACAACCTGGGCTAGCGGAGGAGAACGGCGCGCTCGTTTTACGCGTCCGCGAGCGCCCCATCGGAGGGGCCGCAAACGACGCCTGCGTTCGCGCCCTGGCGGCTGCCTACGGTGTCGCGCCGAGCGCCGTCACGCTGGTTTCTGGACGTCGCAGCCGGCACAAGCGCTTCAGCCTTTCGGGGCGACGCTGACGGTCACGCCTCCCGGCGAGGTGACGCTCAGCTGCGCAGTCGGTTGACCACCACGTGGGTAGTTGAAGAAATCGACTTGATTCGCCGTGGTCGATACGATGAGACTCGAGCCCATAATGGCGAAACCAACCGCAGTACTGTCGACGCGAACGTCTCCAACCCAATTAGCGTCAAGCCCTCGAATCATATAACGCCGAATTAAGCCGTTGTTGCCTTTTTGCGGGTTTGTACCCTGTCCAAGCGTTATGTTGCGGCCGTCCCATTGAACGCCCATCGGTTGGTTGATAGGCTTTTCTAGTTTGATCTCCTTAAATGATCTCGCGTTCTTGGGCAATTCCGCGAACGCGATGGCGGACGTGTGGCCGATCGTAAAGAGGTTGCTCGCCTTGTCATAGCCGCAGTATTGCGTCTGAAACGGCAGTCCGTAAACTTTGAGCTTGGCGTCCTTCGCATGCGGGTAGATCAAGACAGTGCCGTTACCGCCGTTATTGGTGACGGCAAGATCTCCATCGGCTGGGTCGACGGAGCAGCCGCCCACACCGATGTACGGATCATGCAGCGTCGCAATTGGTTTCGTGCCGCCGTGCGCATACTCCACGATCGTGGAGCTCGAACGAGTGCTGGATGGCTGGGTCATGAAGACGTGGCCGTTTGGATCGGAGCAAAGTTGCGCGGCGAAAACGTCGAGCCTTCCAACTTCCTTACCCGCCGGATATGAAAAAACGAAGACAACGGCGTCCTTTCCGATCAGGCCGCTGACATAGAGCAAGTCCTCGTGTTTTGCTTCCGGCAGCATCCAGGTTTGGCTGCGGGCCGCTTCGCGCAACGCGGGGTCCATAGCCGATACGTGCGGTGCTGCGGCTTGGCCGCACGCGGCCAATGCGGTGGCGGCCGCGCCGACGCCGAGAAGCGTACGGCTAAGTACGATCAGATTCATCGGTCGCTCCAATCCCTTAACGGCAGTGCTTCGATGGCGGGCGTCGTTCGCCTATGCGAGGGCGCAGCGCGGCGGGCGTGAAAGGCATCGCAGCATGGCGCTCTCCTACAATGAAATCGCCGGGCGCAGCTCGGAACGATTGGCATCGCTCAGCGACGGCGTCTTCGCATTCGCCATGACGCTCCTAGTCCTGGATCTTCGGGTTCCGGCAATCGAGGCGGTGCACTCTGAACGCGACTTTGGGCACGCGCTCGCCGCGCTGGCGCCAAATCTTTTGACGTATCTGCTTAGCTTCATGACGCTCGGGATCTTTTGGGTCGGGCAGCACACCCAGCTTAACAAACTCAAGCGTTCCGACCGCGCACTCACGTGGATTCACCTCGCCTTCCTGTTGGCGGTGACGATCGTTCCGTTCTCGACGAAGCTACTGGCCGCGTTCATCACCTATCGCACCGCGGTCGTGATTTATTGGTTCAACATCGTCGGCCTCGGCGCGACGCTCTATTGGAGTTGGGCATACGCGCGCAAAGCAAATCTCATTAAAGACGAGGCGCCGCCCGGCCTCGACGTCGCGGTACGAGGTCGCATCATCACCGCGCAGGCGCTCTACGCGGTGGGGGTCGCGCTCTGCTTCGTGAACACCTATGCGAGCATCGGGTTCATCGTGCTCGTGCAGCTCAACTATGTGTTCGGTCTGCGACTGGGAATACTGCGAAGATTCTAAAGGAGGTTGGGTCGTACGCTGCCCCGTACTTGGCGCCACATGATTACCGGCATGCACGCTATTCTGTACAGCCGCCCTGCCGATAAGCTGCGCCAGCTTTTGGGCGAAGCAGCGCCGCTTTCATCATGAGCTTGGTGCGCGTCCTCGTCGGCACGCGCAAAGGCGCCTTCATCTTAGAGTCGGACGGCAACCGTCGCGACTGGCGCGTCAGCGGACCGCATTTTGGCGGTTGGGAGATATACCATGTAAAAGGCTCTCCTGCCGATCCGAATCGCATTTACGCCTCTCAATCGTCAACCTGGTTCGGACAAATCGTGCAGCGCTCCAACGACGGCGGCCGCTCATGGCAGCCGGTAGGCAATCGCTTTGTGTACGACGGCGTCCCGCGAACGCATAAGTGGTACGACGGCACGCCGCATCCGTGGGAGTTCGCGCGGGTCTGGCATTTCGAGCCATCGCTGACCGATCCCGACACCGTATATGCGGGGGTGGAGGATGCGGCGCTGTTTCGCTCGACCGACGGCGGGCAGAGCTGGGAAGAGCTTTCGGGATTACGCCGGCATCCGTCCGCCGATGGATGGCAGCCAGGCGCGGGCGGCATGTGCTTGCACACGATCATTGTGGACCCGAGCAATCCCAAGCGTATATTCACGGCGATCTCCGCGGCAGGCGCTTTTCGCAGTGACGACGCCGGTGCGACCTGGCAGCCGATCAACCGAGGCCTGCGCTCGGAGGCGATTCCCGAGCCGGAAGCCGAGGTTGGACATTGCGTCCACCGCATGGCGATGCACGAACGCTCTCCCAACGTGCTCTTTATGCAGAAACACTGGGACGTGATGCGCACGGACGACGGTGGTGATTCGTGGAGAGAAATCAGCGGAAATCTACCGACCGACTTTGGATTCACGATTGACGTTCACGCACACGAACCGCAGACGATTTACGTCGTCCCGATCAAGAGCGATTCGGAGCATTTTCCAGTCGATGGTCAGTTGCGAGTCTACCGCAGCCGTGCGGGTGGAAACGAATGGGAGGCGCTTACCAACGGCTTGCCGCAGCGTAACTGTTACGTTAACGTATTGCGCGATGCGATGGCCGTCGACAAGCTGGACGACTGCGGCATTTACTTCGGCACGACGGGCGGGCAGGTGTACGCCTCGGCGGACTCCGGAGACAGTTGGACGCCGATCGTGCGCGATCTGCCCGCAGTGCTGTCCGTCGAAGTGCAAACCCTGACGTGATCCGCGTGGTGCTGCCGGCGCATCTGCGCGCGCTGGCGCGCGTCAACGGTGAGGTGCGTCTTGACCTTGAGGGCGACGTGACGCAACGTGCGGTGCTCGATGCGCTGGAATCGCGCTATCCAATGTTGCGAGGTACGATGCGTGACCACGTGACACAGCAACGCCGCGCATATGTTCGTTTCTTCGCCTGCGAACGAGACCTCTCACACCAGGGGCCCGATGCGCTGCTGCCAAGCGCAGTGGTAAGCGGCACGGAGCCCTTTCTGGTTGTCGGCGCGATGTCGGGCGGTTAGTCGATCAGTCGCGCGCGGCCTCTTCGGTCAGCCGCATCAGTTCGCGTGCGAAGTATTCGATCGCATCTCGAGGCAGCGAGATTTTCGCTTCGGCGGAACAGAGGTCGCGGACAATTCGTTCCGACTCACTACGGGTCAAGCGATGCCTGCGTCGTGCGTTGAGGTTCGCTGCTTTCTTGATGCCCAGCCAGACTCGATCGACTGCCATACCGGCCCCGTCAAGAGTGTACCCCTAAGTGCGTGGGATCACGCATGTTCGGCTGGTGGGCCGTCCTGGGATCGAACCAGGGACCTCATGCTTATCAAGCATGCGCTCTAACCAGCTGAGCTAACGGCCCGAAGGAGGGAGAAGTATAGCATGCGGTGCGGGCCTCCCTTCAAATCAGCGCGATCCACTTTTTGGTGATCTCGTCCTCGTTTTTGAGGTGTGCCATGAGCAGTGCCTCGAGAACCTCATGCTCGCGCACGATCTCGGCCCGTTCGGCCGTGTCGTAATCGAACGCCTGGCGCTGCACCGCGATCTGTGCCTGTTGTTCGGAGCTTGCATCGGAAGCGTCAGGCGATCCTGCGCTACCGCGAGCCGGGCACAGCGTGCGCGTCGCGATAGCGCGGTCGTTGCGAAGAGGAGCTAGCGGGCCGCCCATCACTCGGTGATCGACTGAATGAACTTCTTGGTAATCGAATCGTCCATTTTGCGTTGCGCCATGTCGACGTTCCGCAAAGTGTCGACTTCGCGCATGTTCTCGCTGCGCTCGTCCATCATTTGATCGAAAACCTCCGACTGCATCTGCAGCTGCTCCTGGTTGTGAATCTCGGATGCATACATGCCCAGTTGAAAGGCTTCATCTTGAGAGTTGAGCGCATTCATCGCACCGTTTTCGGCGTTGCCGGCGCCGCCGGCGCCTAAAGCACCGCCGATTGCGTTGCCGAGAAGTCCGGAGCCGAGCCCTTCAAGGACCGGAAGCAGAAATGCCATGTCGTTGCTCCTTTTGCGAGATTTTAGTTCGCGTCGTCGACGAACTGCGCGTAGTCGGTTTTCTGCGGACGATAGCCCTGAGTTTGCGACGCGCTCGGGAGAGAGGGCGTGCTCAGCGGCAGGCTCTGCGCCTGTGAGGAAAGCGAAGCCAGCGATGAGATGAGCCCATTGAGCTCGGCGACGGCGGAGCTCTCTGCCGAGTCGCCGGGCTCGGCGATCGTTCCGCTATTCGATCCGCGCAATGTGCCGCTGACCGGCGCGTCGAGCGAGCCGGTAACGCGGCCGTGCGACGGGTGGTCGAACGGGTTGGCGGAGATGGTTCCGTCATGAATTGAGGGCAAGGATGACATTCATTTCTCCTGTCTACGAGGCTGTCTCGTTAGGGTCGTCAGTGAGGAGTTGCAGGTAGTTCGTTGCCTGCCGCTGATACGAGTGGGCGCGATGTGAACTTGCGGGCGCCGGCATTGACATTGGAAAGTGCTGCGCGCGGCTGCGCAGCGCGCCGACCGAAGCGATCGTTGCGTCTGATTCGGCGCGCAGATGAGAGGTCTCGGGAGCCGAGCCGTTGGTAAGCCGCTGATAGTGACGCAACACGGAATCGGCGTACGACAGATTGCTGCCGTCTGACCAGCGCGTTTTCGTGCCGGTGGCGGTCGGCGATCCGGTGTTGTACGCCGAGAGCGCCGCTCGAACGTTTCCGCCGTATTGCTTGAGTAAGTCCGCGATCATACCGGCGGCATAGTCAGAGTTTTGACCGGGATCCATTGCCGCCGCGGTCGAGGCGAAGGGATGGGAACGGTCGTCGATCTGAAAGAGGCCGTGGCCGTGACCGCTGTCGCCGACGATGTTGTGCCCGGCATTGGTATCCGGACCGCCGGTCTCTTGGGCCGCCACGGCCGCTAATAGGTCAGGGTCTACTCCGTGCCGACGTGCGGCGCCGGCGATTTCTGGCGCGTAGGCGACTCCGGTCGCGGCCAATCCAGACGCAATGGCATCGAGGCTCATGGCACGCTTCTATCCCGCAGGGAGGCGCGTTTGACAAGGAACGGTGCGGGTTCTAGAATGGGCAAAGTCCGTGGCGGCCCCGCCTAGTTGGCGGGGTCTCATGCTGCGGCGGCATAGGTTTATGGAACGCTCTCACCGGATCGACATCAGTGGCCTGCTGGCCGGAAGCCGACAGCTCATGCTGGTATCCGATGAGGTACCAATCGAGCCATTCGAGGGCATAGTTTTCCCCGAGCCGGCCCAGGTGCAGTTGGAGCTGCGCGAAGCCGACCGAATGCTCGCCGTGCAGGGAAGCGTCGAAGTGCGCGTGCACGGGCAATGTGACGCTTGCTTGGAAGACGTGGGTTCGCTGGTTCACGTCGACATCGACGAGCGACTCGATCCGTCACACGGCCGGGACGTCGACCCGTTTGGTGACAGTAACGTTTTGACCGGAGACCGGCTCGACGTGGCCGATCTGGCACAACAAAACGTGGTCAGCGTGCTGCCCATGGGGCTGCGGTGCCGGGAAGACTGCAAAGGGCTTTGCGCCGTGTGCGGGGCGAACCGGAATACGGGAGAATGTTCGTGCGAGCGCACGGAGTAGTTTTGAAACGGAGAGTGATGTGGCCAATTTAAAATGGAAGACGCCTCGCAGCAAGACGCGAAGCCGCCGCGCTGCTAATTGGAAGCTGGGGAGCGTTACGACCGTGCAATGCCAGCAGTGCCATCAGCCCAAACGGCCGCATTTCGCCTGTCCGAACTGCGGAACGTACAAAGGCCGCCAGGTCGTTAAGGTACAAGACGAGTCGGCCGGCTAGCGTTACGTGTCCTTGAATGGCGTGAAGATCGTCGGGGTCGGCCATTACGCGCCGGCCCACGTCGTAACGAATCACGACCTCGAAGCGTGGTTGGACACAACGGACGAATGGATTACAAGCCGCACCGGAATGAAGCGGCGTCATTGGGCGTCGGATCAAGAAGCGACAAGCGATCTGGCCGCCGCCGCCGCGTCAGCCGCGCTGGTGCACGCGGGACTGCAGGCGCAGGACGTGGACTGCGTGATCGTCGCCACCGTGACGCCGGACTACTATTTTCCCGCGACCGCGTGCCTGGTGGCCTCCAAGCTTGGCGTGGCGGAGAAGCCCGCCTTCGACATTGCGATCGCGTGCAGCGGTTTCATCTACGGCTTAACGGTTGCGTCGGGACTGATCCGCTCGGGCGTCTATCGCCGAATCATGCTGATTGGGGCCGAGACGCTTTCGAAGATTTTGGATAAAAACGACCGCTCCACGGCGATCTTGTTCGGCGACGGCGCCGGCGCCGTCATTTTAGAACGTTCCGCCGAGGATTGCTTTTTAGCATCCGATCTCGGCGCGGACGGAAGCCGCCCGGAGTTGCTCTACGCGCAGGGCAGCGGATCCCGGCGGCCTCTCGATCACGCGGCATTGGATGCCAAGGTGCATCTCATTCACATGCAGGGCCGGGAAACGTTCAAGCTGGCCGTGACCAAGATGGTTGAGTCGACCGGCGCGGTGCTGCGCAAGGCCAACCTCAGCAAAGCGGACGTCACCTTTTTAATTCCGCATCAAGCCAACAAACGCATCATCGACGCGACGGCGCGGTATTTAAGTGTTTCCGACGACAAGGTCGTGATCAACATTTCGGAATACGGCAACACGTCGGCGGCTTCCATTCCGATGGCGCTCTCCGAAACGGTGCGAGCCGGCATGATTAAGCCCGACGACGTGATTGTCTTCGTCGCGTTCGGTGGCGGCCTATCGTGGGGCGCGGTTGCCTGGAAATGGGCGGCCTAAGTGCGAGTCGGCGTGGTCTTCCCGGGGCAGGGTTCGCAGGGCGTCGGAATGGGCCGCGACGTCGCAACGCACTCGCCCGCAGCGCGCGCGACGTTCGACCGCGCCGCTTCGGTGCTTGGCTACGACCTGCTCACACTGCAAGCGACTGGACCGGAAGAGAAGCTACGTGAGACCGAATATAGTCAACCGGCGATCTTTACGACCAACATCGCGCTCTATCGGGCGGCCGGCGACGAATTTCGACCCGTCGTTACTGCGGGGCACTCATTTGCGGAATTGTGCAGTTTGGTGATAGCGCGCTCGCTCGAGTTCGACGGAGCGCTGCGCATCGTCAGCGAGCGCGGAAAGGCGATGCAGGAAGCGGCGCAACGCACGCACGGGGGAATGGCGGCCGTTCTCGGGCTCGAGGCCGGACAAGTGCGCGAGACGCTGCGCGCGAACGGTATCGGTCGCGTTTCGCTCGCGAACTTCAACTCGCCGACGCAAATCGTGATCAGCGGCGAGTTGCAGGAGCTGCAGATTGCCGCTCCCGCGATGCTGGAGGCCGGCGCGAAGCGCGTCGTGCCGCTTAACGTCTCAGGCGCCTGGCACAGCCCGCTGATGGAACCGGCGTTGGAACGGCTGCGCGCCGCGGTCGAATCGAGCCATTTTACGTTGCCGGAATTCGACGTCATCTCGAATGTCGACGGGCGCCCGTATCGTGACATCGAGACGATCAAGCAAAATCTCATTCGATCGGTCGTGGACGAAGTGCGGTGGCACGACACGGCGGAGTGTCTTCTTTCGTACGACCTCGATCTGGTTGTGGAGTTCGGAGCGAGCGGCGTGCTCAGCGCGTTAATGAAGCGAAGGCCGAAAGCGCCGCAAGCGATCGTCGCGAGCGATTGGTCCGGTATCGAGCGCGTTCGTGCTGCGGTCGGAGGGCCGACGTCGGCGAACGTATGAATTTCAAAGGAAAGACCGCGTTGATTACGGGCGCCAGCCGCGGAATCGGCCGCGCCATCGCCGTGGAATTTGCGCGCCAGGGCGCAGACGTCGCGCTCGTGGGACGCAACCGGGAGGCGCTGGGAGAAACCGCAGCCGGGTGCGCCAACGCGCGCCCGGGCGCGACGGCGGAAGTCTTCCAAGGCGACGTCACCGATCGCGCAACGATGGAGGGGATCGTAGCCGAGGTCGTTACGCGTTTTGGCACGCTCGATTATGCTATCGCCAATGCCGGGCAGTCGGTGGATGCGCTGCTCTTGCGCTTGAAGCCTGAAACCATCGATCACATGCTCGACGTGAACCTCAAATCCGCATTTTATCTTTGCGGCGCCGCGGCGCGACCGATGATGAAACAGCGCGCCGGCTCGATCGTGCTGATGACCAGCATCGTCGGGATAACGGGTAATGCCGGACAGGCAGCCTACGCTGCCTCGAAAGCGGCCCTCATCGGCCTGTGTAAATCGCTGGCAAAGGAGTTGGGTTCACGGAATATAAGAGTCAACGCCGTCGCGCCGGGTCTCATTGAGACCGCCATGACCGAAAAGATGCCCGACGCCGCCAAGGAGTTTTTGATCAAGCAAGCCGCTCTCGGCCGAGCCGGGAAGCCGGAGGACGTCAGTGGAGCGGTGGCATTCCTCTGCTCTGACGCCGCCGGCTACATTACCGGACAAACGCTCGTAGTCGACGGCGGCATCCTGATGTGACCCCTTCGACCACGCTCAGGGTGACAGGTTCTGAAAGGAGATCCGATGTCCACCACCTTCGATAAAGTGAAAAAGATCATCGTCGAGCAGCTTGGTGTCGACGAGTCGGAAGTGACGCCCGAAGCGTCGATCACCGACGATCTCGGTGCCGATTCGCTCGATCAAGTCGAGCTGGTGATGGCGTTCGAGACCGAGTTCAACATCGACATTCCCGACGAGGAAGCGGAGAAGATCAAGACGGTCGGCGATGCGGTCAAGCGCAT
>DAIMCN010000060.1:0-13052 GCA_036726365.1 Candidatus Cybelea sp.
TTCCTTGTCAACGCCCATCGCGTTAAATGACTGCCCTCCTGATCAAGGGTGGGCGAGTCCTCGACCCGGCAAATTCGCTCGATGCCGTGCGCGATTTACGCGTGCGCGACGGCCGCATTTTAGAAATCGGCGAACACCTCCGGAACCTCGAGGGCGAAACCGTTCTCGGTGCAGCGGGCGCCCTCGTCGCGCCGGGTTTCGTCGACATGCACGTGCATTTACGCCAGCCGGGATTCCCCGAGAAGGAGACGCTCGATACGGGAACTCAGGCTGCGGTGCGCGGTGGTTTCACGACCGTCGCCTGCATGCCGAACACCAATCCGGCGCTCGACGATCCGGCGATCCTGGGCGATCTGATGCGGGAGATTGGGCGCCGCGCGCATTGCCGCGTCTACCCGATTGCCGCCGTCACCCGCGGGCGACGCGGCGAACGGCCGTGCGACTTCCCGGCGCTGGCGGAAGCCGGCGCCGTCGCTTTTTCCGACGACGGGGATACCGTTGAGAGCGAAGCCGTCTTGCGGGATGCCGCGCTGCGCGCTCGCAGCCTTTCGGCGCCCTTTATCTCGCACTGCGAGCCCGAAGACACCATCGTCGCGCGCGACTTGGTGATCGCCCGGGAGACCGGGAAGGCATGGCATATCGCGCATCTCACGACGCGGATTGCACTCGACTCGGTCCGATCCGCACGCTCCGCCGGTACGCGCGTGACCTGTGAAGTGAGCCCGCATCATTTGACCTTTACGGGCGCGCTGGCGCATGAGCTTGGGGCGCCGGCAACGGTCAATCCGCCGTTGCGCACGGAGGACGACGTGCAGGCACTGCGCGATGGCGTGCGCGACGGAACGATTGACGCGTTTGCGAGCGATCACGCGCCTCACACCGAGGACGCGAAGCGCAGCACGCCTGCGGCACCCGGTTTCTCCGGACTGGAGGTTGCCGTAGGCGCGTACGCCGCCGCGCTGCCGGATCTGCCGATGTCACGCTTCGTGGAACTACTCTCGTCGAGGCCGGCGCGCATTCTTGGATTGAACGCCGGCACGCTCGCAATTGGTGCGGCAGCCGACATTACGATCTTTGCCGACCACGAATGGATCGTCGATCCGAGCACCTTCGCATCGAAGGGAAAATGCACGCCCTTTGCGGGACGAACCTTACCGCGCAAAGTGCTTGCGACAATTGTTCGAGGCGAGATTCGATTCCGCGGACCGGAAATGAGCCAATGACGAAGCCCTCGCATCCTGCGGCGCTCTTTCTCGCGGACGGCAGTCGCTTCGACGGTCGTGGTTTGAGCTACGAGGGAATGGCTCTCGGCGAAGCCGTCTTTTACACCGGGATGACCGGCTACGAAGAAGCCTTGACCGATCCGTCGTATGCCGGACAGATCCTGACGTTTACGTATCCCATGATCGGCAACTACGGGATTTCCGGCAGCGCGGCCCAATATGGCCGCGCCTGCGCTGCGGGTACGGTAATCAAACAGATCGCTTATCATCCATCCCACCACTTATCCAAACAAGATCTACCATCGTGGCTGGACGACCAGCACGTACCGGCGCTGATTGGCGCCGATACGCGCTCCATCACGATCGCCCTTCGCGAGCATGGAACGATCTGGGCCGCGCTTGCCGTCGGCCAAGCCGCACTGAGCGCTGCCGAGCACCGTCTCAGTGAGTTTGTGCGCAACGCGACCACCAAAGCGCTCGTTCCCAGTGTGGCGACGACGGAGCCGTTCCAGCGCGGCCCGCGCGGCGGACGTCGCGTGGTGCTAATCGATTGTGGCGTGAAGCGTGCGATTCTCCACCAGCTCTCAGAGCTCGGCGCGCACATCTCGGTCGTCCCGTACAATGCCACGGAGGACGAAGTGCTGGCCGGAGATCCCGACGCGGTCTTCATCTCTCCCGGGCCGGGCGACCCAACCGACTTGACGGAAACGATTGAACTGCTTCGCCGGCTGGCGGGGCGCAAACCGCTCTTCGGCGTCTGTTTGGGTCATCAGCTTCTCGCGCTCGCCTGCGGCGCGCACACGTACAAGTTGCCTTACGGCCACCGGGGAGGGAATCAGCCCGTGATGGACCTGACTGCCGGCGAGGTGCTGATCACCGCGCATAATCACGGCTACGCGGTCGATGCCGCATCGCTCCCCGACGACCTGCACGCAACCATGACGAACCTCAACGACGGCACCAACGAGGGCTTTCGGCACAGTACGCTGCCGATTGCCGGTGTTCAATTCCATCCCGAAGCTTCGCCGGGTCCATTTGACGCACGCCGATTATTCGCACAGTGGCTGGACGAACTGCCGCCGCGCTAGCGCTGAGCGCCGTCGCGGTAACGGCAACGGCGCTTTCCGTCTCCGCCCAGTCGCTCGCGCGTCTGACGGTGCAGTCGTTCGTGCTCTCAACCGACAACCCACGCCCGCGCCTGGACGTGCCGTTCCACTTGATCGTCACGCTGCACGTGCGCGAGCGCGTCACCCAAATTGCCAATCTCGAGCTGCCCATGCTTGCCGATCTCGAACTCCTTGGCGACGAGCGCGAAACCGTCAGTGGCACCAACGGAACCCAGTATCGTGAAACGATCACGGTCGTTGCGCATCGCGCGGGTCCGATTGCGATTGCGCCCGCTACCTTGCAAGCGATCGATGCACGCGACGGCAAACCCAAGCAATGGTATACCAACGGTCTGACGCTATCCCTTACCGGGGTGAGCGCGCCGGTGCTTCGCCATGAAGCCGGTGAGATACTCGGCGTCCTCTGGCGGGCTCTTCGCGTGCTGCTCTGGGTTCTGGGCATCGCGTGTCTCGTCGCGATCGTCGCGTTGCTCATGCGGCGTCGCGCACGACGCCCCGGACCTCCCGCTCCTCCGATGCCTGAGTCGGCGCCGGCACCGCTTCAACGATCGCCGCGCGAGCAAGTTGCCGACGCGTTAACCGTTCTACGTGCAGAAAGAACGCGCGGGGCGGCCATCGCCGTGCGCGGCGCGGTGTGGCGCATGCTCGGGGCGAGCGACGGCGAAACGCTGGGCGACGTGTTGAAGCGGCGACAGGCTTTCGATCCGATGCTACGAGATCTGCTGATCTCACTCGAGCGAAGCGCTTTCACGTACGACGATGATTTGCGCGGCGCGATCGACGACGCATGCTCGGCGCTGCAGCGCTATGCGGAGTCGCTGCCATGATTGCGGCGCGACGGCCGGCCGATCTGCAGGTTGCGCTGGCTCACACGATCGTCGGGCAGCACGGCGTGATCGAGGCCCTGCTCCTCGCCCTGCTCTCGAACGGACACGTCTTGCTCGAGGGTCCTCCGGGTCTGGCCAAGACACTAGCGTGCCGCTCGTTGGCGGCAGCCCTCGAAGGTGAGTTCAAACGAATTCAATTCACGCCGGACTTGTTGCCCAGCGACATCGTGGGGACGCGGATCTTCGATCAGCGCGAAAGCGCTTTTGCGACCGTACTCGGTCCGATTTTTGCCAACGTCGTTCTCGCCGACGAAATAAATCGAGCGCCGGCCAAGGTCCAATCGGCGCTGTTAGAAGCGATGCAGGAGCGGCAAGTTACTATCGGCCCGCAATCCTATGCGTTGCCGGATCCGTTCGTCGTGATGGCGACCATGAACCCACTTGACTCCGAAGGCACTTACGCGCTGCCGATCGCCCAGATGGATCGATTCCTTATGAAGATCAATGTGGGATATCCGTCGCGTGAAGAAGAGCTCCAAATCCTCGACCGGTTCGCGGTTGCAGACACGCAGCCGGTGCGCGCCGTCGCCACGCTAGATGACATCCGGGGCTGGCGAGAACAGGCCCATAGCGTTCATATTGACGACAAGCTGAAGCGATACATCGTCGATCTGGTAACGATCACGCGTCACGCCGACGACGTCAGCGTGCGCTCCCAATCCGGGGCCGCCTTACGCGCCGCCGAGTTGATCGACTATGGCGCAAGCCCGCGCGCTACGCTTGCGCTTGCCTTTCTCGCGCGCGGTCGCGCGATGCTCGACGGAAGGGACTTCGCGCTTCCGGACGACGTTCGGGCGGTCGCGGGTCACGCGTTACGTCATCGCATCGGCTTTAACTACCGGCTTGCAACCGACGGCGTGAGCGCCGACGGGGTTATCGACGCTATGATTGCAACCATCCCAGCTCCGTAGCCGCGACATGACGATTCGGGATGCACTGTTGCGGTCGCGGCGGCGCCCACGTCACCTTGGTGCCGGATCACCCACGATCTATCGAGGCGACGGCTATGAGTTCGTCGAGCTTCGGGCGTACGTACCAGGCGACGACGTTCGCCGCATCGACTGGGCCGCGACGGCGCGTTCCGGGGATCTGCAGACCCGCGTAGTCTTGGAAGACGTCGCCTTAACTCTCGCGGCAATCGTCGACACGTCGGCGTCAATGCGCATGGGCCGGCGCCGGCCCGTGCTCGATGCGGCGAACGAAGCCCTCCTCGCGTGGTTCGGTGCCGCATGTGGGGAGGATCGCTGCATTCGCATCGACGCAAATGGTGTGACGCCGCCCGCCCTGCAGCGAGGCCCGCAGCGCGTTGCTGCAGCGCTGGGTCATTCGGAATCGTTCGCGTCGTTCAACCTCGAGCGAGTGCTCGGCACGGCGCGCGGGGCGCTTCCGCGGGGCACCGCGTTGCTCGCCATTAGCGACTGGTTCGATCTCGATCAAAGTCTCGACCGCGATCTCGCCGAGCTCGGCGCGCGCTTCGACTCGACGGCCCTGGTGGTGCGTGACCCCTGGTACGATGGACTGGCGCTCGGAGGAATCGTGCGTTTGCGTGGGGTGGAAGGCGGACACGTTCGCGCGTACGTCGGCGAGCGTGAACGTGCGGCATACCATCAGGCCGTTCAAATGCGCGAAGCCGCGCTGCTGGCGCGTTTTGAGCGCGCGAACTGGCGAACCGGCATCCTGCACGAAGCCGACGGTGCGACGTCCCTGGCCGCCGCCTTTGGAGTGCGCGCGTGAGCATCGACCATCCCGCCCGGCTTGCGATCGGAACTCTTGCAATTCTGGCGTTCGCGCTCGTCTACGATCGATTGCAGCGGCGCGCTACGTCTCGCGATCTCGCCTATTCAAACGTCGCGTTTTTTGTGGATGCAACCAAGCCGCGCGCCTGGATACCGCGGCTCTTGCAAGCCCTATGGCTCGTGGCGTTGGCGAGCGTCGTGCTCGGCATCTCCGGCCCGCATCTGACGATTTTGGTTCCGGCTCGAGACGGCGAAGTCTTCATTTGCATCGATACGTCCGGCTCCATGGCTTCCACCGACGTCCTGCCGACGCGCGCCCAGGCCGCCAAAGCGGCGGCTCGTGCCTTCATCGCGCAGAGTCCGCCTGGAATCAAAATCGGCATCATCGCTTTTTCAGGTGCCGCAGCCATCGTCGCGCCGCTCGGTTCGGATCACGCCCAGGTTTCCGCGACGCTCGACGAGGTTCCATCTCCAAACGGCGCCACGGCCATCGGCGATGCGCTCAAGCTCGCTGCCGAGCAGCTATCTCCCAGCGGCCATCGCGTCGTGATTCTGATTACCGACGGCGTCAACAACACCGGCACCGATCCGAACGAAATGGCACAATGGCTCGGCGCACACCATATCCCGGTGTATACCGTCGGCATCGGAACGCCCAACGGCGGCCTGATTCCCGGCACCAACGAAGAGGCAACGATCGACGAAGATGCCTTGCGCAGCTACGCGCAGGTAAGCGGCGGCGCGTACGCCCGAGCGGAAAATGCGACAGAGCTCCGCGACGCGCTCGCGCGGCTCGGCCGGATCACGTCGTTGCAGAGGAAGCCGGTCGATGCTTCGTTCGGCTTCGCGGTTGCGGGTGCGCTCGGCATGCTGATCGCGTTCTTGGCCGGTTTCGGACTGGGCCGCTACCCTTGAGCGATCCAATCGGCTTGCTGACGCGCTGGATCGAAGAAGCCGGCGGGTTCAATTCACTCGAAGCGATCGCGATGTGCCTCGCGACCGCCGACACGCGCGCTCGCCCCTCGGCCCGGATCGTGCTCTTGCGCGGTCTGGACGAACGCGGCCTACGCTTTTACACGTCGTATCAAAGCCGCAAGGGACGCGAGCTGGCCGAAAATCCGTTTGCGGCCGCCGTGCTCTACTGGCCGCAGCTGACACGCCAAGTGCGGATTGAAGGCATCGTTGCGCAACTCTCCGAGGAAGAATCCGATGCATATTTCGAAACGCGTCCGCGCGGACATCGTCTTGCGGCCTGGGCGTCGGAGCAAAGCGAACCGCTCGAGGCCTATGGTTTTCTCGAAGAGCGATTCGCACATTTCGAGCAGCGCTTCGAGGGCGATGACGTTCCGCGCCCGCATTCGTGGGGCGGCTACCTGATAACTCCGACGCGCTTTGAGTTCTGGCAAGGCCGGCCCAACCGCATGCACGAGCGAGTGCAATACACGCGCACCGGCGGCAACTGGAAAAAAGCGTTGCTGCAACCCTAACGCACAACGTCTAGGAAGTGCGCAGTGCAACATAGAACGCTCGAAAATGTTGGTCGATCACCGACTCTCGTTGTGGAGGTGTTGGGCGTGAACGTTTCTCTCGCTGCATTACTCGCGGTTGTTGGATTGGTTGGATGCGGCAGTGGCGTCGCAACGCAATCGCCGAGCGCAATTACGAGCGTCGGCGCCCACACGAGCCCGTCGCACTCGTGGATGGACCCAACGGCCAAAGCGGAGAATCTGCTGTACGTCTCCACCTTCCCATTCCAGGGAAACCCCGACGTCGAAGTCTTCTCCTGGGGGAAGCGCACCTTGGTTGGAACCCTGACGGGGTTCGACTCCCCGCAACATTTGTGCGCCGACAAAGCCGGAAACGTTTTTATTCCCGACGGTGGCGCATCGCAGATCCTTGAGTATGCACACGGCGGCACGAGCCCTATCGCGACCTTACACGACACGGGCCATACGCCGCGCGCGTGTTCCGCCGACGGGGTTACGGGGGACCTTGCCGTCATCGACTCTGGGACCGGCACCGGTGATGTCGCGATTTATCGAAATGCCTCGGGCAACCCGACGCGGCACATTAATACCCACTTCACAACATACGAATTCTGCGGCTACGATGACGCGGGCAACCTGTTCGTCGATGGAACGAACCATTTGGAGCACTTTCTCTTCGCTGAAATCCCTAAAGGCAGCAGGTTCTTGACTGATGTCAACCTGGGTGGACACGTCCTAAAACCCGGCTCGGTCCAGTGGGATGGCAAATATATGGCGGTCGGCGACGAGGTGGGCAACATGGTATATCAATTTACGATATTCGGATCGACCGGCACGCTTCAAGGTAGAACCGACCTCGATGGTGGGGAGGGCCCGGTTCGCCAATTCTGGATACCGAAGTTCGCGAAAGGTATAGTTAATCCGCAAGGCAGGCATCTCGTTGCGGCACAGTTCCATTTTTCTCGATTCGACGCCGGCGACGTAGGTTATTGGGGCTATCCGGGCGGCGGCGCGGCCGAGCATTTAATCGTGGGCCCGGACCACCCAGTCGGCGTGACCGTCAGCATAAGCACGAAATAGCCGGGCTCACCAGGACGGTCTACTGCGCCTTGCGCTTGTGCAAGGTGACCATGTTGCCCTCGGTGTCGTTGATCATCGCCATAAAGCAGACAGGCGTTTCGTGCTCCATGAGCACCGGTATGCCGCGAGCCTTCAGCGCCGCGACGGCGGCATCGAAATCGTCAACTGCAAACAGAATGCCATTGCTGGGTTGGAACGGCATGACGGCGCCGCCGCCCCCCCACAGACCGAACGTTGTGCCGTCTGCTAACTCATATTCGGCGCCCCTGTTATCGGGATAGATAGTGATGGGCTCGAGACCGAGCACATCGCGATAAAACGTAATGGCGCGAGCCGCGTCCTTGACCATGTAACCACTAAGGTCCATACCGTTGATTTTGAATGTGTGCTGACTCATGATTCCTCCAAAGCGCACGCAGCGATATACGGGGCCGTTTCGCTCTGACGACGATCAATCTCTGTGTGTGCGCCACGGGGCAGGCTCGGATCGACGCCGTTTCGCCCGAAAATGGTATAGCTGGGCAATCGCGGCTCGCACCTGGCGAATGAGATCATTGTGCACGCTTTTCATTTCGAACATTGCGCCAAATAAAGTCGTCCGAACTAAGGCATCAGCGTATCGCGTACGACTACAATGAAGGTTCACCCCCAACGCTAGTCTTTCACCGCTAATACGAGTGCATGGTGAGATGTGCTTCAGCGGCTCAAGAACCTGGCGACTGGCTTCACGATCTGCAGCATATTCTCCAGCCGGAGGCGCACGCGCTCGAGTGAGTCACATTAGAAGAGGCCGAGTGATTCCACTCGGCCTCATGATCTCAGGGTGTCAAGACCTCCTCAAAATCCGCCTTACGGAATCAGCGGCGGGCTGACCGCTATGTGTGCGTCCTGAAACGAAAATGAGATGGAATGTTCGGGACTGCCACCGGCTGGATAGTCGTATTTGTCCGCACCGTTTAGGTTTGTATTTGCGTAGAGGTCGTGCCCCGACGGTAGGAACGCGAAGCTCAACGTGAACGACGAACCCAACGGCGTCGTCGAAACCGGGTTGCCGAGAGAGCCATTCTGGGGGGGACTGTACGTGTCGATCTCCGCGGAGTTGCCGCTGGTAACCCCGAGAATCGCGATGCGATCTGCCTTGTCGATGTGTATGTCAAAAAACTGGGTTAAGTCAGTACTACCGATTGTTAGAAATTTTGCCCCCGTTGCTTTGCAACCACCAGTTATTTCCCCGGCATAATAGTTGAACGTGTTCGTTATCTGCCCAACGATGTAGAGATTATCGGCGTCGTCAAATGCGGGTGCTTGTACGGTTTGTGCGTGCGCCGGAACGACAACCTTCGCACATGCCTTGCTCGAGTTCTTGGGGTAAAAGATAACCGAGTAATTTGTCGTACAACCAGAATTATTACAGAAACTCGGCACGGCCACGACGCCAGAGGGCGAGACCGCAACTTCCTGGGGAAGATATCCAGTCGCATCAAGGACCAACTTCGGCGCGCCCGTGTACGGAGGCGCATATACGGGGATCGTGGGGATATATTGGTTAGCAATGTACACGTTTCCGGCGATGTCCGTCGCGAGCCCAAACGGGTGGCTGAGGCCGGTGATTTGGCCTACCATCTTGTTCTTGCCCTTTTGACTGAAAATGTCCACGTTGTTATTTTGCGAATCGGAAGCGAAAATGAAACCCGTGGCCTTCGCATCTGCGCCGGATTGCATCAACCGAAGGCCTGAGATTGGTGTGAGCGCTGTGGGAGACATTTGTGAAGGGCCGGCGCAGGCAGCGAGCATCGCGAGCGCAATGGATGTACTGGGTGCGCAACCAATTACTTTCAAAATACGCATGTTTGTGTGCTCCATTCAATCAATGGTCGAGTTCTCCTAAAGAGGTAGGGAAAAGGGCGACTCGTGGGGGACTTTCCTGTCAGATTCATTCTGCGCCGGTGGAGGGAATCGGTCCAGGTACACCCGTACAGTTTATCTTTACAGTTCGAGTGACAGCCGGAGGCGAGATGGAAGCGGCCAGTCGACTTCACTTCGGGACGCTACTTAGGCAGTTTCGCCTCGACGCAGGGATGACGCAACAGCAGCTCGCCGAACGGGCAAAGCTCAGCGTTGAGGCGATTGGGGCCCTCGAGCGCGGAGCTCGAACCCGGCCATACCGCCAGACGATCGTCTTGCTCGCGCGAGCGCTCCAGTTGTCGCCCGAGCGCGAAGCACTCCTGGAAGGTGCCATCGCTGTCGCTCATTCGCCGCGTCGGAGACGGCGCATCGAGGCCCTCCAACCATCGCTATTGCGAATCGTTCGTCGCGACACGCTAGCGACACGGAGACACAATCTTCCGCAGCCAGTGACGTCGTTCGTTGCGCGTCAAGACGAGATTCGCGAGCTGACTGCGCTACTAGGAGAGCACCGACTCCTGACTATTGTTGGGGCCGGAGGAGTCGGAAAGACACGAATCGCCGTGCAGCTTGGGAGCGAGCTGCTCGAGGCTTGCCCGGACGGTGTGTGGTTGATTGACTTAGCACCGCTTGCAGACCAGGCGCTGGTGGCAAGCGCCGTATTGACGGCATTGTATCTTCCTGCCACGGCAGGATCAGCCTTAGGAGTTCTTACCGCGTACCTCAAGACTCGTCGTCTCGTGCTAATAATGGACAACTGCGAGCACGTCGCGGCAGGGGCTAGCGAGGTCGCGACGAGTATCGCACAAGCGTGTTCAGAGGTACGGGTTCTCTCGACAAGCCGCGAGGCGCTGCAGATCCCGGGCGAGCAGGTCTATCGGCTGCCATCACTTGCGGTTCCGCCCGATTCCCGCGCGGATGCCCAGAACGTATTATCGTATGGCGCGGTCACGCTCTTCATCGACCGGGCAGTCGGGGCCAATTCACAATTTGCGTTAACTGCTGACAACGCGCGCGACGTTGGCGAGATCTGCCGTCGCCTCGATGGTATTCCGCTGGCGATAGAGCTCGCTGCAGCTCGCGTGAAGGTGCTCGCTCCTCGCCAGATCGCTGAGCGTCTTGACCAGCGCTTTCGTCTACTGACCGATGGCAACGCACGAACGCTGCCGCGACATCAGACAATGACTGCTCTGATCGACTGGAGCTACGACCTCTTGACCCCGCGCGAACAGAGGTTCTTCGAATCGCTCTCGGTTTTTGCCGGAGGTTGCACGCTCGACGCGGCGACTGGCATCTGCACCGCGGACGGCGAAGACGACCTCGACGTCGTTGACTTGATCACGTCACTGGTTTCGAAATCGCTCTTGGTTGCTGAGTTGGCCGGCAACGAACAACGCTATTACCTCTTAGAGTCAGCGCGTCAATACGCGCGGGAAAAGCTGGTCGCGCGTGGCGAGGAGTGTGTGTTAGCGCGGCGACACGCGCTTTTTTATGTGGAATTGGCGGAGCAAAGGCAATGCGAGTGGGATACGATGGCCGATCGCGAGTGGCTTCCGCAGGCCACCGAAGAATTAGAGAACTGGCGATCATTGTTTGAGTGGGCGCTCGCGAGAGCGGGAGATATCCTCTTAGGGCAACGTTTGGCCGCGGTACGCCCGGTTATGTGGCGCGGCTTTCCGCTAGCCGAAGGGCGGCGCTGGGTGCGCGCGGCGATTGAACTTGCCCATGAAGGCACGCCCCCCGAGCTTATTGCGCGACTAGAACACTCCGAAGCTGAAGGCGCTCGTCGATTCGGCGAATTCCAAGTAGCTTTCAAATCGGCGGCGCGCGCCTTGAGGCGCTATCGCGAACTTGGTGACGCCATGGAAATCGCTCAAATGCAAAGCCTAACCGGGGGGATGCTCGCAATGGTGGGAGAGTACCAAAAAGCTGAACCGCTGATGCGTGACGCCTTGGAGGCGGCGGATTCAATAGGAGATCGCCGATTGAGGGCCAGCACTTTGTTCTGGTTGGGAGTCGCCAGAATGGGCGTGGCTAATTATGCCGGCGCAAACACCTTCCTAACTGAGGCGCTAGGACTAGCGAAACTGCTTGGGGCCGACATCTTAGGGGTGTCGGCGAGCACCGCCCTTGCCCTAAACGAATACCTTACGGGCAACGCGGAAATTGCGCTGCGACTGATAGAGGCCGTGCTCGCGGACTACAGGTCGATGAACGCCTTGGGGATCATAGCAAGCTCGGCTTATCTGCTCACCGACAGGACAACGTATCTCATCGCGCTGGGTCGCTACGATGAGGCCCGAGTCCAGGCACAGGAGACGCTGGCATTGGGCCGTGATAGCGAGCTCGCTTTCGTAATCGCCAGATCACTTCAGCAACTTGCGGTTGTAGCGCTGATGGGTCCTCAAGTCAAAGCTTCGCCTACGGAGGGGAGAGATTCGGAAATCGCTCGACTCTTCGGGTTTGCTGAAGCTCGGTTTACGACGTTCCGATCGTCGGAGGATACGAGCCGTGAGTATTACCAAAGCGCGCTTGCCGTGCTCCGCGAGGCCATTGGCGCCGATGAGCTCACGCGCCTAATGGCCATCGGCGCAACGATGACCGAAGACGAAGCAGTCGCGCAAGCGCAGGCGCTGGAGTAAGCGTCAACACTGCCCTCTTGGTTCTTTTATCAACAACGGTTCGCTGGCCGAAATTGGGCCAGTTGGGGGGCTCGTTTTGCGCCGCGGCTCGGCTGCAACGATCGAAGCCGCCGCGTTCTAAGCCGCTAAGCTAAGCAAAACTGCGAAGCTGCTGCGAGCTAAGTTGCCGCAATGCGAGGCGCTCGCAGCTGCAATGCCCACAAAGCTGAGCAAAGACGGGCTCGCGAGCGCGGAGACGTGGGCGGCGCGGTAGCTCGTGCCTGTTTTGTGGTTCGAGCATCTTTCGTTGTCGCGCCTCGGGTGCTAGAATCGTGCTGGGCAGGCTTGGCTGCCGGGGGGCCTTGCGGGCCGCAACCTGATTCGGCTTCTCGATGCGTTCGCGTCGAGATCGGAGCAAGGCGAATGAAGATTTCAGATTTAAGCCGCTAACATTGCGCGCCGATCGCATTGCGCTAAGCGGCGTTGCCTTTGCGGCCTCGACCGGAGCCAGCTATACAGCGACGAGGGGCCGCCGATTCGGCGAGGTGGCTGCGGAGCCGTGGATCGTGGGCGGCTTTCGAGAACGCGGCTTGGGTGCTACGATGGAGCTGAGCCCGCATTGCTTGCCGGGGGCCTTGTCGGCAGAACGTGACTACCATTTCGACGCGCGTTGACGTCGAGAGTGGAGCAAGGCAAATGAAGATTTCGGATTTGGGCCGCTATGCATTAGGCATCTGCGTGGCCATTGCTATACCCACAGGCTGCGGATCGCAGACACCGATCGGAGCGCCCGGAGCGACGCCGCAGATGCCAATGAATCGGCAACCAAGCTTTTATGCGGAGGCCCCCGCGACGAACACGAATCTCTATGTCGCAAACGACGGCGCCTCCACCGTCACAGTGTACGCCCAAGGCAGCACGAAAGTATTGCGGACGATCTCCCAGGGCGTGTCCACCCCGCATGCGTTGGCGTTTGACGGCTCCGG
>DAIMCN010000061.1:0-12974 GCA_036726365.1 Candidatus Cybelea sp.
TTGCCGCTGCCGGTTGGAGCGCTCGCAAAGACGTCGTTGCCGGCCAGAGCGACCGGAATGGCCTTCCGCTGGATGGGCGTGGGCTCTACATAGTGAAAGTCGTCGATGCCGCGGCGTAAGGCAGCATCCAGGGGGAGTTCTGAAAAAATGGAGATTTTAAGCCTATCTTTCGGTGGGCGCAACTTATCGACCACTCGAAAGATCGCGCTTGAGGACGGAAGGAGTGTCTCACAGACTCCTCCCGATTACAAATACTTATAACCCACAGAAGTAAAAAGGTTGCACTTGCGGAGGGAATTCTCGGCATTCGACGGGAGCGACCGAGCCCCGTGCCATCCTGAGCCTGTCGAAGGGACGCGGGTTCGATCCTTACTTCACAAGTCGGTCGTACGCGCGCGTCAGCGCGTACCAAACCTTGAACGCCGGGTCATAATAGAAGCCGTCGTGGCCGTGCCGCTCGCGGCCATCGAAGCGCATGCGGTAGGTTCCCAAACCATAGGAGCCGTTCGGTCCGGGCACTATCATTGTGGCCAGCGTTTTCGGACGCAAGATGCTTCGGCCGAATAGTGCATCGGTAAAATGCGCAACGCCCCTGCTCTGCCGCCGAGCCACCGTCGGTCCACATTACACGCCAGACTAGTGTGCGCGGGCCTGCGCGACTCTCGTAGCACGCGCAAGGAGATCGGGGGCGCCGAGCCGCTCGCATGCGGCGGGAAATTCGGCAGTAGGTCCGCGCCACTCCAGCTCGTTGACGTCTGCAAAGAGTTCCGCATCCGTTCGAAGGGTCGCCAGCACTTTGAATAACAGCGCGAGAGCCTGCCCCTCGCCGAGCACTTCCGATGGGAATAGCTCGATCGCGCCGTAACGCGTGAGGAGAGCGGCCGCACCCTTCGGCCCAATGCCCCTGATACCGGGATAGCCGTCGGCGGCATCGCCCACGAGCGCAAGATAATCGGGTATCAGCTCGGGAGGTACCCCAAACTTAGCTCGGACGCCGTCAGCGTTGCGGACGACCTTGTTCCTTCGGTCGATTTGCACGATGCGATCCTCGCGCACGCACTGCGAGAGATCTTTATCAGGAGTCCAAATGCAAACTTTCTGTACCCGAGAGTCCCGCGCGGCGATTGTAGCCGCCGACGCCAAGGCATCGTCGGCCTCCAGCTCGATCATCGCCCAAACCGGAATCCCCAGAGCTCGCAGCGCGTCCTCTAGCGGCTCGAACTGCGCGCGAAGCGCGGGATCGATTCCATCTCCCGTTTTGTAGCCGCTCCAAAGCCCGTTGCGGAAGGACTCGATAACGTGATCGGTGGCGACGCCGAAATGCGTGGCACCCTCCCCGATCATTTGCAGCATGGTGTTGAGCACTCCGACAACTGCCCCATATCGTCGCTCCTTCCCATCGGTGGAGCGTAGCAGTCCATAGAAGTGACGGAAGAGCTCGTAGGTTCCGTCGATTAGATGAACGATCACGATGTGTGAATGGTGATCGTTTCCATGTAACCATCTCGCTCGACGTTATCGGTGTAATCTTTGTTCGCGTAGACCGCGACGCAGATTCCGGTCTTGTCGGTTGACGCGAAGCAACGCTGAAACTGGGGGAATCCCTTGCTATCCCAGCCCGGTTCCTTCTTGAGCAGCTTCAACATTTGAGTCCACGGATCTTGTGCCTTCGGGTCTTTGGCGACGAACGGCGAGCTGAACGAATAGTAGCCGGGCCGCGCGTTCGGAAGCGCGGTTGCAAGGTCGAGCCAGTAAGGCGCAAGCGTCAGCGTGGGAAGTGGAGAAGCGGAAAACGTTACGCGATTCCACCGCGGCGGTCCGTCGCCGTTGTAGATGGGGGTCTTAGTATCTTGTTTGAGAAGATACACCGCCCACGCCACACCTTTATCGAGCGGCAGTGAGACGGAAGACGAGCCGGACGTCGACATGCCGAGCAACGTCGCCAAGGACGCCGCAGCGCCACCCGTGACGACAAACGTTTTTTCGACGGCGTTCGGAAACCGGGCGCCGGACGCGGTCATTGGCAAGAGACTGAAAGAGACGGCGGTCGCGACGACCGCAGTAACGACGCGGGGGAAATGAAGCGCACTCTTCACCTATCGATAGTTAACGGGGTACTAAAAACATCCTGGGCTTGACGAAACAGATGGACAGTGTGCGATAGTATCTGGACGGCATTGCAGACTGCTATGCAGGCAATAGCGGCGCATTTACGGAGCGTGTAATCAACGAGGTAGAGCCCGTTCCCGCGGTTCCGGAACCGAGTCCTGGGCCGCAGCCGAGCATTCCCCGTTCCCTACCGTTGCGACTCAAGTTGCGAGATGCTGGAGGCCGCGATTGCGTCCTTCGGGTCTATACTCAACGCCGTGCGGTAAGCCCTCAACGCCTCTCCTTTTTGTTTTAGGGCGGCCAAGGCGTCGCCGAGCCCATCGAAGGCGAGACTCGACGAGGGATTCGACCTCACATTGAGTTGAAAAAGCAGCAGCGCCACTTTTGCTTGGTTCTTTCGATGCAGTCGTGCGCGAGCGCCTCAATCGCGCACTCATCCTGGCTGAACTTGTGAAGTGGGTTGCTAAAGAACGCCGTATACGTGGCCTCGATCTTGCCTTCGTCACCTAGCGCCAGCAAAGGTGCCAATTCGTCCGTCAGAGCGACGTCGTGGAACGACGCTATGGCGTCCATCGCTGGATCGATGTTTTGCGCGTAGTCAGAGGAGCTCAGCTCGGCCGCGATGCTCTACGAATGCAGGCGACGGTTGTTGCAACCGGGCAGCGCAGTCTAGCTCAGGGGACCCATATCACCGCGTGCCACGAGGCCGTGCTCGTCGAGTACGCGGATCCGAGGATGGCTCCGGTCGTGTCGATCGCATACGCTTCGGAACTCGTGAACGTGTTCGGCAAAAACTGCTGGAGGTCGACCGCGGTCTGCGCGCTGCCTTTCCAGAGCAATGCATGCAGCGCACCCGAGGCGCTGGTGTGCCCGTATCCCACGTCCACGCGACCCTGTGCGGCGCGAGCGCACGAATCGGTGAAGCCCGCGGGATGGAGATCGACCATGCTCGCGGCGGTGCCGTGCCACAAAAGCGCGTGGATCACCGACATGCCAACGGGCGTGCCGCATCCGACCTCGCTACGGTGTCCCAGCCCCGTGACGTAGGCGCTCGACAAGGTCGACGGCGTCAGGTCGACCGCGCTTGCAGCGGTGCCGTTCCAAAGAATGGCGTGGTTGGTATTCGTCGTGCTTGAGAAAGCGTAGCCCGCCTGCGCGGTACCATGCACGACGTACGCCTCGGAATATGCAAAACCGGCCGGATTCAAGTCGACGGGCGCTTGCAACTGTCCGAGTTTCCATAACAGCGCGTGCTCCGGTGACCCGCCGGATCCGGCGATATAGGTTCCGCTGGCGTCATACGCGTTCGATCCCGGCGAACAACTTCCGCAACTGCCGGACGGGTTGAGGTCGGTGAAGGTATGCGAAGAGCCCTGCCACAATGCGGCGTGGGGAAATCCAAAGAAGCCGCCGTCATTCGTGATGAGGGTCCCGACGATCAGCGAGTTGCCGGCCCCATACGCCCAGCCTTCTACATAGAATTGGGGCAAGAGGACGACCGGCTTCGAGCTGGGCCCCGACCACGCGAGCGGGTAGTAGACCTTGGACGAGCAATCCTTCCCGCACGAGATCGTGTGATCGAAGTAGGCACCGGCCTGCGCACTGAGGCTCTCACCGTATCCATATGCATCTTTGCCGTTTGGTCCGGGGCCGAGGTCGACGTATGTGTAGGTCGTCGTCGTGAAGACCGCGCCGGTCGATGCAGTGCTCGGAGTGAGATTTGATTGAGGCGTGCCGGAGCACCCAGCAAGAATAATGACGGTAAAGGTCAGAACCGCTACACTCCTGCGCGAGTTCATGTTTCCTCCCTTGTTCTATTCTTGCACGCGGCGCAACATAAATTCATAAACATTCACACAACATGGGCGCCGCTTTCCGGAGGAGAGCTGGTCGACGGTCCGCATAACCCGTCGGGCCCTCGTTTCAGGTTTCTTTGCCGATTCGATCCACCGGATCCAAATGCGACGACCGTCGGACGAGAGATCTTTCCATAATGTTTTGGCCTCGCCGGAAGCACTGAGGGCTTTCCGGAGATCGACGGGGATGGTCGGTTCAGGCTCCGGTCCCAAGATGGCGAGCTTCACAATGTCGCCCGCGCCGGCACCGGCGCCCGCTAGCATCGCCTTGTTTACACGCAGCCAGTGGCACCCGGATGTGTTTGGTTCCATTGCCGCACGGAACGGATGTCCGTTCATGGTGCCCTCGAGCTTGGTCATGCCGCGCAGTTTGCTACCGATCGCTTTCGGAACGTCGAGCAGCGTCGAGGAACTAGCTTTTGGCGGCTTGGGATGCCGAATGAGCCGGGCCTTGAAGCGCACCACCGATGGGCCGCCGTCGCGCTTCTTCTCATTTGCTCTTTTGTTCATATTGACGCAGCCCTGGGATTCAGACTTTCCTTACAGGCGTCACGTACCTTTTAATTCGCTTACCAGACTCGGAGACAGATGCAAATGAGGGCTCAATTCCTGGTCTCGATCTCGCTGGCGCTCGGTGTCGCCACGGCAGCGTGCTCCACGCAAGGTACTATGACGCCGGGAAGGTCCGGTAACGCGTTCCCGGGCGCCTACGCCGGCGGAATGAGCCGCGCGGTGAACTGGTCCGAGTTCGGCTTTAGCCCCTCCGGCGGCAGGTTCAACCCTCACGAGCGAACGCTGTCGCCACGCAACGCGAACCGGCTGCAGAAGCGGTGGTCTTACTTCACCGGCTGCTACGGGTCGATCTGCGGCGGTTCGTCGGCGGCGGTGGCCAACGGAGTAATCTACGTCGGCTCCTACGACGGCAACGTATATGCCCTCGAGGCTGCCACCGGGAACAAGCTATGGTCCTTTCTCACCGGTGGCCAAGTCTTCTCGTCACCGGCGGTGGCGAACGGAGTGGTCTACGTCGGCTCCAACGACAAAAACGTATACGCGCTGAACGCCGCCACAGGAGTTAAGCTGTGGTCCTATACCACCGGTTACGATGTGACCTCATCGCCGGCGTTGGCCGACGGAGTGGTCTACATCGGTTCCGAGGACGGCAAGGTGTACGCGCTCAAAGCCGCTACCGGGACAAAGCTGTGGTCCTACGCCACCCGCCTCGTCGTTGATTCGTCGCCGGCGGTGTCGAACGGGACGGTCTACATCGGTTCCGAGGACGGCAACGTGTATGCGCTCAAAGCCGCCACAGGGTCAAAGCTGTGGTCTTACACCGCCGGAAACGAAGTATACTCGTCGCCGGCAGTGGCCAACGGCGTCGTCTACGTCGGCGCCGAGGATAGCAAGGTGTATGCTCTCAACGCCGCTACGGGGACCAAGTTGTGGTCCTACGCGACCGGCGACCTCGTGAACTCGTCACCGGCGGTCTCCCACGGAGTGGTCTACGTCGGTTCCATCGACGACAGCGTGTACGCCCTCAACGCCGCCACCGGGGCCAAGCTGTGGTCCTACACCACCGGCAACCTCGTGCTCTCGTCGCCGGCGGTAGCTCACCATGTGGTGTACGTCGGCTCCGCGGACGGCAACGTGTACGCGCTCAACGCCGCCACGGGGGCCAAGCTGTGGTCCTATCACACCGGCAACCAAGTCTTCTCGTCACCGGCGGTGGCCAACGGGATCGTCTACGTCGGCTCGGGGGACGGCAACATGTACGCGTTCGGGCTCTGAGACGCGACTTTGGCTGCCTGGTGACGTTTCCGTACGCCTGGCCCGCTAGACTATGGCGCATGACCAAAGAATTGAAGGATCTCTGGTTGCTCGCCGGCTGGGCCGTCTTTGCCCTCGGATGTACGTTCATGGCCGGCTCGTGGCATTTCCAGAACTATACGGTCGGCCGATAAGCAGAAGGGGTTCCGCTGCTAAGGTTTGGTCGCCTTAGTGCTTTTCTACCAGGACGATCGGCGCGGATAGATACTCCACCCCGGCACTCTGCAGAATTGCCTTACCCTGCCCGTCTAAGATGAACTGCTCGAACTGTTTCGCTGCGTCTGGATGCGGAGCGTCGCGCAAATCGACAATCGTGTAAGTGATTTGATCGCTCATCGACGCCTTGCCCGGCAGCGGGATGAAGTTCAGTTTTCTCGCAACGGCCTCCGTTCGGTAAAAGAAACCAACGTCGGCCTGCCCTGTATCGATCCGCGCAAGCAGATCTTCTTCAGGAAATATCTGAGCGTCATTTTCCGGGACGCCGAGGATCCGCTTTTCGCCATCGGGTCCGGCGAGAAGCATCATCGCTTCTACCGTATAGACGCCCTTAGGATCGAGCTTTGGATCCGTGCGACCGATTGCAAGGCCCGGCGTTGAGAGTGCGGATACGATCGAAGTCTTGCCGGCGGCGACGCTCGCGAATAGTGCGGCGTGCTTTGAACTCTCCGACCATCCAATCCCGAGGCTCGTGGACGCGAAAGTCTCAGCATCGAGAACTTTAGAGCCTAGCCCCAGGACGATCTTTGGATCGACGCTGATAAAAATATCTGGTTGCTTGACACCCGCGGAAATGAGGTTGGCAAGCATCTTGCTTCCACCGCCTTGTCCTTGGAAGTCGATGCCGCGTTGCGCGAGCGCCGTTTTTACTGGACCCTCCATCGGCGTTACGAGCGATCCTGCGTATAAAACCGAGACTACCTGCGTTGCCGCCAATGCGGGTACGGCCACTAACACAGCAAGGAAGAGTGTGAAGGTCCATCTTGCGCTATTCATCATTTGCATGCCAAAGCGCGTTTCATCGTAGCAATGCGGTCACCTTTGGGAAAACCCCTTAGCTCTCGCAGGCGACGATCGCCTGAATCAGCCGCTTGGTGTCGTCGGGCGCGCGCACGGCGATGGTTTCGGTTCCCGCTTGTAACGCCGCGTAGTCGTTGCCGCCGGGGAAGATCGCGTCGCCGATAAAGAGCATTTCTGCGATCGGAATGCCGAGCACGTCGCGTAGTTTGCGTATACCGTAAGCCTTGTCGATGCCGGGACGGGTGACGTCGATCGAGGTGGTGCCGCCCAAACGTACGGAGAAATCGGGCAGCGTTTTATCGAGAATGGCTTGAATCGCTTTGCGCTTGGCGAAATCCGGATCCCATTTTTCCTTGGCCTCAAGCGGCGCTTCTTGTCCGAGTGCCGAGTAGGTGATCTGGGTGCCGCGGTCCTCGATGCGCTCGCCCCACGTTTCCTTCGGCTGATAGCCGGTTTGCTCGACGGCTTGCTCGAGCGCATGCTCGATGCGCTGTTTTTCGTCGTCGGTAAGGTTCTCCGCATAGAGCGCGCGCCACGCACCGTCGTATTTGAAAAACTTAGTGCCCGACGTGGGCAGTATCGACAGATTCGCGAGATCGGTTCCCTGCGGGAGCCGGTCGATGACCTGTTTTTGGAACTGCGGAAAGTCGCCCCCGGAAATGATTGCGACCTGCATGACGCCAATTAGTCTGCTCAGAAGAATCGCCATCTCGTCATCGAGCGCCGATTTGCTTGGCGCTAACGTGCCATCTAAGTCGAAAACGATCAGGCGTTTCATGCGGTAACGACCTCCCCTTGTGGAATATTGTTCTAGCGAGTTGGTAAACTTCGTAACTCGTCGATTGTATCTATATCGAACACCGCCCCGCGATCCGCCGTCTCGACGGCGCGTTGCACGAGGCCCGGATGCGTGCGCAGGAGGCGCACCGTGTCGCCCGGAGGAAGCCCGTCGATGTGTAAACGAGCGTGCGGCGAAAGCCAAACCGGATGGCCGGGCTCGTCGTCGTAGAGCGGATATACGACGTCCGCCTCAGCCGCCGCCAAGCAAATCGTTTCGATCAGTGTCTGACTGACCAGCGGCTTGTCACCGAGCAAGACGAGCAAGGTACGATCGCTCGGCACGAAGCGATTGGCTAGCGTCAACGAGTGCGACATACCGAGCGCCGGCGCATCGTTGTGCAGCAGCACCACGTCCCGGCGCCCGTCGAGGTACGCGCCGACGTCGGGGCCGACGACCGCGACGGGACTCCAGCGTTGGGCAGCCGCAATCGCGTACTCGATCAACGCTCGACCGCCAAAGTCCATCAGCAGCTTCTGCTTGCCGACGCGCGACGATTGGCCGGCCGCAAGGATGATCGCTTGAACCTCGCGATCGCTCATGAACTGCCGCCAACGCGTTCGAGTTGGCGATGAATGGCGCCCCGGCCGATCCGCAGCGGCGTTCCGTCGCCGCCATGCCGGACCGCCACCAACTCTGCCATGATCGAAAGCGCGGTCTCGGCAACGCTCGCGCCGCCGAGCTGCAATCCCGCAGGGCCGTGGATTCGCGCTAGCGCACCTTCGTCGAAACCGGCGCTGCGCAGCGATGCGCGACGTGCCGCTTGCGAGCGGCGACTTCCCAACAGTCCGATATACGGAGCGTGCGAGTCGAGCGCACAGCGGAGTCCGGCGAGATCGAACTTCGGGTCGTGCGAGAGCATCACGATCGGCGTCTGCTCTGAGAGCACGCGCGGCAGGTAGTCTTCGGGCCACGCGCGCACGATCTCGCTCGCATCGGGTATTCGTTCCTTCGTTGCAAAGGTTGGTCGTGGATCGACTACGACGACGTTGAAATCGAGGCGCCTGGCAATCGCTGCCAGCTCGGCCGCGAGCGCGGTTGCGCCAACCAGTATCAGCGTCTCTTTCCGCGCGAAGACGTGCTCGAATGCTGCGCGGGAACCATCCCCTTCGTCGTTCTCGATGATCAAACGTACGTCGTGGTCGCCGGCCACGATCGCGCGCGCCACATTCCGAAAGGCCGCTGTTGGACGCCAGACGATAACCTCCATCGCAGCACCGCATCCGGCACCACCCATTACCTCATCGTCGGTCGTAAGATCGATCTCGAGCCTGCGCGATCGGCCGTCGCGAGCAGTCCGCACGCATGCTTCAACGATCTCGGCCTCATAGCAACCCGCACCGATGTTACCGAAGACGGACCCGCGCTCGTCAACTGCAACCGTCGTTCCAACAGGCGCGGTGGCCGCCTCGCGCAACGCGACCAACGTTCCCAGCGCGAACGATCGGTCTTGCTCGAGCCATTTCGCGACGATTGCGAAAACGTTCCGCACGGCTGGTTCGGTTCGGTCGGCGGGGCCGGTAGGCCTGGGAAACGCGGCTTCTTCGTCGAAGAAATCACACTGCAGTTTCCGTTCGACGCGCCGCTCTTGCGCACGCTCGATAGAGATCTAAATGAACCTCAATACGATAACCGAAATCAAACGTCCAAGATCGGCCGACGAGATCCGTCACTGGCAAGCCGGGTATGCGTGGCTTGCAGGCGGGACGTGGCTCTTCTCCGAGCCGCAAATCCAGACCGACACCCTCATTGACCTAGAAACGCTCGGCTGGCGAGCGATCGAAATCATGCCGGCCGGTATCGAGTTTGCCGCAACCTGCAAGATTGCCGAACTCTACGCGTTCCAACCACCCGTAGAGTGGAAGGCCGGGCCGCTCTTCGGCGAGTGCTGCCGAGCCTTCTTGTCCTCGTTCAAGATTTGGAACGAAGCGACGATCGGAGGGAATATCGTGATGTCGCTGCCGGCAGGCCCGATGATCTCGCTCACGGTGGCGCTTGAGGCAACGTATACGCTCCTGCCGCGCGAAGGTGCCGCGCGCGAGGTTCGTGCCGCCGATTTTGTGACCGGAAACCACGCAAACTCACTCGAGCGCGGTGAGCTGCTCCGCAGCATCCGCATTCCTATCACGGCCATGATGAAATCGTTCGCGTTCCGCCGCTCCGAGCTCACCCACCTGGGGCGTTCGTCGGTCCTCCTCATCGGCACTCGGGGCGAGGGAGCCGGCGATCTGCTCCTCACCATAACGGCCGCCACCGTAAAACCAATCCTGCTCGGGTTTGATGGGATGCCTACAGCCGCGCAGCTTCGCAACGCCATCGACGCCGCGATCCCCGATTCACTCTATCTCGACGACGTGCATGGCTCGCCGGCACACCGCAGGCATTTGACCTATCACTATGCGGAGCAGATTCGCCAGGAGTTGGGAGCGTGAAGCTTCAGGTTAACGGTAAGAGCTTTGCAGCGACGCCGGCGCCGGGTGAATGCCTCCGGGTTTTTCTTCGAGACCTCGGCTGGTACGGCGTCAAGAAGGGCTGCGACGGTGGCGATTGCGGCGCATGCACGGTATGGGTCGACGAAAAGCCCGTGCACAGTTGTCTCTATCCAGCATTTCGAGCCGAAGGCAAAGAGATCACGACGATCGAGGGGCTGGCCAAGAACGGCGTGCTGCACCCGATGCAGCAGGCCTTCCTCGACGCGCAGAGCTTCCAATGCGGATACTGCGCCGCAGGCATGATCATGACCGCGGCGTCGCTCACCGACGAGCAAAAACGCGACCTGCCACGTGCGTTAAAAGGGAACCTTTGCCGCTGCACCGGGTACGGATCGATTCGCGACGCGTTCGCCGGCGTCAAGAACGTCATCGCCGACAAGGCGGGTGCGTCGAGCGGAACGAGCGTTCCCAACCCGTTCGCGCACGACATCGTCACCGGCCACGCGCGCTACACCAGCGACATCCCGCCAATGGACGGGCTTCTGCACCTCAAAGTGCTCCGTTCGCCGCACGCGCACGCCAAAATCGTCTCGATCGATCGTACCGAAGCGATGGCCGTTGCCGGCGTCGTTGCGATCTTTACCTGGGAAGACGTCCCGCGTCGCCTATATACGACCGCGATTCACGAAGACAATCGCGTCGACCCGGACGATACGTACATGCTCGATGACGTCGCGCGTTTCGTCGGCCAGCGTCTCGTCGCGATCGTCGCCGAGACCGAAGGGGCGGCCGAGGAGGGCTGCCGCAAGCTTAAAGTCGAGTACGAAATTCTTCCGGCCGTCTTCGATCCGGAGGAAGCCATGGTGCCGGGTGCACCGGTTCTGCACGACGTGCACCCCGAATCGCGCATCCTGCATCCGGACAAGAACATCTTCGTCGAAATCCACGGCGAGGTCGGACACGTCGAAGCCGGATTTGCCGAAGCGGACGCGGTTTACGAAGAAATCTACGACGCGCCCCGCCAGCAGCACGTACATCTCGAGACGATGCAATCGATCGCGTGGCGCAGCGACGATGGCCGCTGGCACGTTCGCACGAGCGTTCAAGGCCCGTTCATCGTTAAAGGCAAACTCTGTTATCTGTTCGGAATCATGCCGGCAGACTTGCACGTCTTTACCGAGCGAGTCGGCGGCGGCTTCGGCGGCAAGCAAGATATGATGAGCGAAGACCTTCCGCTCCTGGCGGCGATGAAGACGGGGCGTCCCGTCAAGTGGGAGTTCACGCGCGAAGAACAGTTCGTAGGCGCCACGACGCGTCACCCGATGAAGACGCACGTGAAACTCGGTGCGAAGAGAGACGGTACGCTTACGGCGATGCAGTATCGGGTCGTATCGAATACTGGCGCCTATGGAAATCACGGCGGCGAGACGCTCGCCAACGGAATGTCCGGACCCTGGGCAATTTACAAGTGCCCGAACAAGAAGGGTGACGGGTACGCCGTCTACACCAACATGCAGTGCGGCGGAGGATTCCGCGGATACGGCTCGACCCAACCGACGTTTGCGATCGAATCGGCGATCGACGAGTTGGCGGCGTTGCTGGAGATCGATCCGATCGAGATGCGCCGAAAGAATATGGTCGGACCGAACGACAACTTACAATCTGCCTTGGCGGAGATTTCCGACCTTACGATGGGAAGCTACGGGCTGGATCAGTGCGTCGATGCCGTCGAAGATGCTCTTGCGAGCGGCCGCGGGCTGCCCAAGCCCGCGGGTGATGACTGGCTCGAAGGGAGCGGCGTCGCGATTTCAATGCTCGACTGCGTTCCGCCGACCGAGCAACGCTCGGGATCCGAAGTCTCGCTGCTGGCGGACGGAGGGTACCATTTTACCGTTGGCTCGGTGGAAATCGGCAACGGGTTGGTGACCGCGCAACAGCAAATCGTCGCGCAGATCATGGGATGCCGGACCGCGCGCGTTTCGTTCGTCAACGCCGACACCGATAAGACGCCGTACGACAGCGGAACGTTCGCGAGCGTCGGCATGATGGTGCCGGCCAAGGCCGTCGAAAACGCGGCGACCGCGCTCCGCGAAAAAATTCTGGCGTTTGCCGCCCGCACCACCGGCGGCCAGCTCGATCGTTGCCGCATGGATGACGACGGGGTGATATGCGGCGACCGGCGCGTTCCGCTTGTCGAACTCTACGCGGCCGCGGAAAAGGCCGGCGATCCGCTCGCCGCCTTCCGCAAGGCCTACGGTTCGCCGCGTACCGTGTCGTTCATCGTCTACGGCGTTCGCCTGTGCGTCCATCGCGTGAGCGGCGAGATTCGCATTCTGTACAACATCGAAGCCGTCGATGCGGGCGTCGTGATGAATCCGAACCAATTGCGCGGCCAAGTCATCGGCGGCGTCGTCCAGGGCCTCGGTTACGCGCTACAGGAAAAAATGGTCTACAACGCCGCCGGCGCGGTCGTCAACCCGACGCTGCGCAACTATCGTATCCCGGCGTTCGCCGACGCGCCCGAAACCGACGTTTTTTTCGCCGATACCTACGACAAGATCGGCCCGCTCGGCGCGAAATCGATCGCGGAGAATACGATCAATCCGGTCGCGCCCGCTATCGGCAATGCGCTCAAGGCGGCGACCGGCGTGCGTTTCACCGCCCTGCCGTTTAGCGAAGATCGCATTTTCGCGAGGCTGCCGCTACAGGAGGCGCCATAACAGCAAGATCTCGAGCGCGTAGAACCCCAGTAGCACGAACGGCATCGCGAGCACGAGCGCGCGCGGCCGGCCCTCCGGAAAGAGCCATGGCCGGAAGAAGCGAATCGCCAGCGGCATGAGCGGCCACGTCGTCAGCAAGACGCTGATGGCGTTGCCGGTGAAGGTCGCCAGCGCC
>DAIMCN010000062.1:0-12418 GCA_036726365.1 Candidatus Cybelea sp.
AATACTTCTGATCGGACATCAAGAATAGCGTGTCGACGTCCGAGAGTGAGCGGTTCATCAGCGCCGCTGACATTTCGCTTTCGAAGTCCGAGACCACGCGCAGCCCTTTCACGATCACGTCGGCACGTGCCGCTCGGACATAATCCGCAAGCAGCCCAGTGAAGTGTTCGACGCGAACGTTTTGCAAGGTCGAGACGCTGGCTTCGAGCATCTCCTCGCGTTCTTCGAGCGAAAACATCGGCGCCCGCTTTTGCGGATTGACGACGATCGCGACGAGCAGCTCGCCGAAACATCTGGCGGCGCGTTCGATGACGTCCAGATGGCCGTTCGTGGGTGGGTCGAACGATCCCGGATAAACGGCCCGCGTAGTGCGTCCAAGCTTACCGTTTGTCACCGAACCTCAAGATTCCGGTGACAGAAAGGCGAGGGCGACATCGCCATACACTTCTTCTCGCACGGAACGATACCCGGGTATCTCGGGTAGGATTCGCTTGGCGGCATGCTCGTAGACGACAAGGGCATCCGGGGCAAGCAGCTTGCGCTCGCGCAGCAGACGTAGGAGCTGCAGCGGAACGGGATCGGCGTACGGTGGGTCGAGGTAGACGATATCGAACGGACCCTCGAGGCGGTAAAGCGCTCGTTCCGCCGGCGCAGGGAAGACCGTCACGACATCCTCCACCCCGAGGCTCTTTACAGCGTCTTCGATCGCATGCGCGATTTCTCGCTGGCCTTCAACGGAAACTACACGCGACGCACCGCGCGACGCCGCTTCGAATCCGATCGCACCCGTACCCGCAAAGAGGTCGAGAACGCGCGCGCCCGCCAGCCGGGGCATCAGGATCGAGAAAAGCGATTCCTTCACCCGGCCCGGCGTGGGGCGCACGTGCGTGCCCTTGGGCGAGCGAAGCTTTCGGCTTCCGAGCGATCCGCCCGTGATGCGAGGCACGGCTTCCTAAAACTCCTGTGGGGCCATGGGCGACAGCGCCGGACGAATCCAGCTGTCGTCGCCGAGCCACTCATATCGGATCGTTGAGTAGGGGACGGTCCCATACGAAAGCAGTCGATCGTGAAAACTTCGCAACGAGAACGGGGCGCCTTCGCGATCGCGAACCAGTCCGAGCAACGTTTCGATCTGCGATTTGCCGACGAGATAATCGATCGCCTGTCCCGGGCCCATCGCAAAGCGTGTGGCCTCTCCCCGTGCCGTCACCTCATCAATGCCCGCATTCTGTTGAAAGTACGCGATGGCTTGCGGTAACGTCATGGCTCCGGTTGCCAACCCCACGTCCACGCCGATCCGCGTCGCGCGATGGCGCATGAGGTGGATCACTTGTTGGCGCGCACCGGGATCGTTCGCGTACAGTCCTTCGCGCATGAGCATCTCTTCACCGTAGAAGGCCCAGCCTTCCGCGAAGACGCCATCGCCTTGCACGTGCCGCACGAAGTCCGGGTTGTGATACGCGTACGTGAACTGCATGAAGTGGCCGGGAATGCCCTCGTGGCCAAGGAGCGGAAGCACGGATTGGCGCGCTTGCTCCACGAAAAAACTTTGGTTGCTCGGACTGAAGTCCGGAACGAAGTAGAACCCCTGCGGATCGCTCGAGAACATGGGCGGGGGATTCATAAATCCACCAGGGTACGTTGCCGCGAGCGCGCGAGGGACCTCGACGATGTGGAACGGGCCGATGTAGGGGGGAATGTCGACGATCTGATGCGAGTTGATGAATGCGACGATCGTTTGCAGACTGCGCTCGTAATAGGCGAGGAACCCGGCCTTCGAGGCGAAGGCTGGTGGAGGCGAGGCGGCGGGTTCATACGCATCGCGAGACGCTTCCCAAAGCTCCAATGCGCGGTCTCGCGCCAATTCGATCCGTCCGATTTGCGCGACTTCGCGGGCGTCAAAGGGCAGGAGTAAGACGCGCCTGAGCATCCAGTCGTACTGCTTTCGGCCTACTGCGAATCCGCCGGAATGAAAGCTCGTCATATGCGAGTCGAGCCAGGATCGATACGAATGGAGCGCGTTCAGAGCGACGGTTTGGGCGCTCGCCAAATCGGCGCGCGCTGCCGGCGAAGCGCCGCGGGCGACTTCGTTGAGACTGATCGTGTAGAGCGAGTCGCCATCGCGAATGTCCTCTGACGCGATCTGGGCGAATTCGCGCACCGTATCGGTGAGATTGGCGCGACCCTGTTCCAGCACGCGCGGACAAGCACGGAGTCGCGCGATCGCCGCGCGGGTTCGCGTTTCGTCGCTGGCATACTCCCGCTTGATGATGGAAAAGATCCCGTTGCTGCATTCCCCTTCATAGATGGAGGGGTTGCGCTGCAAACCGCGCAGGACGGCCCTTGTCCACCAGTCGCCTTCGAGGTTGGCGCGGATCAAGAGATAATCGACTCGTTCGTGCGCGGTGCCGCCGGCCGGCGGCTGCAGGGCGGCAAGTTCGTTGCGATATCGCCGCAACTGCGCCATCTGCGCCCGTTGCGCGGAGGCGGAAAAGTCGGCAAGGCGCGTATCGTAGTCGTGAATGCCGGCATCGGTTGCGGCGGTGGGATTGTCAGCGAACGACCAATAGATGTAGCTGCGTTCGAGATCGATCAGTCGATTCTGATAGCTCGCCGGAGAAGCCGCACCGAGCAGCATGCCCGCTGCGCCGGCAATCGCCAATACTCTGATCACGAAACGCGCACCGGTGCGGGCACGAGCTCCAAGAGCTCGTCAATATTCCGAATCGTGTGCTCCGCAGGTCGGAGATCCGGCGGGAACTCCTTGCCTTCCCAATCGATCCAAATCGCCTGCAAGCCGGCCGCGTGCGCACCGGCCACGTCGCTATGGGGATCGTCGCCGACGTACCAGGTCTGCTCAGGCGGCGTCCCTAGCGTGTGCAGCAAGCGTTCGAACGAACCGGCGGCCGGCTTTTGCACTCCGATCTCGCTGCTGACCAACACCTCGCCATCGAAGCCGGCTCGCCGCGCCTTTCGGCGTTGGATCGGATTCCAGCCGTTCGTCAAGATTGCGATCGCGATGCCGCGGTCGCGTAACGCTGCGAGCGTGCGGCTCACGCCGGGCAGGGGCACTACGAGATCGTCTACCATCGAGACGGCCGCCGTGCGGAACCATTCCACATGTGCTTCGGTCGGCTCGACGTCATGAGCGGCAACGAACCGGCGCACCGCGTCGTCGATCGAGAACTCACCGCGGCGCTGCTGCGTCAGCAACTCATCGATGCCGTCGATCTCGAGCGCGAGCGGCCCGAGCGAGCGTCCACCTTCCGCCAACACGGCTTCCAGCAAGCGTAAAAAGGCCACGCGCTCGAGCCGGTTGTCGATTGCGAGCGTATGATCGAGATCAAAACCGATCCCGCAAACCGCTTCCATAAAGGGCGCGTTCGACGCCGGACGCGCCCGGGTCCTAGTCCGCTACGGCGCTCCGGGCCCGGTCACGACGCGAACGAAGCCATTTGGTCGAACGTAGCGAGCCAGTGCAGCCTGTACGCTTGCGGCACTCGCTTCGAGTTCGGCTCGGGCGTCAACGACGTTTTGATTCAAAGGCAGGTCGAGCGTCGCATACTCCAGCAGTTGTCCCGTCACGCCGTCGTAGCTCGCCTCGCGAATCGGCACTTCGCCGATGAGCAGCGCCTTGGAACGCTGTAGTCTCGACGATTCAATCAGTTGTCGCTGCAGTTGCGTAAGCACGGCCTTTACCTGGACCTCGGCGGGAACGATATTCACAGGATCGCAAGCGTAACCGAGATTAAACGTTGCACGAATCCTTCCCGCGGCGACGCGGCTATCGACCGCGTAAGCGTAGCCGTGCACCTCACGCAAGTCGTGGTAGAGCAGCGACGAATAAAAACCGCCGGTCAGCACCGCATTGGCAAGTTCGAGCTGCGCCCATGCGGGATCAGCTCGCACGATCGGCAGCGTCTCGACCATGCGCACCGAGGACTGGACGCGCCCGTTTGCCGGAACGTTCACTTGGCTGGGCGAGTTGGGCGGAACCGGCGGGACGTCCACGTTTGGCCTTGGTCCGGCCGCTTTCCAGCCACCAAAATACTTCTCAAAAGCGGACTTGGCCGCATCCGGCGTGATGTCGCCGATCACGACGATCGTCGTAAGATCGGCCCGATACGCCGCCGAGACCCACGTTTTCACGTCGTCCAGCGTCAGCGTACCGACGCTCTTGGGCGTGGGGAAGCGCTGCGCGGGGTCGCCCGGCGGATAGAGCGCCTTATTCAGCGCTACCTCCGCAAGATGCTCGGGCGAGGTCATTTCACCGACGAGCTGTCCCACGCTCTGCTGACGGACGATCGCAAAATCCGACGCACGCAACGCGGGACGCAGCTCCTCGTCGGCCAACAGCTCCACGCCTCGCTCGAAATGTGACGAGAGAACGTCGAGTCCGAAGTCGGTGCCGGCGGTGGTCGTCGCCGCAATCGCATCGAGCTGCGCTTGGAGTCCCAAACGGTCGTACGTCGTCGTCCCGTAGGGGAGTAGACCTGCCGCGACCCCCGCGACGCCGTCCTTACCCATCGGCTCTTGCACCGACGGATTGCTATGGATTTCGCCGGCAACGACGACCGTATGGCTAATATGCTCCGGCTGGACGATCAAGCGAATGCCATTCGAAAGCGTCACGTCGGTCGGCGCGAGGGTTTGTTCCGGAACGCTGAGATGGTCGAGCACGCGTTGCGCCCACGTCGGAATCGGTTCGTGCGTGGTCGGCGGGATTTCGTTGTTCTCTTTTGCCAATTCTCCGCTGCCGCTACCGGTTACGCCGCTGTTCTTCGGAACGGCATACGCCGCAACGACGCGATTGTTGTCCAAATACGTCCGCAAGACGCGATTAACGTCTTCAACGGTCACCCGATCGAACTGGGCGACCATGTCGTCGGGCGATCGGAGTCCTTGTATCGCGACCGCTTGACTCCACTCGGTTGCGAGGCCCTCGATCGAGTTCGCGTTAAACTCGAGCTGCGAAACCTCGCGGAGCTTTGCCGCAGCCACAAGATCGGGCGGTACGCCGGCGACCTTGTAAGCGTCCAAGATCGAGCGGAGCTCGCGATCGATCGTTCCCGGGGGCGTCGTGACCGGTACCGCTGCAAAGGCAATGCCGATCGCCGCCTTCCCGTAGGCCTGCGAGAGAAATTCCGTCGCCAACGCTTTTCCGGTGTACGGCAATCCGCCAAAATTGCTGCGCTGGCTCGAAAGCACGTCACTGAGAATTTCGCCGGCCGCGTAATCCGGACTGTCGTACCCGGGAAAGCGATAGCCGAGCACCACCGCGGTGAACGACTGGTCCGATGTGTCGTGATAGATTGTGCCCTTGAGTGGCCCAAGCCGCACCGGCGCGCGTGCCGGCACCTTTGCCGCCGGGATGTCGCCGAAAAGCGCCTTTACTTCCGAGATCGTTCGCGCGGGATCGACGTCTCCGGTGATGACGTAGATCGCGTTGTTGGGATGGTACCACGCGTGATAAAACTTAAGCAGCTGCGCGCTGGTGACGTTCTTGGCGAAATCTTCGACCGTTCCGAGCGTGTTCTTCGCGTAGGGTGTGCCACCGATCAGGCGTTGCTGCATCTTGATGAACAGACGATAGAAGGCGTCGCTGTTATCCTGCTGGACCTCCTGTGTGATCGCGCCGCGCTCTTGATTCCACAATTGCGGTGACATCAGCAGGCCGGTTGCGCGTGACCGTTCCGCGCGAAGAGCGATGTCGAGATAGGCCGATGGAACCGTGAAGTAATACTGCGTAATGCCGCTCTGCGTTTCGGCATCGAAATCGCCACCGGTGATACCGACCGCGTCCATGAGCTGCGACGACGACAGCGTAGCGCTTCCGCGAAACATCATGTGTTCCGTGGCGTGTGCCAGCCCCGGAATCCATTGCTCGTCCGAGCCCACTTGATAGTTGAGCATGGCCGTAGCGACGGGCGCGAGCGTATCCCGTACCACGATCACGCGAAGGCCGTTGGGGAGTGTCGCGCGGGCAACGTCGGAGGGCGCGGCTCGGCCGACGGCGGTCAGCAAAGGCAGAATCGTAATCGCCGCAAACGCGGCGATGAGGTACCCAGGCTTTGGCATTGACGCCGCTATTCGCGGCGCCGCGCTTTAAACCTCACGAGGATACCAAGAGCGCTCGCGCACTCGGCTGCGATTCGAGCGCGGCTCGAAGACCGGCGTTCTCGGATTGCGCGAGCTGCGGATCGTGCGCGACGATCGCCTCGGCAGCAGTCTTAGCTGCTCGGTAGACTGCGATGTCGCGCAGCAGATCGCCGAAGCGCAGATTCGTCGCTCCAGACTGCACCGTACCGGCCAGCTGACCGGGCCCACGCAGTCGCAGATCTTCATCCGCGATGTAAAAGCCGTCGGTTGACTGAGTCAAGATTTCAAGCCGCTCGCGTTCGGCGTCATCGTCGGGATAGATTAGAACGCAAAACGACTTGGCGGCGCCGCGGCCAACGCGACCGCGAAGCTGATGCAGTTGCGCGAGCCCATAGCGGTGAGCGTCGAGGACGACCATCACGCTGGCGTTGGCAACGTCGACGCCGACTTCCACGACGGTCGTTGCGACCAGCACATCGAGTTCCCCGCGCACAAAGCGTCCCATGATACCGTCTTTTTCACGCGGTGAAAGACGGCCGTGCAGCAACCCCACCCGCAAGTCGGGAAAGACCTCTTTGGCCAGCCGCTCCGCCTCGGCCACGGCGCCCGTCAGCGAACCCTCACCCTCATCGATTGCCGGCGCAACAACGTAAGCTTGGTGGCCTGCCGCAACGTTCTTGCGCACGAACTCATAAACCGCTTCTAATCGGCTGACGCGCACGGCAAAGGTTTCGATCGGCGTGCGTCCCGGCGGAAGCTCGTCGATTATCGACAGATCGAGATCGGCATACACCGATTGTGCCAGCGTGCGTGGAATCGGTGTCGCGGTCATGTGCAGCGAATGCGGCGAAATCGCCTTCGCGCGCAGACGTGCGCGCTGTTCGACGCCGAAACGATGTTGCTCGTCGATGATCGCCAAGCCCAGGCGATCGAAGTCAACGCGCTGCTCGAGCAGTGCGTGCGTGCCGACCGCCACGGCCGCTTCGCCGCTTGCAAGCTTTGACAGCGCCGATTCCCGGGCACGTGCGCTTTGGCTGCCGAAAACCGCTTCGACGCCCAGTCCAAATGGTAAGAGCAACGGCGCAAACTTTGCCGCGTGCTGCCATGCCAGCAACTCGGTAGGCGCCATCAACGCGGACTGCATGCCGTTGCTCGCTGCGAGAATCACCGCAGCCGCCGCGACCAAGGTCTTACCGCTGCCGACGTCGCCTTGCAAAAGCCGGTTCATCGGAACGTCGCGGCGCATGTCGGCCCAGATCTCGAGGATCACTTTGCGTTGCGCGGCTGTGAGTGCGAACGGCAACAACCCTTCGAAGCGCTGCAGCAAGTCCGGCGGCACGCGTAGGGCGCGGGCGTCGTGATCGCGCTCGCGCTCGGTACGTCGCAGTTGCGCGGCCGTCGCAAGCGCTAAGAACTCTGCAAAGATAAAACGCTCACGCGCGCGCTGAGCTTCCTCGGGATCGCGCGGCGCATGCACCGCGCGGTACGCGTCGCGCAGTGGCGGATAGCGCCGTGCCGCCGCTAGCGACGCCGGCAATGGATCGGGCGGAGATAACTCGAGCAGCCGAGGCAGGTTCTTCTTCATCACCGAAGCGATTTTGCGGCTCGCCAGATCCTTCGTGGCGCGATAGACGGGAACGAGCTCACCACGATACTCTTCGTTTTCGCTCAGCGTCGCGTATTGCGTAACGCTGACGATCGGTCCGGTAAAGTTCCGCTCGACGCGACCGCGCACGAAGAGCCGCATGCCATCCTCGAAGCGACCGTAGACGTAGCGGTTGCGACCGATCCATTTTGCGGAGAACCGACCGCCGGCATCGTCAACCAGTTGCACCTCGACGATCTCGAGGCCACGAACGCGCCGCTCCTTCACGGCGACGATGCGCCCGACCGCGTTCTCTTCACCACCTGCCTCGCCGAGTCGCGCGGCAGGCGTGGGCAAACGCAGGTCGTCATACCGAAACGGCAGATACTCCAGCAGAGCTCGAGCCGTCTCGATTCCGAGCTCCCGAAATAACGCAGCGCTCTTCGGCCCGATGCCGCTGAGATCGCCGACGTCTACGTCGGGCAAGGTTTGGGCATTCACCGCGACGATTGGGAGGCCGTCAGCTGCTGCAATGCGGCGTATGTCGCGCGCAAGTTGGGAACCGGCACACCGTGGCGTTCGGCAAGCTCGATGACCGCTCCGAGGATCGGGTCGAGCTCCAGCCGCCGTCCCGCTTCGTAATCTTGCAACATCGAAGTCTTGACGTCGTTGAGCCGAGCCGCATAATCAATCCGCGCGTCGACGTCAACGTCTGCGACGACCTTCATCGCCTGTCCAACGAGTAACGCTTCGCTCATGACCAGACGGACTTGCGCGCGGGCCTCCGGATCGGCGAGCATCGCTTTGATCGTGGCGCGTCGTAGCACGCTGACCGAGTTGAGCCCGGCATTGTTCACCAGTTTAAGCCAAACGGTCGCACGAATGTCGGGATCGCTCTCAGCCGCGAGCCCCGCCTTGCGGAAAAGAGTCGTGAGACGCTCGACGCGACTATCGCGACCGCGGGAAAGCCCGCCCAGCACATAGCGCAATCCGCCGCTCTGCCGAACGAAGCCCGGAGCAACGGTCTCTCCCGATACATGCACGACCCCGCCGATAACTCGATCGTCCGGAAAGAGCCGGCCAATCGCGCCACCGGGATCGACGCTCCGAAGCGGCGGATCGCGAACGTACCAAAACGGCAAACCGTTCTGCAGTGTTACGACGTCGGTGGAAGAGCCAGAACGGGATCGCAGCTGCCCAAGCATCTCCGGCCATTGATGGGCTTTGAACGTCAGCAAGAGGGCGTCGAAAGCGCCAAGGGTTCGTAGATCGTCGCTCGCTTCGACGCGCGCCGTAAAGCTGCCGAGATCGCTCTCAACGATAATTCCGTTGCGCTGGATCGCGGCTAAGTGCGTGCCGCGCGCGACGACCGCAACGGAGACGCCGGATTTGATCAGCGCCGCCGCGAGGAACCCCCCGATCGCACCGGCGCCGACAACCGCTATTCGCACTCGATAGACCTTGAGGCGACGGGCAGATTCGAACTGCCGAATGGGGCTTTTGCAGAGCCCTGCCTTACCACTTGGCTACGTCGCCATATTCGCTTAAAACACTGAACAGCGGGTAGTGGGAATCGAAGCCGTGATTCTTCGTTTCGTCTCGTTTTCATCTCGAGCGTTTGAGCACGTTTCGTGCGTAACGACGCTTCGCCTTGTTGCGGCTCGTAGCGCTCGTAGGACGCTACCGCATCAACCCGTGGCACAACCTCTCCGTGCAGGACTACGCATGGATGGTGCGCTTTACAACGAGTGCGGTCTATGAAGCCGTCGACTACATCCGGTCGCGCAAGTCCGACGACGCCGAAGATTTCATTGAGGCCTAAACCGTGCAACAGGGCTGCGGCGGAGCGATTAATGTCGCCGCCGCAATGTCCGGGTTCAAGGAAGCTCGTCAAAGAAGAGATGGATGGCAGTAATCTTGCCGTCCCGGGCGATTATGAAATCGGTTCCGGCGTAAGCCGGCGGCTTGCCAGGGCTGCCCGACACCCACCGGACCCGACAGCCATCGCCCAGTTCCTCAGGCGGGGAGAGCGGCTGATATTGGAAGTCAGGATGAGTAGCCTTGATCACGCCGGCGATGTGGTGGATCTCGTCGCGGCCGCGGTAAATGCCGCCGTTAGGATCATAGAACACAGCGTCTTCGTGGAAGATTTCATCGACCGCTGCGCGTCGACGCACGGGGTCAATCTCACCGAACACGTCGTGGAGATTGCGAAGCAACAAGGTCGATAAGGTTTGGGACATGGTTTTTCTCCGTTCAACTGTCTATCCGGTCTACCCGCTTCCACCGTTACCGCGATGGATTACATGCTCGAACGGGACCATTGGCAGCATCCAGACCTTTCCAAATCCCAAACGCTACGGCTAGCCAAGTTTCGCGGGTCGTATCTGGCGGCGGCGGTCTATATGGCGGGCAACTATATGTTGGCTGGCCCGCCTATTGCGAGCTTTTCTCGGAGCTCTGTGACCAGTTTGTGACCAGTAGAGGCCTTTCGGAGTGAATTTCGCGCCCAAATGGCAAAGCGGGTAGTGGGAATCGAACCCACGCATCAACCTTGGGAAGGTCGCAGGCTACCATTACATCATACCCGCGCCGGGCGACCCTTCCGGTTCGAGCCGTTCCATATCCCGTCCTACAACCCCGGACAACTCGCCGGAGTTGGGCCTTGCGCAAAAGAAGCCGCCGCTCCCTACGCGATGGCGTTAATCGAACGCGCCACCACGATGGCGATGGTCATCAGCGAAATGATCGCCTCGACCGTCATGAGCGCCTTGGCCCAGCGGCTTAACGGCATGACGTCGGTAGGACTAAACGCCGTCGAATTGGTGAATGCCAGGTACAGATAGTCCACAAACTGCGGCTTCCAGAACGGATCGACGCAGTGCGCGCCCCCGCCGCTCGCCAGCGACAATTGCATCTGAGGAAACAAAAAGTCGGCGTTCTGAACTTCCGTGGCTGCAGTCGCATGAGCCCGGGCATCGGGTCCGTCGCCGTCGAGCTCCCAGAACCAGAGCGCAAAGACGAGAATGTTCGTGGCCCAGACCTGGGCCCCGGCGCGCAGCAGCATCGCTGCCGTGTGAATCGCCGCCTTATCGGGACGAAATAGTCCGGCGACCAGCAGCAGCACCGACGCGAGATTGAAGAAATTAACGATCGCGATGAGAAGGATGCTCCAGAAACGGGAGCGTCGCGTTTCGCGGTGCCGGCGCGGTACAAAAAACGAAAGCGGCACGAGCACTGTCAGCACGAGCAGCGGAGCGACCCAAACCGGCCCGATGGTCAAACGTGGCGGAAGGGTGATATATAGCGCCATCGCGGCCAAAACCGCCAGCGATGCATGCCATCGGGGCTCGTGCCGAGGCGGCGCATTTGGGACTTCCATCACGACGACCGTTCGCTCGTTCGTGCCACGCAACCCGCCCGGACCAGTGCGCATTATGAAGCGCATGCCTACAGATTTTCGCGATGGGAAGACCTTTCCGCGCCGGGGGCGCGACAAGATGGGCAACGCGCTCTGGCTGTTGCGCGTTGCCGACAAAGGCCGCGCTTCAGCGGCGGGAACGATCCACGATTATATTTATCCCTGTCCGATGGACCAAGGCGTGATGCAGCGCTGGGGAGTTACCCCAGCTGAATTCGAGGAGGCTCTACAACGCAATCCGACCGATGAGATGCTGTACGATTGGTTTGCGCAGCGCGTTGCCGAAGATAACGTTCGTGTGGCCAACGATTGGCTGTTGCACGAGCGAACCGAGAATCTTGACCGGCAAGATGCCGAAGAGGGCGCGGCGGTCGAACACCGCTGATGTCCGCTGAAATCGACTTCCACCGCCCGGATGGAAAGACGGCGCCCGGCTATCTCGCGACTGCGCCGCAGCCGGAACGTTCGCCGGGCATCGTGATGTTCGGGGAGTGGTGGGGACTCGATGATCGCATTCGGGCCACCGCCGATCGCCTCGCTTCTCACGGCTTCAACGTGCTCGCGCCGGATCTGTTCCGCGGTCGCAGCGCCGCTAAAGGCGACGAGGCCAACCACTTGATGGAAGGACTCGATTTTATCGATGCCGCGCTGCAAGACGGGACCGGCGCCGCGCAGTATTTGCGCGATCGCGGAGCACGACGCGTTGGGGTGATCGGGTTCTGCATGGGCGGCGCGCTAGCCATGATCGGCATTATGCACGGCGCCAGCTTCGACGGCGCCAGCATATGGTACGGCTATCCGCCCGCCGAAGCGGGCGATCCGGGAAAAATCAAGGTGCCGATTCAAGGGCACTGGGCGCTCGAAGATGGTTTTTTTGCGATCGAGGGCGTAGACGCGCTGGAAAGCGACCTAAAGGCGGCAAGCGTGCCATACGAGTTTCATCGCTACGATGCCAAACATGGCTTTTACAACACCGGCGAGCCCGGAAAGGGCGGCCTGGGACATTACCATCCGGAACACGCCGAAACGGCCTGGCGCCGAACCGTCGAGTTCTTCGATCGCACGCTGAGCAGCTAACAGAAACAGCGAGGGGCCCGAGACGATCGGGCCCCTCTTCACTGTGGTGCCAAGGGCCAGAATCGAACTGGCGACACCGCGCTTTTCAGGCGCGTGCTCTACCGACTGAGCTACCTTGGCACAGTCGTTGCGGCGAGCGCACCGCATGCCGATCGATCCGGGAATGCGATGCGCTCGTGACGATGGCGACGCTGATGGGGCTCGAACCCACGACCTTCGCCGTGACAGGGCGACGC
>DAIMCN010000063.1:0-12367 GCA_036726365.1 Candidatus Cybelea sp.
GCAGCGCCGCGAAACTAGCCCGGTCGAAAAATCGTGCGGCCCGACAACGAGCGGCGCACCGGGGACGGGTCCACTGGGCTCAACAGCGGGCGTCGTCGTTCCCGAACAGCCGGCCAGCAAAAACAGCAGGCCGTGCAATGTGAACCGCACGCAACCGTCTTCGACGGCTGAGCGTTGTGGCGCCTATGCAAACCACACGAGAACTCAATCGCCGGCCTGCGCCGGCGAATCGCCCCTTCGGATTGGCGCTGTCGGACGGCCTTCTTTGGAACGGCTCTTGGGATACCGATCGCCTGTATGCGATCGATCGGCAAACCTGGCAGGTTCGCAAGGAAATCGAAGCTCCGGGCCGGCCGTACGGCATCGTCGCGCTCATGGACGAGCTGCGGGTCGTGGTCGCCCACGGCGAAGAGGACGACCGCTATCTCTATCGCGTACGCGACGGCGCTTTCGATCTTGCCAGCAAGACGCCGTGCCCCGACCTCACCGGCTCGTTCATGACCGTCAGAAATTCGACGATCTACCTCGGACAGATGCATTACCGGCGCATCCTCGAGATGAAGCCCGATTATACGATCGAACGAGAGATCGCGCTTCCGACGCGCAGCGCTGGATTTGCCTTTGGACCCGATGGACGCTTCTACATGATCTCGGCCGACGACGAGTTCGAGAATTTGCGGTTCGGCACGCTCGACGTCACGCAGGATGCTCCACAGTTTGAAAGCATTGCTCCAATGCCCGAAGAAGCGCGCTACCTTCTCCACGATGGTTCGAGGTGGTGGACGAGCCTGCGCGACGCCAACGAGGTGGCGACGTTTACGATCTAATTAGGCTGTAACGGCTCGCTCGTCGCTGCTCGTTCGGCGATCGCGGTAGCGATCTGATCGCTCAATCCGAGCAGCATGCGTTGGGCCCGACGGTAGAGCGCGGTCACGCGAATTGCGGCTGGACCTGACAAATTGTCAGTGAAAGGATGGATAGAACGCGTCCTTCAGTTGTGTCTTCGAGCCAAGGATAGACCGGATCGGTGGCACGTTCCCGTCGGCAGTGGAAGCGAAAACGTAGACCGCTCCGTGGGTCGGGCAGCACTCGGTGACGAAAATCTCGTCCGACGGGTCGACCCCAACCGACGAAACTCCGGCTAGATGAGTAGCCGACCCAGTGATGACCGCAACCGGTGCCACGTTGCCAGAAGAGCCCTTACTAAAAATCAGCACTGAATTGGAATTCGACGGAACGATGATGCGACCGGTAGAGTCGAGGCTGACTGACTGCGGCTGAACGATCAGCGTATTTGAGCCGCCGATGTATGAGATTGGCGCGACGTTCCCATTTGCCCCTGAGGCGAACTCGAGAATGGACATTGTTGATGGATATGTTCCGTTCACGACGAATAAGTTGCCGGCCGAATCGACGGCCATACCCAGGGGCTCCGTCAGGCCGGTCTTCGATCCCTGAATTGTTCGAATAGGCGCTGTGTTGCCGGTAGCCCCAGCCGCAAACACGAGAATCTGGGCAGCACTATAGTCGGAAACGTAGATCTCTCCGGAAGCGTCGAGTGTGATACCTTCGGTTTCGTGCAACGGAACGTTCGATCCGCCGAGGACTTGCGGCTTCGCATCACCGTGTGCGCCTGGGGCGAAGATCAAGACGTTGTTGGCGCTGTCGTTTGCGGCATAGATCCGCCCCGTTGAGCTGATCGCGAGCGCGACGGGGGCGGTCAACTGCGTCTTCGCGCCCTTGATCCGCCGGGACGGCGCAACGTTGCCGTTGCCTGTGATTGGAAAAGCCAAGATGCGCCCGTTGTTGCGTGACGTCACATACACTGTGGTTGCGCCGGCGGGCGACGCAGAGCGTCTACTATCTGCTCCCAGCCGAACCGGCGTCGAGCCGCCTGGAAATGTCTCGACGCACGCCGTTGTGGCCCCGAAGGCCCCGAACACGAGAACCCACCGCGCGAATGACGGAAGCGGCATGTGAACCTCCCTTGGCGCGGTCGCGCCGGTAGGATCGATCGAGCCTTTGCACGACGGCTCTGCTGGAATCGTACCAAATGGCGCCGCCGCGCACAATGTCGGTGCGGGGGCGGGTCTCGGTCCAGGGTGATTCCTTGCCGCCCCAATAGCCGCGATCGCCTTTGCGCCCTGTTGATTCCGCGTGAAGCTGCACGCGACGGCACTCGGGCGTTCTACCTTCAAGCGCGAAGCTATACCTTGGTGCAGGTTGTGCTGCTGGTCTGGATGCTGCCGTTGCTGTCGTAGAACTGACTCGAGGAGCGAAGCACGTCTCCGGTGCGCGACACAGGGATGTCAAACCGCTTGCGCCCCTGATCGTCGAGCGCCGGCCACATCTGCGTCCACGTTGCGTTGTCGGGGTCGAAGGACGTGGTCTGCGCAACATTGCTCGCGCCGGAGTCGAAGATCGTTACCAAGATGTACGCCTTCAGTGAATGGCTCCAGCGTTCGTAGCCGGTAGCAGGGTTATCGCCGCTCTCGCGCGCGACAAACCAGTTGCCCTGTTCCGACTCGGTGAACGAGAGCGGAGTCTTCGGGGCAGGAAGGGAGACGCAGTTCCAGGTCCCGAGGTCGGCCTGGAGCTTGGCCTGCTGAGCGAGATCGAACTGCGAGTATGCTGGCGGGGGCGTCTGGGCGACCGCGGTTGCGGTTAAGAACGCACACAGAGCCGTAGTAAGGACCAAGTGCATAGCGCACCTCCATATGTAAAGCCTCTCCATTTTTCGAATTCGAGGCGAGCTCTCCCGCGCACGGCCTCCGCGATACTCACGCAAGTCTATACGCGCAGGCGGGCGTTCCCACAGCGCAGAGTTCAGGTAGATCCACCCCTCACGTGATGTCGCGCTCTGCCACCGCCGGCTCTCCTTGCTTCGCGCATAAAATAGGTCTCGTGCCAGAACGGTAGGAATATCTCGTGACGCAGGAGACCTCGCGGCTGCCGCGCGACTAATTTGCAACGCCCAATGGCGTCACGTTTTCCGATATTGTCACGTTTGAAGAGCACTGAGGAGGACAAGTACGATATGAAATGGGTACTAATCGCCGCCTTTTTGGCGGCCTTTTGCGCGTTCGCTACGGCCGCCCGCGCCGACGAAGGGCCGACATATACTGGACCGCTGTCCGCGACCGAAACCCAGTTCGTCCAATCGGTGCAGCGTGATCTCATCGCGCGCTTCCCACGCGTCAGTGACGCCGAGAAGGCCGGCTACGTACGCTACACGGGCGTCGACAACACCGGTGCCATCAGTTACGCCAACCGGCAATGGACGTCGGACCCGTCTCATCCGAGCCAGTTGTGGTACGACACGGACGGAAATCTGCTGGGCGCGGATTTTTCGGTCCCGCGACCGAACAACGAGCCAAGACCACAGCTTTGGGGGATCAACCCGGGCCGCTGGTATGAGTTCAACGGACACGTCCACTACGTCATTAAAGTGCCCGACACGGGCAAGATGGTGTACGACCAATGGATTTGGAACAGCGACTTCGTCAGCGCCGGCGGAAATCTCGCGAAGCCGTCAGCCGATACGGTCGTCCAAGTTGGCAGAGTGCCGAGCGCCAACTATATCGCAACGATCTTCGAGTTTCCGACGATCTGGGATCTTATCGTCTGGGTGAAGCCGCATGCCGCGGGTACCTTCCTTTGGTAATTCAGGGTGCATTCGCATCCTGGCGGTAAACCTTCGGTGGTCACAGCTGCATCAGCATCACGGTCGATCGGTACCCCAGCGTCTATGCAAAACGGCCCTTTTCGGACAGATTCGAATCCCACCGGGTCCACTCGTCACTGCGTTCGTTCGGCTTCGACTCGTGATGCGATCTCAGAGATCGCTCGGAAGACCATGCGTTCGATTTGTCGAGCCGCTGGCGCGGATACTTTGGAGATCAGCGCGTTCGCTACGAGCAGTTGCAGAATCTGCGTCACTGGTCCTCGCTACTCCGCCGATGAGCTGGCCAACGAGACCGGGTTGCAGCTCAGGCGGCCGCGACTCTGATCGCCGATGAACGTGTCTGAGGTGTTACCGTGCGCGTCGATTGAGCACGAAACTGCAGTGCGAGTAACTCGCCGCGAGCTAAGGCGAGGGCAGCAACTCGTAGTAGATGCCGCCGGTGCGCGAGACTTGCTTCAGTCCGCGTCTCGGCGACGTGGGGGGCTCGCCGGCGAACGCTGCCGCGGCGTCTTGGAGCACGCGGGGATCGAGCAAATAGCCGTGCCCAGATTTACCGCCGCTCTTCAGGTAGCTTACGTCGATCGTGTCGACGCCGTTGCACAAGATGAGATCGCCGCCGGCTTGCCCCGCGCGCTGATTTCCATGGAACTTTTCCGATTGTCTAAGCGCTCGGTCGTTGTTCGAAACGTACAGAGGCACGGGCGCTGACGCGATCGGGTTCGTTAGGGGCTTTCCCGAGCACAGGTTTGAGGCCGTGAGCGCGGTGCGCAAGTCTGCCGTGAAAACGTCCGGCGCGAACAGGACGGCACGCCCGAAGCAGCTCTTGCAGCCCTCTCGACGGAAAAATGCGATTCCCTCGGTGACAAAACGCGAGCCCAGACTATAGCCGGCCAGAGAGACGGGCATGCCGGGGAACGCCTTGTTGATGTTACCGAGGAAGTTGGTGAAATGCGGCATCGACCACTTCGCATTGTCCTCGTCCGTGCGGTAGGCTAAGGCGCTAGTCTTTCTTGAGGGCCACGAATACACGATGACTGGGCCTGGAAACTGAAGCCCCTCTTTCAGAGCCAGCGCAGTTTCGACCGCCGTTACAAACGACGTATAATAGCCGTGTACGTAGACGAGAACTTGACGCGGACGCTTTGAAACGAACTGCGAACTTATCGCATTGATGAGCGCTTGTTTCGTCGAGCAGCGCGCTTCGTTGGCCTTGTCTACCGGCGCCGATATGACGCCGGTGGTGATCAAGGGATTGTGATTGGCATCGGTGCCCCACTCGCCGCTGAAGAGTTGGTTATCGTCCAGCGCCTCGCGATCGGTAACGAAAAAGATCGATCCGGGCTTCGCGACGCACTCGGCCTGCGCGGGAGCGCGGAGGAAGAGCGTAAGGCCTAGCGCGCAAAGAGCGAACAGTGCAACGCGGTTCAATCGACACGGCATAGATTGGCCCCTCGATCTGTCGAAGGCAGCGATCCCCTCACTGCGGTGCGAACGTGACCAGCATTTCGGTCACGATCTTTCCCGGTATCACAACGCCCCCCTGCGTTACGCGTCACGCGCCTGGCGGCGAATTCCTAAGCGCTGAGACAGAGAAAACGGCACATTTGCACGTGTACTCGGACCGAGACGCCGACGCGGCGGGCGCCTTCGGGAGGCTCGTCGGGTAACGAAAACGGTTCCGCTGTTGCACATTTGTTGCACGGAGCCCGAAAGTATCGTGCAGACTCTTGTAAAATAACGACGATTTTGGTAGCCCCAGCGGGATTCGAACCACTACTCGGGGGTTCAGGAGAGTCCCGACCGCTCCGTTAGAAAATGTTAGACGGGGCCGCGACGCCGAATCACCTAGGAGATGACCGGGATGACGTTTGCCTTCACCGACATCGAAGGCAGCACGACGCGGTGGGAGCATGATCGCGTCGCCATGCAGGAAGCTGTGCGCCGCCACGACGCGATCCTGCGCGCGGCAATTCGGGAACACGGCGGCCACGTCTTCAAGACGATCGGTGATGCCTTCTGCAGCGCGTTCACGCGGCCCGACGAGGCCGTTGCGGCAATGCTCGCGGCGCAACGGCAACTTTCCGTGGAGAATTTCTCGGCAGTCGACGGATTGCGCGTGCGCACGGCAATCAACACCGGCACTGCCGACCAACGCGAAGGCGACTACTTCGGTCCGGCGGTCAACAAGGTCGCGCGACTGCTGGCGATCGGCCATGGCGGACAGATTCTGCTGACGGCTGAGACCTCTGCGCTCGTACGCGCTGCATTGCCCGCTGATGCGTCGCTGCGCGAGCTCGGCGCCTATCATCTTAAAGACTTCACCGAGCCGGAGCGGGTACGCCAGTTGCTCGCGCCGGGATTACCGGCGGACTTTCCGCCGTTGCGCTCGCTGGGTACATTGCCGAGCGATCTTTCCATAATCGATGCGGCGGAGTTTCGGTCCGTCCCCAGCTTCAGCGGACGCGATGAGGAACTCGCTACCCTTAATGGCGCGCTGAAGCATGATGGTGCGATCGCGGTCGTGCATGGTCTCGGCGGCGTCGGCAAATCATCGATCGCACGCGAGTACGGCTGGCGGAATCGCGACGCATATTCGGTGGTTTGGTGGCTCAACGCGGAAACCGAAGACGGCATCATTGACGGGTTACTGCGCTTTGGGACGATGTTCGTGCAGGGCCTCGATCAGCTGGCCGACCGGCGCGTCGCCGCGCAGCGGGTGATCAACTCGGTGTTGGGTGGTTTTGACAAACCGGTCCTCCTCGTTTTCGATAATCTCGAAAACGAAAGACTGATGCGGACGTGGCTGCCGCGCACTGGGACGCGCGCGTTGGCGACTTCGCGCGACGCCGCGTGGAGCGCTGAAGTCACGGCAATTCCATTGCGGATCTGGTCGCTTGAGACCGCGATCGCCTACCTGCGGCGCGGGAGCGGGCGCACCGACTTCAGCGAAGACGAGGCACGAGCGATTGCCGAGGCCGTTGGCGCGCTACCGCTGGCGCTAGCCCACGCCGCCGCGTCGCTGCGCAATGCGCGCATGGTCAGCCCGCTACGCTATCTGGAACGCGTCCGGGCGTATCTCAAGAATGCGCCCCGTGGGGCCGAGTATCCGCGCTCGGTCTTTGCGACGTTTAACACGGCGATTGCACAAGCCGAACAGCACGCGGCCGGCGCGGCGGCGGTGTTGTGTTTTGCGGCGTCGTTTGCACCCGATGCGATTCCCGACGAGCTCTTTCGCCAGACGATCGAGTCGTATGCCGAGGGGCTGCGACCGATGCTTGTCGAGCGTCCTGCCGTCGATCTGCGCTCTGCCATTATTGACGAACTGCGCCTCGACGAGGCCCTCGGCGCGCTCGACCGGCTTTCGCTGCTGACCTTTGCACCGAGCTCGCGCACCTACAACTTACACCGGCTCGTGCAATTGGCCGCGCAGGATCTCGCAGCAGGATCCGAAGGTGCATGGCACGACTGCGCTGTCGCGGTTGCCGATGCTGCTTTTCCGGAAGTTGGGTTTAAGACATGGCCGCTGTGCGAACGGCTGCTCGCGCACGCGCGCGCGGCGGTAGACGCGTTACCGAGCGAGACGGCCTTCTCACCAGCCGGTCACCTAGCCTATCGATGCGCCGAATACGTTTGGAGACGCGGCGCGTACAGTGCTGCAGAACTTCTGCTAAAGCGTGCGCTGGCGATTCACGAGAAGACGCTCGGCCCGGACCATCCCGACGTCGCACGCAGCATAAACAGCCTCGCGGGCGTGTACTACGTGCAAGGGCACTATGAGGAAGCTGAACGGTTGTACCGCCGCGCGCTAGAGGTTCGCGAGAAGACGCTCGGCCCCGATCACCCCGATGTTAGCGAGAGCCTAAACGACCTCGGGCTCCTGTACCGTAACCAAGGGCGTTACGACGAGGCGCAGTCGCTGCTTGCACGGGCGCTGGCGATTTGCGAGAGGGCGCTTGGCCCGGATCACCCCAATGTTGCGGTCTGCCTCGACAACCTCGGGATCGTGCACCGTGACCAAGGGCGTTTCAACGAGACGGAGACGCTGAATGCTCGCGCAGTGGCGATTCTGGAGAAGGCGCTCGGCCCGCATCACCCCCATGTTGCGTATGGCCTAAGTAACCTCGGGTACGTGTACGGCCAGCAAGGGCGCTTCGACGAGGCTGAGGCGCTAAACACGCGTGCGCTTGCGATTCGGGAGAAGGCGCTCGGCGTGGAGCACCCCGATGTTGCTATCAGCCTAAACAACCTCGCCGTCGTGTACGATCGATTAGGGCGTTTCGCTGAGGCGGAAGCATTGTACGCACGCGCTCTTGCGATTCGAGAGAATACGTTCGGCCCCGATCACGCCGAGGTCGCGGCCACCTTGAAACACTTGGGAGACTCATACGAAGCTCAGGGACGTTACGAAGACGCAGGGCCGCTGTACTCGCGTTCGCTCGCCATCCGGGAAAAAGCTCTGGGCTCGGACCATCCGCTAACGAAAGCCGTACGCGAGCAGCTGACAGCTATCCGTTCGAAATAACGTCCGCACGGGTTACTCCCTGTCGACTGGCCCGCTTGACGACGGCTCCGAGAGAAAATCTTGCGTACTATACTTTGTTTGAATCGGCATAAACCGGCGTGGCTTCTGTGTGAAGTCGAAACTATCTGTCGGGCTATTCGCGCGCGTATCTGTGTAGCCGTCGGACGGCGACCCGATATGCGGCAAACCAAACGTCTCCTCAATGAACTTTAGGATGCTTGCGAATTCGAGCCGCCGATGCGAGACGTAGCCGCGCTTTGCGTACGGCGAAATGATCAGGCATGGAACGCGGATTCCAAGCCCGCGAAAGTCAGGCTGCGGCGGACGTGCGTTGTCGTACCAGCCACCCCAATCGTCCCACACCACGAAGATGGCAGAGCTGTCCCAGTACTTGCTTTTGCCGATCGCGTTGACGATCGAGGCCACCCACGACGGGCCGCGATCGCTTCGAAAGCGCGGATGATCGGAATCGATCTTGCTCGGCATTACCCAGCTGACAGCGGCGAGCTTGCCCAGTCTCGGATCTGTCAAGATCTTCGTCTGCGGAGTCGAGATGTTTCGCTTCCAGTCCGGCCCCTTTCGTACGTAGGCGATCGCTTCGAACGGTTCCCAAAATCCGGCGTCGACGAGTTGTGTCGCATAGTATTTCCACGAAACGCCGGCGTTGTCGAGAACTTCGGCCATACTGTTGAACTGAGCGAAACAAGGAAACGGCCCTTCTTGGAAGTGCACGATTCGATCCGGTGTCAGGTAAGAGCTCGTCGTGCCTCCGGGCGAGTCGCAGTCGTCGGGGGGCTCGCTCGGGAAGTTTACCTCGGCTTTCTTCGGCTCGATGTTATCGTTTCCGGCAACGAGCATGAGGTGGCTCGTGAAGCTCCCGCCGAACTCAGTCGGAAACATCGCATCGGAAAGAACGTATTGATTTGCGATGTCCCAATACGGCTGGATGAGCGAACGCTGCACGCGGGCGTACGGCGCGTAGGGATCGTGCGCTCGGCCAAAGTGAATGAAACCGTCCATCCGGCCTTGATTCCAGTCGATCATAGAGGCTTTCCAACCGTGCTTGAAGTCGGGGCCGACAAAGGTAATCTCGTGCAGGGGTATTTTGGCGTCGCCCCTCGGGCAACCAGTCTGCGGTTCCGGTTTCGCCGCTCCGGGCTCAGCGCCGCGGGCGCCACAGCCGAAGGTCGGTGCATTAGCCCCAGGGTAACCGGCGAAGAAGTTGTTTATCGTGCGATTCTCTTGAATGATCACAACGACGTGCGAAATACGATGGCTTGCGGGGCTTGCGAGTGCGGATTGCATGGGCGGCAACGCGCCAAGCGACGCTGGGGCTGTCGCCCGTCCAAGACAGGAAGTCGGCACCGCGGCCAGCAGCAGAATCGCGAAGTTTTTCAGGCGGAACGTCACGCTAGGGTTAGGCTTCTTTCCGGCGCTTCAGGGAGTCAATGCAAACACAACTCCGCGTTGGCTAGTACCACCCATCGCCGCCGTACCGTAAAGAGTGTCGTTCAACACACTGAGACGGGCAACGGGGTCGCCTCCGTCGCGTCCTGTAAAAAGGTGAAGTACTTTTTCCGAGCCCGTCGTGCTCACGCTAAAGACTGTTCCTTCGTACCGGTGCCGGCGCTGAACGCCACCGGTGTACGTCGTACCGTAGAGCGTCCCATGCAGGGCGGTCAGATTAGCATCAGGGTCGCTACCGTCGCCGTTCCCCTTGAATTCGTATAACGTCTGCAGCGCTGCGCCGGTGCTGATACTAAACACGGTTCCATGAAAGTTGTAACCACCGGAGATGGTTGTTCCGTAGAGTGTGCCGTTCAGCGCGGTCAGGCCCGCCGGAACATGCAGCCCGTCGGCCTTGCCGGTGAAAGCGTAGAGGACCCGCTCGTTGCCATTGGTAGTGATGCTGAATATCGTTCCAGCTGCAGACTGGCCGCCTTGCCACGTTGTGCCGTACAGCAGTCCGTTTAGCGGGGTCAACCTCGACTCGGGACTGGCGCCGTCTGTCGGATCGCCGTTGAACCTATAGAGCACGCTCTCGGCGTAACCAGATCCGGACCGTACTACCTTGAAGACGGTACCGGCGGGATAGTAAGTCTTATGTTTACCGCCATTTTCCGTCGTCCCGTAGAAGACACCGTTTAAGTATGTCAAACCCGCATGAGGATTCGCGCCGTCGCTTCCCCCTTTGAAACTATAGAGCACGCGCTCTTTGCCGCCGAGCGTTAGACTAAAGACCGTTCCATAACCATTTTTGCCGCCGAAGTATGTTGTACCGTAAAGCGTACCATTCACGTTAATCAGATCCCCGAGAGGGAACACGCCATCGGGCTGACCTTTGAACTTGTACAGCGCCTGTTCGGTCCCGCTCGGAGTCACGCTGAAGACGAGCCCGTGATCTCCCGAACCTCCGCGATCGGTTGTGCCGTAAAGTGTCCCGCGCACGTCGGTCAGGCCCGCAGCGGGAGTGCGGCCATCGCCGCCATTAAAGTTGAACACGACGCGGTAGCTAGAAGTAGCACGACCATAATTCGGAGTGCCGATAGCGGATGAAACGGTGTCGTGCGAAACCGGGCCAAGGGCGTTAGCGCCGCAGCCAGTTAGTATCGCGATGGAGGCGCAAAACATCAGCGCGCAACGGCTCAAGTGCGGAACTTGCATCGGGCATCTATGATAGCACCGAAGTCGCGATCTCGAAAGCTGACGATGCCCAACGCAGCTCGATTCATTAGTGGGTAACGGGTGCGGCGTCCCGGCCCCTCGTGCGTTCTGGTACGCGGTCTTCGCTACGATAGACGCCTCATTACTCAAGAACTTCAAGGAGAGCAACTAAATGTTCGTATCCACGTCGTGCCGGCGCAGCCTGCCGGCACTTGCCCTCGTCGCGGGCCTCGCCGCATGCTCAGGCCAGCAGGCCGCGACCGGCGGACTGATCCCCGAAACCGCCAGCTCTATTCGCCAGCCGTTACCAGAGATGCAGGTCAAGGCTGACAATGGCTCATTCAAGCCCGAGGCCGGAATACGGATTTTCACCGCAAATCGGGGCGGTGAGGACGTTCTTGGATTTAGCGTAAATGCCTCGGGCAACGTCGCGCCAGTTGTTACGATCGGGGGATCGAAAACGACTCTGGCTGATCCCGTTGGACTTGCCTTAGACGCGTCGGGAAACATATATACGGCAAACGACAGCGGAACCAAGGTCGCCGTCTTTGCCGAGAACACCAACGGCAACGTTAAACCGAGTAGAGTCATCGGCGGGTCGAACTCGCACCTCGGCCCGGCAGCTGGCCTGCTCGTCGATCCTTCCGGCGAGCTTTGGGTAACCGACTACAAGGATAGCGCGATTACCGAATACGCTCCCGGCGCCGGGGGGAATGTCCCGCCTATCGACACGATCAGCGGAGGTAAGACGCAGCTGAATGACCCGGTCGGGATGGCCAGGGACAGCCGCGGCCGGCTCTTCGTAGCAAACTACCACGGGTCGATCGTCGCATTCGCGAGCGGTGCTAGCGGCAACGCGACGCCGGTCCTCTCGATCGAAGGAAGCAAAACCGGCCTCAGCGCCCCCTGGGCCATTGCGTTTGACTCCAATGGAAGGCTCCTGGTTGCCGACTGGTCTGCAGGAATCCTAATTTTCTCTAAAGGGGCAAACGGTAACGTTGCACCAGTTGCAAAAATTACTGGGCTCGGCATCCCATCCGGCGTCGTAGCGGATGCGAAGAATCACATCTGGACGCTGGATGCTCACGACAACTCAATTAAAGAATTCGCGAGCAATGCCAAGGGCAACGCGACCCCGCTCCGAACGATTCAAGGCTCCAACACGACCCTTAACGGCGCATTGTACTTAGCCATTCACTAGCACGCCGGTGATCGTGCTCCGACGAGCCGAGGTTGTTCACGAACTTCGCGTTTTCTCTCGGTTTAGTGCAAGAAGAGGGGACCGGCTAAACCGGCCCCTTTCTGGCGCCCCCGTCGAAGCCACCAGCAACCCCGAAAGGGGCGAGTAGTCGATACCCGATTTTTGGGCCGGTCGCGCCCCCGAGATCGAGCATAATGTGGTACCATGGGGATGGACATACACGGGGCAAACTCGTAGGCTCGTTTCGATGCGAGCGGTCCTGAACGAGAGTCAATTCTCCTTCCAGGGCCTCCTA
>DAIMCN010000064.1:0-11463 GCA_036726365.1 Candidatus Cybelea sp.
CGCCCCGCCGAAAAGGCGGCGCGGTCACACTCCGGGCGCGGCTGGGGATGACCATCAAGCTGTTCTCGCGCTTAACAGGCTTCTCCGAACGGGCGATTGCAAAATGGGAGGCTGGCAAATCGATTAGTGGGCCCGCCGAGCGGCGCCTTCTCGAGCACGCAGAGACGCGCGCCCGGGCGCAACCCTACCTGCCCGAGGTAGCGCAACATCTCGGGCATTTGCTCGGTGACGCCCGAAACCGTTACCTTTTTGCCCGGCTCGACTTGCGCGAGCGGAATTCCGGTGCGCACCGGCTCGGTCAAATCCTTGGGCGGAATCGGATGACCGTGCGGGCAGGTCTGCGGATTACCAAGCGCCGCGACGAGCCGCTCTTCCACGCGTTCGGTAATGGCATGTTCTAGGATGCAAGCTTCTGAATAGACCTCGTCCCAGGGCATGCCGAGGACGTCGGTGAGCAGGCGCTCCGCCAAGCGATTACGCCGCACGACGCCGACCGCGACCTCGAGTCCTTTTCGCGTCAGCTTGATATCGCCGCGCACCTCGTGCTCCACATAGCCGTCGTGAACGAGCTTCTTGAGCATGCCGGATACGGATGCCGGAGCGATGCCCAGTTCGGTCGCTAGAGCCGACGTCGTAACGCCGGGCCCTTCACGTTCGAGACGATAGATCGCCTTCATATACATTTCGAAGGACTCGGCAAAGTGCGAGTGTGAGTGCCCGGGCATATCTCGTATTAACTTCGCGGCGCCGCGTGAAGTTCCGTAAGCGCCGCCGCCAGTTGCGCCTCCATCGCCTGCTTCGCCCGCGCTTCGGCAAAGCTAGCGTAGATGGCGTTGCGCACGTAGCGCTCTAAGGCCGGAGCCCCCGCAACCCGCTCGACCGCCGCGTACTCCTGCCGCAGCGACGTGCGAAGGATCGCCGGATCGTCGCAGTCGATCGTGACGATGCAGCCCATTTCATCGAAATCGACGTACGGATGCGGGCGGCCGGCAAGGGCGACCCCGGTCAGCCGATTTGACGTGGGGCAGATCTCGAGCGGGATGCGACGCTCGGCGAGCATCTCGACGGTACCCCGGTCCTCGAGCGCGCGGATGCCGTGTCCGATGCGCTCGGCCCGCAGCACTTCAACGGCGTCCCGGACGCTGTGCGCCCCATCGGCTTCGCCCGCATGTACGACGCAATGCAACCCTTCGGCGCGCGCGTAGGCAAACGCGTCGGCGAAAAGCCTCGCCGGAAAACGCGCTTCGTCCCCGCCAAGCGAAACGCCGATCACGTCCAAATCCGTCATGCCTGCCACTTTCCGCACCGTTTCGAGGGCATCGTCCGAACCGAAGTTGCGCGTCAGGTCGCAGAGCAGGCTGAAGGTCGCCCGTGGTCGGGCCGCGCGCAACTCCGCGGCGATCGCTTCCAGCGTCGCGCGAACGTCGAGAGCCGGATTAAAGAACGTCCAAACCGGAGGCGAGACGAACAATTCCCCATAGATGACGTTCTGTTGCAGCGCGTCTTCGACGAACTCGCGCGCAAGCCGCGCGTAGTCTCGCGGATCGCGTAAGGATCGGCTCACCGCGGCAAAGAGCAGCAAGAACTCGTCCAGATCCTTGAAACGATACGGATCGGACGTGCCGTCGAAGGATGACTCATCCGCTCGCGATCGGCTGTAGCGCAGCGGTACGCCGTTTTTCGCCGCCAGTTCGACGAACGTCGCAGCCCGCAGACATCCCTCCAGATGGCAGTGGAGGTGGATTTTCGGAATGCGCTCCGCGAGCGAATCGACGGGCATGCGGCTGCCTTCGGCATCCATGGGCCAAGCACCGCGCCCACAGCTGCGGCAGGGGTGAAACCCGCGCCGTCGTAGTGTAGTCGCTCTTGTCGCGGGGTGGAGCAGTCCGGTAGCTCGTCGGGCTCATAACCCGAAGGTCGGTGGTTCAAATCCACCCCCCGCAACCAATTCCAGGGCATTCGCCCGATATCGCTTTAGCGCGCCGGGCGTCACGCGTGCCGCAAAAGCGTCAGCCTTCCCCGACCGATCTCATAGTCGGCCATGCCGTAGTAGATATCGAACTCGCACTCTGCGCGACGGTCGATGCCGGTGGGAAAAACGACGTGGCCGACGGCGCCACGCAGCTCGCCGCGCAGCTCGGGCACGAATAGCGGCTCGGGCGATCGGAACAAGATTCGGTCCAATCGCCGCGCGTCGTGGACGATCACGCCTGCGCAATACCGCAGCAACGCCTTGCCGCTAGCATGGTGCAGTTCGTCGACGCCATGAATGACGGAAAGCCAGCCTTCGGGGATGCGAACGGGCGGCGTTCCACCCCCCACTTTAATCGATCCCCACGCGGCACCGGGCATCTTCAGGCGATGCGTTTCGGTAACCGTGCAGAGCGCGCGCAAGTCGGCGGCAACGGCTTCGAGCGGAATGTATCCGATCGCGATGCCTTCACGGCGGCTCGGCGGCAAGGATTCGATCACGTCGAGAGCGCTCCGGCCGTCCGCTACCGAAAGCTGTAGCGTCGGGCGATGATAGAACGCGAGCGATTCTATTCCGCTGGGTGACATAACGGGCTCCGGAAAGAACGCCGCATCTTTGTCGGCGAACGGCGCCCTGTCCCCTTGAAATTGCAGCAATCCCAATCGCTGCCATTGCAAACCATCCGGCGAGACGGCGACTGCGACCTCCGGTCCGCGCGGCCCAAAGGCAACGTACGCCATGATGTACCGATCGAGCGCCTCGATGAACGTTACGCGTGGATCCTCGCAGCCGTACCCGCCCGGCTCGTCACGCAGCTCGTACGGCGCCTCCGGCTCGAGCGCGTAGCCTTGAGGTTCGACCTCCATCGTGCCGTCTTCACGTTCGTGCGCGCGGAAGGAGCCGATGCGCGAAATGTTTCCCGGAGCGACCACCCGCGGATAGAGCTGGAGCGCATTATCGCGGAGACGCGCGCACGCGGGGTTCAAAACCCCCATGCCCCCGGCGCTAACGTCGTGAGGCTTCAGGACGATCCCCGTTCGGCGGAATTCAAGCTTATCGAATGAAACCGGCATCCTGACGATATTTCCTAAAGAGTGCTTAGCCTTTGAGCAGTCCGGTTTCCTTACCGACGGCTTCGAACGCGGCCAGCGCTCGATCCATCTCGTCCTTCGTGAGGGCGGCACTGATCTGCACGCGAATACGGGCGGTGCCTTCCGGCACCACGGGGAAGCCAAAACCGGTAACGAAAACGCCGGCTTTCAAAAGTTTATCGCTGATCGCGATGGCGAACGCCGTCTCCCCCACGATGATTGGTACGATCGCACTCTCGCTTTCGAGCGGCGCATACCCGATCCGCTTCAATCCATCCCGAAAATAGCGCGTCTTTTCACGCAGCGCTCGCACGAGCTCCGGATGTCCGTCGAGATATTCGATTGCCGCGAGCGAGCTGCAAGCGACGGTCGCGGGCAGCGCGTTGGAGAAAAGCTGCGGTCGCGAACGTTGGATCAACGTGTCGATCAGTGCGGCGCTGCCGGCGACGAATCCGCCCGCGGCGCCGCCGAGCGCTTTTCCAAGCGTGCCGGTGATCGCGTCGACTTGCCCCGTCAGGCCGTAATGCTCCACGGTGCCGCGCCCAGTTTCACCCATCACGCCCGTGCCGTGCGAATCGTCAACCACGGTGATCGCGCCGTACTGCTTGGCCAGCGCCACTATCTCGGGCAGTTTGGCGAGATCGCCCTCCATCGAAAAGACGCCGTCCGTGACGATGGCGATCGGGAAACAACCCGCAACGCTCTTGAGCTTCTCTTCGAGCTCGCGCATGTTGCCGTGCTTGAAGCGCTCCCTTCGCGCCTTTGACGCCAACCGCACGCCGTCGATGATGGATGCGTGGTTGAGCTCGTCGGAAACGATCGCGGAACCCTCATCGCAGATGGTGGGGAACAGACCGGTATTGGCGTTCCAGCAGGAAACGTACGAAAGCGATGCCTCGACGTTCAAGAATTTTGCGATCGTTGCCTCGAGCACGCGATGGATGTCGAACGTACCACAGATGAAGCGAACCGATGCGGTGCCGGCTCCGTACTTGTCGAGCCCCTCCTTCCCCGCCGCCACGACTTCCGCTTGATCGGCGAGCCCTAAATAGTTGTTGCTCGAAAGCACGATCACGTCGCCGGCTTCTTCCATGTGTACTTCTGGCGCCATCGGCGTCGTCAAATGACGGAGGCGCTTATACGTGCCGGCCTGTTTGAGTGCGTCGAGGTCTTTTTGGAGCTTGGCTTCGAACGCCTGATTCATGGCTTTGCAATGTCTCCTTTGAAATCGAGAACGATCTTGGCCGCCTCGCCTTTTCTCATCAAGTCGAACGCGTGCTCGAACTGCCTGTAGGGAAGCACGTGCGTGATGATGGCGCGCGGATCGACGCGCCCGCTCTTCACGAGCGCTTCGGTCTCATACCAGGTTTCGAACATGCGCCGCCCGTTGATTCCCAGGACGGTAAGGCCCTTGAAGATGATACGCTCGGCGAGGTTGAGGCTGACGTTGTCGGACGGGATGCCGAGCAACGCAGCGGTTCCCCCGTTTCGCAGGAACTGCAATCCCTGGTCGATCGCCGCGCCGCTGCCCGACATCTCCAGGAGCACGTCGACGCCGTCGCCCCGAGTGCGTCGTCGAATCTCCGCGACGAGATCGGCCTGCGTCGCCAAGAACGTCTCATCTGCGCCGAGCCGCCGCGCGAGTTCGAGTTTGGCCGGGTTGACGTCGATTGCGTAGACCGTCGTGGCACCGGCCGCGCGCGCGACCGGAATCGCCATGAGACCGATCGAGCCCACGCCCGTGATGGCAACGCTCTTGACGCTCACGCCGGCGGCCATCACCGTATGCACGGCATTTCCCAGCGGATCGAAGATGGCCGCGAATTCGTCGGGAATCGCGGGATCGAGCCGCCAGACGTTGTACTCCGGGATCGCCACGTATTCTGCAAATGCGCCGTCGCGATCGACGCCGATGATCTGCACGCGCTCGCAGATATGCGCCTGACCGGTGCGGCAGAGGAGACAGGTCAGGTCCACGATGTGGCCTTCGGCAGAAACGCGTTCGCCTACGCGAACGGCGCGTACAGCATCGCCAACGGCGGCGACGGTTCCCATGAATTCGTGGCCGACGATTAACGGCGGCTTAACGCGATGCTGCGCCCAGCTGTCCCAGGCATAGATGTGATAGTCGGTCCCGCAGAGGCCCGCCTTCTCGACGTGGATCAATACGTCGGTCGGACCGATCGACGGGACCGGCACTTCCGATAACACAAAACCGGGCGCCGGGCCCGGCTTGACGAGCGCCCGCATCGAGGAAGCCATGACGGCGCGGTATTTCACTCAGGGCATTCGGAAACCCCCGCGACGACTAGCCCGCGCGCTGGTCGTTCGCGAAGACCGCGAGATCCTGCGGCGTGATGAACACTTCCTCCCCGTCACGTAGTGCGAGATCGCGGAAGCGCTCCCGCGACATTTCCACGTGAACCCGCGCGCCCCACTCGGTGACCGCCTCGACCTTGACCAGCGGCCCTGCGGCATTGATGTGTTTGGTGGTCGCGCGGAAATAATTCGCGCCCCTCGGCTGCCGTGCGATTTCCAACTCGTGCGGGCGCACGAAAACCAAATGGCCCGTCGCTTCCTGATGGATATATGCCGTCCCATCATCGACGCGGCCATGAAACAGGTTGACGTTGCCCAAGAAATTGTAGACGAACGAGTTCGCAGGCCGATTATAAACCTCGTCGGGAGTGCCGACCTGCTCGATCCGTCCGCGGTTCATGACGGCAACTTGGTCGGCAACCTCGAGGGCCTCGTCCTGATCGTGCGTCACGAATACGCTGGTGACGCCGACCTCGTCGTGCAGCTGACGCAGCCACCTGCGGAGCTCCAACCGCACCTTCGCATCGAGCGCGCCGAATGGTTCGTCCAAGAGCAGCACGCTGGGTTCCACGGCAAGCGCCCGCGCCAGGGCGACGCGTTGACGCTGTCCGCCGGAGAGCTGGGTCGGATACCGGCCGGCCTGATTTTGGAGTTGAATGAGATTCAGTAACTCCGCGACACGCGCGCGTATCTGACCGGGTGACGGGCGCGTTCGACGCGAGCGGACGCGCAGGCCGAAAGCGACGTTCTCGAAGACCGTCATGTGGCGAAAGAGCGCGTAGTGTTGAAAGACGAATCCCACCCGCCGCTCTCCCGCGCTGCGATTGCTGATGTCCTCGCCATCGAACTGCACCGAGCCGCTGTCGGCAACTTCCAAACCGGCGATAATGCGCAGCAGCGTGGTCTTTCCGGAGCCGGAGGGCCCCAAGAGTGCGACCAACCCACCCTGCGGTACATCGAGGTCGACACGATCCAGCGCGGTGAAGGCGCCAAACGCTTTTGTAACGTTGCGAACGGCAATGCTCATGCGAGCTGGCTCCTGAGCTTCCCGGCCCGCCATTCCACGGCGCTCTTGACGACTAGCGTGACCAACGCCAGCAGCGCCAAAAGCGACGCGACGGCAAAAGCAGGCACGAACTGGTAATCGTTGTAGAGGACTTCAATTTGCAGCGGCATCGTGTCGGTTAGCCCTCGTATGTGGCCGGAGACCACCGAGACGGCGCCAAACTCGCCCATGGCGCGCGCGTTGCACAGAATAACGCCGTAAAGCAACGCCCACTTCACGTTCGGCAGCGTGACCTTCAGAAACGTCTGCCAGCCGCTCGCACCAAGTGTTATCGCGGCTTCTTCTTCGTCGTTTCCTTGCGCGGCCATCAACGGCAGCAGCTCGCGCGCAATGAAAGGAAACGTTACAAAAATCGTGGCGAGCACGATTCCGGGGACCGCAAAAATTACGTGCAGGTTGTGCGACGTAAGCCACGGGCCCAAGACCCCCTGCGCGCCAAAAAGCAAGACGTAGGTCAGACCGGCCACCACCGGCGACACCGAAAACGGCAGATCGATGAGCGAAATCAAGAAACTCTTGCCCCAAAACTCGAACTTGCCGATCGCCCACGCGGCGGCTACCCCAAACGTCAGATTCGACGGTACCGCGATGGCGGCGGCCAGCAGCGTGAGCCGAACCGCCGCGAGGGTATCCGGGTCCCTAAAGCTGGCAAAGTACGCAGCGACGCCTTGCCCGAACGCGACGGCAAAGACGACCGCCAGCGGCGCCATGAGAAACGCGCCGAGGAACAGCACGGATACGCCAATCAGAAGCCGTCGCACAAGCGCCGACTCGCCGATAACCACCATCAAACCTCCAAGCCGAACGCCGGACGCAGCGCCGGCGCTTCGCGAACGTCATGCCCCTCGCGCCGGCTGCTCCAGCGCTGAAGCGCGTTGATCGCCAGCAAAAATACAAAAGAGATAACGAGCATGACAACCGCGATCGAAGTGGCTCCGGCGTAATCGTATTCCTCGAGCTTGGTAACGATAAGCAGCGGAGCGATCTCGGTTCGCATCGGCATATTTCCGGCAATGAAGATCACCGAGCCGTACTCGCCGACGCCCCGCGCAAAGGCCAGCGCAAACCCGGTAACCGCCGCTGGAAAAATCGCGGGATAGACGACTCGTGTAAACGTCTGCCAACGCCCTGCGCCGAGACTGGCGGCGGCCTCTTCGAGCTCTTTGTCCAAATCTTCTAAGACCGGCTGAACCGTCCGCACGACGAACGGCAAGCCGACGAACGTCAGCGCCACGACGATGCCCAGCCGGGTAAACGCAACGTGTATTCCGGCCGATGCCAGCGGCGCTCCGAACCAGCCGGTCTTGGCGTACAAGGTCGTCAACGCGATTCCAGCGACCGCGGTGGGTAATGCAAATGGCAGATCGACCAGCGAATCCAAGACGCGCTTGAAAGGAAAGCTGTATCGCACCAGGACCCACGCGACCAGCGTTCCGAGAACGAAGTTGAGCGCGGCCCCAATCAGCGATGCACCAAAGCTCAGGCCATAGGCGGCGAGCGCCCGGGGTGTCATCACGAGGTGCCAAAACTGGTGCCAACCGACTTTGGACGCCTCGAAAAAGGTGGCCGAGAGCGGGACGAGCACCACGAGCGACAGGTAGAAGATCGTAAAGCCAAGCGTCAATCCGAATCCCGGAATGATGCTCGCACGCCGAAACTTCACGGCTGATAGATCTGGTCGAAGACGCCGCCGTCGGCAAAATACTCCTGCTGCGCTTTGTCCCACCCGCCAAATTTCGCGATCGTGACGAGATTCATGGCGGGAAACTGCCGAGCGTACTTCTTTGCCACCGAAGCGAGTCGCGGCCGGAAGTAGTGCCGTGCAATGATCTCTTGACCCGTGGGCGAGTAGAGATACCGGAGATACGCCTCCGCTACACGGCGTGTCCCCTTCTTGTCCACGACACCGTCAACCAATGCAACGGGCGGCTCGGCGAGCACGCTCAAAGATGGCCGGACGATCTGGAAACGGCCACGACCCAACTGATTGACTGCCAGAAGGGCGTCGTTCTCCCACGCGATCAGAACGTCGCCGATGCCGCGCTCGACGAACGTCGTCGTAGAGCCGCGGGCGCCGGAATCGAGCACCGGAACGTTCTTGTAGAGCTTGGTAACGAAGGCTTTGGCCGATGCGTCGTTTCCGCCCGGCTGCGAGAGCGCGTACGCCCAAGCCGCCAGAAAGTTCCAGCGTGCGCCTCCGGACGTTTTTGGATTCGGCGTGATTACGGAGACGCCGGGCCTCACCAGATCGTCCCAGTTGCGAATGTGCTTGGGATTGCCCTCACGCACGAGAAGGACGATCGTTGACGTGTACGGCGTGCTGTTCTGCGGCAACCGGGATTGCCAGTTTCTGGGGATGAGTCCGGTCCTTTGCGCGATTGCGTCGATGTCGTAGGCCAGGCCTAGGGTTACGACGTCGGCGGGGAGACCATCGATAACCGCGCGAGCTTGTTTTCCCGAACCGCCGTTGGATTGCTGGACCGTCACGGTTTGGCCGGTCTTCGCCTTCCAGTACTTTGCAAAGACCGCGTTGTAGTCGTCGTAGAGTTCGCGGGTCGGATCGTAGGAAACGTTGAGAATCGTCGTCGGGGGTTGGCTCGCGGCGCCGGCATAGCCGCCGGCGCCGAGGGCGAGCGCTGTGAACGCAATCAAAGCCGCATTTCTAAGGTGGATATTCACGTTCTGCTCCTAGAAGTCGTATTCAATTTGCGCGCGATTGTACTTGAACAGCGGCAGACCGCCGAACTCGGACGTGCCGGGCGGCGAGCCGGACGGACAACTCGTCGTGCCGGCCGCGCCGCAGAACGTGTTGGAGAGCGAGCGCTGGATGTACCGATCCCGGAGGACGAAGCCGTGATACGGGCCCTTGCCGACGTGGCCGAAGCGATAGCGCCCGTCGAGAACCCAGATGTTCGTGTTCTCCGGAGCCAGCGCGTTGCCGTAGTTATACCACGCGTCGGTCGCGATGAAGATCCACTTCTTGTTGGTCGAGGTGTATTGGAGGCCGGCTTTCCACGACGTTCCCGGCGCGCGCCGGTCGGCCATACCCTGCGTGACGCTCGTCGTGAACAGCGGATCGCTGTCGTAGTTATCGGTGTACGGGCTGGCCCAGCCGCCATAGTAGATTTGCGTGCTACCGTTGGTGTTGGTGAAACACTGCGCCGCGTTGAGCGGCAGGACGTAGGCCAGCGTCGCCTTTGCCGAGACCTGGAAGTTCGAGTTGTTGCAGGTCACGCCCGTCGGCAGATTGATCGTGTCGGTCTTCCACGGAATCGCGTCGTAGCCAACCGTTAGCTGGAAGTTCTTCGCAACGGTGGCTCCGATTTGCGCGCCGTAGGCCTGGCTATTGATCTTGCCGATGTACGACTGGCCGGCATTCTGTTCCGTCCCGCCTTGCACCGCAATGAACGGTGCCCAGCTTCCCGGTAACGTGTACTTGGCGTCTCCCCACCACATGTTGACCAGATCGCTGACGCCGTAGAAGTACCCGTCGGCGGCAAACCCGGTTCCGGTAGGATTCGCGTATCCGACTTTGCCCATCGCAAAGCCGTTGGTATTGATGCCCAGCCCTCCCGGAACGACGATGTTGGGGGCTAAGCCGTTGTTGCCCGCCGGATAGCTGGTCATCAGCGTCTGCCGGCTAAACGCCGAGCTCGTGCGGTTTTCATACGCGAGCATGTCGGCGCCTTGAAAGGTCAAGCCGCTTGGGAAAGTATAGCCGAGGTAGGCGCCTTCGAACGCCGCCGGTTTCAAGCGTGAATCCGCCGGATTCGCCCAAGGCGAGTTGAACAAGACGTTGCCCATCCCGCCGTCCCAGCCGTACGCCTTGTACTTTAGGTACGCCTCGTAAAACGTGCTCAGCGTGAAGCCTGGCAGCGTGTCGTCGGAATTGGTGTTGGGCGGCGCCTGCGTGACGCACACTGCGCCCTTCGCGTGGTTCGCCGGGACGACGCACGGGCCGTTTATCGGATTGGCGTACAGATACGTTCCGCCGATGTCCCAGCCGCCGCCGGGGAAGTTGTAGTCGCCGCCGAGCGCGACCGCCGTGTTCCAACTCGCCTGGTTGACGCCGGCCGAACTGTACTTCGCTCCGGGGGTGAAGTTGAATTGCGCTCCCGGATTATTCGACGCGTTCTGGCGCGTAAAGTAGAACGAGCGCACGAATCCGTGGATCGATAACGGGTTGGGTGTCGGAGGCGGCGGCGGCGGTGGTGCAAGGGTCGCTTCCGGAGCTGCCGGCGGAGGAGCCTCAGCCGGCGGTGGCGTCGCCGGAATGTATCGGACCACCACGAGCCGGCGGTCGGGGACCCACTGCACGTACGCGCCCATGCCTTCGGAGATCACGCGGACCGGCACGAGCACGACGCCGTTATAGATAATCGGCGGCACGTCGAGCGGGCGCGATTCACCGTTGATGATGACTTCCGGCTTACCGACGGTCACCTTGATCTCGGTGCTCGGCGTCTTGACGGTGGTCGTCTTGCTGCTCGGATCGTAGGAAACCGTCGCGCCGTTCATCTGCTCGAACATCGAGCGCAGCGGGATCAGGATCGTGCCGCGCCGCACCAACGCGCCCAAAACGCGCCCCTGCTTCAGGACGTCGGGCTTGACGTAGACGTGGCGGTCGTTAAAGAGAATCGGGATCTGGCCTGAAGGCGGGGTTCCGAAATCCGCCGACGGCGCCGAGCCCGTTTGCGCCACCGACGTCCCCGGCGATGCCGCCAGGGCCGAAGCGGTGCCCGTCCCGGCCAAAGCCGCCGCAATTAAGCCCACGCGAGCAAAAGCAATCTTCATCGCGAGAAGGAGCCTCCTGTTAAACGAAGTAACTAGAGTCAACTTCTCGGGGTTGGGATTGATGACCTGGGTCATCATTGCTCGTTAATCGGAAATAGTTAGGGAAAGAAATCGCCCGGCCAAACGGTCGGGCGATTTTGTGCTCGCGAGCGTTAAGGCCGTTCCTTAGAAGTCGTATTCAATTTGCGCGCGATTGTACTTGAACAGCGGCAGACCGCCGA
>DAIMCN010000065.1:0-11159 GCA_036726365.1 Candidatus Cybelea sp.
TGCGATGGAGAAGCCCAGGAAGGCAAAGCATTGCTTGTCGTCCCTCCCGTCTGCGCTCCGCGGCAGGCCAGCGCCGAGACGCCTAAGCGAACGGACCAAGCGACCGCTTCTTTAAGCGGCCTCCCTGGCGGTTCACTCCGGCGCGGCCGACCTTCCGTCCGGTTAGCCGTTAATTTTTGTTAACGGGTTAACGCTTCCTCTACCGGCGCTGCGATCGGCCGCCACTGGCCGAGGGCACCGAGGGGGAGATGTCCGGGCCATCCCAATGTGCAAGAAGAGCGGGACTCACGTCCCGCTCTTCTTCACAACTTTAACCGAACCGCGCTGAGCTAACTTTGCGCTTTCGTACAGCGGATCGTAACGTTTGAAACCTTGCCCGCCGGATCCGTTCCGGTGGACTTGTCGCTCGTTTGGGTATCGCTGACCTTCGTTACCACGTCGGTACCGCTGCTTCCATCCAGACCCTTGGTAGCCCACGTAATCGTGTTGCCTTGCCAGCCCGGTGACGAGCTGATCCCATAGCCGCCGGAACTATCGACGCCAACCTGAACCCACTGCTTGATTGAGCTGTCGTACGTCGTGTAGTTTGCGCCGTTAATCGCGTACGTGCGGTATCGATCGAACGGCGGGGCCGTATCTTGCGTAACCATCCAGGCGCCGTCCATGCCAACGGTCGTCGTGCTCGTGTCGGGGCGTAGCTTCCCACGCAACATTTGCGTGCACGACCAGGAGCCCGTCAAAAACATCATCGAGGAGAAGTCGGGACGTGCCATCGGAACCTGCGTTGCAGCAGGGGCCGGAGAGGCTGCCGAGATCAGAGGGGTTGCTGCGAGCCCGAAAATAAGGGCGACAACACCAAGAGCCGCTAGTGCTGCTTGTTTCATAATGCGTCTTTCATAAAGCTTCATGCGCACTGCGACGCATCTTGGAAGTCCGGTGGCGTCATCGCGGCCTAAGCAACGATCGCAGGAATGGCGCAAGGAGGCGGCACTGCCAAGCGCTCCTCTCCAGCCACTGTGCGCCTTTCGCCTGAGCCTGTCAATGACGTAAGCGCCAGGCGCGTGTGCGGGAGCGCTAAAATCGCGCTCTTTCGATCAGGTTGGACGGAATTGCGAAGGTTGCGAGCCGCCGTGCGTGACCTCGCGGAACCGCTGCTGCATCGCTTTGCTTGGAACTCTGACTCGATCTGCGAGTCGCAAGAAGTCGAGCATCTTTACGTGCCACCAGGTCATATCGAACTCGAACCAGCGCAGTCCGTGCCGCGCCGAGAACGGAAAAGCGTGGTGATTGTTGTGCCAACCTTCACCCCACGAAATAAGCGCAACCCACCAACAGTTGGTTGACTGGTCGTCCGTCCGATAGGTGCGGTATCCCAACGTGTGCGACGCGCTGTTGACCAACCAGGTCGAATGATAACTGATCACTAGCCGGACGAAAATCGCCCAGATTACCCACGACCATCCGCCGAGCGCAAAAAGGCCGATCCCTAGCGCAACTTGTAGCGGGATGTTCAGATATCGCAGCGCCCGATAGAACGGTTCGGCGTAAAGGTCGGGTGCGAAGTGCCGCATTTCCTCGTCCGAGGGAAGCGCGATATTGTGCCGGTAAAGCCAATCCACGTGCGCCCACTTGAAGCCGCCGTGGATGCTGTGCGGATCACCCTCTTGATCGGCATGTGCGTGATGCTTGCGGTGCACCGACACCCATCGAATCGGATCGCCTTGCAGCGCAAGGGTTCCAAAAATGGCGAATGCATACTCGAGCGGTTTGAGCAGGCGCAAGCCGCGGTGCGTTAGGCACCGGTGAAAGCACAGCGAAATCCCCAAACCAACGGTGGCATACGACACGACGGCCGCGCATACCAGCGCCGTCCACTGAAAGAAGCCCGGCCAGAAGGCTGCCAGGGCACCCATGTGGATGCCGATCAGGCCAAAACCTTTAACACACCGATAAAACCGATCCATACCTGATCCCATTCAAACTAGATAGGAAGGAAGCTGCGCCATTGCATCATCCAGGGACTCTACGACATGAACGACGTCGTACATTTTGTGTACGTCAAAGAGTCTCCGGACGGTTGGCTGACCGAGTATGACGATCTCTCGATCAAAACCTCTAGCGCTGCGACGCGCGTGCATTCTTGATACTTCAGTCATACAGGTGGAATCCGGGAAAGTTACACTACTAAGGTCGATGATGACGTTCGGATCGCAGCAGAGGCTCTCGAGTTCTTCGGACCACCGCTGCTTGGAAGTCACGTCGTACTTGCCTGAAAATACCACTAGGGCAGAACGCAAGGCCAAGGTTTTCCTGTCCAGACCGGCCGGAACCAGGATCGCCAGTCGGGTTCCGCCGAGAATTGCTGCTACTAGTGTAACGCGAAACGAACGCCGGTGGGATAGTGAAAAGCCCGATTTCGGTGCCAAAGGCTTCCTGGCGCAGCTCCCGGTTACCCCCAGGGCGACTGCGGCGACGTACTCTCCCAGCCCAGCACGCGTGCGATCAGCTCGGTGCGGTTCCGGCTCCCGGTCTTCTCGACCATGCTCTTAATATGATTTTGAATGGTTGACGACGTGATGTTCAGCTTTCGGGCGATCTCCTCGAGCTTGGCGCCGTCGAGCAGCAGCGCAAGTACTTGCAGTTCGCGCGGCGAGATATGGAACCGCGCCGCCGGACCAGTCAGCGAATTCGGCGACTGAAAGCGGTCGATACGTACCCCGATGAAGAGTCCAGCCGGACCGGACATTGGCTGGGTCCGTACTACTAGGAACGGAACCGGATGGGCGACACCCGACGTCTGCGTGCCCGAGTCACTCTGCCATCCGGCGATCAGCTCCCGCACGGCCTCCTCGAGAACTGCCGGCAAGCGGTCTGCTATCCTGGTACGCAAACCCGTCAACGCGATGCGCCGTTGCTCGTCTGCCGTCCACGCGAGAACGATCTGCAAATCGCGGTCCAACACGTAAAATGAGTCTCCCGATTCATCGGCGCTACGCGACGCATCCGAGCGGTCCACGGCATTACCGCGAGCGGACGATCCGCTATAACGCGAGTTGAGGCGCAGCGCAGAAAGGCGCTCCGAGGTTGCGTCGAGCGACAGCGCCAAGACGCTGATTTCGCTCGACGTAAACGATCCCAATTCCCTCGTGCGCATAAGCGTCAGGATACCGAAGCTCGCTCGGGCGTCGGCAAACAAGAGCGTAATGCCGCTTTCGAAATCACCGAGCGGACCCAGCGTCGCGGCGAGGCGGGAACCCACTTTCGCTTTCTCTCGCTGGCGCTGGAACTCGGCCCTGAGTCGCGACAGCTCGTCGTCGTTTCGCGGCGAGTCGAGCAGCAGGCCCGCCAGTTCGCCATCGGGTCTTAGCCGCGCGAACGACCAGCGCGACGCCGGAACGACGCGAAGGATGGCCTTAATGATCGGATGCGCTGGATCCGTCTCCGGCACAAAGTCGGGCATTAGCGTCATTTCGTCCGGATCCGACCCGGACTGCCGCTATCGCGCTTTTTCAGGATGGTCAGTTTCTCGCTAAGATGGTACGCTGAGGAACGCTTCTTCTCTAACGGCACGACTTATTGCTTCGTTGCCCCTGAAAGCGTATATTATGGCCCGCGTATGCTGTTTGGCCGCTGTCGACCTCAAAGATGTCCCTCTGCTGTCCGCGGCGCTCGAAGCGGCCGGAGTGGCGAACCTCACGATCGTCCCTCGTCTCGACGTAGTCGTGTTGCGCAAGCTCGCGCCCGACGTCCTCGTCGCCGACATCGATTCTCTGGAGATCGACCCGCTGGAGATGGTGCGCCAACTCCGTTTCGTCCTTCCCGACTGCGTCATCGTCGTCTATACCGCAACGATGGAGTCTTCTTGGGGGCGTGCGTGTCACCTCGCCGGTGCCAGTTGTCTACTTTCCAAAGAGGCGCGCAAGTCACAACTTATTTTCGGCTTGAAATACGCAATACAGACCGGCTGCTTTACCGATCCGCGTTTTGCCGCATAACCTGCTAGTGCGCATCCTGGCTCATGACGAACCCGAAACGTCGGACGAGATTTCGATCGGCCACATGTACGAATATGGCGATAGCGTACCGCAAGATTACGCGACGGCGCTGCACTGGTACCTATTGGCCGCATCTACACGTGACTCAGCCGCCGAGGCCAGCGTGCAGCGAGTCGAGCAACTCCTCAATCTGCCTCTTAAGCCCGCGGCCAAGGGTTGAGATGGCCGATTCAATCCCAGAGGGATGGCATACCATCACACCTCGGCTGGTCGTTCACGATCCAGCTAAGCTGGTCGATTTCCTCAAGAAGGCGTTCGCTGCGCGCGGCGACTTCACGACCGACGCCCCCTCCGTGATGAGAATTGGCGACTCTAACGTCTTGGTGAGCGGTGTCGGCCCCCGCGATCCGACGCCCGCCTTTCTCCACCTGTACGTTGACGACGTCGATGCGACTTACCAACGCGCATTAGAAGCAGGTGCCGCCAGCCTCGAGGAGCCGGCCGAGATGCCGTATGGCGATCGGCGCGCAATGGTCAAGGATCCATGCGGTAACGATTGGCAAATCGCTACCCACAAGGGTCGCTGAGTCTGCGAAAACCGGCGCCTATTTGAGTTCTACTAGAATAAGATGGATCGGCTTGTCGTGGCTGACGTTTTCCGGAAGGTGCTCGACGGCAGGAAACCACGCGGTCTGTCCGGCCTTCATCTCAACATCTTCCGTCTTTGCGTCAGGATAGGTGAACCTTCCGCCGGCATCCGCGAGGAATACGGCCACTGCGTTCGGATGGTTATGCATTACCGACTTCTCACCGGGCGCGTAATTGATCCGAAGGACGCGTACTTTATCGTTCTCGAACTCAACCGTATAGTGCTTCGGATCGACTTTGACAGGATCTTGTGCCATTATGAATCCCCTCTCATTATAAAGCGCCGGCAAGAGCCGGCGGCAACCATGCCGGATGTAAAAAGACTAAGGCGCTCCACCCAAGCAGAACTGCACCAGCAATCGGCACGGCGCGTAGACCGCCGCGAGCCGTCTTTTCATACACCATCAGCGCCGTAAGAGCCGCCATCCACCACAGGCTCGCAAACCCAGCAGCAAAGCTGATAAGCATCAGTGCCCAGCAGCACCCCGCGCAGAAGAGGCCGTGACGATACCCGACATTGTACGCGGCGCGCGTTCCGCGAGCGTAGTAGCGCAGAAGAAAGTTCGCAGGCAGCCGGCACGCGCGTAAACATTGATCCTTCAACGGTGTGAATTGAAACGCGCCGGCGATTGCCAGCACCCCGCCGGCTATCAACCAGGAGTGTGCCCCAAGCCACGCCACGCGATCGACGACGCCGTGTAGAACGACGTCACCGGCAAACGCCGCGACTCCAAAAACGCACCAAACGACGGCGTACCCCAGAACGAACATCGCAAGCATCAGCCCGGGCCTGGGTTGATTTGCCGATGCAACGCTAAAGAGACGCAGCAGCGGCAGGCTTGACGGCAGCATCATCGCGGCGATCATGACGAGCCACGCGCACACAGACAATCCGAGCGCGATCCAAAGGGGCGGACCGCGCTCGATGAGCGTATGATGGTGCACGAGCGCCGCCGAGCCGGTTAGTTGCGCGAGAATGGCGACGCTCCACGCAACCGCAATCGCGGCCGGTATCACCGTCGGTACCGATCCGGCGCGGACGGACTGCACCGATACCTCTAGCCGGTGTGTGCGATGGTGTAGTCGCCCTGAATCGCATTGCGGTTTTCGAACGACCACTTGATGCCATACTTCGGGATGTTGACGTTGTGATAGCGCGCCTTCGATACGTACGCCGGCGATCCGGGAATATTGGAAAAGATCGAGTCGCGCAGCGTCGTAACGCTCCCGTCGGGTCCGCGATAGGGCTCCATCGTCGCAGTGACGTAGTCGCCGGCCTTGAGTTCGCCTTGGCCGCCGCGAACTTCGTGAGATATCGGGACGCGTTCAACTCCGATGACCTCTCCGACCAGTTGCGCGAGATCAGCCAGCGGTCCGCCGAGTTGACCTCCGTAGGCGGCCAGCAGCGCCTTCGCTTGTTCGTCCGTGGCTCTATCGTCTATTAGCAAAAGGACTCTCCAGGACTTCGGCACCAGCACATTTCCAGGAATCTGCGCGACGTTGATCATCGAGAGACCGCTGACGTCCAGGCCGTTTATTTCGCCTTTATCGTAGTGGTACGCGACGAACGCTTTGCAATCTCCGGTGTCGGGATCTTCACCAATCCAACACGGACAGAGAACGTCGCACGAACATGCCTCTAGAAGCGTCCCTTGCAAATAGTAAACGTAGCGCTCGGTTTGGGGCTGCGCGGAAGCCTTGGGGGGTTGTAATGTCGACACGGTGGCGCTCCTTCCCTCAAACGCAGTGCACCCGCCAAATCAAGGATACTACGTTATGCGGCCTGGGCCTGTAGGACCGGAAAGACCCGGTCAAGGGCCGTAACCGAAAGGGTGCGGAGCACGTCGGTTCGGCTGGAGCGCAGCACGATGTCACCACCCATGGAGCGCGCGCGCCTCAGCAGCGAGATCAAACCCCGTAGCGCTTGAGTATCGAGGACGGCCACGCTGTCCAGGTCCAGGACCACCTGTCCGGCCCCCTCTTCCAAATCGCCAAGGACCGCGGCTTCCACCTCGGGATAAGCCTCGGGACGATACTCGATCACGGTGGGTGCCAACATCTATAGTCTCCTTGAAGTGGGCGGGTAGTACGGACTCGATCCTAGCGGAGCCGGCGTACGAAAACGCACGACCCGCCGCTCACCTCATCCAGGCGCCTCGAGGCCGCGATCGGCCGCCCGAATGGCTAAAACCCTATCCGGAAGAGACCGGTTACGCTGGCTGATAGCGGAATTTCGGCCAAAAGCGGCGATCTCGTTGCCGCTTGCCTTAGCTGGATAATCGCAGCAATCGCCGTCGCCGAGTTGCCTATCTTATGAACGTCGGCGGTACGGGCATTCGGCGCGTTAGTCCGCCGCTAGCAGCTCCGGCGACTTATGGGACGGTATCCTGGCTGCACGACGGCAGTTTGCTCATCACGGTGTATCGCCCGACACTTGCAAACGTCAGCGGACGGCGGGAATTCTCGACGTTATGATTTTTCGACCGATGCTTCTCTCCACCGTGACGCTTACGCACGGTGATGGCGAGTACGTTCAAGCCCCACGCGACGAGACGCGGGCGTGGTCACCAGGCGGCAAGCAAATTGCTTTCCAGACCGATCGCCTCGGGGCTGGATTTCGCATCGCCATTATGAACGCTGATGGATCCGACGTTAGGATGCTGACACATTAAGGTCGGCCGCGAAAGTGGAACTCCACGCTTGCTAGAATAAGGCGAGATGGATTTCATCGAGCGTATCGATCAATCAAGCGTCGAAGGCCTGGAGCAAATCGCCGAATCCAATCAGTTTGCGATCTATGCCTTGGGCGGCCAAACCTACTTGTTGGTCCAGCGACACGAAGGGACCCCGTGGGCGGCACTACGTTTGTCGGGTGACGGGCTGTTCCGAATCTCCGCGCTGCTCAATGATACCATGCGACATCTCTATCGAGACATCGCATCGCAACTTTCGCCAAACTATCTGACGGAGGGACGCCAACACTCGGCTAAGATCGGCGGCCCCGAGGATCTCCCTCACGATTAGGTCTTACGCGGCACATCTACCACGATCGTAGCATCCCGCCGACCGCACGATCGCAATCGTTCAAGAAACAATCTTAAACGACTTAATGGAATAAGGCTGCGTTTTTGGGATAGAGTGGATTTCTAAGAGCAGCTACACTTAATTCCATGCCAAACTCCGATGACAAATCGACCCGCGTTCAACGTGAAATCCTCCCAATTCCGGATCAGCCATACGCCGGCTTCGTGGCGTACGACGCCAAGGATCCGGACTCAAAATTTCCGCCGATCGAGCCGTTGCGCCCGCCCAAGGGGGCCCCAAATGTACTGATCGTGCTGATCGACGACGTCGGTTTTGGCGCGTCGAGCGTCTTCGGAGGCCCATGCCAGGCACCCACGGCCGCGCGAATCGCGAAGGACGGTCTGCGCTACACCCGCTTTCACACGACCGCACTCTGTTCGCCGACGCGCGCTGCGTTGCTGAGCGGGCGAAATCACCACACGGTGGCAATGGGCGGCATCACAGAGATCGCCACCTCGGCTCCGGGTTACAGTTCGGTGCGGCCCAACTCGATGGCCCCGCTGCCCGAGATTCTTCGGCTCAACGGCTACTCGACCGCGCAGTTCGGCAAGTGCCACGAGGTCCCGGTGTGGGAAGCGAGTCCGGTCGGGCCGTTCGATCGCTGGCCGACGGGCTCCGGTTTCGAATACTTCTACGGTTTTGTCGCGGGGGAGACCAACCAGTGGTATCCCTCGATTCACGAGGGCACGAAAATCGTGGAGCCGGCGAAGACGCCCGAGGAAGGCTACCATTTCATGGAGGACATGACCGACCGCGCGATTGCATGGGTCCGTCAGCAGCGACTGCTCGCCGGGGATAAGCCGTTTTTCATGTATTTTGCTCCCGGCGCCACGCATGCGCCGCACCACGTACCGAAAGAATGGGCCGACAAGTACAAAGGTAAGTTCGATCAAGGCTGGGACAAACTACGCGAGGAAACCTTCGCGCGCCAAAAGCAGCTCGGAGTCATTCCGCAGGACTGCGAGCTCACGGCGCGCCCGAAGGAGATTCCGTCATGGGATTCCCAGACGCCCGAGTTTCAACGGGTGCTCGCGCGTGAGATGGAAGTCTACGCCGGCTTCTTTTCATTCGCCGATCATCACGTCGGCCGCCTCATCGATGCACTCGCTCAGATCGAGGCGCTCGACGACACGCTGATCTACTACATCATTGGCGACAACGGCGCCTCGGCCGAAGGCACCCCGCAAGGCACGTACAACGAAATGATTCCGTTCAACGGGATGAACGCACTCGAAACCGTGGATTTCTTAACGCAGCACATGGACAAGCTGGGTAGTCCCGAGTCGTACAATCACTATGCGGTCGGTTGGGCGCACGCCATGGATACCCCGTATCAATGGACCAAGCAGGTCGCATCACACTGGGGCGGCACGCGGAACGGCACGATCGTGCGCTGGCCAAAGGGCATCAAGGCCAAAGGCGACGTACGCCATCAATTCCATCACGTCATCGACGTAGCACCGACAATCCTGGAGGCCGCGGGGCTCCCGGAACCCTACATGGTCAACAGCGTCGGACAAGTGCCGATGCAAGGCGTCAGTATGCTCTACAGCTTCGATGATGCCGCCGCGCCAGAACGCCACGAAACTCAGTACTTCGAAATGTTCGGCAATCGAGGAATCTACCACAAGGGCTGGACGGCGGTCACGCGCCACCGAACGCCGTGGATCCTAACGGGGGAGACTCCGCCGTTTGACGACGATGTTTGGGAGCTCTACGATACGAGTAAGGATTGGTCGCAGGCACACGATCTCTCAAAAGAGATGCCGGATAAACTGCACGAACTGCAGCGTCTCTGGATCATCGAAGCAACTCGCAACAAAGCCTTGCCGATGGACGATCGCGGATCGGAGAGATTTAACGCGGACCTTGCGGGAAGGCCGTTACTTGTACGAGGAAGCTCACAGGTGCTTGCCAACGGCATGGGCGGTCTCAACGAGAACGGCCTCATCAACGTCAAGAATAAGAGTCACTCGATTACGGCGCAACTCATCGTTCTCGAAGGAACTACGGCGCAGGGCGTCATCCTGACGCAAGGTGGCATCGGCGGTGGCTGGATGTTCTACGTCGAGGACGGCAAGCCGAAGTATTTCTACAACTTCTGCGGGCTAGTCAGAACCGAGATCGTGTCCACGGAAGTCGTACCTGCCGGGACCCATCAAGCGAGGATGGAGTTCGCATACGATGGCGGCGGCCTTGCTAAGGGTGGAAAGGTTACGCTCTACATCGACGGCAAAGCCGTCGGCAGTGGCCGCGTGGAGCAGACCATTCCAATGGTATTCTCAGCCGATGAGACGTCGGATGTCGGGCTCAAGCGCGGCTCTCCGATGAAGCCGGATATGCCGTCCGCAAAAAGCGCGTTCAATGGAACGGTATACGCCGTCGTAATCGAAACGAGCGGCGAAAGCACCGATCATCTCCTCGACCGCGAACAGGTGCTCAACATGATCATGGCGCGTCAGTAGGTAAGCGAGCGAGGGCGTCGGCCTTGCGTTTTTTGGATAGAGCTGCGCGCACAGGTGCGCTATGATTCAATCCTGATCGAAGCTGTGATGGCTTTGGTAGTTTGAGAAAGGCTTCAAAAAATGCCCGCCAAGAAACCCAACATCCTCATACTTTGGGGCGACGACATCGGCATCTGGAATATCAGTAAATTTAGCCACGGCATGATGGGTTACCGTACGCCCAACATCGACCGCGTGGCCAACGAAGGTGCCCTGTTCACCGACTACTACTCGCAGCAGAGCTGCACCGCCGGCCGCGCCTGCTTCATCGCCGGCCAGAATCCGATTCGGACCGGCCTGACCAAAGTCGGCATGCCGGGCGCCACCGTAGGTCTTCAGCCGGAAGACCCGACCATTGCCGAGTTGCTCAAGCCGCAAGGTTATGCCACCGGCCAGTTCGGCAAGAACCATCTGGGCGACCGCAATGAGTTCTTACCGACCGTACACGGCTTCGATGAGTTCTTCGGCAACCTGTATCACCTCAACGCCGAGGAAGAACCTGAACTGCCCGACTATCCGAAAGACCCCAAGTTCAAGGCGGCATTCGGGCCACGCGGTGTGCTGCATTGCGTGGCGACCGACAAAGACGATCCAACCGTCGATCCTCGTTGGGGACGCGTCGGAAAACAAACGATCGAAGACACCGGTCCGCTCAGTAAGAAGCGCATGGAAACCGTCGACGAGGAGATAACCGCTCGCGCTCTCGCGTGGATGGAGACGCAGGCTAAGGCCGACAAGCCATTCTTCCTCTGGTACAACTCCACGGCCATGCACTTCAGGACGCACCTCGCCGAAAAGAACCTCGGCAAGAGCGGTCAGGATCCATACAGCGATCGCATGGTCGTGCACGACGAGCAGATCGGCATGATGCTCGATAAGCTGGATGAGCTTGGCATCGCCGACAACACGATCGTCATGTACTCCACCG
>DAIMCN010000066.1:0-11018 GCA_036726365.1 Candidatus Cybelea sp.
TGCATCGGGTGCAGCTCGCCGTTCTTGGCCAGTCCCTCGATCGTCGTGATCTCTTTGCCTTCGGCTCGAAATGCCGGATAGAGGCAGCTGTGCACGGGCTTTTCGTCGACCCATACCGTGCACGCGCCGCAATCGCCGCCGTCGCAGCCTTTTTTGACGCCGTACCAGCCGAGGTCTCGAAGAAAAACCCGGAGGCACTCGCCTGGTGTCGGTGTCGCTGCAAAACCCTTACCGTTAACGTGAAGCTTCACGCTTCCAACTCCTGGCGGATCTGTTCTGCATAGTGATAGGTCAAATGTCTGCGATGTGCCGGCGAGCCGTGCACGTCATCGAGATACATCGACTCGGGGATTGCGGCGTCGACGGCGTTGCGAAGCTGCGCGGCTGTAGGCATCCCGTCAAACGTTAGCTGTATTGGTTTGACGGTAGCAGCCGTTATGGTGAGGACGAGACCGCCGAGCGGCTCGCCCCAAGTGCCGATGAGGAGGACCGACGAACGCCCGAGATGGGTGAGCTCGGAGCGGCGGAACGCGAACGACTTTGCCAAGGCCGCGCCCGGAATGTGGATGCTGCGGAGTAGCTCGCCGCGCTCGAGCACGTTAGCGTGGTTTCCGGTGACGAAGTCGGCGGCACGAACCTCGCGTGCTGCACCTTCGCGCGGCAGGAGCGTATACGTTGCTTCAAGCGCCACCGTCAGCGAGATCATCGGACCCGCCGGCAGCGACATCACGATATTCCCTCCGATCGTCGCTTCGTTCCAAATCTTGAACGACGACAAGAAAGCTCGGCAGCATTCGCCGAAGAGCTGCCCGGCCTTCCACTCTGCGGGTGGTCGGAACGCGTAGAGTTCGGCAATCTTGCAGGTTGCGGCAAACTCGATACCGCCTGGCCCGACTGCGATCGGTCGCCAGCCGAGCGTTTCTAGGTCAATGAGGGTGTCGGTTTGGATCTGCGGCTCGGAGAACAGCCATGTCCCGCCTGCGAGCCAAGCATACCCGTCTTGCCAGTGACGGATCTCGTCGGCCGATCTTGGACGTTTGATTTCGGTTATCGTATTGAGGTTCACTTGAATCTCTGTCGAGCGTGCGGCAAGAGCAGCGCTTCATACGGGCTGCAACGTGACATTTTCGACGTGAGATGCGCGTTTCCCAGGCCCGCCGCCCATATTGCCCGAACCGGATCAGCCGTGCGTAACGTTTTCGCAATCATCGCGAAATAGCGTTCACCAATTTGGGAGACGATCATGAAAAGGTTCCGCGTCGTTTCGGCTATTTGGGCGGGCGCACTCGGCGTGCTCGTGCTGGTATCGGTTTCCGCGCGCGCAAGCGCACCGGATCCCGCCAGGGCAGTCCTTCATCAAGAGAGTCGATGGCTCAGCGCAATCGTCGCCGGCGACGCGAAGATGGTTGCCGCGATACTCGGCCCAAATTTCACGCATATCACTTCTCAAGGTGAACTGCTCCATCGCGCTCAAGAGCTCGCCGCCCTGAAAAAGGAGTCGTTTACGATGAATCCCTCCGAGCAGACGGTCGACTTTGCCGGCGATGTGGCGGTCGTTCACGGCTTGAACACGCTCACGGAGTCGGGGAAGAGGCTAGCGCGCGAGCGATACACCGACGTTTACGTCAAGCGGGACGGCACATGGATGGCCTTATCTGCGCAGGAGACGGCTATCGCGCAATAGGACAACGACCGTAGCTTGAGTGGGGCGCTCGGCGCACAGGCGCTGTCACAAGAGCATGCTTTCACTTGTTAGAAGCAAGTATCATTGGCAGGAGGTATGCTCTGATGGACTCCACTTCGCGCCACGTCCTTTTTGCAATGATGTTGGCTGTAGCAATGGCCGTCGCTGGTCCGGCCCCCGGCTGGGCGGGGAATGTCCCTTACGAACGAATGGCCCCGCTCAGCTTGTACCTCATGGCCGACCGTCAAGCAGAAATCAACCTTGCGCGAAGCGCGGCGCCCTCGGCGATATCGATCCACGCGACCTTCCTCGTGCTCGGCCATCACGGCTACGAAACGGCGGAAAAGGGCACGAACGGCTTTACCTGTCTCGTGGAACGATCGTGGATGTCACCGTTCGACTCCCGCGAGTTCTGGAATTGGAAAATGCGCGGGCCAATTTGCTACAACCCGGCGGCGGCGAGCACCGTTCTGCTCTACACGCTCCAACGGACGGAAATGGCGCTATCGGGGCTGACCAAATCACAAATGCTCGATCGCACCAAGACCGCGGTTGCCGATAAGCAGCTGCCGACACCGGAACCCGGCTCCATGTCGTATATGATGTCGAAGCACGGCGATCTGGGCGATGCCATTGGGCCGTGGTTGTCGCACCTGATGTTTTACGCTCCTAAAACAGACGGCGCGAAAGACGGGGCAAGCTGGGGCGCGGACTTGCCGGCGTCACCCGTCATACTCGACACGTCGCACCGCGTCGTGCCGGAGCCAGAAACGATCTTCATGGTTCCCGTCGCTCATTGGTCTGACGGAACGCCCGCGCCGCCCACGTAACCCTCAAGCGCACCCGTATTTACCTTTCCAACTAGGGCGCTCCCGGTTTCCAACTGACAATAGGGGGTCGTATGTGGTCACGAGTATTCGCAGCCCCGATTGCGCTTTGCCTGCTCTTTCTGGCGCTTATGACCGACGCTCAAGCGGCACACTTGTCGAGAGCCGAAGCCGCAGCATGGCAGCAAGACTTGGACTTCCTCGCCGCTAGCTTAACCAGGTACCACGTGAACGCTTTTCATAGCATTTCGCAGATCGCGTTCAAACTTCGCGTGGCAGCGCTGCGCGCTCAAATTCCACACTTAGATCGTGACAGGGCGATCTTAGGTCTCGCGAGCATAAGCGCACTCATCGGGGACGCTCATACTGGGTTTGGTCTTGGAACAACGCCACCAATCGGCTTTCATGCATTACCGATCAAGGTCTATGAGTACGCGGACGGTGTTTTTATCCAGGCTGCAAACCCAGCGTATAAAACCCTTGTGGGGGACAGAATCATCAGCGTTGGTGGCGTGCCTATCGCCGAGGTTCTACGGCGCCTCCACACGGTCGTCATGTCGACGAATGAATGGACGTTTCGCTCTCAACTACAGTTCTATTTCAAAGGCGAGATCTTCCGTGCTTTAGGCCTCTCGCATGACAAGAGCCACGTAACGCTGGCCGTGCAAGCGTCCGGCGGGGCTCAAACTCGCGTTACGCTTGGCATGATACCGCATCCGTTTAGCGTGGGATACAGGCCTGGGCCTCCCGAGGGCTCCGACTGGGTGGACTCTCGGGCGACGACTGGACAACCGCTTTATCTTAGCCATCTTGATAGATTTTATTGGTACCAGTGGTTACCTGAGTCGCGCACACTCTATGTGCAATGCAATTTCATCCTGAATGCGCAGGATGAATCATTCAGAGATTTTTTCACGAGAGTGTTCGCGACCGCCGATTCTTTGCCCGTTCAGAAGTTCGTTCTCGATCTTCGCTTCAATGGCGGTGGCGATAACGTCTTGCTGCCAGTCGTTATACAAAATCTGATAAAGCGTGACAGGCTTAACTCAGCCGGCAGACTTTTTGTGGTCGTTGGACGAGGTACGCAGTCCGCTGCTGAGAATCTCGTCAATCGCCTTCAAAGGGACACGCATGCCGTCTTTGTTGGAGAACCGACAGGGGAGCGGCCCAACGAGTATGGCGATCCGTGGCCGTTCGTGCTGCCCAACAGTCACATCGAGCTGCACGTCGCGAGCCTCCAGTGGGAGGACATCGACCCACGCGACGACCGTCAGTGGACTGGGCCCGATCTAGCCGCAGAACTTACGTCGTCTGAATACGCGGCAAACGTCGACCCCGCGATGGAGGTAATCCAATCCGCGACCTTCGCCCCGATCGAGGACGCGTTAGCACCATCCTTGCGCACTGGAGATCTCGCGAGGGTGACCGAAGCCTACAATTCATATTTAAGCGACCCGATCCACAAATACACTCAAATCCAATTCACGGTTGAGGACATGGCCGGTCAGTTGATCGATGGGAAGAAGTACGCTCTCGCTCAGCACCTGCTGGAGTGGAACTTAGAACGTAATCCTCACTCGGCTCGCGCCATGGATGCCCTTTGCGATTCACATGTCTCGACGGGTGACGTGGAATCAGCAAAGCGGTGTTTTAATCTCGTCCTTACGCTATTTCCTCGGGATCCTATTGCAGGTTCTCGCTTGTCACAGATTGATGCGCACCAGACGCCGCACGGAGTTTAGTCGATTTGTCGTCGCTTACAACCGGAACGATCGCGCTGGAATTCGCGCACTCTTCGCATCAGATTTTGTTGACATGTCCGCGGGCGAAACCGACTCGCCGAGGCGAGGATGCCATCAGCGCAAAGTCAAGGCGACGTCCCGCGCCGTCCCGTTGTGGTGGACTTTAAGGTACAGCCTTGTGCCCGGAGATTGCGACGTTAAGTCCGCCAAATCGGCCCAAGAATAATCAGCGGCCGGCCTGCCATTGATCGCGATAATTGTATCGCCTGGAGTAATCCCTACAGCCGATGCAGCCGAATTCGGCCGCACGCTGGCCACATCGAACGCAGCGGGGCCATTCTTTTCGAAGGCAAAGCCGGAGCGATTGGGAGAATTCGCCGGCGCCCACGCATTTCGTTCGAGGTAAATGAGCCCGCGCGCGTAGTCGAATGTTGGGCTATAGTGCAGTAACACAGAATACCCGAAGTTGCCGGCCTCCGTCCACGACGAGAACGTGCCGCTCGACATCTGCGTGAAATCGCTCCGAACTCGATGCAGAGTTTGCCCGCCGATCGAGAAGGAGCGGATCGTTTCGATGCGCCCCGAGTTGGAGCCACCAGTGCCATGGCCAATTGCGACGAATCCAGTGCGGTAGATTTCGTTCAGTCCAGTCCGCGCAATGAATGGTCCAAAAAGTATGAGTGTACCTGCGTTACCCGTATCGACTTCAAAACTTCCGGGGTGCTCGTCCACAGCCCCCAGTGCAAGCGGTACATCCTCTTGAAAGTGAATTCGCACAGCGGCACCGGTTCCACGATACCTGAATCGGTCGAGGGGCGTCAGCGTCAACCTGTTACGGCCGTAGTCAATGTGAATCGCAAAGCGCTCAAAAAACTCCAGCCCGAGGATTCCGGCTAGTGGCGTCTTGCGCCCCCGTTCATAAAACGAATATGGGTACGGAATGACGAGAAAGTGTTGGTCGCGCAACTCGGCGTTGCCAATGCGCACGGTGTTGACGTTAGCAAACTGTACGCCGATCGTTCCGGCGCCCGAGCCGCCGCTCTCCCCGGCTCCGACGGCGCGAATGCCGAGCGTGCGCGCTGCCTTGGTAGTAAGAATGGCGTGCCCCCCGGAATCCAGAATGAACGGCATCGGCACGTGACCGTTGATCGCAGCCCATACGAATAGTTGATGGCCTTCGATTTTTAGCGGCACGGTTGTGAAACGTGAGCCACCGAGCATGAGGAGCGCGTCAGTTTCCTTCGGCTTCGCAAAGTCGGGGGCGTGGACGACCTTTACCAGGTCATAGCGACGAACCAGCAGCACAAATCCATTGTTGGGCTCGAAAAGCGTGCCGCTGCGGACCTCGAATGGCAAGGTGAGGCCGTGCATTTCCCGATAGTCGCTGTATCGAGTAACCTGCGTGGTCGTCGGCAGTCGTTCGCTAACGCTCGTTAGCAGATGCGTGATCGGGTCGAAGGCGAGATCGGCGGGTCGGCCACCGCGCGGATATGCCCGGATCAAAAGCGTTAACTTTCCGTCGATTTTCCGTTTGCCGATGCACCGCAGCGTTGCCGGTTCGTTTGCGTTGAGGAAGCCTCGTCGCGCGAGGTAGGCGTCCGTGATGGCGAGCTGTCTCGCAAACGGAGCGTCCAGGGGATGCACTCCGCCGGACACGTCTTGCTGCCAGCGCGCCGAGCCGTCAAAGATGGTGGCGTAGTCACCCTGCACCGGAATGTGAAACCGCTGAGCCGTGCGGCCGTCAGTTAGACTCTCGTCGATTTCTCCCTTACCACGCACACCGGAGCTTTGTATCGCGCCAAGAGCGCGCAGCTCGCCAAACTCAGCGGGGCCCAACGCGGCGCGCGCTGCCCGTACTTCCGCCGGCAAGTCGCACCCGCGCTGGCCGGTGGGAGCGGACGGAGCAGCGAGAGCAGCATACGCAAATAGCACTACCGAGGCAGCGCCGAAGGCCCACGCGATCATGGCGCCATTCTATCAACGACGATTGGCCCGATCTTGCAAAATTTTAGCGGAATTCAGGCCGCAAAGACGCGGCGATACTTCGCCGGCGTCATTCCGACGAGTTCACGGAAGACATTGGTGAAGTGGCTCTGGTCACCAAAGCCACAGTCCAACGCCACCGCCTGCAATCGTGCGGAAGACGACAAGAGCAACGTAGAGGCACGACGGATGCGCTCGCGCCGGCGGTATTCGTTTGGGCTGAAGCCGAGATACCGTCGAAACTCTCGACTGAAGTGAGTGTAATGAACTCCAACGCGCGCTGCCGCTTCGGCGAGCGGAGTAGCGCTCGCCCATTCGAAGTTTTGCAGGCTGCGATCTATCCACTGAGGCCGCAGTCGGTTCGCTGGCGGCATAAGGAGCTGCTGTACGAACTGCCACGCTGCGCTCTCTACAAAACCGTCCGGCGCTCGCCCGCCGCGATCAAAGGCAAACACGAGGACGCTGAAGCTCGACCCGAGCGTATCTCTCGTTGCGCTCAGTCTTTGCGCCGTTTCGCGCAAGTCGAAACCAGGGAGAGCAATATTGAAGCAGCGCCCGCTGTGCGTGAAATAATCGGTGTGCTCTTCGCCCGCAGGGTGTAATACGATCGTACCGACCGACCGCGCTTCCGGCAAACCGCTTCTAATTTCGGTATAAGCGCCCTCTAGCAAAATGGAAACGTACGGCACGTCGTGGCAATGCGAGTCCATGAAACTCGACGACGGATGCACGGTTTCGAACAGTACGCCGAATGAGACGTCAGCCTCACGCGTAGTCGCATAACTGAAACGCTTTCCCACGTCGCCACGATTCGTCGCCTGCGATCAATGCTCTTCTTAATGTGCAGTGATCCTCGGACGCTACTCGTCGCTAATTGGCGCCCGGCGTTCGCGAGGGCGCGTCACTAGCTCTCCGCCGCAATTTGGACAGCGCCCGCCTAAGCTAGATTTGCAGTCAGTGCAAAACGTACACTCGTAAGAGCAAATCCACGCCGTACCGTCGTCATTCAATAGTCGCCGACAGCTTTCGCATACCTGTTTCATCGCTAAGCCCGACTTATGTTCGACGTCCAACAGAAACGCGCCGAATCGTCCGAGGCATTTTCTGATGCATAGTTAAGAGACATGTGCAGAGCTCATTCGCGAATGGATTAGGCTGAATATCGGCTCATTCTCCCTGAAGGATGCCGAAGATGTTGCCCTCCGTGTCTTTAAAGTATCCGTAGTGCCCGACCCCTGGAAGGTGGCTCTTTTCCACAACGTTGTGGCCGCCTAAACCAGCGATTTTGCCGGCAGCCTCGTCGTAGCTCTCGACTAGCGTTGTGCAAACATAGCCATTAACGGGAGCGTCTTCCGACGGTTTTTGTCCGCGACGTTTTACAATTCCGCCTAGGCTCTGGCCGCCAGAGGATATCTCGAGATAGTCTGGCCCGAATGCCTGCACGGACCAGCCGAAAAGATCCCCGTAAAAACGCGCGGCTCGCCCGGGGTCGTCGGCGTGAATCTCAAAATGTGCAATCCCCACGATCTTAAAATTCCTTTCATGGCTACAGCGACGGTAGAGGCCGGTTTGTGGTTGTGGCCCTAGCTTTGCAGGACGACAGGAGAACAAGAAACGGGGAAGTTGACGGAACGCGCAATGAAACACATGCTGTGAGCGCGATCATGCAAACTATCGGCGAGCTCGGGCGCGCCGCTCGAAATGCCGACGCGTGGGTGTAAGACCACCTCGACGAATTGTCCGGATCCATCGTGATTGATCTCCATTTTGCCCGTTGCATCATCATGATAGGCCTCGACCACGATACCGCTGATTGCACAGAGATGCAGATACCAAAGCATATGGCACGACGAGAGTGACGCCACGAGCAGCTCCTCGGGGTTATACCGACGTCCGTCGCCCCGGAAGTGGGCATCAGACGATCCCTGGATAAGTACTTTGCCATTCGATTCGCCACCCGCAGTGATAGTGTGGTCGCGCGAGTATGACCCATAGCCTCTCGTCCCTGCCCCGGCGTTGCCGATCCATTCGATGCTCACCGTGTAGTTGTGCATCGTGCTATCATAGCAGAAGCAGCGGCTCCCTAGAATCAATAGATATCAAAATTGAAAGAGCAGCGTCGAACTTGAAACGTCTTTGCCGGTTGCCCGTTGCAAGGTGTTAGGCTCCGGGTCAGGCGGGGAAAAGCGAGTGCATGAACGCATCCGAAATCTTCCCAGGAAAGACCTTTGGTCTCGGGGGCGTGCCGTTCGGGAACGAGTTCGCGTACGTAACCGATGAGGTCGCGTACGCTACAATCGAAGCCGCATGGAACGCCGGAGTGCGCTACTACGACACTTCGCCATGGTACGGCCTGGGGCTCGCAGAGCGGCGTCTGGGCGCCTTTTTGCACAAACAAACGCGCAGCGAGTACGTCCTATCCTCGAAGGTCGGTAAATTACTTACGGCGTCGCACCACAGCAATGCGAAAGAGTATTTTCCCTTCACCCCTTCGCCGAACAATCTCCGTTACGATTACACCGCCGACGGCGTCAAGCGCTCGATCGAAGACAGCCTGCAGCGGTTAGGTGTCGACGCCCTCGATGTCGTCTTCGTTCACGACCTCTCACCGGATAATGCGTGGTTGCCGGGGCCGTGGGAAGAACAGTTTGAGATCGCACGCAACGGCGCGTTCCCGACCCTGAGTAGGATGCGCGACGAAGGCGTGATCAAAGGCTGGGGGCTCGGCGTCAACTCACCCGAGCCGATTCTGAAGCTGATGGATGTCGCCGATGCGAACATCTGTCTCCTGGCGCGTCAATATTCGTTGATCGATCACGAGAATGCGCTGCATCAGGTCTTTCCGAAGGCGCGCGAGCGCGGAATAACCTTTGTCGTCGGATCGTCGCTCAACGCCGGCTTCATCAGCGGCAGCGCGCGCTTCAATTATGGCAAGGATAATTATAAGATTCCGGCTGAGGCCATCGAGAAGCGCGCTCGGCTGCGTGCGGTTGCGGCGCGGCACGGTGTCGACCTTCGCACGGCCGCACTGCAGTTTTCGATTGCGCCGGACGTCGCGGCCGCACTGGTTGTCGGCTGTTCGAATCTGCAGCAGGTGCTCGCGGACTACACGTCGCTCGAGACGAGAATTCCGCATGCATTCTGGTCGGATCTTAAATCTGAAGACTTGATCGAAAACGACGCCGCCGTGCCGTCAGAAAATTAATGGAGCGGGGTTTTAGTCCCCCTCTCCACTCAAAAACGCGCCGATTTCGCTCGATTTCTGCTACACTACCGGAAAGACCCCGTAGCGCTTCTCTCCGAATATATGAGGCGTCCTAATGAGTTTTCCGTTCACCTCCGCGTGCGCGCGGGCCACGATCGTCGCGATCTCGATCGCGCTGCTAGCTGGATGCGCGGGCGGAGGCCGCTACGGCAGTTTCGGGGCGTTGCCCGCAATGTCGTCTCAGACTAGCTCCTTCAGCTTCGGCTCGAACGCGCCGGTGCTGCAAACGCTCGACGTTCCGCTGCGCCAGTTTCCGAATGCCGTCGGGACCCTTCTTACCGGCATCCGCAGCAACCTCATCACGGGCTTCATCGACAACCGAAACGGGTCGAATCTAGGCGTCGTCTACGATCGGAAAACGGGCGTGTGGACGCCGATTAAGTATCCCAGATCGGCGAAGACCAGCGTCTACGGCCCGGCCATCACGCAAACGGGCTATCGCGTCGTCGGCAGCTACCAGAAAAAGGGCCAGACGAACGCTGACGGCTTCGTCTACGACTCGACGACCAAGAAGTATCTCACCCTCGACGCTCCGCCAAACCTGTGCGCGCCCAAATCGTGCAACTACACGATCGTCCACAGCAATTACGGCAATTCGACCTACAAAGCCGTAGGTAACTACGATGCGGTGAAGTCGGAATCGACCCTGAGCTCTTCAGATACGTATCCTGCTTCGGGACATGCATTCATCTACGATTCGGCCACGGCGAAGTTCTCGACCCTCGAATTCCCCGGCTCCGTCAGCTCGACGGCTTACGGCATTTGGATGAACGGCAACGGCGTCGCCATCGCCGGCGGCTATACCGACAAGAAAGGCACGCACGCGTACGTGCGCAACCTCGCCGGGACCAAAATGCTCGTCTACGACTGGCCGAAGTCGATCCTCACTCACTTCGAAGGGATCACCGGAGCGGGCGGACCCGGCAACTACAACGTGGTCGGCGATTACTTCGATCTCAAGAACAAAACCCTTGAGTATGGTTTCTTCCTGCCGATTCGCAACTGGACCGCTGGCACAGCCACCGTCATCGGCCCCGTCAGCGCCAACTCCGTCTACCGCCGCACTGCCATCGGCGTCTACGTCGGCGCCGGCCTAGAGAACGGCTATATCACGACGATCCCGTAAACGAGGCCTGGTGCAAGGAGAGCGCTCGATGCGCTCCCCGTTCTTTCGGTTTCGTGTGTCGGCGAAACTAATACGCCGCAATGCCGTTTGGAGTTCCCCATCCGGCCGGGCCGCTGTACTTTTTGTAGCCGCCATGGCTCTGTAATAGGCCGGCCTCGCAGAGATAGTTGCCGCAGCTACCATCGCTGCCGGAAGTGATTTGGTGCAGCTCCCTACGGTGTTTTCTGGCCGAAAGGTCCCAGAACGTTTTGCCGCCGGTTAAGCTGCCCGGGTTGTCGACCAGCCCGACGATGCCGGCGGTGAGCGGAGCTGCGACGCTCGTTCCGCAGACACCGGTCCAGCCGCCGTAGGAGCCGATGTACTCGGCGACGCCGGGCGAACAGCCGGCTTC
>DAIMCN010000067.1:0-10492 GCA_036726365.1 Candidatus Cybelea sp.
TTGGGATCGAGTGGATGAGGCACAACGCGAGAATCGAACTCCACGCTCGAACGGCCGGCGCTGCGCATTACTTCGGGCCGATCCATAATGAGATAGTCATTCGTACGATTTCGAACACGATTAAGCATTTGACGTAGTTCGTTGACGGTCTCAAAAACATTGGGAGCTGGCGCGAACCTCGCTATCACCTGCGAACGTTTTACGAGCGATTCTAAAGCGTCTATATTGGCGCCATAAATTTTGTCCGGGGGACTCCTCATCGAGCGCGCAGGGAACGGTGCCGAACCGGTCATGCGGGAGCAACTTGCGAGGACGGTCGCGCAATCTATCGATACGCATGGTCGCATAGCCTTGACTCCCCTGGAGCCCATACTCTTAGAGCCTCTTGAACTGTATCGCTGCGTCGGCGGCAACTCCTTTCGGATTTCACTCCGCTCATGGTGCGGCGAGCTAGCGTTGCGCGCAGCGCCTCCATGATGTTCGAATAGCCGCTGTGTCCGCGCATATTTGCGGCTGACGCGGAACCGACGAGTCCAGCGACCAACACAACACCCAGAATAACGAACCTATGCGTTCGCGACGCCTTTCAATGGAGTTGACCCGGTTTCGTGGAGAGGTAGTTTTTGGACATCAGGCGGCTTTGAGCCTCACCCGGTAAGTAGGTTAGCTCAGATCATCTTAGCACCCACGCCGCGATCTCGAAAGCCGCCTCCGCCCAGGGCTCCGTGGCGACCGCGCCGATCGGCGGCCTTCGTTCGGGCTAGTTTCATTCTGTTCGCGCGTTACTGCGCGGGATGTATAGCGTTCGGCTGTCGCATGACGGGCGCGAGTGGTAAACGGTCGTTCTCGGCATCCAGCGGATGGCCCACAATCCGATAGTCGAACGCCAGGCTCGAGCGCCAACGCTCGTTTTCGCGCACCTGGAACGCCGCTGGCGTCTTGACGCTCACATACAAGCCCCGCGTGTCGCCCAGCGGCGTAAGGAAAACGTAGTACCACTTGTGATCGATTACGGAAGCAAAGGCCGGGTCGATCCGCACGTTCGCGATGCCGCCGGACATCCGCGCGGTCCCGACATCTTCGATCGTCGCCGCTGCCGATTCCGATGCGTAGGTAGTCACGTGTTGGCCGTTGCTGTTGCGGTGCTGCGTCCGCAGGGCTGGGCCGCCACTAATATCTCCGCTACACGTCAGATTGCCGAGCGGGTCGATGACGCAACCCGCGTTGTTCGGAGAGTTGTACGCCTCAAAGAGTGTGGTGCTCCCTTTGTCGCCAAGCGCCTCTAGCGCTGGGTACGAGGTGGTGTTGTTGGACTCAGCAACGATGGCCGCGCCCCCTTTACCGCTGAAGAAGCCGTAGACGCCGGCCGCGCCTGTGGCACTCGAGGTGCCGTACACGCCGTCGCCGTTTGACGACTTGCCGTACACGCCGTTAGCCGAGCCGCTCGTCCCGGTGCTGACGCCTGAGACGCCCGAGCCGCCGTTGGTCGAACTCGTGTAGCCCGTCACTCCGGCCCAATTGGACGTGCCGTACACGCCGTGGGTGCCCTTGCCCGTTGAGCTGCCATAGAGACCATTGATGGCGCTGCCGCTGGCATTACCTTCGAGGCATGCCGTGCCGCTACTACAGTTGTAGATAACGCTAGTGGCCGGCTTCGCGTGCTCCGCGCGCACAATGCTGAAGCTCGAAATTGCGATGGCGTCTAGTGTCCGCATCTCCGGTGGCTCGCACTTCGGCGGTTCGACGGCGGCAACCGGATCGCGTGACACGACTTCCATGCGAACCCCCCATCGGCAGATTGCGCGCAACGCGGTCCGGCTTCAGTTGCACGCGCTTGCGTACAATCTGGGCAACTTTGTGTGCACGCTTGCAACGCCTGAGGCGATCAGGGACTGGTCGCTCACCAGCCTGCGCGAGAAACTTATCAAGATCGGTGCGAAGGTCGTCAGTTACGGCCGTTACATCGCGTTCCAAATGGCCGAAGTCGCCATCTCGCGCCATCTGTTTGGCGACATCCTGCGGCTCATCGCCACGCTGCGCGCGCCGCCGATTCCGGCTACGGCAACATGACCGAGCGGCGCGGAGAAAATCAACGGGAGATTTGCCTCCTTTTGGCCCTGCGGATACGATCTCGCTATTCGGCCCCCCGACGCCCGTGTCATGAGGCGCCGAATCGGCGGCTGAGGCTTGCTCAAACGCCTGGCAAAGCGGCCGGAATCATCCGGTAGCAGCTCGAAAACGATGGTCATATGGGGAATCCCGGTTAAGACAGCCTTCTGCGTGAAGCGAAACCTCGTATTGCCGGTAACGTCACTCCTCTCGATCCTTCTCGCATCATTCCACCTGGTGGATGACATCGTATACGGGTCGGACAAAGGCGTGGCATTAAACCTCCTGATGGTAGCCATTCTTGCTGTTTGGCTGTACGGAACGCTGATGCTGCCCGAACGTCGGGCGGGGCATATTATCATGCTGCTCGGATCGCTACTCGGGCTGACCATTTTCTTGGCCCACGTAACCGGCACCGGAGGCCTCCAAGGCATCGAGATCGGCAAAATGAGCGGAGCCTCTTTCTTCGTCTGGACGCTCCTCGCGCTTGCGGCTGTTTCTCTTTTGTCGCTCACGGTCTCAGCGCAAGGACTATGGAGTCTGCTACGCTCGAAGGCGCGACGATGACAAGGGCGAAGAGCGCAGCGTCCCTTGCGTCGGACACGCGACGCGGGCTTACGCTGGAAAGATCACGATTGATATCGAACGGCTCTCCCGGGACGATTCCGATGCGCCGTACACGTGCCAGGATCGGCTGGTCGACGATGTGCGGCGGATTCGTCCTAAAAGTGCAGGATGGCCGGCCGGCCGTGCTTTTTAGATACCTTAGACGGGTCCATTAGTTCAGTCAAGGGTGTTAATCTTTTCGATCAGCGCTCGGCGTTGGCTAACTTGGGATCTAGCAGTGGTCGGGATTCGAAGATCGGCCGCAGGAACGACGCAAACTCGGGCTCGATCGCCGCGCGCTCGACGGCATTATTGAAAACTGCACGCGTGATCGGCATGCGGGCGACCGGAACGAACGAGGCCATCCAGTTTCGCCAGAAGTGATCGTCGACTATCGCCATCTTACGCAGAAAGTACATGTCTTGTAAGGCGTCGATGATATTGCGCACCACGACCGTAGACTCGACGCTCGCGACATCCGGATACAACTCGCGCATTTCCGGGTTCGCCTCCAGGTACAATGCCATAATACCGGGATTGCTGGTGAGATTCAGTCGCGCCTGATACATCCGCTCCGCCATCGCTTGCTGCACTTCGAGCGTCGTGGCGAGATGCGCCGCATCTGCCTGCCTACGCGCGTGCAACGCCTGCGTCCGCGCATACACTAGCGACAACATGCCGACAGCCATACCAGTGGCTCCGAAAATAACCCCTAAATCCACAGCCGCACCTCAACAAAGTCAAAGCTCTTTGGGAACGTCTTAGCGGCTTCGGATATTCGGCGTGGCGCGGCTCGGTCCCAGCGTCGCGGCCAGGCTGCGTGGGTCGTAGCCGCTTCGGGGCAGAGCTTCTTTACGCATATGAGTCGTCACTGCGGCCTTGCTTACGAGCTCGGGAACTGACGGAGACCGATTTATACCACTCAATACATGCCAGATCGCTGCACGGCTTTAGTTCCCGTAATCGGCATAGACGATGTATTTGGCCAAGCGCATTGCCGTGATGACAGCATCACTCGCCATTCCCCGGAACACGGTGTTGGTGCCAAAGGGCCCGGTCTTAAATTCGCCCAGGCTCACGGCCATCCCAATCTTGGTCAACTCGCTCCTGATGTCGGGTGTGGGCTTGGTGTCAGTGCCCTTGATTTCGACCATGACCATACGTTGGTTGGCTAGTGTTGTGTCCATGAGCCCCCGGACTATGGTTAGGCCAAGGCAGGTTGCAGTAAGGCACCCGATAACGCTATGCCTGTTTCTTTCAGTGCGAACAGCGTCGCGTGCTAGTTGTCGTCGTCCATGCGGAGCCACCGCGAGGTGGAATTCGGTTTAGACTTGGGCAGGACGCTACACGGGAACGAGATTCTGGTCGGGATTTTAATCTTCGTAAACGGCTGCGCCCGCGTCTGGAAGAAATCGTCGAGATCGTGGAGATACGGAGAGGCATCCGTAGCGCCGAGGGATTTGAGCCCGAGCGTCTCTTCCGTGAACTTGAGCAGCGTTGCGAACTCGATGTCGGTGTGTGCGACGTATCCATGCTTTGCATAGGGGGAAACGACCAGTAGCGGTACGCGGAAACCAGGGCCTTGTTGATCGCGCACCACGTACGGCCGCATGTGGTCGTAATATCCGCCCCAGTCGTCCCACAAAATGAAGATCACGGTCGAAGCCCAGTACTTCTTGTTTAAGCCGATCGCGTTCACGACGTTCGCGACCCACCACGGCCCGCAATAGCCTGCCGGCACGCCGGGATGGTCCGACGTCACGAGACCGGGCAAGACCCACGTGACGTCTGCAAGCCCATGATTATCGCCGACGTCGGTGAGGAACGTGGTTTCCGGGGTGCGAAAATTTGTGGTGTCGATCCGAGTTGGGAGAAAGGCTTCGAACGGGGTCCGGAAGTGGCAGCGGGACATCCAGTCTCGCGACTTTGGCCAGAGGGACGTCATGCTGATCGAAGCGTTTGCGTCGAGCCCATTGATGTTCGCGCAGAGCGAGTGCGCGTAGAGGCGCCACTTCAGGCCCGCTTCGTCGACACGATTGGCAAGCGCCGGGTACTTGAAGCACGGGAACGGTCCGTCCGGCTTCAGCATACCCTGCGCATCGAGCAGGGACGTCGTCGTTCCGGCGGGAGAATCGCAGCCCCACGGCGTGTAAGCGCAACCGAGATAGAGAGCGCCGCAATACCCCGAATCCTTGTGGTAGTCCGGCGCGCTAGCGACGTTATTGGACTAAGCCGAGAAGAGGTACTGGTGGGCCGTGTACGACTCGCTATTGTGGCCCATGAAAAAGTGGTCGCCGAGCGTGAACTGCCGCGCGATGTTCCAATACGGTTCGGTCTGCGAGTAATCAACGTACGAGTAAATCGTGTCCGTGGAGGCTGTCGGCGTGTAGTTGGGATGCGGGGACGCAGCGACGTTAAAGCCATCCATTTTACATGGCGATACTTCGCCGACCTTAAACGGCGGTTGTCCGGCGGGCGGATTGCACGCCCACAGCCACGGCCGATGAAAGTTGTCCGGATCCTGCGTGCCCGTCAGTTTTCCTAGGTCGATCTTCGTGAGCGCGATCGTTTTGCCGTCGATCGTCTTCCCGCTCGATGCAGCGTCGGCTCCGGGGAATGGCTTGGGGCCTCCGAAGATATTGTCGAGCGTCCGGTTCTCTTGAATGACGAAGACAATGTGCGTGATCTTCCTCCACGGGAGCGTGGAGCGTTCGGCCTGCGCCATTGCACCGGTGGGCAGCCCCGGAAGCGCCGGCCCGGCCGACGGCGCTCGCCCACATGCGACGAGCGTAACCGATACGATTAGGGCAATCCAAGATCCGCGCAGCATGTGACCCTCCGTTTCGGAGCAACGTGCGGATATTTGCGGAGGTTCCGGCCAATCCTCCGCCGGAGGATATCGAATAAAAACAATGCGTCATGACCCGCCCACCGACTGACGATTCACGCGCGCCAGTTGCGCGAACTCTTTTCCGAGCGCGAGTTCGACCCATTTGTCGACGACCTGGACGCGCTTCAGAGCATCGCGCAGATCGCGCGATTTCCCAACGTGACATCGAATCTTGGGAAGATGCGGCTACGCGTCCTGTTACCCTCGGAGGAGGTGTCGGCGCAGACGCAAACGCGTGTGGAACGGGCGATTGCCCGATACTGTGCGCACAAGATCGCCGAGGCGCGCCTCCAAATCGCGGAATGGCGGCACGGAGCCCTGAGCACGCTCTTAGGGGGCCTGGCGTTCTTTGCCTCTGGTGGGGGCTCGGATAACGGCACCGCGTTGCGAGTAAATCCATGATGCAGGCCCACGGCTTCGCGTTCGCGAGGCCGTGCTGCATCGCGGCGCTGCCCGACGTCACGGCTTTGACTTGCGTGCATTGCAGCTGCGCGGCATCGCGGTGCCGTTAGCGTAGCGGCTCGGCTATTCAAAGCGGGGCTTAACCCTGAGCGCCGAACGTCGTTAGCCGCCGATCCGTTCAACGAGTCAGGGAGCAAAGCACGTGAGAATTTCAGATTTTAGTCGCTACGCGCTCAGCATTTGCGCGGCGGCCGCATTTCTCGCAGGCTGCGGCGGATCGCAGCCGCCGATCGGTGCGCCGGGCGCGATGTTGCAGAGCCGGTCGCTTGTGCTGCCGACCGCACACGGGCGAGATTTGCTATACGTCTCGGGATATTTTGCAAGCAATGTTTACACGTATCCCGCAGGGACGCTCATTTCTGGCCTTGCCGGCGGCATGACTGGCGTTTGTTCGAACGCGGCCGGCGATGTCTTTATGACCGTGCCAAACGCGAACATCATCGACGAATTCGCGCACGGACGATCGACTCCGATCGCCCAGCTGTCTGATCCGTTCGGATCGCCGCAGAGCTGCTCCGTTGATCCAACTACTGGAAAGCTCGCGGTTGTTTCCTCGAACGGTGTGGCAATTTACCGTCCGGGCACTTTGCATCGTTGGCGCCTACCGAGGCTCTACACACCGGGCCAGAACCTATCTTCTTGCGGCTACGATGCGAGCGGTGATCTCTTTATCGATGGGGAGACGGGAAGCAGTGTAATTATCTTCGCCGAATTGCCGAAAGGCGCCTCAAAGTTCGAGAACATCACCCTCGACCAGAAGCTCACGGTTCCGGGCACCGTTCAGTGGGATGGACAATACCTAGCGGTCGGCGATCAGTACAATACATTAATTCGGCGATTCTCGATCCAGGGATCCCAGGGCACCCAGATTGGTTCCGTAACGTTGTCCGGTACCCAGGGCATCCCGCAGTTCTGGATTCAGGATACGATCGTTATCGGCCCGGACGAGTTCAACGCTCAGATTGGCTTTTGGAAATATCCTGACGGCGGATCGGAAATAAAGACCCTCCAAATGGACCTGCCCTACGGGGCAACCGTCAGCGTCGTCCGAAAGTGATTCTGACGGACGAGCCTAGACGCTTTGCTCGCATTGCAGTTGCGAGCGCAGCTCGCATCGCGGCGGCTTAGCTCGCAGCAGCCTCGCAGTTAACGCCGCGCGCATAGCAGCTTGGATCGTGGCGGCTTCGGGGCCCGGACGCTGTAACACCCCGGGCCGCGTGACTCGGGTGGTCAGCTACGGCGAAGCCGCTCCCAGGGTGTATTGGCCGGTACACATGTACCTGTTCGTTCCCGAGGTTGGGCCCGGGCCGAACGTGCACGTGCCTTTCGCCGCAACGCCCTTCATCTTGCCGGTACCGCCGACCGCCATGAACGTTCCCGTACCAGACTGCACAGCGCCGTTCTTGGTTGAGACCGAAAGCGAGTACCGGTAGAACATCTTGTCGCCGGTGTTGTACGTAACGGTGAAGATGCCGGCACCGTTCGAACTGCTCGCAGTAACGTCGGAGTGTTCGGCGTATTGACCGCCAGTGGCGGTCGCGCCGGCCATCGATTCTTTATCGGTGCATTTTCCGGCTTGAATGACGAAGGTGTGGCCCGGCTGATCTCCGGCAGGGATGCTCTTCTGCGTCGAGACCTTGCAGGTGCCCGAAAGCGTGTAACTCGTCTGTGCCGAGGCTCCGGCTACGCTAAAACCGACGAACGCGCAGCTGCAGAGGATCGTGGTGATCATCAATTTCATAAGTACTCCAATGCGGGCGTGAAATGCGGCAGCGTAGGTGCCACAACGCGGCGCCCGTCAAGGGGTTCAGGCACAAGGCGGCGTTTCCTGGCGGGGATTCGAGCCTCCAGCTCCCGGATATCCGCCGCACGCTACATTGCGGCGTTGCACGACATTGCAGCTGCGCATGCCTCGCAGCGCGGCGGCTTAGCTCGCAGCCTCGCAGTTCTAAGTGGCTTAGATCGCTAAGAGCGGGGCAGCTGCGATCTGGGAGCCCCTATTCCGAGTAGAGTCCAGCGTCAACCGGGCCCGATACCGGCCAATCTGCTTGCACGTCTGAATAGGTCGGGTTTAGTTCCAAATGCGCAAAATATCCGTGAACTGGGTACTCGGCTGCAGGCCCAGTGCACCAAGGATCGCTCGTTATAGAATCGAGGATTTGTGAGCCACGGGGTACGATCCCCATCTTGTCGAGTTCTTCTGAGATAATGCAATCGAGCTGATTCGCTAAATCCACAACGGCCGTGTCAAGGGCTCGTTGCTGCGCGAAAGGATCCGTGCCGATTGCCGGTGTGGTTTTGTGCCCCACGATGTGGTGATTAATTCCACCGACTTCATACAGAAGGGTCGGATCGCCCTTCGTTTTCTTATATTTCTTCGTGGCCTTGTTCCAGGCGTAGTACGGGAAGTTCGCTGCAGCCGCCATGGTTGGGGGGCACACAAACACGTCTACTCCGACCTCCGCGCTGTTCTGATTGTAGAGCAACCCCGCAACTAAACCTGCTGACGTGTAGTACACGTTCCATTCCGGTTGCGACCACTTCAACGATCCGCCGGCGATGACGGCACGCGAGATATCCGTGCTTTGACTTGTAATCGGTACACGACCGGAGATCAGTATGTGATCAGCGCTTGATCGGCATTGCTCTATGCACGTTGCCGGCGGCGTCGGCGCCACAGGCGATAGAGTGCCACCAGGTGCTGGCGGAGCCGTCGGCGCCGCCGGTGAGGGCGTTGCGATCTGTGCGAGGGCCCAGCCCTTGGGTTCGTTCGCGGGAAATCCAAGCAGAAGATTAGGAACGCTACCGAGCCGATCCCAAGGATTGCAAATCCCGCGGTGCAACTTCGGTGCAGTCGGTACGGGAAGCTCGCCTTACGGGCTCACTTCTTCGGGCCGATGGAGCCCATTGCTTTTGTAAGGAGTTCGCAGTCGTTTACACCGACTTCCTTCGCCATGAGGTCATTGAGCAGTGCGTTCATCCGCAAAATCAATGCTTGGTTCTTTTCCGGATCCAGTGCAAGATTTTGAACTTCCTGCGGGTCGCTTTGCAGGTCGAAGAGCTGCACGTCGTTGTTTTTAAAAATCTCCTCCATGGTTTGTGGCGTGTTACACGCAGTTGGCGCGTAGTACCGACCAAACTTGTAGCGTCCGTCAAACACCAAAACGAGGAGGCCTCGCTTAGTTAGATTCGCCTCGGAGAGCGGAGGCGACGTTTGATTCATGAACTGCGTGTCCATCGTTTTGTTGAGGAAGGCTCCGTCAACAGTCGACGGACCAACGTAGTTGAAAAGAATCGCCGGGCGTATCTCGGTCAAACTGGCTTTTTCTGGCTCGGTGAGGAGCGACGAGAAGTCGTGGCCAGGCAGCGCCTTCACCGCGGGTGGCCGTTTCGAGTCGGGGAGTCCCGTGAGGCCAACAAACGTGGGAAGCAAGTCGAGGTGACTTGTGAGTGCGAGGCAGGTCGTGCCGGCCTTCGCGCCCGGGTGTGCGATGATTAACGGCACGTGGATGTTTTCCTCGTAGACGAACGGCCCCTTACCCTTGAGCCCTCCGTGCGCGCCGCCCATCTCGCCATGATCGGCCGTGAAAACGACAACCGTATCCTTCCACAAGTCCATTTGATCCATGACGTCGACAATCTGTTGGATGCTGCGGTCGACGTCCTGAATTGCGTTGAGATAGTAATTGTAAAAGATCGTCCACATGTCTTTGCGATCCGTCGGGATCGTGCCGGACCAGCCGTCCCATCCTTTCTTGTATTCTAAAAGTGCACCGGGCATACCGGAGGCCGCGAGCGACTCGTCAAGGCTTGCCGGAAGTGTGAAAGACCAAGTCTTCTCGTAAATCGAGTTTGCCGGTGGTGGCGGAATTGCGGACGGCACGACCGGCTTCTGCACTTCGGGTTGGCCGGGAACGTTGCCGTCACCGTACATGATGTCGTGCGAATTAACGAAACTTGCGACCACGAAGAAGGGCTGGCCTGTCTTTCGGGCCTCCGGAGCGATTTCGAGCAGACATCGAACGCTTTCGCCCGCGATGAAGGGGTCGTTCTCGTAGCCGCTATCCGGTGTGCTGCCGATGTCCCCGCCCGCGCTGAATATATCGAAGCCATACGCTTGAGCTGCGTTACCGTAGTTGACGCTAGGCTTCGGGTCGAGAATGCTCTGGTCCATTTCGAACTTTCCGAAATAGGCAGTCTTGTAGCCCATCGCTTTCAGGACGGACCCCATATTCGGCATCTCCGGATTCAGGCTGCGCACGAACGAAAACTGCATCTGATCGATAACGCCCGTAACTTGAGGCGGCTGCCCCGTCAGGAAAGACGCCCTCGACGGTGAGCACTGGGCCGACGAGATAAAGTGCTTTGAGAACGTGACACCATGGCTCGCGAGCGCATTCATGGCTGGCAGCGAATAATCAGAAC
>DAIMCN010000068.1:0-9915 GCA_036726365.1 Candidatus Cybelea sp.
ACCCCCGACCCCTTACATGCGAAGCAAGTGCTCTACCAGCTGAGCTACATCCCCACGGGGTCGCATTGGCGACCTGGAGGATTGTACGTGCCGGCCTGGGCACCTGTCAAAGTCAAATGAGGAGATTCTCCCGAGCGGCCGCCGTTGCGCTGGCACTGGTAGCGCTGATTGAAACAAACGCGACCGCGCGGGCTACAACGTCCGCCGAGGTGGCTTCGAATCGGTGCAATAGCCAAACGATTGACGACGCGTCGACACGCGTGCGGGATTACGACCGGCATAGGCCTGGAGGCAGCTCCACGCAGCTGCTGCAGAGATACGGTGCGATCGTTGAGGTGCTCGCAATGCTTAACGAAGAGCGCGAAATTCTCGACAGCATCTGCTCGAGTGACGCGCAGCGAGCGCCGCTTTTTGCGCAGATCGCGGCCTTTTCAGCGTGGGGACTGGCGTTGGAATCCGATGTGGCCGCGAAGCTGAACGCATCGTGCGGCGCCGCTGCGCAGGCCCTACCGGCCATGATGCTCGCGGACGCATGGCTGGCGCTCGCCAACGTGGTGAACACCGAAGGCGGCACGGTTCCTCCGCAGTTCACCGACGTGATACCAAAAGTGCAAACTCGCGCGCAGGCAGTCGGGCTTATCCTACCGCCGTGGAGCGAAAGCTCGACGTATTGGCGCGATCAAGTGCGCACCAAGGCCAAGGCGGCGATTGCCACCTGTCCCTCGCCAAGCCCGAGCGCCAGTCCGGTGACAAAAGGTAAATTGCGAACAGTTCGCAAATAGTCTGGAGGTGGGAAGCCGGGCTGACTACGTGACGCGTCCGCGCGAATGGATTTCCACCATCCTCGCTCGCGAGCAGCGCTTTCTTTCGGCGACGGAGATCCACCAACGGCTCAAGCGCACGGGTGCGCGCGTTTCGCTTTCGACGGTCTATCGCACGCTCGATCGTCTGCGTACAAAGGGCGATGTTACCGCTCGTTCTGACGCTGAGGGTGAAGCAACGTACATGCTGTGCGAACCCGATCCCCACCACCATCACGCGATCTGTGGCAAATGCGGGCGAGTTGAAGACGTTGACTGCGCGGCGATGGAGCAGTTCGCAGAATCGTTGCGCAAGCTTCACGGCTTTGAGCTTAACGGGCATGCGCTGGAGTTCTTCGGCCGGTGTCGTTCGTGCCGATGACGCGCCTTGCTGCGCTGCTACTGCTGTCGTTGGTGGGTTGTTCGCATGCTCGACAACCTCAGGGCTACCCGGCAAACGGGAAGATTGCGGTCGCCACGACGATCTCGACGCTAAACTCGTTTGTGCAGGGCGTCGGCGGCGAGTACGTGAGCGTCAAGAACATCGTGCCGGTCGGAGCTTCGCCGGAAACGTTCCAGCCCGCGCCTCAAGACGTGGCAACGGTCGCTGATGCAAAGCTCTTAGTGGAGAACGGCGCAGGCCTCGAGGCCTGGCTTGACCGATTGCTGCGCGACGCCGGCGCTCCCGATCTGCGGATTGTCGTCTGCAGCGATGGTCTGCCAGTGAAAAATCTCAATCCGCATCTTTGGATGGATCCCGTGTTAGCGCAGCAGTACGTGTTGAAGATCCGCGATGCGCTCGTGGCGCTCGATCCGGCCCACGCGGATGCCTACCGCCGCAATGCTGCAAGCTACAGCGAGCGCCTCAAGGAGCTAACGGCGCAGATCCAAGGCCGGATCAATGCGATTCCTCCGCCCCATCGTTACATGATTGTTTTCCACAACGCCTGGCAGTACTATAACGATCGCTTCGGCATCACGACCCTCGGTTTCGTCGAGCGCAATCCGGGCCAGGCGCCGAACCCGCAACAGATTGCGGCGTTGATCGATCTAGCGAAAGCGCACCACGTGCACGGTGTGTTCAGCGAACCCGAATATAGCCCGAAGGTTCTCTACTCGATCGCGCAAGGCGCGGGGATTCGCGTCGTCGAGGACCTGTACGACGATTCCGTTGGAGCGGATCCGCGTGTCGCCAACTACATCGCAATGCTGACATACGATACGAACGTTATCGTACAGACTTTGAAGTGATGCACGCTGACAAAAATAAGGACGCAGTCGTGGCGCGGGATCTCGTCGTGCGCTACGAAGACTTCACCGCGCTGGTCGGTGCGACGCTGCGCGTGCACTACGGTGAGGCGCTCGGCATCGTCGGGCCGAACGGATCGGGAAAATCGACGCTGCTGAAAACGATCGCGGGTCTCTTGCTGCCGTCGAGCGGCGAGCTTCGCGTTCTAGGATCGCAACCGCGGAAGCTGCCGCCCGGGACGATCGCGTACGTTCCACAAGTGGAGGCCGTCGATTGGTCGTTTCCCGCGACCGTTTGGGACGTGGTGTCGATGGGCCGATTCGCTCGCTTGCGTTTTTGGCAGCCCTTTGGCGAGCACGATCGGCACATGGTACGTCACGCGCTCGAGCTTGTGAACATGACCGCGCTTGCGGGCCGCCACATCGCACGCCTGTCAGGCGGCCAGCAGCAGCGCGCTTTTGTGGCGCGGGCGATCGCACAAGAGCCGCAACTCTTGTTGCTCGACGAACCGACGACCGGAGTCGATGCGGCAACCGAAGAGGCGCTGCGCCAAATCGTTCGGGAGCTGGTTGGGAATGGGTTGCCCGTGCTCATGGCGACCCACGATTTGGATCGCGTTGACGAATGGTTCGATCGGCTGCTCGTCCTGGACCGCCGCGTCCTCGCGCTCGGGACGCCGCGTGAAGTCGTCGAATCGGGTGCGTACAGCGCGATTCGCGAGCACACGCATACGCACGGGCACCTGCGCCACGATCACGAACCGCACGCCGCGCATGCGGCGCATCCGGAAATCAAGACGTGACGGTTCTGACCGAGCCGTTTCACTATGCGTTCATGCAGAGGGCGTTTGTCGCCGCACTGGCGGTCGGACTGCTCTGCTCGACGATGGGCACGTACGTGATTTTGCGCAAGCTCTCGTTTATCGGCGACGGCATCGCGCACGCCTCGTTCGCCGGCATCGTGATCGCGTATCTGCGCGGCGCCAACTTCTACATCGGCGCCGGCGTCGTCGCCGTGTTCACCGCGGTGGGGATTGGTTTCGTCCATCGGCGCGGACGCATCTCGCTCGATACGACGATCGGCGTCCTCTTTACCGGTATGTTTGCCTTGGGCGTTTTCCTGATGAGCCAGCAGCGCAGCTACGCGGTCGACTTGCAGAGCTTTCTCTTCGGCGACATTCTGTCGGTGCAGCCCCAGGATCTGTGGTTGATTCTCGCGCTGAGCGTCGTCGTCGCGGCGGCGGTGGTCGTGCTCTTTCGCGGGTTGCTCTACACGACGTTTGACCCGATCGTCGCGCAAGCCAGCGGCATCGCCGCGCCGGCCTACGAGTATACGCTCCTGGTAATGCTCGCCCTCACGATCGTCGTAGCGCTGCAAGCGGTAGGTATCGTGCTCGTGGCGGCGTTGCTCGTTACGCCCGCGGCGGCGGCATATCAGCTGACGTCGCGGTTTGCGCCGATGATGGCGCTTGCGGCATTGCTCGGCGCGGTAAGCACCGTCGGCGGGCTCTATCTTTCGTACTACGTGCGCGCTTCTAGCGGCGCGACGATCGTGCTGCTGGCAACGCTGCTGTTTTTCGGGGCAATCGGCGTGAAGTATCTGCGGCGCGTCAGCGTGCGAGTACCGTGAACGGCGCCGTATAGACCGTGTCGTTCGCGCCCCGGAACTGAATCCAGGTCTTGTAGGTTCCCGCCGGAAGCGCGGGCAGATCCATTCGCATATTGGGCCCGGCCTGACTGCTCACGTCCGTATTCATGCTCGTGCCCATAGCCATCTTGGCCGCGCCTCGCACGCTCGGATGCACGTGCACGTACGTCAGGGTCGACGTATTGATGAAGACGACGTGCGCCGCGGCGCCAAGGTAGGTGCCGAGATCGCGCGCGGGCGCACCGGCTTTCAAAACGGTCAGGTCCAGGCTTTGCGACTGGTTCGCCGGAAGCAGCGTGTGCGCCAGGACGACCGTGTAAGGACCGACCGCAACGCTGCCATGTGACGCGCCGAACGTGCGGGGCGAAGCCGCGAATGGACCATCGCTTTCCATCGTAAAACGAAAGACTTGCTGCCCGATGCCGCGCGGCACGGTGTCGGCGTAGACGTAGTATCGGTGGCCAGGGTCTTTCGTGAACGACTGCGCGAACGCGCCGATCGTCGCGTCAAAGCTTGGATGAAGGTGTGCGAAGCTGCCAAAATCGTCGCGGACTATAATGAGGTGCATCAGCCTTTGCATGTCCACGTCGTAGTTACGAATCGGCGTGGAGCCGTCGAGTTGAAACTGCCGGATCTTCAGCGTCGCCGTTAATCCGGCGGCGTGCACCGCCCAGAACTCCGAAACGACCTGGGGCCTTCCACCGAGCAACGCGAAGACGCCGAGCTGCTCGGCCGGCCCAATCGCTCCGCGGGCGAGGCCGATTGCCCCGGCGGTCGCAAGCGTGGCGGCAAGAAGCGTTCCGCTCAATCGGCGCGTACGACGTTCCACGTTTCATCCTCCAGGCGTTCGAGATAACCACTAGCCTCGAGCGCATCGAGCGCCTCGCGCAGCGCGGCTCGTTCATTCTTATTTGGCATCCCGGCCCAACGCATTGCCAGCGCGTTCAATTCGAGCCTCGTACCTGGTACCAACGCGTCCCGCAAAAACGCCGGCGGAAGCTTCACGCGCTCCATGCGCCGCGCTACAGGCTCAAGAGCCTTTTCAAATGAGGCGTGGTCGTTAGACTCTGCTTCGGCGACAATGTTTGTGCTGGCTTCGCGATCGTCAGGTTGTGTAAGCCTTGGTGTGAAGCGGCCTATGACGATCCGATCCGCGAGCGTGCCGGCCCATTCACCCAGAACGGTCCCCGCGGTTTGCCAGGGCACCCCGTTGACGACGGCGGAACGGCGCTTAATTCCACGCAGAATCGCGCGCGCGACGCGCTCGGGCGTCGCTGGCGGGATTCCCTTCGTGCGATCGATACCGATAGTTGAATGAAACTCCGTCGCGACAAGTCCCGGGTCGACGTACGTCACCGCGATTCCGCGCGGGCGCAGCTCGCGGCGTAACTGTATGGCGGCGGTGCGGAGCGCAGCTTTCGCCGGGGCGTAGGCACCGTAGTTCGGCAGCGGCATTCGGGCGCTTCCAGTTCCGACGAAGATCATTTGACCGCGCGTTACTTCCAGCGCCGGAAGTGCGGCGCGCGCAAGGCGCAACGGTGCCGCGAAATTCAGTTGCCACTGAGAGTCGATAGCTGCGTCGCTTTCCTGCAACAGAGGACCGTACGTTCCGCCGCCCGCGTTGTTTACGAGCACGTCGATGCGTCCGTAGCCATGCATCGCTGCTTCGACGATTCGACCGGGCATGTCGCGTGCCGTCACGTCGCCGGCGAGCGCGATGCAGCTGCCGCCCGAGTCGCGAACGCTTCGCGCAAGCTCGTCGAGCCGCTCGGCCCGGCGCGCCACCACAACGACGCGATAACCCTCACGTGCGGCCGCGAGTGCCAGCGCGCGGCCGATACCCGAGCTGGCGCCGGTAACGATCAGCGTACGCGCGCTTTCAGGCATATGCCGCGCAGTAATCGTAGTATTCGCGCCGGATGCTTTCGGGAAGACCGGCATAGTGTTCGTTTTCGTCGGCAATTGATGCCGGAGGTTCGATAACGTCCCGAGATTCGCGCGCGAACTGCGCCAGGGTTTGGGCGATCGCCTTGAAGCTTCCATCGCTTCGCACGACACCGAAGCGCAGCTCGTGCGGTGCTAGGTCGAACGGCGGAACGTTCGCCAGCGCCAAATCGTAGTCGGCCCAACACCACCAAAACGCACCGAGAGCGCCGCGCGCGTGAAGCCGCTCGCAAACCCCGCTCCCGTACTGCGCCATTTCGGCCTCATTCAAACACGCGAAGCCGTCGACGCGGGAGCTCCCGGGCGGACATTCCGGGTTTCCGAACTCGGTAAACAGGACGCGTTTTTGGCTGAACGATTGTTGCAGCTGACAGAGAAACGGCACGACGTTGGTGTCGAGACGGTCGCGCGCAAAGGAACTGTAGACCGAATAGCCGTGCATCGTCGCGAACGGCCACGGTGCCGCAATGCTCGACGGCCGAAGGTTGCGATCGTGGTCGAGGTCTTCGCCGTGCATGCCGCCAGTCGCGTTTATGCCGGACGTCTCGAGCAACGCTTCGGTTAGGCGCACACTCCACAGCGCGGCATCTTGCGACGTATTTGGCTCGCGGAGGTTCGAAAACTCGTTACCGAGATCCCAGGCGAGGAGGGCAGGATGGTCGCGCACGCGCTCGCCGACGCGCCGCGCGAAGAACAGCTGCGCCCGGAGCAACTCTGGATCGGCGTAGAAATCGCCGATACCGCGCTCGACGACCGCGCCGTTTGAAATCGTGCGGAAGCGCCCCTTCGCGGTAGTCCGCTCGAGCGTCCAGGCCGGCAGCCAGTTCACACCGCTCATGTGACCGCAGAACAGGGTCGGCATTGCCTTGAGCCCGGCGTCGTGGACGCATTCCATTACCGCGTCAAAGCGTCGCAGCGTTGCGGCGTCCATCGCGTTTGCTTCGGGTTGAAACGCTTCCCACATGAGAAAAACCCGCACCACATCGAGGCTGAGGTCCTTAATGCGCGCCATATCCTCGGCGATCTCATCGATGGCGAAGCGCTGCCACATGTACATGGCGCTTCGGCGCGGCCAATAGTTGATGCCGAGAAGAAAACGCGACATAGCGGGCCCCTTCGAGGCCGGGCGCGAAGCGCCTCGCGATGGCGCAAGCAGGCAAAGCACCGATGGTTGGAATCATCATGGGCAGCCGTTCCGATTGGGAAACGATGGCAAGCGCGCGCGATACATTGAACGAACTGGAGATTCCGTGCGAGGTGCGCGTCGTCTCGGCGCATCGCATGCCGGACGAGATGTTCGCGTACGCGGAATCGGCGGAGCGCCGCGGGCTTCGCGCAATCATCGCGGGCGCCGGCGGCGCGGCGCACCTACCGGGCATGACCGCCGCAAAAACTCAGCTGCCGGTCATCGGCGTGCCGGTGCCGTCCTCACGCATCGGCGGTCTCGACTCGCTGCTTTCGATCGTGCAAATGCCGCCGGGCGTTCCGGTGGCGGCGATGGCGGTCGGCGGCGCGGTTAACGCCGCGCTGTTTGCAGCGCGCATCGTCGCGCTTGCGGATTCCGGCGTGGCGGAACGGCTCGCCGCCTATCTGGTGCGCATGCACGATGCCGCTGCCTCAAGCAGCGTCGATTGAAATCCGCCCAAACGATCGGCGTGATTGGCGGCGGACAGCTCGGGCGCATGTTTACGCTCGACGCGAAACGCATGGGCTATCACGTGATCACGCTCGATCCCCAGGAGCATTCGCCCTGCGGACAGGTTGCCGACGAGCAAATCCTCGCAGCCTATAGCGACCTTGATGCAATCGAGGAGCTGGGGCGGCGCAGCGACGTGATTACCTACGAGTTCGAAAACATCGATGTCAACTCGGTTCGACATTTGGAAGCGCTGGGACATCGAGTTACGCCCGCGAGCAGCGTGCTGCACGTGACTCAAAACCGGATTCGCGAGAAACAGTTCCTTCGCGATGTGGGCCTCCCGACGACCGAATTCGCGCGCGTGGAAACGAGCGACGATCTCCAACGCGCCGGCGAGCAAGTCGGTTTTCCCGCGATTCTCAAGACGGCTCAAGGCGGTTACGATGGCAAGGGGCAATGGCAGGCGGCGACGGCGGAAGAAGCCCGGAACGCAATGTCCGAGGCCGGCGGAGCCGAACTGATCTTCGAGCGTGTCGTTCCGCTGGCGTGCGAGCTCAGCGCGATTGCGACCCGCAACGCCGATGATGAAATCGTCCTCTATCCAATCGCGGAAAACAATCATGACCGGGGAATTCTGACGATGACCGTGGCGCCGGCGCGCGTGGCATGGCACACCGCGAAGAGCGCTCAAGACATGGCCGCAATCGTTGGACGCAAACTCGGCATCGTGGGCACCTATTGCGTGGAATTTTTTCTGTCGAGTCAGGGAGAACTGCTGGTGAATGAAATCGCGCCGCGCCCGCACAACAGCGGCCATTACACGATCGACGTTACACCGTGCTCGCAGTACGAGCAGCACGTTCGGGCGATCTGCGACTTGCCGCTTTCGCCCCCGCGATTGCTCGCGAACGCCATCATGATGAACGTGCTCGGCGCCGGGACCGGCGATCGCCTTGCCGGCATCCCGGATCTGCTCCAGGATCCATCGATCGTTTTACACTTATACGGCAAACGCCACGCCGTCGCGCGCCGCAAGATGGGCCACTTTACCATGCTGGTCGACGGACCGGTCGACGATACGGTCGTCGAGCACGCCAAAACCGCGCACGCCAAACTACGCTGGGTGACGTGCTAGCCGGACAGCTGGGCGAAGCCTTCTATGTTTTCGTCACGTTGATCGCGATGCTCAATCCGATCGAGGCTGCAGCCGCATTTGCGACGCTCACCGAGGGACGTTCGCCACAGGATCAGGCTCAGATTGCCTTGCGCGCGACGATCGTAGCGGGAGTAACGCTGATCGCGTTCGCCTTTGCGGGCGAGGCGCTGCTCGGCGCGCTGGGAGTCGAGATCGGCGCCTTCAAAATCGCCGGCGGACTACTCCTGCTCAAAGTCGGCTTCAACATGGTCTTTGCCGAGAAAACCGACAGTCAGACGGCCGACCGTGCGAAGGCCACGGGCGCCCCGATGAGCGATCCGTCCGTCTTTCCTCTCGCGATTCCGATCATTACGGGGCCGGGCGCCCTTACCGCCAGCGTCGCGCTGGTGAATCCGACGCCGGATCATCAACTGCTCAACGGCGGCATCTTTGTGGTTGTCGCGCTCGTCGTCATCGCGATTACGTACGCCTTTATGCGTGGCTCGCAGCGGCTGACGATGTGGTTCGGTAAGACCGGCGTGGACGCTGTCGGGCGCATCGTCGGCATCATCGTCGCGGCAATCGCGGTGCAGCTGATCGTCAATGGCGTCAGCGGGCTTACAAACCTCACGATTCGCTAGGCGAAGCCCGCGAGGCATCCGAATAGACGCCCGATGATCGTTCGAGCCGGAACTTTCTACGACGGCACGCTCGAACCGCCGAAGCGCAACGTCGACATCGTAATCGGCGACGGTTACGTTAAGGAAATTCGCGCGGCGCAAGGACCCTGTGAACTGGAAGCGGCGTGCGTTACGCCGGGTCTCGTCAACGCGCACGCGCACCTGGAAGGCAGCGGCGACCCCGATTTGATGGGCATGATCCAGGCCACGACGCCCAACCAGCGGCTGCTGCGTGCTGTCGAGAACGCGTGCAAGTCAATCAAAGCAGGCATTACCACGATCCGCGATCTCGGCAGCTCAAATCGGATCGCGACCGACGTTCACGAAGCCATTGAGGAAGGACGCATCTCCGGCCCGCGCATGCGCGCCGCCGGATCGGTACTGTGCATGACCGGCGGTCACGGGTGGCCGATCGGCCGCGCCGTGGACTCACCCTGGGAGGCGCGTAAAGCGGTGCGCGAGCAGATGTGGGCGGGCGCCGACTGCATCAAGTTGATCGCAACCGGTGGCGTGCTGACGAAAGGGGCGGTTCCCGGTAACGCGCAGCTCGCGCCCGACGAGCTCGAGGCCGCGATCCAGGAAGCGCACCGGCATGGATTGCGCGTTGCTGCTCACGCGATCGGCACGCAGGGTATCAAGAATGCATTACGCGCCGGCATCGATTCGATCGAGCATGGAACGATGCTCGATGACGAATGCATCGAGCTGTTCAAAGAGCGCCGCGTCTTCCTGGTTCCAACGTTGAGCGCTCCGACGTGCATCCTGGCGCACCTCGAAGATGGGCATCAGCCTAAATACGTCCTCGACAAGGCGCGCGTCGT
>DAIMCN010000069.1:0-9867 GCA_036726365.1 Candidatus Cybelea sp.
ACAACGTTTGGTAGAGCATCCATTTTAGCGGTTCCTTCCTCGGCAGCGAAGGCCGAGAACTTGCGAAACGTGCCTTCGCGTTGAACGCACGGCGACGCGAAGTGTTTCATCGTAACACGAAAACCGAAAAGCTGCGACTAATCCTGCGGATCTCGCTCGCGTGGGCCAGCCAAACTGCTTTTGCTCGTCGGGCAAAACCGACCGTGTTTGTCTTTTGTGTGCTAGGATAGCTCCTCACAAGGGCGTTGGCTCACTGATTGCCGCCATAACCAAAAATTAAAAAACGCAATGGCAATACGAATACTTGTCGTCGGTGCTGGGCCGTGGGCGGATATTTCGGCGGGCGGCTCATGCAGGCCGGACGCGACGTAACGTTTCTCGCACGTAGGCAAAGGGCCGCCGAGCTCCGAGCCAAGGGGCTCGAGATCGCCAGTCCGCATGGAATGCGACACTCACGCCGACGATCATCACGCCGGAGGAGACGACGTCGCGCTATGATCTTGTTCTGTTGGTTGTCAAAGGATACTCGTTGGACGGCGCTATAACGGATTTCGCGTCCGCGATCGGTGACAACAGTGCGATTCTGCCTGTGCTTAACGGGATGCGGCACATCGACGTGTTATCCGATCGTTTCGGTGGGCATTCGGTCCTCGGTGGGGCGTGCATCGTGTCAAATACGCTCGACGATAAGGGGCGCGTACTTCAGCTAACCGATACGCAGGAACTCGTTTACGGCGAACTCGACGGTAAAAGGTCAAGTCGCCTAAGCGAGCTCGATCGAGTACTGCAGGGTGCAGGATTTGTCGCGCGGCCGTCCGCGAACATCGTGGGGGAGATGTGGGAGAAGTGGGTCTTCGCTGCTGCGTTGGGGGGAATCACGTGTTTGCTTCGTGGCTCGATTGGCGAAATCGCGATTTCTCCGAGAGGTCGTGACCTCGCGCTTGCAATGCTCGAAGAGTGCATCCAGGTGGCGGCTGCCTGCGGACAATCTCCGCGACCGGAAACCATAGAACGAATAAGGGGAGCCCTGACCGATTCGGGTTCTTTGCTGACCCTTTCGATGTATCGCGACCTGCAAAAGGGTGCGCCGACGGAAGCCGACACCATAATCGGGGATATGTGTATGCGCGGCGACGCCGCGGGCTTGAAGATGCCTCTACTCGCCGCAGCATACGCACAGCTCTCTATCTAGGTTGTCGTCGTGCGTCAGACCGGCGACATCGAGGGACTACGAAGGACGCCGGCGTGAAAAGCGACAATGCTATCGCTAGGCTACATAAGGAGGTTCAGACAACATGCCTCATCTTCGTTGCGCGGCAGCGATGGCGCTGCTCGCGTTCGCTCCCTCGATCGCAACGGCGGCCTCTTCGCCGCAGCTAGCCACCGCAACCAGCGTCAATGGCGGCATCACGAGTAAGTCGACGTTTATGGTCCAAGCTTACGTCACGCTGCCCCAATCATGCTACGCGGCTCGCATTCAACAGGTTCTCGAAACGCCGAATCTTCATCGGCACTTCCTCGTTCTGCAAGTCCCGCCGTCCTCGACGTGCACCGGCCCACAATATAAATGCACGGTGGCGAGTCCCAACTATAGCCTGCCGGTACAGCAACCGTTCGAAGTAGACTCGAAAGGCAAAGTGTGGGAGATTCACCTCGGCACACATCCGCCGCAGCTGATCGAACCAGTGTGCCGTAAGAGCTAACGTCGTCTATGCGTCCGCGCAGGCCCTGAAAACGTAGATCACGCTTGCGCCATCAGTTTCGCGATTCTCGTTGGTGGAGATGGGGGACTCGAACCCCCGGCCCCTTACATCACACGACAACCGGTCGCGTCGCATTCCATCGTGGAACATCGACGCCTTTAACGATCAACCAGAGGCTGATCGACAACTCCGCAACCAATGCCGGGAGAAGAATGAACGGGAAGATCGCGTCTTCCACCATCGGCGCCAGGAAGACGCAGTAGCTGTTGATGATGTACGCGATTCCGCCGACCACCGCCAGGAGGCCGAGCCATCGCGGAAAGAACGTCGATCGCATCATCAGGTAGCCATTCAACATCAGGACGAATCCGAAGAACACCAGCCCCGCAGCAAAACCGTATTCGTGCAAACGCAGGGCCAGCGCCGCCAGAGCCGCGAGCTGCCGTTGGTCGAAAATCTTCAGTGCGCCAGCGCCGTTCGACAAAAAGAGCGCCGCAAAGTTGCAAATCGTCGCATTGAGTGTCTCTATGGCGGTATCCATGAGATTGAAGAGCAGAGCGATTAACGCCAAGGTTCCATTGACTGGCCGCAGCAGCACATAGAAGACGCCCATGATGAATATGGAAAAGATCCACATCGTGATCTCGCCACCAAATCCAAGTCGCCAAAGCGATTCGAAGGCAGACATGTTGTGGGCCGTGGCGGTGGCATTGCCGTCGACGATGATTCTGCCACGCACGAACATTTCGACGTAGAATCCAATGACGATGATGAAGAGATAGAGCCAGCCGGCTACTCTTGCGTAGGTTGAAATCGCCCCACTGGCATTGTGTTGCATCGACGCTCCTCCAGCGCTCCGACGAGCAGACGCGCCATCTACAGGCGCGAGAGGCCGTTGTTTCAAAATCGCCCGCAGCCGTCGAAACACCTCCCTGGTGAACCGCAGGGTCGCTTTCATTGCGGGCGTTCCTGGGCTTGACCGCCTGCGTAAGCACGGTGTTCGCCACAAATGATTGCAACAAGCAAAGCGGCTTACCAGAATTGGGCATTTCCGATGGTGGAGATGGGGGACTCGAACCCCCGACCCCTTACATGCGAAGCAACAAGTCCGGTTCGGCAAAAGCTTGCTGTATCAGGGTTTTCGGCCTGTCACGCTGCTTTCTCCCCACGAGGACTGCCTCAAAAATCGCCCCCATAGCGGATCTTTCGCTTGGTCGCGAGGATTGAGTGTATTCAGGCGGAGATAGGTGCCCGAGCGCACATCGTATCGCACCAGACCGCTATCCGGTCGTGTATCTGATCGCGAATGACTCGTGCCTGCGCAAGTCGCTCGTCCCATGAGCCTCGAAGGGCGGCTGGATCGGCGAAGCTCCAGTGGAGGCGCTTCGTTACGCCGGGAAAGATCGGGCAGCGCTCGGCGCTGGCTTCGTCACAGACCGTCACGACATACGCGAAGAGCTTGCCGGTCTTGAACAAGTCGAACACGCTCTTCGTTTGGTTGCACGAGATATCAATGCCGACCTCATGCATAACCTCGACGGCAAGCGGGTCTAGTTCGCCAGGTTCGAGTCCCGCGCTGGCGGCCTCAAATTCGTCGGGGCAGATGCTGTTGAGAAATGCCTCCGCCATTTGGCTCCGCGCTGCGTTACGTACACAGACGAACAGCACCCGGCGCTTCATTGTAGTTCCCTGCTTCAAAGAAGATGCTAGCTCCCGCGCCTTGTGTTTGATCATGTCTCGAATCTCTCGCACGCGACTGAGTGACTGACCCTTTGGATCGGGGATGTCCCAGTCGTCGTCGACTCGCCGAACACCATGAACGTCGCAGCCCATCGTTATGACGAGGTCAGCGCGATCGGCCACGCCTTTCTCAATTAGCTTGGGCTGCGCGGCCGATACGTCGATCCCGACCTCTGCCATCGCTAGCACCACGACGGGTTCAATCTTCTCGCCGGGGGTACTCCCTGCTGACGCAACCTCCACCGCTTCGCCTGCGAAGTGCCGAAGGTAGGCTTCCGCCATTTGGCTGCGACCGGTGTTGTGGCGGCAAACAAATAGGACGAACGGTTTATGCGACTGCATCCGACCCTCCGCCATGCCGAAGAAGAACGCCTTCGGCATCGCGCCGTGCGAGCGGCGCAATCCACTGAAATGACACTGTCGCACAGACGGCTCCGAGCAGCTGGGCGAAAATAAATTCGGGAGTATCCTGGGGACGAATACCCGCGAAAGTATCGGAGAGCGACCGCGCGATCGTTACCGCCGGATTGGCGAACGAGGTCGACGACGTGAACCAGTACGCGGCGACGATATAGGCCGCTACAGCGAACGGAGTGAAAGCCGAACGGAAGCGGACGCATCCCCAAATCACGAGGAGCAAGCCAAACGTTGCGACGAATTCGGCGAACCACTGAGCCGGACCGACGCGAGCATGATGCGACGCAAAGAAGACCGGAAGGCCGAACATCGTATTCGCCGCCGCGACTCCGGCAATCGCGCCGGTTAGCTGCGCGCCAACGTACACCGGGACCTCGTTCCAGGGCAGGCCACCGCGGATCGCGTCAGCGAGCGACACGGCCGGGTTGAAATGCGCGCCTGAGATCGGCCCAAGCGCGGCGATGAGGCACATAAGGACTCCGCCGGTCGCAAGCGTGTTAGCGAGCAATGCAATGGCGAGGTTGCCGCCCGAGAGCCGCTGCGCCATGATACCGGAGCCGACAATGCCGGCGAGCAGGAAAGCCGAGCCTAAGGCCTCGGCGGCGCTTCGCCTGAGCAAGGTCACTCGGCGATGCAGCACTGACCCGTTTCGTCACCCACGGAGCAGCACGCCGAGTCGGCGTCGTCGCGCTCGTCGGTCTCCTTGTTGACCGTGTAGATTTCCCAACGACGACCCTCCGGATCGATAGCCCAGACCTTGGTTTGATTCGCGTAGCAGCACGTCTCTTCGCGCTCGATGGATGAGGCGAGACTCGCCCGCTCGAGTCGCGCGATCGCTCGCTCCACTTCCTCCGCGCCCTCGACGTACACGCCGTAATGCGCATCTTGGGTTGGTGAAACCTCATCGGCTCGGTCGAGGGCGAGCTCGAGTCCCGGCTGATCCGTGATGAACAACGCGTAGTCGCCGAATAGCTTCGTTGGTTTCGCGTCGAGCAAGGTCGAGTAGAACTCCACGCTCTTGGCGAGATCCGTGGTGGCAAGATTGAGGTGCGTCCTCATGCAAGCACTTTCTGTCGGAAGACGGACGCCAACGCGTCGCCGAGCCGCTCATACGCGGCCGCCGCAAGACGGTAGTAAACCCAGGTGCCACGACGTTCGCACGAGACCAGTTCCGCTTCGCGCAGGATGCGGAGGTGATGCGACACGGTTGGCTGATTGAGCGGTAAGCCGTCGGTGAAGTCGCAGACGCAAACCTCGCCGTCGACGCGGGCAAGCGTGGCGAGGATGCTCAGGCGATGAGGGTCGCCGATGGCCTTGAAGAGCGCTGCCTCGCTTTCGAGGTCAAGGTTCGCCATTTTGGTCGGTCGGCAGCACCGTTGCATTGACACCCTTCGATATTACGCGACTGTATCGACGCCTGTCAATACTACGAGGTTGGTTGCTTGACGGTTCGACGGAGACAGTTGTAGCCTGCAACTGTTGTCCTCTCGAACTAATCGCAAAGAACTTGTCCCGCAAGCGGTCTCCTTTCAGGAAGAAATCGTTGCGCTCATACGCAGCCTCGGGTTGCACAGGCCAGACCAGACGCCGTGCGGTCAACCCATGTCCGTTGCAGAGGCGCAGGCCGTTCTTGAACTGTCACGGGAGCCGCGGATATCACAAAATGGCTTGGCGACGCGGCTTCGCTTAGAGAAGAGTACGGTCAGCCGAATCGCTGCCATCCTAGAGAGTCGCGGGTGGCTTGAACGCATACGGGACAAGGACGACTCCCGCATCTTGCGGCTACGGTTGACGCCGCTTGGTTCTAGGATAGCGCGGAATCTTGCCGCATCGCGCGCTGCGAAGTTCTCCAAAGTCTTTTCGGCGATACCCGAGCACCAGCGGGGCTCCGTCCTTGAGTCGCTGTCTATCCTTTCTGAGGTGTTAAATGAAGATTGAACGGTTATCTATCGCAGCTTTGATGGCTTTGATGACCAGTCCGGTCTATGCGGATACGCCGGCGACGGACCGAAATACGGTCATGACTCGCGGTGCACAGATCATGCCGTTTGACATGCGTACCGCTATGCATATGTTTCTACCGAGTTCTTCTGGCGGCGTCGTTGAGGTTATGGTTCACGACATGGATCCAAAGCAGATCGCACTTGTACGTTCGCATTTGCTCGCAGAAGCGGCGAAGTTCGCTCGCGGCGATTACTCGGACCCCGCCTATATCCATGGTATTGCGATGCCTGGTTTAGCTCAGTTGGCGTCTGGGGCGGCGCCAGTATCCGTTCGTTATTTTGAAACACCAACGGGGGCCGCAATCACCTTCAGCAGCGCCGATCGCGAAAAGGTGTCGGCGATCCACGATTGGCTCGCCGCACAACAACGCGATCACGGCTCAGGTGATATGAAACATTGAATTGCCGCGTTTCTGGCGGAGATGGGAGACCCGAACCCGGGCCCCTTGCAAATCGTGCAAGCAGTCCAGATCGATCTTTAAACTCCGCCTCGCGTCGCGGCCGGCGCCTTGCCCCCTTGCGAGCGCGAGCCGTTGGTGCATCCGGTCGTGATCGCCGATGCGAAAACCACGAACCCAAAAATGAGACTACTCCAACCGAACCTTTTCATATCGGGGGCTCTCCTTACACGAGATACGTTTTGGGTGGATTCTCCGTTTGCAAGAACGCGGGTGATCTTGAAGGCAGTGAGATCGACGGTGCTATCATCAGTCGAGAAATAGCTCAAGATGGCCCGTTCGCGAAGGCGAACCAGAACGCATGCCCCCCGACAATCGCTTTGCGCTGCTACGGTGCAGTACCAGCGCGGCCACGCTGAACCCTTGGCGCCGTTGGATCGTGGCCGGCTACGCGTCACTTTGGAACGCGCTACCTTAGTTGCTGCTTAGTGTTTGTTCCAGGGATAACGGCTCAGTGTGACTGACGTGCCGCCGTAGGCGGGGTAGATCGAAAGCGTGACGCCCTGATCGCCGCGCTTGGCGGTAATAGAGGCACCGGACGAAGTCGCAGTATGTCCAAGGAGCGTCCAGCCCGCGTTGGCAAGGAACTTTAAGTAATACGCATTCACGTCGCTGATTGAGCGTGAAGTATGAAAGAGAACAGAGGTATCATCACTTTTGGAGGAGACCGTCGATGGTTGGTAGATCGGAATGCCGCCGACAGTGCCCGTTCCGGCTGCAATAGCTGGCCCGATCTCCAAAAACGAACCAATGGATCCAAGCAGGATGCAACCTACCGCGATCAGGACTCGCGCCTTCGAACGATGTCTCATGCGGCTATGGTACGCCCTCGAATTCAGCGTGGCAAGAGTTTGGGTTCGCGCAACGCCGTTGGCTCGACGGGGTACGCGCACGGCACATTTTTCGATGGTGGAGATGGGGGGACTCGAACCCCCGGCCCCTTACATGCGAAGTGAACGCTGTTCAAAACCTAGACTGCGTACGAAACGCAAGAAATAGCCCATTTTCCTTGCTGCGTCAGACTTTTCGAAGCCTATTTTTCGTTCGCTAGCGTCCGCGCTTTCCGCCAGTTTCCGCGCGAATTGTCGTAAGATTGCCGTACGCTTTTTAGCGCCTGCATGCGTTACTTTGGGTTGCTGAGCATGTGCAACAAGTCCCCCGCGTGTCCGATTCAGATCGTTGGTAGCGTTCCACCGTCGATGACATATTCCGCGCCGTTAATCGTTGGCGCGCGGTCGGAAGCGAGGAACGCCACGAGTTCGGCAACTTCCCCTGGGCGGTTCGGTCTGCCGATTGGTATCCCACCAAGAGAGTTTATTAGTTCCCGGCGCGCGGTTTCGCGGTCCGTGCCGGCGCTCGCGGCGAGCCGATCGATCATGCCAGTCGCCGCCGGCGTCTCTACAAAGCCCGGCGCAATGCTGACGACCCGGACGCCCTTCGGCGCGACTTCGTTCGAAAGCCCCTTGCTATAGGTTGTAAGTGCGGCCTTTGCAGCCGCGTACGCCAAGGTTGACTCGTAAAGCGGCATCCGGCGTTGGATCGAAGAGATGTGGATGATCACCCCCGACCCGCGCTCGATCATCCCCGGTAACAGAGCGCGGTCGAGGCGTACGGCTGCAAGGAGATTTAGATTAAGTGCTGCGTGCCACTCGTCGTCGGTCAAGACGGCGAAGCCGCCGGCCGGTGCCGTGGAGCCGCCGATGGAATTGACGAGGATATCGATGCCGCCCAGGCACCCAGCGATCTCCTTAACGACTTGCGCTACGCCCTCGGCGCTGGTGACATCAGCCTGCACGAAGACGTCGGGATGCTGATCGTCCGGCAATGAAGCGCGAGCAGTTGTTGCAACGACGGCGCCGCCGGTGGACAGACGTCGTACGATCGCCTCGCCGATCCCTTTTGTTCCGCCCGTAACCAGAGCCCGCTTGCCGCGGAAATCGAAGGTCTTCATTTGCGAATCTCTAGGCGGCCGATCTTCTCGCCGCCCAGCGTGAATGCATGATCGAGCAGCAGCGGAGAACCAGGAAAGTTGCCCGATACAACCGCGGAGACGATAATTTCGCAACGGGTTTTCCTCGCATCTTTGGGTTCGGCCGTCGCGCGGTATTTTCGGGTCGTCTCGTCGATCCATGCTCGAATCTCGGCGCGTCCCCGATACTCCTTGCCCTCGTCATTAACGATGGCGTCCTCATCAAATGGAGCAAGAATTCTGCCCACATCAAACGAGTTACGCGCGCCGAAATATTCGGATATGGGCGCAGGTAAACGGATTGACATCGGCTGTGCCTTCTAACGCGCGCCGGCTGTCCGAAAAATCGGCCAGCCGATCTCCGTTTGCAGTTGGCTCTCCTCGGTCGTGTCATCTTCGGTGATGAGGTAGTGCTCGCGAATCGGGCCTACCACCCCGATCGCTCGCTCGGCAACGTGCGTGCCCAGCGGCCCGTAGGTTTGATCCGCTTCGCGTAGGGCGCCATGGTGCATCGCGATGGCGAGCTCGACTGCAGGAAGCTCGCGTACTTGCACGTCTCCTGTAGGCTCGAACGAATCGCTGATGGGCACGAACAGAACTACGTCGGCGCGCTCCTCGGTGAACAGCTCGGTGGGATAGAGGGCGCCGGAAGGGCCGGCCGGTCGAATCGCGGCGCCACGCAGCGCGCGATAGATCTCCGCGAACGAATCCGACCACCACGGTTCGATGTTGGGCAGCTCCACGACTTTCGAGATCGCGGCGACACGGAGGCGCGGCACCGAACGGTACTCAACCGCTATGGGTGCCGGCGACGCTGCGAGCAGCGCTCGCAATGACGATATGATAGATTGCGTCTGTTCAAGTTGAGATTCCATTCGCTCGAGGTGAGCGACAATCAATGCGTTGCGCGCGGCGAGGTCGGTAGCGTCGAGGACCGCTTTGACCTGCTCCACCGGCATGCCCAGGTCACGGAATCGGCGGATAATTTGAGCCCTTGGCACTTGCGCAGTATGGTACGACCGATAGCCTGTCTGAGCGTCGACCTCGCTGGGTTCCAAGACCCCCAGATCGTGGTAGTGGCGGAGCGCCTTGACGCTGAGGTGCGTCATTCGCGAGAAGTCGCCGATCGATAACTTGACGGCCATAACCTGAGTCTAGACCCTCCCGTAACGGGAGAGTCAAGACCTGCGCGGCTGCGGGCGAGACTCATAGCCGGGATCCAAATTTAAGTGGCCAACTCCCAATTGGCAACACGGTTTTTTGCGACGACCTTCGCAGCTCTCGCAGCCGAAATGTCGTACGATTGTCGTAAATGCGGCCCATCGCTTCGCGTTGCCGCGGAAAGAGAAACCGAAGAATTCCTTATGGAATAAGGCATTTCCGATGGTGGAGATGCGGACTCGAACCTCGACCACTTACATCAATTGTAAATTCCGCCGATCACCGCGCAATTCCGCGGACGCAAAAACGCCAGACCCCAATAAAATCAAGCGTTTTCGATGGTGGAGATGGGGGGACTCGAACCCCCGACCCCTTACATGCGAAGCAAGTGCTCTACCAGCTGAGCTACATCCCCA
>DAIMCN010000070.1:0-9375 GCA_036726365.1 Candidatus Cybelea sp.
CTGCCGTTCGCCGGACCGTAGAACTAACGCTGCGTATCCGGCCCTCTCTTCCGGCGGTCCGGCGCCCGTTCGTGCCGTCCTGACCAGAGAGGAGGATTCTACCAAAATCTGATGCTCGGACTCAAGATGCTCGCCATAATAACCAGCAAGAAAGAAACAGCAGGGACCAGTTTACGACGTGGGCGGTCCAACAATACAGGCACTCGCGGCGCGTCACGAAGAGCAGCGAATAGCCGAGAGCGGCGGACGTGACCGCGGCAAAAAGGACGGCGGCCAGCACCAGCACCATCCCTACGCCGCCGTGGACTAACCAAATCGCCACCGCAAGCGCCGGATAGTAAACCAAGCCGAGAAGCGAGTTCTGGACGCCGAAGAGGTGGGCTCGCGGCGTTTTGACCACGCTCGGTCCGCTAACCTCGCCGTGCTTGGCGCGCAGGCTCTTTGCTTGCATGAAAAGCGCGGTGTAGAGCCCAACACCGCATAGCAACGTAATGACCGCCCGCACTATCATCGCTTGAATCGTTCCCTCCGCAAGGGTCTCGCGCTCGCGCTCTTGGCCGGTTCGTTCTTGGTCGCATTTTGGGTGATCCGCAATCAGCCGCGGGTCGAGCATGAAATCCGATCGATCGGGCCGCTTGCCTACCCTCTCGCGGTTGCCGTCTTTGCCTTGGTCGCCTCAGCGCCGTTTTCCGTGACCGACGCGCTGGCTATCATGAACGGCGCGATCTTCGGGCCGCTGAAGGGAACGCTGATCGACACCGTAGGCCTCGTCCTCGCGGCGCTCCTTGGTTACTGGATTAATCGTCACGCGTCGCGACTCTTCGATTTGCACGAATACCTGCAGCGCCTGCCGGCCTGGGTCAAACGGTTCCCCGTCGGCTCGCCGTCGTTTCTGCTTGCCGTTCGGGTAATTCCGGGACTCGGCGGAACGGTTGCGACCGCGACGGCGGCGACATTTCGGGTTCCCGTTTGGGTCCACGTTTGGACGATGTGCGCGATTGCCGTTCCGCTCTGCGCGCTGTTGACGATCTTTGGCGACCGCGTCACCGTTGCGATTCACGGCTACGAATGGCGGGCGAGCCGGTATGCGCGCCACTACTGTGCGACGCACCACTGTCCGCACTTCCGATTCCACCAGCGGGAAACCGCCCCCCCATCGCCGTGACGGTGCCGGCGATCGTCTCCGATCGAGTTGCGCTCGATGCGCTGTGCGTGCGCGTTGGCGATGCGGCGCGCGTTGCGCTCGACACCGAGTTTCACGCCGAACGCACCTACTCGCCACGCTTGATGGTCGTCCAACTGGCGTTTGATGAGGATGCCGCGATCGTCGATGCACTGGCCGTGCCGGATCTTCGGCCGCTTGCAACAGCTCTGACGCACACGACCGTCGTCGGCCACGCACTGTCGGCGGATTTGAAAATCTTTGCCGATCGCTTCGACCTCGTGCCGCCACGCGTTTTCGATACGCAAGTGGCTGCGGCGTTTCTCGGTTACGGCATGCAAATCTCGTTGGCCGATTTGGTTCGCAGCGTCTGCGGCGTACGGCTCGCCAAATCGCAAACGGTGAGCGACTGGTCCTCCCGGCCGTTCTCGGAGCGGCAGATCGAGTATCTGGTCGGCGACGTGGCACACTTGTTGCCACTCTACGATGCCTTGCGTCCGAGGCTCGAGCAAAAGGGACGCTACGAGTGGGTGTACGAGGAGTGCGCCGAGCTTGGCGATATCGAGCGCTATCGCATTGACGAGCGCCGCGCGTACCTGCGGATTCCCGGAGCGATGCGAATGAGCCGCCGCGAGCTCGGAATTCTCAACGAGCTCGTGAAGCTGCGCGATCGTACCGCCCGCGAACGTGATCTTCCGGTGCGTTACGTGATTCCCGACGACGTCGTCGCCGGATTGGCGGTGCTACGCCCCACTCAACTCGACGATTTGGCGCAACTGCGGCGGCTCGACGCGGGAATGAAGCGGCAGCTCGGAACCGCGATCCTCGGCGCGGTTGCGCGCGGCCTGGCTCTCAATGAAGCCGATCTTCCTCAACGCCCCACGCGTCCCGCGGCGCCGGCACGCGATGCGCTCGTGGCATTCTTGGGTGCGGCGGTCGCCGAGATTGCTCGCGCCGCCGACCTGCCCGCGAGTTTGCTCGTGCCGCGTGCGGTCCTCGAACGTCTGACCCGCGAGATTCCGCGAGATCGCGCGGATTTCGAGCGGGTGCTCGCACTGCAGCCGTGGCGTCTCGCACTGGTGGCCGAACCGCTCTGGGAGCTCTGTACCGGCGCTGCCGCGTTGAAGATCGAAGGCTACGCGCAGGGCGATCCGAAAGTACGCGTATCCGATGAACCGACATCCGAATAGCTTCGGCGCGCTCGATACGCTGCGCGTCGGAGATCGCTCCTACACGTACTTTCGCCTCCGGGCGTTGGAAGAGTCCGGAATCGCCAAGCTCGCCCGGCTGCCGTTTTCCTTAAAAATTCTGCTGGAGAATCTGCTACGTTTCGAAGACGGACGAATTGTCAGCCGAGAAGATGTCGAGGCCCTCGCACGCTGGAGCGGAAACGCGCGTCACGAGCGCGAGATCGCGTTTACGCCGGCGCGCGTCTTGCTGCAAGATTTTACCGGCGTGCCGTGCGTCGTCGATTTGGCGGCGATGCGCGATGCGATGGCCGAGATGGGCGGCAATGCAAAGGCGATAAATCCGCTGCAGCCGGTGGAACTCGTCATCGACCACTCGGTCCAGGCGGACTATTTCGGCTCGAACGACGCGTTGGCTAAGAACACCGACCTCGAGTTCGAGCGCAATCGCGAACGCTACGCGTTTCTCAAATGGGGGCAGTCGGCGCTCTCCGGCTTGCGCGTCGTTCCTCCCGGAACCGGCATCGTCCATCAAGTCAACATCGAGTATCTCGCACGGGTCGTCTTCGGCGCGTCCGACCGGGCAACGCATGCACTTGCGTATCCCGACACGGCCGTCGGTACGGATTCACACACGACGATGGTCAACGGACTCGGCGTGCTGGCATGGGGAGTAGGCGGTATCGAAGCCGAGGCCGCGATGCTCGGACAGCCGGTAACGATGCTGATACCGGAGGTCGTGGGCTTTCGTTTGGAGGGTGCACTACGCGAGGGCGTGACGGCAACGGACTTAGTGCTGACCGTAGCGGAGATGTTGCGGCACAAAGGCGTCGTCGGAACGTTCGTGGAGTTTTATGGGGCCGGACTCTCGGCACTCCCGGTCGTCGATCGTACGACCATCAGCAACATGTCGCCCGAGTTTGGATCTACGGTCGCGATTTTCCCGATCGACGAGCGTACGCTCGAATATTTGCGGCTAACCGGCCGTTCGCGCGAGCACGTCGGGCTGGTCGAAACCTACGCGAAATCGCAGGCGCTCTTCCGGACCGACGAAACGCCCGAACCCGAGTTCGTCGACACGCTGACGCTCGATCTCGCGAGCGTCGAACCAAGCCTCGCCGGACCGAGGCGGCCTCAAGATCGCGTTCCGTTATACGACGTTAAACGCTCCTTTCAAGATGCGTTGCAAGGCTGGATGGCGGCGCGCGAACGCGCCAACGGCGCCGTCGCGCGCTTCGAGGACGAAGGGGGCGGCGGAACGGCGGTGATCTCGCAGACCGAGGAAGACGTCGACGACGGCTCGGTCGTGATCGCGGCAATCACCAGCTGCACGAATACATCGAATCCCTCGGTGCTTGTCGGCGCGGGGTTGCTGGCGCGCAACGCCGTCGAGCGCGGGCTGCGGACGCAGCCCTGGGTGAAGACGTCGCTCGCGCCGGGATCCAAAGTCGTCTCGGATTACTTGGCAAAAGCGGGATTGCAAGAATATCTCGATCGCCTCGGCTTCAACGTCATCGGGTACGGTTGTACCACCTGTATCGGAAACTCCGGCCCGCTTCCCAGCGACGTCGCCGAAACGGTTGCGGATCGAGATTTGATCGTTGCGGCAGTGCTCTCCGGCAATCGCAATTTCGAGGGGCGGATTCATCCGCAGGTGCGCGCCAACTATTTAGCGTCGCCCCCGCTGGTCGTCGCCTACGCGCTCGCCGGACGGATGGACATCGATTTGACGACGGAGCCGCTTGGTACCGGTAGCGACGGCAGGCCGGTTTGGCTGAAAGATATTTGGCCCAGCAACGATCGCATCGCGGCAACGATCGCCAGCTGCATCAGCGACGAAATGTTCGTGCGGGAGTATGCCGACGTGTTCAAAGGCGATGCGAACTGGAGCGCCCTCGACGTCGCGGCCAGCGAGCGCTACGCGTGGGATCCGATGTCCGAGTACGTCAAGAAGCCGCCGTATTTCGATGGAATGCCGGCGGAGCCGCAGCCGCCGCAGGACGTGCGCGGCGCGCGTGCCATTGCAATGCTGGGCGATTCGGTGACGACCGACCACATCTCGCCGGCCGGCAGCATCGCTAAAATCAGCCCCGCTGGGAAATACCTGATGGAGCACGGCATCGAGCCGCGCGATTTTAACTCGTACGGCGCGCGGCGCGGCAATCACGAGGTCATGGTGCGGGGCACGTTTGCCAACGTGCGGTTGCGCAACTTACTCGTGCCAGGTGTCGAAGGCGGGGTCACGCGCTATTTGCCTACCGGCGAACACCTTTCGATTTTTGACGCGGCGATGAGATACGGATCCGACGGCACGCCGCTGATCGTCCTGGCGGGCAAGGAATATGGCTCAGGCTCCTCGCGCGACTGGGCCGCTAAAGGGCCCTATTTGCTCGGCATTAAGGCGGTGATCGCGGAGTCGTTCGAGCGCATTCACCGCAGCAATTTGATCGGCATGGGTGTGCTGCCCCTGGAATATCTCGACGGGACGGATCGTTCGACGCTCGGTCTCACGGGGGAAGAAATCTACGACCTCACCGGGATCGCCGACGGCATCGAGCCGCACATGCGCGTGAGCGTGAAAGCAACGAATGCTCAAACCGGCCAGTCGATCGGTTTCGAAGTCCGCACCCGTATCGATACCCCCAACGAAGCGGAATACTACCGGCACGGCGGAATTCTGCAGTTCGTTCTGCGTCAGCTTACCTCGTCACCCTGAGCCCTTCGCCCTTCGACTTCGTTCGCTAACGCTCACTTCGCTCAGGGTTACAACGTTGCTTCGCTTAGGGTGACAACTTTGCTCCGATCAGGGTTATCACCCGATACTTGACATGCTCTGTCATATTTGTCTAGTTTGATGAGGTCGTGAAGGCCGACCGGCTGATCTCGCTCCTGCTCTTGCTGCAATCGCATCGTCAAATTTCTGCGCGCATTCTTTCCGAGCGGCTCGAGGTTTCAGAAAGAACGATCTATCGCGACGTCGAGGCGCTGGGCGCGGCCGGCGTGCCGGTCTATGCCGAAAGGGGCTCGAACGGCGGCATCGTCCTAGCGGACGGTTATCGGCGGGCGCTGACGCATTTTACTGAGGACGAGATTCGCGCGCTCTTCGTTTCCGGGGCGAGTCCCCTCGCAGACCTCGGACTAGAGCGGGGGCTCGATCGGGCGCTGGAAAAACTGCACGGCGGATTGGCCGACGTTCAGCAGCGCGCGGCCGAAAAATCCCGCTCGCGAATTCACATCGATCAGCGCCGCTGGAATCAACCCGAGCCGCCGCGAGCGTTTCTAACGACGCTGCGCCGTGCCGTGTGGGACGACCGGCGCGTTAGAATCCGTTATGAGGATCGTAGCCGAACCTCGTCGACTCGTACCGTGGATCCGCTGGGGTTGGTTTCGAAAGCCGGCGTCTGGTATCTGGTGGCGCGTCATGGAGAGGAGCTGCGCAGCTTCCGCGTGGACCGAATTCGCAGCGCCGAAGAGTCAGCCGTGCGCTTCGAGCGGCCGATAAGCTTCGACCTGGAGCGCTACTGGGCCGAATCTTCGGCACGCTTCACGGAATCTTCGCGGAGCGGCGACTGCGCCGTGACGCTGCGCGCCGCTAACGATGCGCTCGAACGCATGAGCATGTACTGGCCCGCGGAGATTGTGGCGCAACGCGAACGCGATACGTTGGTACGCGTGGTTTTTCCCGGCTTAGAGGTCGCGCTCTTCCAGGTGATTGCGTGGTCCGACATCGCAACCGTCGTTGAGCCCACCGACCTGCGCGACGCCGTCATCGCGCGGGCTCGGCGGGCTCTCGAGCGTTATTCAAAGCCTGTGGGTTAATCGCGAACCTTGCGCTGGTGGATGATGATTGCGTTGCCTTCGGGGTCCGCGCCGAATGACATGAAACACACGGGCGATTCCATGACGTCGCTGAGCTGCAGGCCGCGTCCGCGATAATGCTCCACGGCGGCTTGCGCATCGTCGACCGCGAACATGATTGCGCCGCCGGCCGCCCCGTCGTCGGGCTTCCAAACCCCGAACGTCGAGCCGTCGGGAAGCGTGAACTCCGCTCCGCGCCCTTGGTCGTCGATCGCGGTGGGAGTCATTCCGAGAACGTCGCGGTAGAAGGCAATAGCGCTATCCGGGTCCTTGACAAGATACGCGGTAAGGTCAACGCCGGTAATGGAGGGTTTTGTGGTCGCTTGAGTCTGGTTCATGCCGCCCTTCCTTCGTATGGTGCGTGTTGTGGTGCGTGTTGCGGTGCGCGTTGCTTTGAGGAACACTATAGCCCCAATACATGACATAGACTGTCAGGTATGGGTAGGTCCGCCAAACTTTAGAGCAAAACGCGGCGAAAGTCGGCGAGCAGGGCGGAAACATAGACGAGAAAGCGGGCTGCACCGGCGCCGTCGACGACTCGATGGTCGTAACTGACGCTAATCGGGAGCATGAGCCTCGGCTCGAAGCTCTCGCCGTTCCAGGCCGGCTTCATAGCCGCTCGCGTGGCGCCGAGAATTGCGACCTCCGGCGCGTTGACAATTTGCGTGAATGCGGTTCCGCCGATGCCGCCGATCGACGAGATTGTGAACGTGCCGCCCTGCATTTCGCTTAGCCCCAGCTTTCCGTCGCGTGCTTTGGCCGCCAAGTCGGATGCCTCACGCGCGATTTCCAGCAGGCCTTTTGCAGCGGCGTTCCTGATGACCGGAACGACGAGCCCGCCCGGTGTATCGGCCGCGAAGCCGATGTTGTAGTAGCGCTTATAAACCAGCTGGTCGCCGGCGAGTGAGGCGTTGAACTCCGGATATCGCTGCAGCGCCGCGATCGAAGCCTTGACGAGGAAGGCCAACATCGTCAGTTTTGGTTGTTGCTCCGAGGACCGCTCCGCGTTGACCTGATTGCGAAACGCCTCGAGCGAAGTCACGTCGGCTTCGTCGTAGTTGGTAATGTGCGGAATCTGCAACCAATTGCGATGCAGATTCGGGCCGGAAAGCTTCTTTATGCGCGAAAGTGGTCGCCGTTCCACCTCGCCGTACTGTGCGAAATCGACATTGGGCCAGGGCGGAAGTCCGCCGAACGAGGGCCCTCCCGCCCCGCCGCGCTCGAGCGCACCCTTGACGAAGCCCTGCACGTCTTCACGCGTGATCCGTCCGTTTGGACCGCTGCCTTGTAGATCGACCAAATTGACGCCGAGCTCGCGCGCAAACTTACGAATCGCCGGCCCCGCGTGCACGGCGCCGTCGGGACGTTCGGGTGCGGGTGGTTGCGGCGCTACCGGTGCGGGTGAGGCGGCCGGTGCGGCCGGTGCCGGTGTTGATGCCGGGGCGGGCCCCTGCTGCGGTGGGGGCACCGGCGGCGGCGCGCCTTCGGCAGGGCTCAACACCAAAATCGTGGCGCCTTCGGAAACCCTGTCGCCGACTTTCACTCTGACGTCTTGAACGACGCCGTCAACGTCGGCGGGCACTTCCATCGAAGCCTTTTCGCTCTCGAGGGTGATCAGCGAGTCGTTTTTCTTGACGCGATCGCCGTTCTTGACCAGCACTTCGATGACCGGCACTTCGTTGAAGTCACCGATATCCGGAACGCGCACCTCGATCGCTTCACTCATGTTGCTACCTTTGATCTATTGCAGGATGCTCTCAACATCGTTCCTCATGCCGGCAAGCGAGAGTTGCCCAACGCTAACCCTTCTTACGGTCCCGGATCGATCGATAAATACTTGCACGGGTAGTCCGTTCACATCGTACTCCCTGCGCAAGGTCCCGTCGTCGATCACGATGGGATAAACGAGATGATGCTCGTTCCTAAATTCCGCGGCCTTGCGAGCGTTCTCGGCTACATCGACGCCGACCACTTGTAGGCCGCGCGCCCGATACTTCTGTTGCGTGGCATTGATGTCGGGGACCTCTTCGTTGCATCCGTGACACCACGTCGCGAAAAAATTGAGATAGACCGCCTTGCCGTGCAGCGAGGCTAAAGAGACGCTTGGACCGGGAAGGCTAGGCAGAGACCAACTCGGCGCGCGCTCTCCGCCGCGTGCGAAATGTGACTGCGACGCGACCTTAGCGCCGCTGCAAGCCGACAGCAAGAGGCCGGCAGCACAAAAGCTTGCTGCAAAGTACTTTAAGGCTGTCGTCATCTCGCCTTGGCCTCCTACACCGTAATGGGATTGGGTTTGTTCGGAGCGATATGGTACTGCTCGAGTGCTTTGTGAATCGTTGCGACGGGGACCTTCCCTTCGTCGGCAAGCGCGCGCAGCGCGGCTACGGTTACGAAATGGCGATCCACCTCGAAGAACTCACGCAGCTTGCGCCGATAATCGCTGCGCCCATAGCCGTCCGTTCCCAGCGCCACGTAGCGGCGTCCCACGAACGGATGAATCTGTTCGGCGAAGGTACGAATGTAGTCCGTCGCGGCGATACCGGGACCTTGGCGATCGCGCAAGCATTGTTCGACATGTGAGAGCCGTGGCGGCTCGTGAGGATGCAGCAAATTCCAGCGACGTGCCGCGACTCCGTCGCGCTGCAGTTCGTTGAAGCTGGTGACGCTCCAAACGTCGCTGCTGACGTTCCATTCGTCGGCGAGCAGATCGGCGGCCGCCAAAACCTCACGCAGAATCGCACCGGAGCCGAAGAGCTGCACGCGCGGCCACTTGCGGGCCTGTGCCGAGCTGGTCGAAGCATCCCGCAACAAATACATGCCGCGCAGAATGCCATCCCGCGCCTCCGGCGGCATCGCGGGATGTTGATAGTTTTCGTTCATAAGGGTGATGTAGTAGTAGACGTCTTCCTGATCGGTCACCATTCGCCGCAACCCGTCTTGGATGATGACCGCGACCTCATAGGAGAAGGTTGGATCGTAGCTGACGCAGTTGGGCACGAACGACGCCGCAACTTGGCTGCTGCCGTCCTCGTGCTGCAGCCCTTCGCCGTTCAACGTCGTGCGGCCGGACGTGGCCCCGAGCAGGAAGCCGCGCGTGCGGCTGTCGCCGGCAGCCCACGCGAGATCGCCGACGCGCTGAAAGCCGAACATCGAGTAGAAGATGTAGAA
>DAIMCN010000071.1:0-8871 GCA_036726365.1 Candidatus Cybelea sp.
GCGCCTATACGGCCGCCGAGAAAGGGAGCGGCCCCGAAAAGCAGCTTCTAATACCGGCGGCCTAAACAACGCGCCGCTAAGTGACCCGCACCACCCCCGTGAGCGGCGGCCTTGACATTTCGCGTTTCCCGATATATAACCGAAGAGTTATATGTCTACATCAGCCACCCTCGATTCGGTGTTCTCGGCCTTAGGTGACCCCACGCGGCGCTGGATGGTCGAGCGCCTCGCAAAAGGGCGCCTGAGCATCTCCGCGGTTTCCGCCGGCATTCCGATGTCGCAGCCGGCGATTTCCAAACACGTGAAGATCCTCGAGCAGTCAGGTCTCATCAGGCGCAGCGTCGAGGGGCGCGTGCATCACTTGGAGCTCACACCCAAAGCCATGGATGCAGCAACGTCGTGGATCGGGACGCAGCAGAAATACTGGAACGCGGCACTCGACCGGCTCGATGCCTACCTCACCGAAACGTCTAAAAAGGAAAAGAAAAAGAAATGACCGCTTCAGAACTCACGAAGCCGGCACCGACGTCGCTCGTGGTGCGCCGCGCGTTCGATGCACCCATCGATCGCGTCTTCGACGCCTGGCTTTCGCCCGATGCTTTGCGCCGTTTTCTCATCGGGGCCGAGCAGAAGGTGCTTGACGTTACGGTCGATCCTCGCGTCGGCGGTTCGTATTCCATCACGTGGGATACGCCCGACGGTCCCTGGATCGTCGGCGGCGTCTATCGCGAGATCGTTAGAAACGAGCGCATCGTCTGCACCTGGACGTGGGAAGAAGACGAGGAAACCGGCGTCCACGAGTCGCTTCTCACGCTCGAATTCCATGCGCTCGCTCCAAAGAAAACCGAGCTCGTTCTCACGCACACGAAGCTGCGTAATGAAGAGTCGCGCGACGGCCACGCCAAAGGCTGGAAGTCGATTGTCGACAAGCTGGCAGAAGTTATCGAAATTTAGGAGAATTCACCATGTCGAATAATACGACCGCACAACACAAGATCGCAACACCTGATGAGTGGCTAAAAGCCCGGCTGAAGCTGCTCGCAGACGAAAAGGAGCTGACGCGCCGCAGCGACGAGCTGGCGCGGCGCCGGCGAGAGCTGCCCCGGGTTCGCATCGACAAGGACTACCGCTTCGATACCGACGAGGGAAAGGCGTCGCTCGCGGATCTCTTCCGGGGAAATTCGCAGCTGCTCGTTTACCATTTTATGTTCGGCCCGGATTTCATTGCGGGTTGTCCGTCGTGCTCGTCGATCGCGGACGGATTCAACGGCTTCGCGATTCACCTCGCTCATCACGACGTCACGCTGTGCGCCGTTTCGCGCGCGCCGCTCGAGAAGCTGCACGCGTACAAACGGCGCATGGGCTGGACGTTTCCGTGGGCGTCGTCGTTCGGCAGCGACTTCAACCTCGACTTCCAAGCCGGGTGCACCGAGGAGCAACAGCGGTCGGGAAGCATCGAGTACAACTTCCGCGCGGAAGATACGCGGCCGACGCTTGCAGCCGCGCAGCAAACCTGGGCAACCGAGATTGCGGGCGGATGCGGAACGGACTGGCCGACGTATCGGCGTGAAACGCCCGGCGTGAGCGCGTTCGTGCTCGACGATGGAGCCGTTTACCATACCTATTCCGCGTACGCGCGCGGCCTCGATGGTCTATGGGGCATGTATCAGTGGCTCGATCGCGCGCCCGGCGGCCGCAACGAAGAGGAACCCGGTCTCTGGTGGCGCCGTCACGACGAGTACGAGGACGACCGTGCGTAAACTGATAAGGTGAGATCTGTGCGGGGGCGAGCATTGGCGTGGGCGACGGGGGCGCTGTTGATTGCGTCGCCCGGGTGCCATAGTTCACGAGGCGCGCAAACCGGTACCCCGACGACGGTTCCGCGACAGTCGGTAGCGATCGATCTTACAGTGGATTACGACGGCAACGCGACGCTGCACACGTCTAGTATTGGAATACCGTATACCATTGATCCCGGGGCGTTGTCGTTTAGCGCGCGCCGGCTTGGCGAACCCGGTGGAACGCAACATCCTCTCGATGTGACCATCGGTGCCGTTCAGCTGGCGCAACATGGGCGGCTCGAGGAGTTTGTCATGCCAATTACGTTTGGCAGGTCGCCTGCGGACGGCGGTCTGTGGAACGCGGAGCCACACGCTGCAAAGCAGTTTGCGACGCCTTCCGACGGGTTATCGTTGCCGCTCGGGGATTGGAGCCGGCCGACGGATCGCTGGCACATCGTGGTGTGGTGGCCTTCGCAAAATGACGTTGACCGACTCTCGAAGGTGCGCGACGGCTACTTCGGTCATAACGTCTACGCGTACGGTGGCTTGGCATTGAAGTGCGGTCCGAACGTCGCTGCCTTCGACGCGTCGGCTCCGCTACGGGTTGTCGCAATCGAACGCGAGCAGAATCGCGTCGCGATGCTGTGGCCCGGCACGCGGAGTGGCAACGACTTGGCGCCACGATTCGTGGCAATTGAGCCGTTGCGCTTTGTCTTTAGCACACCGCCTGCCGGACATCAACTCTCGTTCGGCAGCAACATCGAAGGTAAGGACTGCCCGGCCGTCGAGCTAGCCGATTGGCAGATCGACTCGACCTTCTCTCTTAAGCCGCCTCCCGCATCGCTCGACCTGCGCCGAAAAGTTCAAGCGCTGCACACCGGCTTGACGCGTGATGAGGTCGCGTGGTTGCTGGGCTACCCGACGGACTTCGCGAGCCGCGACAAAATGCTGCACGAGCGCACGTGGTTCTACGACGTGGGGCCGCGTTTTTCGACGACCGTCGTCTTTAGCGGCGACCGGGTCGCATCGTTCAAGGCGCCGACATCGGGACCGTAGGGCTCTGAACGTGGTGGAGGTGGAGGGACTTGAACCCCGAGCCATGTCCGCGCGAATTGTCGTGAGATTGTCGTACGCATATTTACTCTTCTTGATCGTTCGCGTAACTTCCATACTTCGAATCTCAGGCGGTCGTCATCTTGGGCGGTTTAGTGGTTCCAGGGCGTGGGCGTTACTTTGGGACTTGGTGGAGTCGCTTGGGGCCCGGGCTTCGCGCCGTCTTTAACAACCAGCACGTCGCGCATCCCTTCGCCGTAATGGAAAGCGCAGCCAACCAAGTAGGTGCCGGCCTTCACTAGCGTAACGGTCACCGACTTGCCAGGGCTAATCGGGCCGCTCGCGTATCCGGCTTCGAGTTTGCCGTCGCCTTTTGCCGGTATCGAGAGATTCGGGTTCCGCGGAAAGACGGCTGGTGGTCCGGAGATCACTTTGACCACGTCGAGAGTGTGCGTGATGCTCGAGGACAGGTTGCGAATCGTAACCTTGGTCCCAGGGGGGAATGCGAGCGACTGCGAGCGTTGCGTTTGCGTGAATCCGCCAAGCGTCGCCTTCCATACCGACGACTTGATCGATCCAACGCCCTCTCCGGGAAGCTCTTCGCCGATGGTGCCTTTTGGAACGGTAGCGGTCATTGCCAAATCCGAGTCGACCGCGGGAAGGGAGTACGTGGTGCCATTCATTAGTGCGGTATTGCCGGCGCCGACGCCGCCCGCTCCGCACGCAGCGAGCGCGAGAGCGACAAACGTAACAGCGACGGCACTGAATTTCTTAGACATGAATCCTCCGACAGTTTGTGTTTTGCCGGAGTCTACCGATTCGATATGAATAAAGTGTAAAGCGCCTTCATCGCAGCCTCACACTTTTTTTACCAAGATAGCTCACACTCGGCGCATCGTCCATCTTCGATTATCGAAAGGAGAACTGATTATGCGCTCTCTGGAGCGGATTTTAATTACCATCGGCATCACCATGGCTATGGCCGTCTCGGCCAACGCCGCCATGGCGCGCAACGGCATGGCGCGGAGCTACAGCGGCAACTGGCCGCTGACCGTGACCCATTCGCGCGGCGCCAACGGCACGTACTGCCTAACGCTGACAGACAACGGCAGCCTCGGCTGGCGGCATAGCGGCCCGGCCTCGCTAGCCGGTGTCGGCAACGGCGGCACATTCCAGCTCATCGACAACACCCTCGTGGCGACTATCCAATCACCGGGGGCATCGGGTCAGAACGAAGGCTTGGTTTTCGTTGCTTCCGCCGGCAACGGCAACATCACCCAGGGCATCTACGAGGGGGTCTACGGTGGGGAAGAGATCGACTCGGGTGTGTTGGTGTTCGGCATGAAGGGCGGCTGCTAAAAATCGTCAATGAGAGGGGGCAGCCTCGGTTGCCCTCTTCGAATCGAATGTAATACAAGTGGCGCCGATCACCGTGCAGTTACGCGCATGCCAAACGCCTTTGCTTGCTGCGTCGGCCTCTACGTAAACACGCCCGTGGGCCGTCGAACAACCACGACCGAGAGAGGACCTCGAGATGAACAAATTTCGATTCGAAGCCTTTTCAGACAGTGTGTTCGCCTTTGCGATCACGCTGCTGATCCTAGGTATCGCCCTGCCCGAGATGCACTACGCGACGAACCACGATCTAACGGCGGCGCTGCTGCACGTCTGGCCGAATCTGATCGCGTACGCCCTGTCGTTCGCCGTGATCGGCATCATGTGGCAGAATCACAAGGCGCTGTTTCGGCTGGTCGAGAGGATCGACCGCCGAACCGTCTTCTTCAACCTTCTGCTGCTGGCCGGCACCGCATTCATCCCATTTGCGACCAACACGCTAGGCTCATATCCCACGATGCAAGCGGCGGCGTTTCTCTATGGCCTAGCGCTCTCGTTCACGGGAGCTATATACAACGTGATCGTCTATCACCTCGTGCGCACGCGAGCGTTCAACGCGGGCGTCTCCGATGCAACGATCGCGCAGACCGTCCGGGCGTACCGCGCTGCCTGGGTGACCTACACCCTCGCGACGCTGCTCGCGCTGGTCGCGCCGGTCGTGAGTTTCGGGGCGTACATGGCCGTCGCGCTCTACGGTTTGATTCCGCACGGCGTCGATGCCGACATCTAACGTATCATCCTGCCTTACTTCTTGTCCCCACAAAGAACCGCGTTAGGGATCGTCGCTTTGGCGGTTTCCGCATCCAACTATCGCGCCTGCAGAAGCTCGCGATATCGAAAGCACGTCACGATATGGTCGTTAACCATCCCTGCGGCCTGCATGTGTGCGTAGCAGATCGTCGTTCCGAAGAACGTGAACCCTGCCTTCTTCATCGCTTTGCTCATCGCGTCGGATTCTGGCGTCGACGCAGGAATCTGCGAGATATTCCTCCAGCGATTGACGATGGGTTTTCCGCCGACGAACTTCCACATGAAATCGTCGAGCGTGTTGCCGTCCTTGCGAAGGGCGAGGTAAGCTCGGGCATTTTGTATCGCTCCCTCAATCTTCCTGCGATTTCGAATAATCGCGACGTTGCGCATAAGCGACGCAACCTTACGGCCGTCGAAGCGCGCGATTCGAGCCGGGTCGAAATCGGCAAACGCTGCGCGATAGGCCTCACGACGGCGTAGGATTATCATCCAGTTCAAGCCGGCCTGCGCCCCTTCCAAGAGCGTAAGCCCGAAGAGGCGCCGGTCGTCGTGGACGGGAGTACCCCACTCTCTGTCGTGATACCGCAAGATCAGAGGATCGTCGGTTACCCAGCTACAGCGGCTTACCTTTTTCGAATCAGCCATCGGTGGCCTGAACTCTGTCGGAGCCACACGGGCGGATGCAGTTCATTTTCTCGCGCCGACTATGGCTCGAGGAGCGCGCCAAGCACAGCCGGCCAGTTCTTCTCGAAGTCGGCATCTTGTTGAAGTCCGCGTTTGAATAGCGCTTGAAATCGCCGCTGCGCTTGTGGCCACGCTAGGGCCATCTCAAAGGAGTTGAGGGCGTTGAGGAGCCGATCCGCGCTTGGCAATGAGACCTGGTTGATGAGATCTTTCGCTGCCGCGATGGCCGGTCGATCGAAGGAGGCGATCCGGCGCGCAAGCGAGTCGACGAAGCCATTCAACTCCGCATCTGGAAGCGCCCGGTTGATGTATCCATAGCGCTCCGCGGTCTCGCCATCGAAGTCGTTTCCACTTAGCACGATTTCTAGCGCGCGACCGCGGCCGACTAGGTGCGGGAGTCGCTCCGCGCCCCCGCCGCCGGGATGCACTCCAACCGCCACTTCAGGCTGACCCAGCAGCATATTTTCGCGCGAGCCGAAGCGCATATCACAAGCAAGCACGAACTCGCTGCTCGCGCCCCTGGCGCATCCTCGGATCTTCGCGATGCTGACCACCGGGCTCTTGGTGAGGCGGACGAAGGTGTCGATCAAGATCGGCAGGCCTGTACGGCCTACGGTGGTCAGGATGTTTCCTATGTTGCCGGTCAAGTCAAAATGGGCGAGATAGAAGTCAGGGATCGCACTTTCAAACACAACCACGCGGAGGTCGAGGCTGGCGTCCATCCGTCCAAGTAGGTCCTGTAGGCCTTCGAAGATGCCGGCATCCACGATGTTGAAAGGCGGATGGTCGAAGACGACTCTCCAGAACGCAGGCGACTCCTCGATGATTCGAACGGGCGCTTCTGACTTGGTCATGATGAACTACCTCCAGCGGCAGCCTCGGAGGTGCCAATGTCCGCGCGTCCGGTGACCAAGACAACTTGAGTATCCATCCTAGTATCCTTTAGATCCGGGGAAGATTGCGCCGAACATCGGCAACCCGCTGACAGACGTTTCGCGCGTAGCTTCGTCCTCTACGACGTCCCAGTGTTCGGCAAGACGCCCATCTTCGATTCGTACGACGTCGAGCACAATCCAGTTTGCGGGTTGGCCAATGCCGCTGAACCGGCCGTGCAACATCAGCATGTCGCCCTCAGCAAGGATCAAGCCATTCTCGTATTTCAGCGTGGGCGGCAGACTCTTGATCAGACCGAATAAGCCCTCACGCCCCGGCGGGATATGCGCGCTATGCTGGATGTAGTTCGGCGACCAAAACCTCTCGGCCGTGACGTAGTCCCGTTTATTGAACAACGTGTCGAAGGCCTCGAGCACGAATGCCTTATTCTTGGTTTCTGTGGTTTCGGTCATCTCTCGTCTCCAGAGGTTTTTCGGCTCTCACCGCAGGTACGCCGCTGGTTTAGATAATAATATGACCGGTCGTCTTGCGTCAAGATCTGGGGGCGCGTAACCGATCAAATCGGAAGACTCTCCCTAGACTCGAATCTTGCGCCGCCTTAACGTCGGCGCGCCCGGCAGCAGCAGCTTGCCGAAGGCAACCGAAAAGAAATCATCGATCGGCGCGCGGCTCACGGCGAGCTTCATGGCGCCCGTCACGCCGCCCCAGCTCTCGATTAGGAAGCGAGCCGTTGTTTCGGCATCGATGGAATTCGAGATGGTTCGGTCGGCCTGGCCTTCGCGAATGGCTTCGGCAATCAGTACCGTCCACCGTGCGATCTGTCGACTGAGATCTGTCCGCAAAAGGGGTGTCGAATCCGAAACCTCATGCATGAACTTCGCGACCAAACAGCCGTTTTCAAAGCCGAACTTCTTATATCGCGAGGCGATGTGCTGGAAGTGTCGACGCAGGCGCTCCATAGGAGCGATCGACTTGTCGGTAAGTATATCCAGCGCCGCATCGGCCCAATAATTATTTAAGACCTCGCGCGCCAGCAGTTCCTTGGCCTTGAAGTAGTTATAGAATGAACCCTTCGGGACGCCGGCAGCGTCGACGATCTCCTGGACGCCACACGCGTTGTAGCCAAGCGCGTGAAAACGCTCCGCCGCTACGGCTACAATCTTTTCGCGGACGCTCAGTTTTGCCACGCGGACCTTTCGCCAGTTCTCATCGTAGCGATACTATGACCGGTCGTATTATTTGTCAAGGCCTTTGCCTGCGGCTTGTCGCGAAGCTGCACGAAAAACGTCGTCGCCGGCGATCCCACACTTTTACTGCGTTGGTCGCGCAATTCTACAAAATCAAGCGCCGACCTAAAAAACTTATGGAATCGGCGTATTTTTGGTGGAGATTGGAGATTCGAACTGCGGTCGCGTAAGAAATCCCTCCGCCCAGCGCAGCCGCGTGAGAGTAACGCGCCGACCGCAGCGGTAACGATGACGCGGGAAGGAGACAACGCCGCTAAAAGTGCGCCCCGCAAAGCGAGGCCCACGCGTTCGGGGTGGCAGTGTTGCTTCTTCTAGTTCGCGGCGAAGCGCTTACGTTGCGATCGGCGTCAGAGCTTTGGCAGCCGTCTCGATGAGCTTCGCCACCTCATCGGGGTGGGAGACCATCGCCACATGGCTCGACGGGACCTCCACAGTAGTCGCGTTCATGCGTTTGGCGAACAAACGCTCGGCATCGGGCGGGATCGCCTGATCCTTACTCGCGACCATGTACCAAGACCGCAATGATTTCCACGCCGGCTTACCCATCACGTCGCCGAGGGCTGATGCGGACAGAGCCTGCTGGACGGCGAACATGACCCTTGCCTTTACCGGATCTACGTCAGCCGCAAAGTGATTCACGAAATCATCTTCTGATAACCAGGCCGAGCCCTGCGCGTCAATGATCATGTGCGCGAGCGACGGAGTCACCGGACCCTGCGACAGCAACGCGCCGATCGATTCGCCCTCGTCAAGTCCGAAGGCGGCGATGTAGACCAAACCGACGACGTTCGGCGCATCGGCTCCTAGAGCAGTCATGATCTGGCCGCCGTAGGAGTGGCCAGCGACGATCGTCGGGCCGTTCTGGCGGGCCAGGACCTGCCGCAGGCGAGCAACGTCGTTTGCTAGTGCCGTCATTGGAAACTGCGGCGCCGTGACATTGTAGCCGTTGGCCTGCAGGCGTTCGATGACGGCGCTCCAACTGGAGCCGTCGGCCCATGCGCCGTGAACAAGAACAACGTTTGGTAGAGCATCCATTTTAGCGGTTCCTTCCTCGGCAGCGAAGGCCG
>DAIMCN010000072.1:0-8525 GCA_036726365.1 Candidatus Cybelea sp.
GTTATCCACGTGAAGTTCGCGAGCTTCCCGCCGCGAACGTCGGTGAGAAACCGCCTTTGCGGCGTAATGATGTCGGTCTTCCAATCAGGCCCGCGGAAGATGTGCCTGACCGCTTGATATCCCGACCACAGTCCGCTCGTCGGCACCTGGTAACGGCTCGTATAGAAGCGCCACGTCAAGCCAGCCTGGTCGAGTTCGTCGCCGAGCGTTTCGTAGTCGAAGCAGGGCCGCTGCACCGCTCCGTACGTGCGCTTACGTGTGATCGTTTCGACCTGGTCGCTCTTGTCGCCGGGGCAGCCCCAGTAGAGGTCCGGAACGTTGACGCTCGATTGGGCCTGCGCGGCGATGATGTATTGATGCGCGACGAAGCTCTCGTCGAGCTGTGACGCGAACGTTTTGTCGGCCAAAACCCACTCGTGCGCCATATCCCAGTAGGGCTTCGACTCGACGCGCGGCACGTAGGCGTACTGCCCGTGTTTGAGGCCGCCGTACTCGATCTCGCGATCGAAGCCGTCCATCCGGCACTCTGTTCCGGGCAGCTTGCCGGTTCCGTTGCACGCGGCAAACATCGCGAACGCCGAATGGTCGATCTCGTATTGAGTCGCCAGGCTGATGGGCTGGAGTTTGGTCCGGCCTCCCATCGAGTTCTTACCGCTCGAAACGGTATCGGCGCCGGGATAGCCTCGGAACATGTCGTCGAAGCTCCGATTCTCTTGCACGATGTACACGACGTGCTCGACCTTGCCGGCGCCGGTCGCGCCTAGCCCGCGGAGCACGCCGTCCTCGCGCGACACGAGCGCCGCCGGCGCCGTGGGCGCTGACCCGATCGAACAGGCACCGAGGCAGACGGCGGCGGCCGCACAGGCCGCGAGCATGCTGGTTCGCCGCTTCACGATAGGCAGCAATGCCATCAGGCTCCCTGGATTCCCTGTGGCAGCCAAGAACGACGAGAGGTCATCAAAGTCTCAAGGTGAACTCCTCGCACTCCAGAGCCCGAGAAAAAATATAAGGAGCATTTGTGAACGGAACCATTAAACTTTTGGCGCCGCTCGTTGCGGCGCTGGCAATCGCCGCTTGTAACGCAGGCGGCTCTTCCAACGTCCCGGCGGCCGGCGGATCCCAAACGGTAGGGTCGGCCTCTACTCACATGCCTCAGTGGCAGGCACAGCATCTCGCGCGGACCGCCTGCCCGCAAGTCGTCGGCAGGCCGAGCTGCTTAGCGCTGGAGGTTACCAGAGGCGGTGCGCCGCCGCCTTGCTCGCCGTCGTCAACCTGCGGCTTTACGCCAGCAGAGCTCGAGACCGCCTACAACCTTACCCCTTCGTTAGGAAACGGGTCGGGGACGAAGGTCGCGCTCATTGAGGCGGGCGACCTCGCCAGTGCCGCGACGGATCTGGCGGCGTACCGCACACAGTTCGGCCTCGGAACGGCCAGCTTCTTCAAGTACAACGAGAATGGACAGCAATCCAACTATCCACCGAGCTGCGCCAACTACGGCTGGTGCGGCGAGACCGGTCTCGACCTCGACATGGTCTCTGCCTCGTGCCCGAAGTGCACGATCTATCTCATGGAGGCCAAGGATGGCTCCTCGATCAGCGACTTCGAACAAGCCGAACAGGAAGCCGCCACGCTCGGCGCGACCATCGTCAGCAACAGCTGGAGCTGCCCCGGCAGCTGGGATTGCGGCGATACGAACTTCGCGAACTCCTTTAACGCGGCTGGCGTCGCGTATCTCGCCTCGACCGGCGATTCCGGCTACAACAACGTCGGCGGCCCGTCGGCCCTCGGCAACGTGATCGGGGTCGGCGGAACACAGTTGACTAAGAGCGGCACGGTCTACACCGAGACCATCTGGCTCGACGCTGGCGCCGCCTGCGCGAGCCCGACCGAAGTCGGCAGCCCCGGAGTTCCGAAGCCCTCGTGGCAGACGGATACGGGCTGCACTTACCGCACCGACGGCGATGTATCGTCCGAGTCCGGCTGCTCGCCGGGCGTCGCTGTGTATGTCCAGGGCGGCTGGAACGAATACTGCGGCACGAGCGTTGCGTCGCCATTCCTCGCCGGAGTTATCGGGCTCAAGGGCAACGCCGGCATTCAGCATGGCGGCAAACGCTTCTGGAAGCTGAAGGATGGGAAAGTCAACCACCAGCTCCATTACATCAGCTCCGGGCACGACGGCTCGTGTGGCGGCAGCTACCTGTGCACCGCTGGAACGAACCAGTACGAAACCTACTCCGGCCCGGGAGGGTTCGGATCGCCCAAGGGAATCAACGCGTTCTAGAACGCTCGACGTTCAACGCAATATCGAGGCGGGTGCGAGAGCACCCGCCTCTTACTTTTGCGGAGGGTCGAAAGCCGAAGCGCCCAAAAGCAGCAGACGGTTCACCGAAAGGAGTTCTTCAAACATACCTTTGAAGCGCGTGGTGCCGCTCGCTGTGGCGTTCACCCTGGCGGCGTGTAATGGAAACGGTTCGTTCGCCAACGTTCCGGCGGCGTTCGAGGCGTCGCACAGCGCGGTGCTACTCGGCGGCACAACGCCGATTCGGCACGTGATCTTCATCGTGCAAGAGAACCGATCGTTTAACAACTTATTTCTCGGATATCCGGGAGCGCAAACGCAGAACTACGGTTACGACACCAAAGGTAAAAGAATCACCTTGCGTCCCCAGGTTCTGGCGGAGACTTGGGACATCGACCACTTTTCGGCAGCGTTCTTCGCGGCCTGCGATGCGCGCGGCACGCTGCCTGGAACGCACTGCAAGATGGACGGCTGGGACAACGAGTTAACGACTCGCGACGCTCCGGCGCACGCGCCGTACGCCTACGTTCCCGAAGCCCAAATCGATCCGTATTGGAAGATGGCCGAGCAATACGTCTTGGCCGACAAGATGTTCGCGTCAAACCTCGATGGTAGTTTCATCGCCCACCAGTATGTCGTGGCCGCCTATGCCAGCCGCGCGGTGGACTTCCCCTACGGAGCCTGGGGATGCGAGGGATTATCGGGGGACCTCGTCCACACGCTGACGGCACGTCGAAAGTACGGCCCGACAATCCTTGCCTGTTTCGGAAACCCGACGGTCGGCAGCGAAGCCGATGCCGCCGGCGTTACCTGGAAGTTCTATGCCGGCAGCATAAACGGCGATGGCGGCAGTTGGTCTTCGTACCAAGCCGACAGTGGAATTTACGATGGGCCGGATTGGACGCGCGATGTAATCAACCCGCCTTCTCAATTCCTCACCGACATCGCAATGGGAAAGCTCGCGAACATCACGTGGATCGCTCCCACCTTCGAAAACTCGGACCACCCGGGCATCAATGCGAGCGGGGGGCCGGCATGGGTCGCTTCGATCGTGAACGCGGTCGGGGAAAGCAAGTTTTGGAGTTCGTCCGCGGTCTTCATCATGTGGGACGATTGGGGCGGATGGTTCGACCCCGTAAAACCCGTCTTCGAGGATTACGATGGCCTTGGCTTTCGCGTTCCGCTGCTGATGATCTCACCGTATGCCAAGCAAGGCTACGTCACGCACGTGCAATACGAGACCTCAAGCGTACTGCGCTATATCGAAGACAACTTTGGGCTCTCGCCGCTGGCGGCGAGCGACGCGCGCGCGAAGGATCCCGCGCCCGATGCGTTCGACTACACCCGACAGCCGCGCAAGTTCAAAAAGTTCGCAGGCGGCCGCCCGAACGCGTACTGGACCCAGCGTGATCAGACGTCGACCTGGCGCGGTAAGCCGAAGGGCTTCATCGGCGACGACTGATGCCCCGTGACCGCAGCGCTTGGCTTAATTGCCTTGCGAGCTGGGGCCCGTACGCGGCCGCTGAGGAACGTTTGCTTCCTTCGAAACGTTCCAAAAGTGGAAGGTAGTCCTACCGGCCAAACCTAACTCATCCAATCCCCAGAAACCCTCGAACATAAGGAGCATTTGTGAACGGAACCATCAAACTTGTGGCGCCGCTCGTTGCGGCGCTCGCGATCGCCGCGTGTAGCGGCGGTTCTTCCAATATGCCGAGCACCGGTCTGACGGGAACGACCGGATCCTCGGCAACGCACGTGATGCCGCTATGGCAGGCACAGGGCCTCGCGCGCCACGTCTGCCCGCAAGTCGTCGGCCAGCCGACGTGCTTGGCGCTGACCCAACAGGGCATCCAGCCGGCTTGCACCGGTGCGACATGCGGTTGGGCGCCGGTCGATCTTGAAACGCGCTACCACCTAACCGGCCTAATAGGGACGAGAGGCTCGGGACAGATCGTCGCAATCGTTGACGCGGGCGACAACCCGACCGCCGCGACCGACCTGACCACGTACCGCACGCAGTTCAGTCTCGGTACGACGACATTCCACAAATACAATCAGCTCGGACAACAGAGCAACTATCCGAGTTACACCGGCTGGTCGGTCGAGATCTCTCTTGACGTCGAGATGGTCTCCGCGGCCTGCCCGAAGTGCACGATCTATCTCGTCGAGGCGAACAGCGCAAGCTCGAGCGACCTCGATACGGCTGAGGCCGAAGCCGTGACCCTCGGCGCGCATATCATCAGCAACAGCTGGATCTGCTACGGCTCGGTCAGCTGCGTGAACACCGCCGACTTCAGCACGCCGGGCGTTGAATACCTCGCCGCATCGGGTGATGCCGGCTACAACCAGAACGGCGCTCCGGAAGCGCTCGCAACCGTCGTTTCGGTCGGCGGCACACAGCTCGCCAAGACCGGCACAACCTACAGCGAAACCGCCTGGAACGGCGCCGGCTCGGGTTGCGCGACGGGCGTCACCAAGCCCTCGTGGCAGCACGACACCGGCTGCACGTCTCGCACGGACAGCGACATATCGGCGGAATCCGGCTGCTCGCCGGGCGTCGCGGAATACGATCAACACGATGGCGGCTGGTTCGGCGTCTGCGGCACAAGCGCCGCCTCACCGGACATTGCCGGCATCTTCGGTCTGGCTCAGAACGCCAGCTCGCAAAACGCGGCCCAGAAAATCTGGTCGCAGAATGATCGCCATAACGACCGCGATCTCAACGACATCACCAGCGGCAGCAACGGCTCCTGCGGTGGTAGCTATCTCTGCACGGCAGGCGTTGGCTACGACGGTCCGACCGGTTGGGGATCGCCCAAAGGCGACGGAGCGCTCTAGAACTCTCTGACGTTCAAACCAAATCGGAGGCGGGGAGCGAAAGCCCCCGCCTCTCTTTATTCCTCGTCGGGAGCGCGGTAGTCGTTGGGCTGCTCGAGGAAGAAGTTCCGGCCCTGGGGGGCCTGGATCGGCACGAACCGGCGCGGCTTCTGAGTGAAATCGAGACAGTCGGCCGCCGGCGACTTTGCGCGCTTATCGGCAGCCGCCAGCTGACTCAAACCAAAGAGCTCTTCGGCGAAGCGCAAGACGCTGGCGGTTTCATATTGCTCGTGTGAGACGTAGTTCTTCTTGGCATAGGGTGAGATCACGAGCAGCGGAACCCGAAAACCCAGACCGTCGTAGTCTCGCAACGGTGGAGGAACCGGATCGTAAAGGCCGCCCCAGTCGTCCCACTGCACGAAGATCACCGTCGAATCCCAAAACTTGCTCGCGCCGACGGCATTCACCAGCGCCGTAACCCACGACGGCCCGTGTCCGCCGCCGCAGTTCGTGTGGTCGGAGTTGTTGCAGATCGGCGTAATCCACGTGAAGTTCGCGAGTTTTCCCGCGTCGACGTCGTGAAAGAACCTTTTCTGCGGCGTGATCACGTCTTTTGCCCAATCCGGGCCGGTGTAGATGTGTTTGACCGCCTGATAGCTCGACCAGAGCGCTCCGGTGTCGTTGGACTTGCTGCCGTACCAGCTGGAATAGAAGCGCCACGAAAGGTGGGCAGTGTCGAGTTCGTCGCCGAGCGTTTGGTAATCGAAGCATACCGGCTCCACGATCCCATGTTTACGATCCTTGGTGATCGTGGGAACGGTGTTGCTCGGACCGGGTTCGCACCCCCAAGGGCCATTCGGCAGGTCCACGCTCGACTGCGCCTGCGCGGCGATGACGTACTGATGCGCGACGAAGCTCTCGTCGAGCTGCGACTGAAACATGCGATCGGCGAGCACCCATTCGTGCGCCATGTCGAAATACGGCTTCGACTCGCTGTGCGGTACGTAGGCGTACACCGGATACTTGATGCCTCTCGGGCCGCCGAAGGTTCGTTCGCGATCGAATCCGTCCATCCGGCATCGCGTTCCCGGAAGCTCGCCGGTTCCGCGACAATCGGCGATCATCGCCGTCAACCCGTGATCGATGAGGTATCGGTGCGCGAGGCTTATCGGTTTGAGCTGGATCGTTTCGCCTTTGGAATCCTTCCCGCTCGAAACCGTGTACGCTCCAGGATAGCCTTGAAAAAGATCGTTAAAGCTACGGTTCTCCTGGACGATGTAGACGACGTGCGTGATTTTACCGGCACCGCTCGCGCGAAGCTGTTGAAAAATCGCCGTTTGACCGGCAGGAAGAGTTGGTTGTGCCCCCACCGTGCAGCCCGCAAGCATCCAGGCCGCCCACGCGGCGGCGACGCCGCTATTGCGCATCCGGGGCACGGTAGTCGTTCGCTTGATTTAGAAAGAACTGCTTGCCTTCCGGCGACTTGATCGGCACGAACTTGCGCGGCGCTTGGTTAAAATCGAAGCAGTCGCCCGCGGGCGACTTCGCGCGCCGATCGGCGGCCGCCAGCTGGCCTAAGCCAAAAAGATCTTCGGCAAAGCGCAGCACGCTGGCCGTTTCGTACTGCACGTGCGAAACGTGGTTTTGCTTTGCGTAGGGAGAAATCACCAGCATCGGCACTCGAAAACCGACACTGTCGTACCCTTTATACGGCGGCGGAACGTGATCGTACTCGCCGCCCCAGTCGTCCCAGATCACGAAGATCGCGGTGCTGTTCCAAAACTGGCTCTTGCCGACGGTATTGACGAGCGTCGCGACCCACGACGGTCCGAGGCTGCTCCCGCAGTCGAGGTGATCGGAATCCTTGCAGATTGGCGTTATCCACGTAAAGTTTTCGAGCGTACCGGCGCCAACGTCGGTGATGAACTGCTTCTGCGGCGTGATGACGTTGCTCCAATCGGGTCCCTTGTAAATATGTTTGACCGCCTGATACCCCGACCAATCGCCGCCGTTGCCGCTGGACGGGCTCCCGTACTTGCTGGTGTAGAATCGCCAGGTAAGCTTGGCGCCGTCGAGCTCGTCGCCCAGAGTTTGATAGTCGAAGCAGACCTGCTGATAACCGCCGTACCTGCGCCTGTGGGTGATCATCTGCACCGTGTCACTGGACCCGCCCTCGCAACCCCACTCGCCGCCCGGTATATCGACGCTCGACTGCGCTTGAGCGGCGATGATGTATTGGTGCGCGACGAAGCTCTCGTCGAGCTGGGATTGGAACGTCCGGTCGGCGACGACCCATTCGTGCCCCATGTCGAAGTACGGCTTGGACTCGTTGTGCGGAACGTAGACGTACTGCGGATTTGGCGGCCCGAAGTAGCTGCGCTCCTGATCGAACGCGTCCATCCGGCATTTCGTTCCGGGAAGCATTCCAGTTCCATGACATGCGGCGAACATCGCGCGCGCCGAATGATCGATATCGTAGGCCCTCGCCAGGCTGATAGGCTGCAACGCGATCGTCTGGCCCTTCGAATTCTTGCCGCTCGGGACAGTATCCGCGCCGGGATAGCCTTGAAAGAGATCATCGAAGCTGCGGTTCTCTTGAACGATGAAGATAACGTGCGTGATCTTGCCGGCGCCGCTACCGCTCAGCGCCCGCAACATCTCGCCTTCGCGAACCGGCGGCACGTTCGCCGTCGATCCCGTCGAGCAGGCGGCAAGCAAGCCAAGCGCGAGCAGCGAGCCCGCAATCCGCACAACGAACCGCTTCTTCATAGCGCATTCTGCCTATGCCGGGATCATTCGCTCTTCCTCCCACCACCGCGAAGGGTAGTGCCCCGGCGTGCGAAAAGTGACTTGCTAAGGGGTTCTCTAGAGAAGGAGCTTCGTTAAACGTGCCACTAAACGCCCCACTGAAGGTTGCCGCAACTCTCACACTGACGCTCGCCGTTGCGGCATGCAATGCGAACGGTTCGTTTTCCGGCGCGCCCGTAACCCCGCCGGGACACGCGGCATTGCGCGCAAACGCTAGTCCGATTCAGCACGTGATCTTCATCATTCAAGAGAACCGTTCGTTCAACAATCTCTTCATGGGATATCCCGGCGCGATGACGCAAAACTACGGTTACGATACCAAAGGCAACAAGATCGCCTTGCAGGCCGTAGACCTCGTGACGTCCTGGGACATCGACCACTTTTCGCCCGCATTCTTCGCGGCGTGCGACGGACAAGGTAAGCTTCCCGGGACCAAATGCAAGATGGACGGATGGAACGACGAGCTGGTTGGATTCGGAGCCCCGGCCAACTTTGCGTATTCCTATGTGCCCGAACACGAAATAGATCCGTATTGGAAGATGGCGGAGCAATACGTGCTGGCCGACCGGATGTTTTCGTCAAACCTCGACGGCAGCTTTAT
>DAIMCN010000073.1:0-8178 GCA_036726365.1 Candidatus Cybelea sp.
GGAGTCACCGACGTTTGCAGCGCTTCCAGCACGTTGCGTCCGGCGAGGTCGATTGCGGCGGCGCGCTGCCACTCCAACGGAATCTGCGCGCGTTGCGCGGCGATCATCGCAAGCGTTACGTTTTCCACGTTGCCACCGGCAAGATAGTGCGACTGCATTTGATCCACGCTAAGATTGAGCCCGGCCTTGCGCGCGCGAACGTAATTCGTGACGATGACGCTCGGCGGAATGCCGATCAGCCGCATGCGTACCAGAGCGATGATGCCCAGCGGAACGCCGGCAGCGATCGTCCGAATCCACAGTCCAATCGGGAAGTAATAGAGAAACGCGAAGAACGCAATGACGATAAGAAGGATTATGACTACGCCGCTGACGGCTATCATCTCAACTCCTATAGAATGACGGGCTCGACGAAAATTCGCGCGCCCTCGACCCGAACGACCCGGATGGGGGTTCCCTGTGCGATGAACTCGCCCTCGGTGAGCACGTCCACCCGTCGGCCGTCAATCGACGCGATACCCGCTGGTCGAAGGTAGCTCACCGCCGTACCGGTCCGGCCGCGCAGGCTCCCGTGATCGGCGCTCGTTACATACTCGGGGCCCTGCGCTGCCGCCAGCGCAAGACGTTGCGCCCAGGCATTCTGCGGCATGGCGCGCGCAGTGAGCGTGAAGACGATCACGGTGAGGACGATCGCGGTCGCGATTGTTTCGATACCGACGAAGAAAAATGGCAACCCAAAAGCCAGCAGCACCGCCACAAACAGCGCTACCGCCCCCAAGATGCCCGGCAAGCCGTGGCCGGGAACGACGTGTAGTTCCCACAGAATTCCGAGCAACCCCAGGACCGCCAGCGCGGCGACGAAGCCGTTGGAGAAACCCGCGTACACGTGAGTTCCGAAGAAAAGTCCGAGCGCGCCGACACCGATCAGGCCGGCGATTCCGTGCAGCGTTTGCATCTCGATCAAGAGACCGAGCATACCCAGCGTCAACAACAATCCGCTAACCACCGGGTCCGTAGCGAACCTCGCCAGCCGCTCGGCCCACGTAAACGATTCCGTGACTCGGGGCGCGTCGGCTAAGTGAAGCTGCGCGAGCGCGGCGTCAAGCGTCGGCGCCGTTGATTCGGCGATGCCGGCGCGTACCGCGTCGTCGGTATTAAGCGTAAGAATCGCGCCGGAACGCTTATACTCTGGAAGGTCTACAGTTTTGTCGACCATCGCGCCGGCCACCTTAGGATTGCGATGATTGCGCTCCGCGGTGGATTCAAACTCTCCGCGAAGGCCCGAGATGAGCTTTGCGGTCGCCGGAATCGGCTCGGCCGCGCCGATCGAGGCGCCCGGCGCCATCACGATTCGACTAGCCGAAAGTGAGATTAATGCTGCGGCCGAATAGGCGCGCGCACCGACGTAGGCCACGACCGGCTCTTGTGCCGAGAACAGCGCATCGCGAATTTGGAACGCGGCCTCGACCAGCCCACCCGGACTGTTGACGTCGAGGACGATGGCGCGGGCCCCCTGCTGATTAGCTTCGTTGACGGAACGCTCGACGAGATGTGCCATGCCATCATCGACGGTTCCGTTAATCGGAATAACAAGGATTGGGCGCCCACTTTGCGCGCCGGCCGCCATGCCGACGCCGCCGGCGAGCAACAGCGAACACGCAAGCCACGCACGCAAGCCGAATCGCTTCATGCTGGTTGCTACCTTCGGCTGAAGGGAGAAGTTACGTTCTCCTCAGAGTGCCAGCTCTTCGGTGACGATCTGGCGAACGAGGTTGCCGTCGGCAACGCCCTTGAGCTGCGGCATGACGACTTTCATCACCGCCCCGGCGTTGCGCGCCTCCGGCGGAAGCTCGGCCAAAACGCTTTGAACGATTTCCCGGATTTCCGTGGCCGATCGTTGCGGCGGAAGATACGCGGTCAAAATCTCACGCTCGGCCCGCTCTTTATCGGCGAGATCCATGCGGCCGGCTTTCTCGAACTCGGTCAGCGAGTCGCCACGCTGCTTCACGAGCCGCCGAATTACGGCCATTTCGTCGGCGTCAGAAAGCTCTTGGCCGCTTTCGGTGCGCTTATAGATAAAGCCCGACAGCGCGGAGCGAAGCGTGTCCAAGCGTAACTGATCGCGAGCCCGCATCGCGTCCTTCAGTTCGGAGGCGATGCGGTCTTTGAGGGTTCCCATGCGAAACTGGCGGCGGTTCTAGGCGCGCCGCTTGCGAGCCGCAGCGGACTTCTTCTTGCGGCGAACGCTCGGCTTTTCGTAATGTTCGTGCTTGCGCGCCTCGGCCAGAATCCCGGCCTTTTGGGTGGCTTTTTTGAAGCGGCGCAATGCGCTCTCGATCGTTTCCCCCGGAGCGATGCGAACTTCCATTAATCCACCCCCTTTCGGCGTGCAGCGCGGTCGCGCGTGACACGAAAAATTAGACCCCTGAGGGCCCGTACAAAGACTAACATAGGGGCACGCTGCAGGTCAAATCGCGACAAAACCGTGGTAACGTCTACCCCGGTGGCCAGGTCATGCGGCGTCCGGCAAGCACGTGGACGTGCACGTGGCCAACCGTCTGACCGCCATCCGGCCCGGTATTAACGACGAGACGAAAGCCTTCCGCTCCGCCTCGTTCCTTCCCTAACCGTGAAGCAACCTCAAACAAGTTAGACGATAGCATGGCATCATTACTGCGAACCGCTTCCCAGAGCGTTTCGTGATGCTCCACCGGCATAACGAGCAGATGTGTCGGTGCCTGCGGATTAAGATCTTCAATGGCAACGATCTGGTCGTTGCGATAAACAACCTTGGCCGGCACTTCGCCCACCGCAATTTTGCAAAAGATGCAAACAGGCATCAATGCGTTCGTATCCAGAAGCTCCACGACTTCATCGTCGTGTTTCCGGCTTCGTCCGAAACCCGAACCGTTACGTGAACGGGGCCGTCGGGATAAGCATAGGAAGGAAGGTACTGGATGAACTGCGCGGTTCGAACGCACTCGGAGGTCACATCTCGTCCGTTGATCCAAAGCAGCGCGCTGGAAGGATTCACCGCAACCGCATCGGCCGCAAAAGTCGCATAGACTGCGGGTCGATTTGTATTAATCGTCGCACCCGCTTCGGGAGCGAAGGTACCGATGCCGGGCGGAACGCTCGACGCTGAAACCGCGTGCGGGGCGGCCGCCTCTGCGCTCGAATTTCCCGACGAAAGCCGCCCGATGAGCGCAACGTCGTCAAAATTTGCGCCGTGCGGTATCGTGTAGCTGCCAACGTAGACGCTCGGCGATCGCTCCTGCATCGCCTGATCGGCAACAGCCGATCCGATATCGAACGTTGCGGAACTTCCAGGCGTGCCGTGCATCGTCACGTGGATCGTATCACCCGCGTGCAGGGGCCGGCTGGCATCGCTGTCGACGCTGGTAATGCTCACCTTACCGTTTTCGGTTCCGCCCATCGTCGCCACGGCTCGACTTGCCATGATCTCGCGCACCTCGTTGGTTTCGACGTTATAGCGAACCGTCACCGCGTCGTTGGGGCGTAGATCGCTCAGCGATGCGGCCTTTCCATTGAGGGAGATCTCAGTCGTGCGGCTGCCCGAGATCACTTGACCGTCGCCCAGCACGAACTCATTGCTGGCAATTGCGACAATGTGGCCGTTTCGGGATCCATACTCGTCAACGATGCGCTGAACGTGTCCGTCTTTGCTCATCTTCACGCGCGCGAAATCACCCGGACGAATATCGCCAAGTTCGCCCGGCGACGTAACGTTCACGTTTACGTCGAGAACCTCTATGATGGCGTTGGCTCCGATTGAAATCGTCTTAGCGCTTCCGTTGTACCCCAACGTCAACGTCGGCGGATCGGACAGCACGTCGACGGCGGCCACGGTACCTAACCGTTCGAAGCCGTGTCCCGTGGAAATCAGACCGTTGGCGGACCGGCCGACTTCTTGCGCGACGATCATGACGGCGTTCGCGCGGCGATCGAAGCGAGCTTGGGCGCCGAGGACGTCGGTGAAAAAGCGCAGCGGCACGTACAGCACGTCGTTGATTTCTAGAGGCGGCGCCTCCATCGGTAGTTCGTCGCGATCGATGCGTGCGATTCGGCTCCCCAACGTCAACGTTACCGTTTTGGCGCCGACTTGGGTAACGATATGAGTGCCGGATCGGTCGAACGAAAGCCCGAGCGCCTGCATCGTGCGGCGCACCGGTACGAAGAGTACGTTCTGCACGAAGCGCGGCGGCGGCTCGAGTGCCAGCGCATTGCCGTTGATGACGATGGCGATCGGCCGCGACGCGACGCCCAAGGTCGCGGCTAGGGTCAGCATGGCTGGAGCAAATTTTAGGATTTTTCGAGCACCTCGTGGTAGACGTCGGCGGTCGCACGCGCGCAGTGATCCCACGTGAGCCGCTGCGCAATGTCTCGACCCAAGTTTATTAAGCGATGGCGCAGGCCCTCGTCGGTGAGAATTTTTTCCAGCTGCAAGCACAACTCCGCGGAATCGCGTGGGCGAAACGTTAGCGCCGCCGCGGTTAACGGCTGCGGCACGGCGTCGGCGCAGGCGACGACCGGAGAGCCAACGGCCATTGCCTCCAACATCGGTAACCCAAAGCCTTCGCGCAGCGCCGGCTGGACGAGCGCCCGCGCGCCGGCGTAATATTCGGCGAGCCGTTCCGCCGTCACGTTGCCCAGCGGAACGATCGCGCGAGCGGCGGTGGCGCGGCGTTGAAGCTCACCGCCAAAATCGTCGGGACCGGTCAGATAGAGGTCGATCGGCCAGCTCGCCGGCAGTGCCGACCACGCCGAGAACAACGTCGGTAGATCCTTGTGCTCCCGGTGGTTGCCAACGTAGAGCAGATATGGGCGCTCGCCAACGTGCGGCGCGACCGGCTGTAGAAAGCGGTGCTCGACCCCCAAGGGAACGACTCGTACCTTCGCGCGGTCGACGCCCAACAAACTGACCAAATCCTCTACCGTTCGCTCGTCATCGGTGATGACGCGCTCTGCGCGCGCGCAGGCCGACCGTACGACCGTGCGATAGTACGGACGCACTTTTGCTTTAAAGTACTTCGGAAAGCGCAAATGGATGAGATCGTGAATCGTAATGATGAAGCGCGTGGGAACGAGCAGGGGTACGTAGAGCGAAAGAAAGTGCACTAAATCGAGACGAGCGCGCCGCATCGCTAACGGGAGCCGAACTTGCTCCGCCCAGCCGAAGTTCGAACCCTCCGAGAAGTTGACGTACGCGTATTCCGGAGCCACGCGCGGCAGACGCTCGGCCAATTCCCTGGCGTAGGTCGTCATTCCAACCGACAACTGGCGCGTCAAGCGTGCGTCGAGCCCGACGCGCGCCACGCTCATCGAGCCAGCGCTTTTCGCGCCGCTGCTGCGGCGTAGGTCGCCGAATGGTAGGCGACGTACCACCCGCGCGGACCATCGAAAAGTGCGCCTCGTCCAAACAGCAACCACGCCAGCCGTGGAACCGTCGCGCCGCACGCACTCAAGAACGTCAACACCGAACCGCTGATGCTTTCCGCCTCCAGGCTCGTGTATCGCTCGTATTTCGCGCGATACGTCGCGACGTCGGGATACGAGTAGTGGAGCAGAGTCCCCGGAAGTTCGTCCACCCTCCCGCCGCACGCCCAGGTTTCGTGCAATGGCGCGGCACTCGCTGCGGCGGGATGTGGACGTAGCGTCACGCGATCGGTCCGAAACAGACGCAGCAGCGGCTCGTTGCGCCAAACGCGCATCGGCTTGCCGCAGAAATAGGTCGTCCGCTTGACGCGGTAGCCGTCGACGGCGTTGGATGCGACGACGATCGCGTCACACAGAACGTCGTCGAGTGCTTCGTCGGCGTCGATCATAAGCGTCCAGGGCGTCTTCACTTGGGAAAGCGCAAAGCGACGTGCATCGAGAAAGTCGGTCCACTTGCGCTGCACCACAGCAGCCCCCGCGGCCCGCGCGAACTGCAGCGTATGGTCGGTCGAGCAGGCGTCGAGCACGAAGAGCTTGATTCCACGCGGCAGGCTGGTGAGCGCGCGCGGCAGATTGCGCTCTTCGTCGCGCGTGAGAACGACTGCGGTGATTAAGCTTGGGTCCAGGATGCCTCGGCAATTCCGGCACGGCCGTCCATCCGCTCCTCGTGCGCCAACGCTGCGCCGATGAAATCCCGATAGAGCGGCGCCGGGCGATTCGGCCGCGACTTAAACTCCGGATGCGCCTGAGTCGCGACGAACCAGGGATGCATGTCGGCCGGAAGCTCGATGACCTCGACGAGTCTCGTTTTGCCGATAGCGTGATACCCGCTAAATCGCATCCCGTGCTCCTCAAAGACCGGGCGATAGCGGTTGTTGAACTCGTACCGGTGCCGGTGGCGCTCGCTGATTTCGAGTTCGCCGTAGGCGCGCGCGGCCTGGCTACCCTCCTGGAGCGTGCACGCGTAGGTCCCCAAGCGCATCGTTCCCCCGTACATCTCCAGGTTTCGCTGATCGGGCATGAAATCGATCACCGGGTCGGCGCTCGTTTCGTCGACTTCGCTGGTCATGGCTTCCGGCAGCTCGCAGACGTTGCGAGCAAACTCCACGCACGCCAGCTGCATTCCATAGCAAATTCCCAAAAACGGGATCTTGCGTTCTCGCACGTATTGGATCGCGCGCAACTTGCCTTTCACGCCGCGCGCTCCGAAACCCGGAGCGACGACGACGCCATGTGCCCCTCGCAGGACGTCCACGCCGTCGTTCTCGACCCATTCTGAATCGATGCGTTTGATCTCCACCGCGGCATGATGAAAGACTCCGGCATGGTGGAGCGCCTCGTTGATCGAGATGTACGCGTCCTTAAGTTCGACATATTTTCCGACGAGCGCAATCGTCACGTGCCGCCGTGGATGGAGCAGTCTATCCGCGATTGCGACCCAGTCGTCCAGCTTGGGCGCGGCGGCTGGTAGATTCAGCTTGCGAACCGCGGCTTGGGCCAACCCCTCGGCCTCGAGATTGAGCGGTACCTGATAAATCGTGCGCGCATCGCTGTTTTGAACGACAGCACCCGGTGGCACGTCGCAGAACAGCGCGATCTTCTCCTTCAGCTCCAGCGGCATCGGCAATGCGGATTGCGTTCGGCAGACGATCGCGTCGGGCGAGATTCCGATACCGCGCAGTTCGCGGACGGAGTGCTGCGTCGGTTTCGTCTTCAGCTCGTCGGCGGCCCCTAGGTGCGGCAGCAGGGTTAAATGCACGTACATGACGTTCTCATCGCCCACGTCGTAGCGCATCTGCCGGATCGCTTCGAGAAAAGGCAACGATTCGATGTCGCCGACCGTTCCGCCGACTTCGACGATGCAAACCTCCGCATGGCTTGCCTCGGCGACTCGTTTGATGTGTGCTTTGATTTCGTTGGTGATGTGCGGAATCACTTGAACGGTCGCACCGAGATAATCGCCGCGCCGCTCCTTTTCGATTACCGAGTTGTAGATTTGGCCGGTCGTCACGTTGTTGGCGCGTTGAAGGTTCTCGTCGATGAAACGCTCGTAGTGCCCGAGATCCAGGTCTGTCTCGGCGCCGTCCTCCGTGACGAAAACCTCGCCGTGCTGGTACGGATTCATCGTACCGGCGTCGACGTTGATGTACGGGTCGAGTTTTTGGATCGAAACGCTAAGGCCGCGTGATTTGAGAAGCCGCCCGAGGGAGGCGGCGGTGATGCCCTTGCCGAGCGAACTCACAACGCCCCCAGTGAAGAAGATATACTTCGCCATCTCGGGTCGTCATTGTTCGCCGGGCACCGCTTTGGAACCTCGGCTAGCCGTTATGCGCCTTGATATACCGGTCTAGCCCGGAGTAATCGTGGGCGACCGAGATGGAAAAGGATGGGAGAGTGATTCGCACCATGCTTGTCAGCCTGCCGATGGTCGCTGGGGCGGCTTCGCAGAGCAGCAGGGCGTTGGGTTTCAGCAGGGCCGGAATCTGCGCTAGCAAGCGGCGGTAGAGCGTCAGGCCGTCCGGTCCACCGTCGAGTGCCTCACGCGGCTCGTAAGCCGCGGGATTCGGTAGCGTTGGTAGAGCGCTGGTCGGAACGTAGGGTAGGTTTGCAATAACCACGTCATAGCGGTTTTGCGCGACCGGCACGGCGAGATCTCCGTGATAAAATCGGCAGCGCTCAGCCAGGTTCAGGCGTCGAGCATTTTCATCAGCCACGGCGACC
>DAIMCN010000074.1:0-7812 GCA_036726365.1 Candidatus Cybelea sp.
GCAGGTGACTCTTAATCACTTGGTTGGGGGTTCAAGTCCCTCGCGGTGCAAAAAACCAAAAGCCTTACGACGTACGACGCTCGTGAGGCTTTTTAAATGCCTGAAGTGCTCGTTGGCTGCGGCGAAGCGGAACGTGCCGTTGTCGCAGGTGACGGCATGTGGATCGGCGGCATTGTCTGCGGTGATGCAGTACCCGGAGGCAGAGTCGGGTAAGGACCCTGAATCGGTTGAGTGGACGTCTGTGCCAGCGAGATCGCGCAAAGCGCGGCCAAAAGGACGAAACCCAATCGCATAACTCGCGCTTAGCGACGCCGCTGGTCGTTCCCTACCGCTTACGCAGCGGCAGGAAAAGCATCCGGGGCGTTCTATCTATCGAGGTCGCCGGGCAAGTGGCGGAACTGGCAGACGCGCTGGATTTAGGATCCAGTGGGGCGACCCGTCAGAGTTCGAGTCTCTGCTTGCCCAGTTTCAAGACGAAACAGCGAGCAACGCGCGCGGAAGTAGCTCAGTGGTAGAGCATCGCCTTGCCAAGGCGAGGGTCGCGAGTTCGAATCTCGTCTTCCGCTAATCATTTATGACGAACTCAACGTTGACACGGCTCGCGCCGACGCAGGTGGCGCTCGAGTTTCCGATCACGAGCCAAGAACTCGCGGTTGCCGAGGAGCGCGCGTTTCGTAAGCTCGCGCAAAACGTCCGCCTTCCCGGATTTCGCAAAGGCAAGGTACCGCGGAAAATCTTCGAGCAGACGTACGGCAGCGACGCGGTGACGCGGCAAGCGGTCGATGAGGTCGTCCCGGAGATGTACGCACAGGCCATCCGGGAACACGACCTTGAGCCGGTGGAGCGGCCCACGCTGGAGGTTTTGGAAGAAACGGATGGGCGGCCAACCCGCGTGAAGGCGACGGTTGAGGTCCGGCCGGAGGTCTCGCTCGGTACGTACAAGGGCGTCACGGTCTCCCGCCCTGCCACGGCGGTACCTGACGCGGAGGTCGACCGCAGTCTGGAAGCTCTCGCCAAGGAACGCGCGACGCTGGTGCCGGTGCAGCGCGCTGCCCGGCTTGGCGACGTTGCGACCCTGGACTACGATGGCCGCGTCGACGGAAGCCCATTTGAGGGCGGCCATGGCGAGGGGCAAGTTACGGAATTATCGGAAGGACGCTTCATCCCCGGTTTCGTGGCCGGCATCGTCGGAATGACCCCGGGTGAACGAAAAACGATCGAAACGCAGTTCCCCGGCGACTACCCGGCTTCGGAGCTCGCGGGCAAGACGGCGCAGTTCGACGTCGCTTTACAGGATCTTAAGGAGTACGAGCTCCCGGCGCTCGACGACGAGTTCGCCAAGGCCATCTCCGGCCAGCAGAGTATCGGCGAACTGCGAGACGAGGTTCGGCGACGACTTGAACTCGTCGCGGCGGCTCGCGCGCGGCGCGCAACCGGCAACGCCCTCATGAACCAGCTGCTCGGCGCGCATGATTTCCCGCTTCCCCCGTCGATGGTCGACGGCGAAATAAACCACCTGGTCGAGGAGGCTCGCCCTGCATCACCAGCGGCAGAAGAGAAACCTGAAGCGGAGCTGCGCGAGTCGTTGCGGCCTGAGGCCGAATCGCGCGTCAAAGCCGCGATATTGATTGAAGCAATCGCCAAGGCCGAGAAGATCGTCGCGACCCCGGCCGACATTTCCGCGGAACTCGAAGCGCTCTCACGGCGCTACGGTCAGCCCGTCGCTCGAATTCGTACAGCGTTAGGAAACAATCTGCTCTCGTTGATGGACGGAATCGTGCGGAACAAGACGCTTGATTTCCTCATCGACAACGCCGTGGTGACCGTCAACGAAGAAACCTCGGCCTCGGCGTCGTAGTTAGAGCCACTATGGGACACCTCGTACCAATGGTCGTCGAACAAACGGCGCGCGGCGAGCGCGCGTACGATATCTACTCACGCCTGCTGAAGGATCGCATCGTCTTCGTCGGCGGTCCGATCGACGATCACCTCGCGAACCTCGTCATCGCGCAACTGCTCTTTCTCGAAAAGGAAGACCCCGAGAAAGACATCGACATGTACCTCAACAGCCCCGGTGGCAGCGTGACCGCGGGCCTCGCAATGTACGATGCCATGCGCTTCATCAAGCCCGACGTCGCGACGATTTGCATGGGCTTCGCGGCATCGATGGGATCTATTCTGCTGACCGGGGGCGCTCAGGGCAAGCGCTACGCGCTTCCAAATGCCAAGATCGTGATCCACCAGCCCTGGGTCTCTCAGATCGGCGGCCAAGCCACCGACGTGGAGATCGCGGCTCGCGATTTGCTGGCCACCCGCCAGACGGTCGCACGGATTTATGAAGAAACCACGAAAAAACCGGTCGAACAGGTGCTGAGAGACATCGAACGGGATTACTACATGACCGCCCAAGAGGCCAAGGATTACGGGATAATCGACACGATTATCGAAAGTCGTACTGGCCTGCCGATGCCGGCATAAGAATAGGAGAGCGGGACACACAATGTTCCGATTTGGAGACGATAAGGGGCAGCTCAAATGCAGCTTCTGCGGAAAATCGCAGGAGCAGGTTCGCAAACTCATCGCCGGCCCCGGCGTCTACATTTGCGACGAATGTATCGAGCTCTGCAATGAGATCATTGAGGAAGAGCTCTATAAGAACGTCGACGAAAACCTGCGTCTCCGCAACATCCCCAAGCCCAAAGAGATCAATCACATCCTCAACCAGTACGTGATTGGGCAGGAGCGAGCGAAGAAGTCGCTCGCGGTTGCGGTTTACAATCACTATAAGCGCATCAACGCCGGGGGTACCGCCGACGACGTCGAGCTTCAAAAGTCCAACATTCTGTTGGTGGGACCGACGGGCTCGGGGAAGACCTATCTGGCTCAGACGCTCGCGAAGATTCTCGACGTTCCGCTCGCGATGGCCGACGCCACCTCGCTCACGGAAGCGGGCTACGTAGGCGAAGACGTCGAGAATATTCTGCTTAAGTTGATTCAAGCCGCCGACTACGACGTAAAGCGAGCCGAGAAGGGGATCGTCTACATCGACGAGATCGATAAGATCGCTCGTAAGAGCGAGAATCCGTCGATCACGCGCGATGTGTCGGGCGAGGGCGTACAACAAGCACTGCTCAAGATCCTCGAGGGCACGACGGCCAACGTTCCGCCGCAAGGCGGCCGTAAGCATCCGCACCAAGAGTTCATCCAGATCGATACGACCAACGTGCTGTTCATCTGCGGCGGTGCATTCGACGGGCTCGAGCGGATCATCGAATCCCGCGTGGCTGCAAACAGCATGGGCTTCCGCGCGCAGCCCGAAGGCAAGCGCGACGTTCGCGTCGGCAAGCTGCTCCAACAGCTGATGCCCGAGGACTTGTTGCGGTTCGGCCTGATCCCGGAGTTTATCGGCCGTTTACCGATCGTCGTCACCCTCGACGCGCTTGACGAGCTCGCACTGCGTCGCATTCTGACCGAGCCGCGCAACGCGCTCGTGCGGCAGTTCCAGAAGATTCTCAACATGGACGGCGTCGATCTGCAGTTCACGAAAGAAGCGTTGGTTGCGATCGCCAACAAGGCGCAGGGCCGAAAGACCGGTGCGCGCGGCTTGCGTTCGATTCTGGAAGAGACAATGCTCGAGGTCATGTACGACTTGCCGTCCCTCCAGGGCGTCAAGAAATGCGTCGTCAACAAAGACGTGATCGAGAAGAAAGAGTCTCCGACGCTCATCTATCAAGAACAGAAGAAGGACATGCCGGCGTAGCTTCCCAAGGCCGAGTGGCCATGGACCTTCCCAAGCAGTACGACCCGCAGTCGGTGGAACCGCGCCTGTACGAGCGTTGGGAACGCAGCGGCTATTTTCACGAGGAGCCGGATCCGGCTCGCCCGCCGTTTATCATTTGCATGCCTCCGCCCAACGTAACCGGACGCGCACACTTGGGGCACGGCTCGACCTTCACACCGATGGACGTGCTGACGCGCTACCACCGAATGCTCGGGGAAAACGCCGACTGGCTGCCGGGCGTCGATCACGCCGCGATTGCGACCGAAGCGGTGCTGGTCAAGGAATTGGCGCGCGAGGGTTTGGGGCGAGAAGACCTTGGACGCGAGCGATTCGTCGAACGCGCATGGCTGTGGTCGCGGACGTACGGCGGCCAGATCGACGGGCAATTCCGGCGGCTTGGATTCGGTCCGGATTGGCAACGAGCGCGCTTTACCATGGACGAGGGCTTGTCGGCCGCGGTCCGGCGCGTCTTCGTGCAGCTCTATCGCGAAGGCTTGATCTATCGGGGTACGCGCTTGGTCAATTGGGATCCCAGCGCGAAGACGACCGTCTCGGACGCCGAGCTGGAATATGTCGAGCGGGATGGCTACCTGTGGCGAATCCGCTATCCGCTTTTCAAGAGCGACACTTCCGCCGGCATCGAGATCGCGACGACGCGACCCGAAACGATGCTCGCGGACGTTGCCATCGCGGTCCACCCAAAGGATCCCCGCTACTCCGACTGGATCGGGCGCCGAGTGCTGCTTCCTCCGTTGCTGGAGCGCTCGATCCCGGTCATCGCAGATGAAGGGGTGGATCCCGATTTCGGCACCGGCGCGGTCAAGATCACGCCGGCACACGATCCGCTCGATTACGAAATCGGCGCGCGCCACGGGTTGAACTCACCTTGCGTCATCGACCTCGATGCCCGGATCACCGGCGCCGACGTCACCGTCGGTTCATACGCCGGACTCGAGCGATTCGAGGCGCGCGAACGAATTGTCGAAGATCTCAAGCGTGGCGGCTTTCTGGTTGACGCGCAACCCCATCGCCATTCCGTTGCAACCAGCGATCGTAGCGGCGAGATCGTCGAGCCGCTGCTCTCACTGCAATGGTTCGTCAAGATGGCACCCTTGGTAAAGCCCGCCCTCGACGCATATCGTGACGGGCGAGTCCGTTTCGTGCCCGAGCGGTACGGTCGCGTCTACGAACACTGGCTGGAGAACATTCGCGATTGGAACATCTCGCGCCAAATTTGGTGGGGGCATCAGCTTCCCGTCTGGTACACCGCAGACGGTCACGAGATCGTCGCGGAGACGGAAGAGGAAGCCCTCGAGATCGCGCAGCGCGACTTTGACACGGGCGATTTGACGCGCGACCCTGATACGTTGGACACGTGGTTTTCGAGCGGAATCTGGCCGTTCTCAATCCTCGGATGGCCGAACGACACGCTGGAGCTGCGCTGTTGGTACCCATCGCAAGTGATGATCACCGGCGGCGATATCATTTTCTTGTGGGTGGCCCGAATGGTCATGCTCGGCCTGCACTTCATCGGCGAGGTGCCGTTTCCAAACGTCGTGATTACGCCCACGGTCTTCGATGCGGCCGGCCGAAAGATGTCCAAATCCATCGGCAACGTGATCGATCCGATGGTGCTTTCGGAGCGCTATGGTGCCGATGCGTTCCGGCTCTCGATCCTTCGCCAGATGCGCTTGGAAAGTCAAGAGATCCGCTACAACGAGTCGCGCTGCGAGGAAGCCCGCAACTTCAACAATAAAATTTGGAACGCGACGCGCTATATGCTCGCCCTGCCGGAAGGCTTACCCGACGCGATGACGCTGCCGCCCGAACGGCTGCTCACGCCGGCGGATCGCTGGATTCTCGCGCGACTGCGCGCGACGATCGTTACGATGAGCGAGCTGCTCGATCGCTACGACTTCGGCATCGCAACCGAAACGATTTGGCGATTCATTTGGTACGAGTTCTGCGATTGGTATGTCGAGGCAACCAAAGCCGAGCAGAATCGGGAGACCCGGGCGGCGGTGCTGTCCTTCACCTGGAACAATGCCGTGCGCTTGCTGCACCCACTTGCGCCCTTCATCAGTGAAGAGGTTTGGCTGGCCCTGCCGCACGATGGCGAGACGATCGTAACCGCGACGTGGCCCGATCCGCTGGAAGTACCGTCGACCCAAGCCGACGCGGACGACTTTGCGCTTCTACAGCGTACCGTCGAGCGGATTCGCAACATGCGAGCGGCGATTGGCTTGCATCCGCGAGAGAGCGTGCTGCTCGACGTTCCGGGCAACGTGCCGGAGCCCATCACCGCACTCCTCGCGCTCTTCTCGAGCGCCGCGATCGAAAGCGTTCCGCCTGCCGGCGATAATCTCGAGGAGGCGCTCGCCGCCGTCAGCGTGCGGGCGCCGCGCGGCGTGCTCGAAGAACGGTACGGCAAGCAGCTGCAACATCTCCGCTCGGAGATCGATCGCGGTGAAAAGAAGCTGAGCAACGAGGCGTTCGTTGCCAAGGCGGCGGGCAACGTCGTTGCCAAGGAGCGTGAGAAGCTCGACGCTTATCGCGCGGAACTCGCGCGTGTGGAAGCCGCCCTACGCGCACTGAAGGAGCCCGCATGACAACGCCCGAGTCTCATCGCGTTCTCGCGCGCAACGACGAGATCCGACGCATCATCGCACGGCTCGCACATCAAATTCTCGAGCCGGACGACGTGCAGCAGGGTCTCGTCTTGCTCGGCGTTCGGCGCGGCGGCGAAGCGCTTGCGCAGCGGCTCACCCGCGAAATCGAACGCATCAGCGGTCAAGCACCGGCGCTGGGTTTTCTCAACATCAATCTCTATCGTGACGATCGCGTGACGCACGAGTTACCTGAGACGCAAATTCCGGTCGACGTTTCCGGACGCATCGTCGTGCTCGTCGACGACGTTCTCTACACCGGACGGACGGTACGCGCGGCGCTGGACGCCGTTACGGATTTGGGGCGGCCGGCCGCGATGCGGCTCTGCGTGCTGGTGGACCGAGGTTTGCGCGAACTGCCCATTCAGGCCGATTACGTCGGAAGGTTCACGCCGACGACGCGGCGCGAGCGCGTCAAGGTCGCCTTGGCACCGCAAGCCGACGCTTCGGACGAGGTGGTCATCGTGGGAGAACCGCGTGCGGATTCGCCGTAGTCTCCTCGATCTGGACGACCTGACCGCCGACGAGCTGGCCCAGACTTTCGAACGCACCGCACAGTTTGAAGCGAGCCCACCAGGGCCGCTGCTCGCGGGTATCGGCTGTGTCAACATGTTCTTCGAAGAGAGCACGCGCACGTTCACGTCGTTCAACCTCGCCGAGCTGCGCCTAGGCGCCGACGTTGTCAATCTGGCCCCAAAGAATTTGAGCCTGGAAAGCAAAGGCGAAACTATCGAGGACACGGCAATCACGCTCGGCGCGCTCGGTATCTCGGTCGTCGTAGTGCGCCATCACGAACCCGGCTTTCCGCAACGGGTCGCGCTTGCGTTTGACGGCCATGTGATCAATGCCGGGGATGGAGTCCATGCCCATCCTACCCAAGCGCTGCTCGACATTTATACGCTAATCGAGGAGTTTGGCGAGATAAGCGGTCGAGCGATCGCGATTGTCGGTGACGTCCTCCACAGTCGCGTCGCACACTCCACCATTCGCGGCCTGCAGCGCCTCGGGGCCAGCGTCATCTTGGTAGGCCCGGAGTGCTTCTTGCCGAGCAGCTACGAACAGAACGGCATCAAGGTGGAGCGAGACTTCGACGCGGTGCTCCCCCACGTGGACGCCGTCGTGCTGCTGCGCATTCAACGCGAACGCTTCGTCGAAATGCCGATCACCGATGAGGAGTACGTCGGCCGGTATCGGCTCGACCATCGGCGGCTCGCGCTTGCGCGCAAAGACGCCATCGTCATGCATCCGGGGCCTTACAACCGGGGAATGGAACTCGACGATTCGGTTTTGGAGTTCGCGGGCTGGCGTTACGCACGCCAGGTGCACCATGGGGTCGGCGTCCGCATGGCGGTCCTGGACTTCCTC
>DAIMCN010000075.1:0-7571 GCA_036726365.1 Candidatus Cybelea sp.
CATCGCTGCGCGCGTACCGGCATCGATTATGCCGGTCGCCGTCTTCGTAAATCCGACACCGGACGAGGTGGATGCCGTGCGGTCGCTTTTCCCCCGTGCGCTGCTGCAGTTTTCGGGTGATGAATCGCCGGCGCTCGTCGCGCCCTACGGCGATCGCGCGATCAAAGCGATCCACGTCGACGCGCAAGGAACCGGGCTTGGCGCGCGCGCCGCGCGCTTCCCAGATGCGTTGCTGTTGTTTGATTCGCGCCACGACGTGCTTGCCGGCGGTACCGGACAGAGCTTCGCGTGGAAATATGCCGCGCCGATCGCGCGGACGCGGCGCGTCGTCATTGCCGGCGGTCTGACCGCAGAGAACGTGAGCGAGTGCTTGGAGTGTGCGCACCCCTTCGGCGTGGACGTTCGCAGCGGAATAGAAACCAAGGGACGAAAGGATTCGAAGAAGATGCGTGCCTTCGTCCGCGCCGTGCGAGAGTCGCAATGAATCCCGACGCGCGCGGCTATTACGGCGCCTTTGGCGGGCGCTTCGTTCCGGAAGTCTTGATTGCGGCGCTCGAAGCCGTGGAGGAGGCGATGCGGGGCGCCTTCGCCGATCCGGCCTTTTGGAACGAATACCATGCGGTGCTGCGTGATTTCGTCGGGCGGCCGTCGCCGCTCTATCGCAGCGAGCGCTACGTCGCCGACGTATCACCCGCGCCGCTCCTGCTCAAGCGCGAAGACACCAACCATACCGGAGCGCATAAAATCAACAACACCGTCGGACAGGCGCTCCTCGCGCTGCGAATGGGCAAGCGGCGGCTGCTGGCGGAAACGGGAGCCGGGCAGCATGGCGTTGCGACGGCCACGGTCGGCGCGAAGTTCGGGCTTCCCGTTGACGTGTACATGGGCGCGCGCGACGTCGAACGCCAAGCTCTCAACGTTCACGTGATGCGGTTGCTCGGCGCCGAAGTCCATGCCGTCGAGAGCGGAACCAAAACCCTCAAAGACGCGACCAACGAGGCGTTTCGCGTATGGGCCGAACGAGTCGGCGACACGTTTTACGTGATCGGCAGCGTGGTCGGCGCGCATCCCTATCCGTACCTCGTGCGCGAATTTCAGAAGGTAATCGGCGTCGAGGCGCGTCGTCAAACGCTCGAACGGTACGGACGGCTCCCCAGCGACGTCGTCGCCTGCGTCGGGGGTGGCAGCAATGCGATGGGCATCTTCGTGGGCTTTCTGGGCGATCCGGGAGTCAAACTGTGGGGCGTCGAGGCCGGCGGCGAAGGAACAGAGAGCGGTAGGACCGCGGCCTCACTTGGGGCGGGAAGCATCGGCGTGCTGCATGGTTCGCGCTCGTATCTTTTGCAAGACGACGACGGACAAGTGCGCGAGACCCATTCGATCGGCGCAGGTCTCGATTATCCCGGCGTCGGCCCGGAGCATGCCTTTCTCAAAGATTCCGCCCGCGCAACATACGTGAACGTTACCGATTCCGAAGCGGTCGATGCCTTCCATCGCTTTGCCCGTTGCGAAGGAATCGTGCCTGCGTTGGAGAGCGCGCATGCGCTTGCGTTCGCGCGCAAGCTTGCAGGCCAGCGGACTGCCGACGATCTCATCTTGGTCAATCTCAGCGGCCGCGGCGATAAAGATCTCGCGCGGTGGTAGATCGAGCCTTCGTTCGAGCCAAGCGGGCGCGCCGTTTAGCCTTCGTTCCGTACGTCATGGCGGGCGATCCGGATCTAGCGACGACAGAACTCTTGCTCGACGCATTGAGCGCGGCGGGCGCGGATGCGATCGAACTCGGGGTTCCTTATAGCGATCCCCTGGCCGACGGCCCGACTATCGCGTCGGCGGGTGCGCGGGCGCTCGCGAACGGAACGCGGTTGAGCGACGTGTTGGCGTTGGTGCACCGTTCTCACGCGCGCTGCGTGCCGCTCTTGCTTTTTACCTATTTCAATCCCGTCGACCGTTTTGGGATCGCGCGCTTTGCGCACGAGGCCGCATCGGCTGGCGCCGCCGGGGCGATCGTTCCCGACGTCGCGCTCGAGGAAGCCGGTGAGTTGCGCCGCGCGCTGCACGCAAACGAGCTGGTAATGCCGTTGCTGGTGGCGCCGTCAACTCCCCCGCAACGCGCCGAGAGGATCGCTGCGGCTTCCACCGGCTTCGTCTACGTCGTTTCGCGCTTGGGCGTCACGGGTGCTTCGCGCGCACCTCAGATGGAGTCGCTGCGACGACAACTTGAAGTCCTGCGACAGCTCACGGCCAAACCGCTGGCAGTCGGTTTCGGGTTGCGAAATCCACAGGATGTGCGCAACCTCGCTACGATTGCCGACGGAGTTGTGGTCGGCAGTGCGCTGATCGACGCGTATTCTGGTTACACCGGCGCCGATGCAGCGCGACGCGTCAGCGAATTCGTTGCACCGCTGATTGCGGCGACGGCGTAGGTAGGGCCGCACCGAGCGCCTCGATGATATCTCCGGCGACGACGCCAATCCGGCGCTGCAGCGCCGCCTGGCGACCCGCAAGGCCGTGCCAATACGCGCCGGCGCGGGCCGCATCGACGGGTGCAAGGCCCTGGGCCAGCAGCGTAACGACGATCCCCGTCAGCACGTCGCCGGTTCCGGCAGTCGCCAGCGCATTGGTTCCGGTCGGGTTGATGTGGACGGTGGTTCCGTCGTAGATCAGCGTGTCGGAACCTTTGAGCAACGTCGTGATGCCGGTGCGGTCGACGAACTCGCGGAGACGTTCGACGCGCGTGCCGGGCGCAATCGTTCCGCGTCCCGAAAGGCGCGCAAATTCGCCGGCATGCGGCGTAACGACGCACGGCTTACCGCGGAGCAGCTCGAGGCGTTTGCTCAAGTGAAAGAGCCCGCTCGCATCGACGACGATCGGAAGGCGATTGCGTTCGAGAAAGCGGGCGAAGATTGCGCCTGTTCGATCGTCCAGCCCTAAACCGGGACCGATGGCGACGGCGCCATTGTGCTTCGAGATGTCGACCAACTCGTCTGCGATGTCTTCCGGGCTCGAGTCGTCAGAGAGCTCGACCACGACCTGCTCGACGAGATGCGAGCGCAAGGTGTTAGCAGCGGAGCTCGTTGTTGCAACCGTTACGTAACCTGCGCCGGCGCGAGAGGCGCCGCGCGCGCACAGGACCGCGGCACCGGGGAACTGTGCCGATCCGGCAACGATCAGCGGCGCGCCCGCCGCGCGTTTATCGGTATCCGCCGCACGGTGCGGTAAGAGCGTTAAAAACGCATTGTTGTCGAGGGCGGCGAAGATGCGCGGCTGGGCCGCGAGTATGGCATCGTCGATGCCAATCTGAGCGCACCAGAGTTCGCCCACGTATTCGCTCGCGGGCTCGAGCAGCAATCCCGGCTTTACCGCCGCTAACGTCACCGTCGCGCTTGCGCGAACGGCGTCGTCGCTCACCGCTCCGGTCAGCGCATCGATGCCGCTGGGAATATCGATGGCGAGGACCAGCCGCTCGCGCGCATCGAGCACGCGAACCAGCGGGCGATATGCCGGCGGCAACGGCAAACGTGCGCCCGTTCCAAAGAGACCGTCGACCGCGATGCCGTCGCCGAGCAGCTTACGCGCTTCGCTTTCGTCCTGCGGCAGCTTCCGAATCTGCACGCCCGCCCTCTTGGCTCGCACTTCGGCGGCGGCGCGGGCCTGTGACGCGTGCGGTGCGCTCTCCGTCGCGACGGTGCAGTCGTATTCGAACGCGAGCTCGGCTAGCGCCGCGAACGCGTCTCCGCCATTGTTGCCGGGCCCAGCGAAGGCGACGATGCGCGTCCCTCGTCCCGCCATCGCTCGCAGACGCTCCGCGACGCGCAAGCCGGCATTGCGCATCAGCGCGTCCTCACCGAGGCGCGCGACCCCGGCAGCATCGGATGCACGCGTCTGTTCGGGCGTCAGGACGTATATCATGATTCCAGGATAACCAGCGCGGCGGCGGTCGCAGCGGTGTGAGTGATGCTCAGGTGAATCGCGCGCACGCCGCGGGCCCGCATCAAACCTTCGGCGCGATCGCGCAGCTCGATGATCGGCTTGCCGCTACGGGCGTGCCCGACGCCGACGGAACGCCACGGAATCGCGTGCCCGAACGCTTTTCGGGTGGCTTCTTTGGCGGCGAAGAATCCGGCGAGGCGTTCGTGCCAGTTGCGCTTGCGCATCGCATAGGCCATCTCGTCATCGGTGTAGATCTTCCGCGCAAACCATGCGAGCTTGCTTTCGTCGAAGCGATAGCGCGCAACGTCCGCCATGTCAATGCCTACTCCAACGATCATTACTTAACATTTCTCCACCATCGGCAAGTGTTCCGTCGCGGGACGGCGAACTGCGCTCGACGAGATGGACAAGATCCGTATCGTGCCGATCAACAACGTTGACGCTACGTTCTTGGATCGTCTCGGCCCCTGTCTTGAAGAACGCTTTCTCGCCGGCGTCGAGCAGGAACGTTCGATCGCCGTGCCGCGCAGCTCGCTCAACGCGACCCGCGGGCAGCTGTTCGTTTCGACCCTTACCGCAAAGGTACAGCGAATGCTCCCGGAAGCCGATTCGGTCTTGCTGGCGATCACGGACTTCGATCTGTACAAGACGTCGCACCGCTTCGTTTTTGGCGACGCCGACGAAGCGCAGAACATCGCCGTAGTATCGGTTCATCGGCTCCGATCGGAGTTTTACGGCGAGCCGGCCGATGCAAATCTGCTTTTTCAGCGGACGCTCAAAGAGAGTATTCACGAGCTCGGCCACGCCTTCGGGCTCAAACACTGTTACAACGCCCGCTGCGCGATGTATCTCTCCAACTCGATCTTCGAAACCGACAACAAGATGCCGCACTTCTGCGAGATTTGCGATCGGCGTCTCGGTCGCGCTCGCAACGAGCGATAGGAGCCCGGGTTAGCGCAGCACGCGCGCGTCGGCGAGCGAAATAGTCTGGGAGGTTCCGTCGTCGCGGATGACGTGCAAGCCTCCGCCGTCCGCAAGCCCCTGGGCTGAGGCGTCAAAGGCCGCGCCCCCGGCATCGGGTTGGATGCGATAGCGCTTCCCCGGAAGTTCAGCCGCCGCGTTCCATTCCGCACTCAGGCGCGCGGGGTCGTCGAGCATCGAAAGAGTGCGCTGGTATTCGAGCAGGATGTCTCGGAGCAGGGTTCGGCGGTCCACGTTGGCGAGGTCGTCGCAAAAGGCCGGCGGCGGAACGACGAGCGTTTCGGCATCGATCCAGCGGTAAACGTTAATTCCAACGCCGCAGGCGACGCGCGCCGTAAGGCCGGTAACGCTCGATTGACAGAGCACGCCGGCGATTTTTCGGTCGCCGAGCATCAGATCGTTGGGCCACCGCAGCGTCGTCGTGACGCCGCATTCGCGCAACGCATGGCGTATCGCCAGCGCGACCCAAAATGGAACGACCCAGAGCCTTTCGGCACCGATCTCGCGCGGCAGAGTCGTGCTGAAGAGCAGCGCCGTACCAGCAGCCGCCTCCCACGAGCGGCCTTTTCGCCCCGCGCCGTGGCGCTGATACTCTGCGACGATCGTATGCCCCGCAAAGCGCGCGTCACCGAGGAGCGCGGCCGCATCGGCGTTCGTACTCGCCGTTTCTTCAACGTACGAAATCGAGCCGAATGGCGTGCCGGCAAGCTCACGCGCCACGTCCGCGTACGGCCCAGCCTCCCTGGTCATCGCAAATCTCCCTTGTCGCCGTCGTGTCACCCTGAGCGGAGTCGTGTCACCCTGAGCGGAGTCGAAGGGCGATGCGACGTAAGCCGCCCCTATGGCGATCGAACGTACCTTAATTCTCTGCAAACCCGATGCGGTTTCCCGCGGCCTTATCGGGGAAATCACCGCGCGGATCGAACGCCGCGGCTACGTGATCTCGGCCATGAAGCTGATGCAGTTGGACGGTGAACGCGCTCGCGAGCATTACGCCGAACACCGCGGCAAACCGTTCTTCGACGCTCTGGTGAGCTTCATTACGAATGGACCGCTCGTTGCGATGGCGGTCGAGGGTGAGGCTGCGATCGAGGGTTGCCGGCAGATGATTGGCGCGACCGATCCGCTGCTTGCCGCGCCCGGCTCGATTCGTGGGGACCTCGCTCAGACGATCGGACGCAATCTCATCCACGGCAGCGACAGCGCCGCGAGCGCCGAACGGGAGCTGCGCCTGTTCTTCAACGATAACGATTTCGTTTCACGGCGACACGATCTCGAGCGCTGGATAAAAGAGTAGGCGTGTCGCTCGAATCGCTGCGCGGCGGCGGCAATCCGCTCATTGAGGGAGTGCACGCGCGCGAGGTGCTCGACTCGCGCGGAAATCCCACTGTCGCGGTGACGGTTGCTACGAGCTTCGGCGCCGTTGAAGAAGCGATGGTACCGTCCGGCGCGTCGACCGGGGCAAATGAAGCCGTCGAGCTTCGCGACGGCGACGATAGCCGGTATAACGGCAAAGGCGTCCGCAAAGCGGTTCAGGCGGTGAACGAGCTGCTCGGGCCGGCAATCGAGGGCCTCGACGCCACAGCGCAACGCGAGATCGACGAAAAGCTCATCGAGCTCGACGGCTCGCCCAATAAAGCCAACGTTGGAGCGAACGCGATGCTCGGCGTTTCACTGGCGGTTGCGCGCGCCGCGGCGGTAAGCTTATCGATACCGCTCTTTCGGTATCTCGGCGGCCCGGCGGCCGCAACGCTTCCTGTTCCGATGATGAACGTGGTCAACGGGGGCAAGCACGCCTCAGGGGCGCTGGAGTTTCAAGAGTGTATGATCGTGCCGGTAGGTGCGCCCAGCGAAGCCGAGGCCGTTCGCTATGGCGCCGAAGTTTTTCATGCGTTGGGGCGCCTCTTGCAAGATCGAGGCCTTCCGACACTGGTCGGGGACGAAGGCGGATACGCTCCGCCACTAGAGACACCCGCGCAGGCGCTCGATCTCATCGTCGCCGCAATCGAGTTGGCCGGATACCAGCCTGGTCCAGAGGTTTCAATTGCGCTCGATCCGGCGTCCAGCGAATTTTATCGAGATGGCAAGTATTATCCGTTGTCGCGCGATCGCGGCGTGGACATTGATGAAATGATCGCGCTCTATTTGGACCTGTGCGAGCGCTATCCGATTGTCTCGATCGAAGACGGACTTGCCGAAAACGACTGGGCTGGCTGGCAGAAGCTGACGGCGGCGTTGGGCGATCGCGTACAACTGGTCGGTGACGATCTTTTCGTGACCAACGTCGGGTTTCTTGAACGGGGCATCGCCGAAGGCGTCGCGACCGCGATTCTGATCAAGCTCAATCAAATCGGAACGCTGACCGAAACGCTCGATTGCATCGAGATGGCGCAGAAAGCCGGCTATGGAACGGTGATCTCCCATCGTTCCGGCGAGAGCGAAGACACAACGATCGCGGATCTGGCGGTTGCGACCGGTGCGGGCCAGATCAAAACCGGTTCGCTTTCTCGCAGCGATCGCACGGCGAAATACAATCGTCTGATGGCTATCGAAGAGCAACTTGGGCAGGCGGCCCACTATGCGGGCGCTAACGTTTTCCATGCGAGGGGCCTGTAGCTCAGCGGTAGAGCGGCCGGCTCATAACTGGTTGCGCGTAGGTT
>DAIMCN010000076.1:0-7262 GCA_036726365.1 Candidatus Cybelea sp.
TCTACAATGCCGCGCTGGCGACGAGAAAAGTGGATTGGACGCGAAAGCACGAGCATTATGCAGGTCCGCCGACTCGGGAGGCGCTGCTCGCCGGGCTGGATGACAAGCAGCGACACTTGCTCGCCACACTGAAAACCGTCGACATCGACGCGCCAATCGATTGGCAAGGAACCCCTTTTACCTTCGCTATGTTCACCTGGGAGTTTGTCGAACATGAGGCGATCCATCACGGTCAGTGGAGCATCTATGCCTCGCTCGCCGGGTTCGACACGCCGCTCAGTTGGCGAACGTCGTGGGGATTGTGAAGATCGACATGAACGATCCTGCGTACTACACTGTCGCCGATGGCGATGGGAAAACGACGGCGTTCGCTCTTGCGAGCCGGGGCATGCAGCTAAGCGCCGAACGCTCTTAGCCGCTGATCCGTTCATGGAGCGAGGAGCAAGGCAGATGAGAAGGTTGGATCTTGGTCACTACGCGCTTAGCAGCTGCGTCGCTGCGGCATTGCTCGCAGGGTGCGGCGGATCGCAGCCGCCGGTCGCCGCGCAAGGCGTGACGCCGCTAAGGACTACCCCTGCGCTTGGTCGCAGCATCAAGCTCCCCGTTCGCAGCACGTTGTCCTACCAAGTACTTTTCCGCTTCGGTCGAATGGCGGCTTTGATCAACCTGGACGGCACACTGTACGGCACGACGGCAGGGAACCGCGATCACAGCTGCGGAACTGCGTTCGAGTTGACTCCTAGCGCTCGCGACGCCTGATATCTACTTCAAAGGAGCAAGGTTAATGAACACCCCTGGTTTACTTAAGTGCGGCGGCGCTATCGTTGCACTCGCAATTGTTTCGGCGTGCGGGAGCGGCTCGACGGTCGCGCCGTCGGCCGCGATGCTCAATGCGACCTACGTAGGTAGGACGCTGTTCGTGAATGGGGCGCCGGTAACGGCGGCGAGGCTGAACCCACTGCCGCGTTACGCAGAGCTTGTACCAGATAGATCGAGGTCAAAGAACTACGAGTACATCATAAACTACTACGGCTCGTACGCAAGCATTTTCAACTACCCAAAAAGCACCGCGATGATTGGTAAGATTAATGGCGCCGGCGGCCAAGGGTGCACCAACGTTTTGTACGGCTATGGGAAGAAGATTATCTGGAACGCCGGGCGTACGAACGACCTGATCGACGAATACGAGGTTCCAAACAAGCTCCTCAAGACGCTGTTTCTTAACTACACGTTTACATCCAGCTGCGCCATGAATACCAGCGGCGATCTTGCAGTCGGAGTCCTATTGGGTAATTCTTACGGTCCCGGCGGTCAGGTCGTGATCTTCAAGAACGCAGCCGGCTCGGGTAAGGTGTACAATACGCCGTTGGCCAAAGAGTACTTCGACGGCTACGATCCTAGCGGCAATCTCTTTGCCGACGGTTTCGGCTCGAGCTCTGGCTTCACACTCGTCGAGCTTCCGAAGGGCAGCCGCAAATTCGTTACGATCAAAACGAGCAACTCTCCGAACTTTCCTGGTTCGGTGCAGTGGGATGGCACCTATCTCACGGTGTTCGATCAGGGCACGAGTGAGACGTATCAGTACACGGTTAGTGGAACGACGGCGACGTTAAAGAATACCGTACAGTTTACGGGGGCTAGCGACTGCGCGCAGACGTGGATCGTTAAGGGCCTGCTGTATTGCGGCGACGCGGGAAATAACGACGGCGAGGTTTTCAAATACCCGGCCGGCGGTTCACCGACTGCGACGTTCACGGGGAACTTCGACGAACCGCTCGGCGTGACGGCAGCGAAGACATAGTCTGCTTCGTCAGGGAGCACGTTTAATGAATACCCCCGGTTTCCTTACGTGCGCCGGCGCTGTCGTTGCACTCGCAATTGTTTCGGCGTGCGGGGGACCTCCATAGTAAGCGGAACCGGAACTAGAGAGGAACTTCCGGTTGCGCTGAGGTGATGCATCATCCGCTCGAAGCGGTAACCGTGACGCTGGGATAGACCGTATTTCGAGTCAAGCGTAATTCGCAAAAGCGACGCCGGACCGAAGAATACCGTAGGCTAGGACCAAGAGTTTACGCATGACCGCTCCGATGATCGGGCGCTTATGCTTTCCAGCAGCGAGTAGCCGTTCTGCGAAGATACGGGGGGTCGGGTTGAAGCGAAGGGCGACCATCGCCGGCATGTAAAGCGCCTTGCGAACGCGAGCATTACCGGTCTTGCAGAGCCTGGCACGCCCGTGAATGGACGTTCCGGAGCGGCGCTCGCGCGGCGATAGTGCGTACACTGATTGCTGCGCCCGGGTTGTCTTGAGGTGCTCGTAATGGCGCATAAGCGCTTGCAGTACGCGGATTTCCGCTGGTGGCGGAAGCCAGGGCTCGGGGCTCTGGCTCTTGCAGAACCGCGCGATCAAAGCCGCGTTAACCTCATCGGTCTTGGTCCGTAGCAGCTCACTCTGCGCGAACGCTTTGATGCGGGCCGGATTGACGACGCTGACGCGCCGCTCGAGACCATGCAGATACGACGCAAGCGCTTCCCAATACGCGCCCGATTCTTCAGCCACGTCGTCAACTGCTCGAATCCCTTAGCCGTGTTCGAAAACGCCTTCTTTGCCTGCGCGTGATCGCTTAAGAGACAAGCGTGAAACGTTTCCTTCGACAGGTCGATTCCCAAGTACGATGTCATCGAGCGTAGCCTCCCATAACGGCGCTACTTCTCGATCGACCTTGTGCATTCGAGCTAACCGGCGATGCGGTGCTCACGATACCGTCCGATCTCCGTGGGCGCGCCATGAGCAGGCCGCCTATCTATCCCGCGGGCTTAAAACCTAAGGAGTCTAATCAGCGTGACCTGCCCAACGCCATCATACAAGGAGTTGAGCCGCTTTATAACGCCGTCCCCCTCGGCTGCCACGCTCTAGGCATCCCAACAGCGACGATCAAAGCCGCCGCGATCTAAGCAGCTAAACTGCGAGGCTGCTGCGAGCTAAGCTTTCCGCGTGGCGCGGGCTTGCAGATTGTCCCGATTTTTCTTTGCACACCTCACATCTATCATTCGTGAAGCGTCAGAATAAAGTGCACCGCAGCAGGGAGAATGTTGAGTTGATTGGTCGGGTAGCTCGCTAAGTAAGATGAGCCGTTTGGACCGGCATACAAACCGCGATATGGAACTCCAGCATCATACAGCGTAAACGGACCAGAGACCGCATTGAAGATGTTCGTGACTGCGAGTGTAAAGTCGAGTCGTCCGAAGTTCTTGCCAATCGCTGCATCCACTAGCGTGTATGGTGCTTGATGAAATGAATTGTTTCGGCCGGCAAAAGTAAGCGCAGTCGACGCGTGCCATCCTCTATCCGTCCACTCGAGAAACGCCGATCCTTGCTGCTGCGGAACACCAAGAAACTGTTGGCCGTCGACGAGCACTCCCCCAGACGTTGGGTTTGAAACGTTTGGGCCCAGCGAGTATGGATAGGCTACATTGAGCCCATACGAAAGCACGAGATACAGATTCTGGCGTGGGAAGCGCTGCTTGTATCGCGCTTCAGCGCCGGTATAGACAGCATTACCGATGTTTATCGGAAACTCATACGCAAAATACGACGGGTCGCTCGGTCTGCAGACGTTGCCCGGATAATAATTTTCGATCGTGTCGCGCAGGTTCGAGCGGTAGAACGAGACATCGAGATTTGACTGGTTTGAAAATAGATGTGAAAAGCCAAGCTCGTATTCGGTTGCGTGTTCGGGTCGTTCGGCAAGGTTGCCCTGGCCGGCGACCACGCAGTTTTGGTCGGGTGGCGGCAGCCCAGGATTTGGCGAAACGACTTTTCCGTCGACGATCACGGGCGGAAAATAATACCGCTCGATCAGAAGTGGAGTCCGGAACCCGGTTCCGGCCGAAGCTCTAATAACACTCGACGAATCGACATCGTAGCTTGCGCCTAAGCGCCAGTTCAGCGTGTTTCCGAATGTCGAATAGTTGGCATCGTACAAGCCGCCGGATAGCCGGAGGCCACTCCCAACCTGCTGGGAACCCCGCAGGAAATACGAGTTGATGCTCTGAGATAGCGTATAGTTGATCCCGACGCCGTTGAGGGACTCCTGACGGGCATAGCCGCCGAAGGCAAATTCGCTGAGATCGAACGTTCGGCTCCAAGACAAATCCTCGTTATACCGCTTGTCCGTGTGTGAGACGTCGTATGGAGAGACGGCGACAGAGCCGCCAGAGAAGTCCACGTTGTTGTCATCGGCATAAAAGTCGGCCAGCAACGAACCCGACCCGAGTACCGACCGCGAATATGCGTCGTAGGCGCGAATGCTCTGCGAAAAGATCGCGTCCCCGGTGCCGATGTGCTGTCCGAAGACCGGATTGGGGGTGTCGACAAACCCTGTCGTGCACTGCCGAAGCTTCGGATCGTAGGTAGTCGGGTCGCAGGCCACAAGCGGGTTGCCGGCGATTCCATTGACCGCGCTGCTTTCGTCCCGAAAGTTCCCCAGCGTAAAGACTCGCACACCAAGGTCTGCGCGCTGAGAAAAACTGTAGTCGAGGTTGACCAGTCCCAAACGCGAATTGATCGTCGAACCGAGATGAGTGTACACGGGGCAATTCGTAGGCGTTTTGCTGGGAGGTACGTGCCCCGAGCAGTACTGCGGAGCCACGTCGTTGCTAGGATAGACCGCCGCGTATTGGCCTACTTGGCCCCCTTGCTGGTAGTTGTTGCCTGCAAAGGCGTACCCTAGCTTGCCGATGCTACCAGTCGCGTTGAGCCACGACTGAATAGTGCCGTACGAGCCGACCGAGCCGGAGAGACTGAGATGGTCTTCTAACGTCGGACGTAGCGACACGAAGTTTACCGCACCACCGAATGTGTTGCTGCCCTCGGCGTCGGCGGGGCCTAAACCTTCGGTCACGTTGACGCTATTGAAAGCGGGAACCGCAAACTGAGAAAGATCGATATCCCCGGTGTTTCCGTCGTTGAGCTGCTGACCGTCGAGCGTAACCATCGCCTCCGACGGATCAGGTCCGCGCAACGATACGACGGCCGGCGCCGTCGGCGCGCCGGCGGAATCGGGATGTTGGATGATCACGGACGGCACTTGCTGAAGTGCTTGAAGTACGCCGTTGTAACCGAGCGCATCCATCTGCGCTCGCGAGACGTCCATCTCGGGGATGACGTTGCGATCGAGCGTATAGCCACCATTGACCGTCACCTGGCCGATGGTACGCAGTTTGGGCGTGTCGCTCGGTTCCAGAATCACCGAGATACGAGCACCGTCGTTCAGTTCGCCGGTGTTGACAGTAATATCAGCATAGCCTTTAGCAACAACCGTGAGATCGTATCTCCCGGCCGGTACGACGACCGAGAAGGCGCCTCTCGCATCGGTCGACACCGTTGTCGATTTTGGCCCGCGAAAGGTTAGTTGCGCCTGCGCGACTGGAGCGCCAGCGGGGGTATGTACGTTACCGCCGACAAGGCAGCACGCGGCGATGAGTATAGGAAGCATAGATGCCCTCGCAATGTGAGCGTGATGTTTTGGGATGACGTAGGGCATCATGGGGAGGGGCACGCTTGCCGCGCCGCAGCGCGGAGAGCCTGCGCGGGCAGATCGGAGCGTCGGCGAAGCTGCGTGAACGCCGCGGGCCAGCAGGCGCTTGCGAACGGAAACGGATGATCCCGACGATCGCGGCAATGATACGATCGCGATATGAGAGAATCCAGCGCGCCAACGCGAACGCCGCGATCGCGACGGCGGCGGCGCATGCGAACGTCGTGCCCAACCCGAGGAGCACCGACCCGCCAAACGCGTCGTCGAGGCCCGCGAGCGTTGTTCCGGCCAGTCGCGAGTCGAATAGTTCCATCGCCGGAACAGCTATCGACGCGAGCAGCATCGTGGCGCCAACGAAAAGCGGCGCGCTCCGCCAACTCGGTGCCGGTGATGACGCTAGCGTTCGATTAGCCGCCGCGTCGCAGCAGAGCCGCAGGCCATGCAGCGCGACGACACCGGCGACCGCGGCGGCGATCACGAGGACCAACCCGCGCGAGTCGTGACTGGAAACGTCATCGTAGCTCGCGTGCGCGACCAGATAGTCGGCAATGATGTCAATCGTCCCGTGCGCCACGACGGCCGCGGCGGCGGCAGCGGCGATCACCAATGCGACGAGCGAACGAGAAACGACAGGCACTCGTGCGCGCATTCGGGCCCTTTGCCCCCTCCGCCTAGCGAGACGGCGCCATCACCACGCCTTTTCCCGAGCCGCGCGACTTAGTTCCATGGCAGCATCGCCGCAATCGCCGCTGGGCGCGCGATGTTCGCGCACCGGAGCGCGCGTTCCGCATCCCAGCCATTGGGAGACCCTCCTCCCGCTGGTTGAACGCTCGTAACGCTTGAGGTTTAGAATGCCGGGCTACCGGGTATCGCCCCGACCTGGGACCGATCATGGGCATGCTCGCCAGTGCATCAGAGATGCATGTTGAGCTTGTCGCCGGGGACGAGATTTAATCGGGAGCGTTTGAATGCGAAAGGTACTTAGCCTCGATCGCCGCAGCTTTTTCGGCGCTGCGGCCGCAAGCCTTGCTGCGGGCCCGCTAGGTCTTCTCGCTTTTCCAGAAAGGGCTCAAACCATGACACAAGTTGCACAACAGACAGAGGGCAGCACGACCGCTATTCGCCTGTTCCCTCAGTTGAGCGTTCCAGAAGCGGAACTTGTCGAATTGCGCCGGCGCATCAAGGCGACGCGGTGGCCCACAAAAGAGCTCGTAGCCGACGATACCCAAGGCATCCAGTTGGCGACGACTCAGGCGATGGCAACGTATTGGGCGGATGGTTACGATTGGCGCAAGATCGAGACGAGATTGAATGCGACCCCGCAGTTCATCACGGAGATCGACGGGGTGGATATCCAGTTCATTCACGTTCGTTCGAAACACGAAAATGCGCTGCCGCTGATCATCACGCACGGATGGCCAGGCTCAATCATCGAGCAGATGAAGGTTATAGATCCACTGACCAATCCCACGGCGCACGGCGCGAACGCATCGGATGCGTTCCATCTCGTGATCCCGTCGATACCGGGGTACGGCTATTCAGCCGAACCGACCGCCCTCGGTTGGGATCCGGTGCGCATCGCCAAGGCCTGGATCGTGCTGATGCAGCGGCTCGGATACAATCAGTTTGTGGCGCAAGGCGGCGATTGGGGAGCATCCGTTACACAACAATTGGCTTTGCTAGCGCCGACGACCGTGCTGGCCATTCATTCCAACATGCCGGGTA
>DAIMCN010000077.1:0-6869 GCA_036726365.1 Candidatus Cybelea sp.
CAATACTTAGAATCGCCACTTGCGCGGCACACCGAGATCGGGGAAGGCAGCAAGCACTAAGTACCGCCTGCCGCACGCCCTGAATGGTCATCGTGAAAAAGGGGAAGAGTTCGGCCGCCGTCAAACCGCCCAGTCATCTGTCTGGAGAATTCTAGCTTACTTGCGACGCGTTTCTAGGATAGCAAGCCTTCTCAGCGTTGCTGCGTGCGGGACGCTGGCCGGTCATGCCGTGACGTACCTTCTCAAAGGCCGGGCGATGGATGACGGCCACCACGGCTACTTTTCACCGTTGCTGGCAGTCGCGATCGCCTCGGTGTTGCTTTGCAGCATCGTCGTGGTCGTGCGGCTGGTAACCGCGCCCAGCAATCGCGCGATGCGGGAAGCGCCGTCCTCCCTCACCTTTTACGTCACGCTCGCGGCGCTGCAGGTCGCTGGTTTCACTGCGCTCGAGTTCTTTGAAGGCAATGCGCCGGACGTTATCGGCTGCGGCATCGAGGCATTGATGGCGTTCGTGATCGCGGCGTTCGTGTTTTTCTTCATTTCGTTCGCTGAGCGCTACGTAGCACCGGTCGTGGCGACGTATTTGCGTCGCACGCGAAACGCGTGCAACGCCATCAGACGATTGCCCGCAGACTTTGTGCAGCCGCCTCTGCGGCTTGCGGTTTGCGCCGGCATTTGCCGCTTCAAGCGGCCGCCTCCAATTAGCGGTTAAAGCCAAACCACACACGGCCGCTGCGCCGGTGTGCGGCTTTTCATATCTGCAACCGCTTTCGGAGGTAACTTTTTGGATGAAACGCACGGCTTTTCGTGCGATCCTGCCTGGCGCCGCATTCATCTTTATGATGCATTCGGTCGCTCTGGCGCACGTCGTTTGCGGAGACCGCGTCTTTCCCACTACGCTAACCATGGACGATCCTGGAGTGAGCGACGAGGTGTCATTGCCGACCATCGTGCTCACACCGACGCCGTCCGGCGAAAGCAATGGCTACGCGTACGAATGGGACAAGACCATCACCGAAGATCTAGGCTTCGCGGTCAATGGTGGCTATCTCACGCAACACGGCCCAACCCAGAACTTAAACGGATGGAACAACATCGCGGTGACGCTCAAGGATCAGCATCCCTGCCTCGACCGCCACGCGCATGAGGAATTGGTCTGGTCGGTGGGCCTGATCCGCCTGATACCGGGAACCGGTTCGGCGCAACTGCGCAACGGAGGCGCAATCGCGAGTGTCGGTAGCACCGCGCCAACGTTCTACTTCGGCAAAGGTCTGGGCGATTTGCCGGCCGGTTACCTGCGTCCCATTGCGATCACCGGCGAAGTGAGCCGCGTGTTTTCCGATACGCCGAGCGCGAGCCCGAATGCGTGGAGCTACGCGGTGTCGTTGCAATATTCGATTCCCTACCTACAGCAGAACGTAAAGGCACTGCACGTGTCGCAGTTCCTGACGCGTATGACGCCGATCATCGAGTTTGCAATGAGCAGCCCGGACGTCGGTTCACCAACCGGGACGATCGCGCCCGGCGTACTCTACGACGCCAATACTTGGCAGCTCGGCGCAGAGGCGATCGTCCCGGCCAACGGGGCTACGCGGCAAGTGCAGGGCACCGGCTTCATCATTCAGTTTCACATGTTTCTCGACGCGTTCTATAAAAGCTGGTTTGGCAAACCTATCATTAACAGGAATCTTTGGAAATAATGACTGCGCGTCTAATCGCGGCGGCATTCGTGCTAGCCGAACTGCTTATCGCGCCCGCAGCGGTTCGGGCGCACGCATTCCTCGACCATGCGGATCCGGCCGTGGGGAGCACGGTACCGGCCCCGCCTGCGGTAATACACTTGTGGTTCACACAAGAGCTCGAGCCGGCTTTTAGTTGGGTAACGATCACCGATCGATCGGGGGCCTCCGTGATTGACGGGGCCGCCACGATCGATCCCAGCAATAAATCTGAGCTCACCGTCAAGCTGAAACCGCTGTCGGCCGGGATGTATACGGTGAAATGGCACGTGCTGTCGGTCGATACGCACACGACCGAGGGCGACTTTACCTTTCAAATCAAGAGGGGCTGAGCAATCGATCCGCTCTTGATCGCGACCCGCCTACTCCATTATGCGGCGACCGTGTCGCTCGAAGGCACATTCGTATTCTGGTGTCTGATCGCATGGCCGGCGTTTCACCGAACAAAGGCCTCGCAAACCTTTCAAGCGCGGTTGGATCGACGGCTCTTCGCGCTCGCTTGGGCGAGCCTGCTCGTCGCACTCGCGAGCGGCGGTGCTTGGCTTGTCATCGTCGCGTCACATATGAGCGGGATGCCGCTCGGCGCGGTCTTACGGGGCCCTATCGTTGGCATAGTGTTGACGCAAACGCGCTTCGGTGAAGATTGGGCGCTGCGCGCCGTGCTTGTCGTCGTGTTAGCAGGCTGTCTCGTGGTGCAGGGACTGACCCGTAAGCACGTGGCGGGCTGGATCGGATTGCTGGCTGCCGCGGCGTTCATCGCCTCTTTAGCGTGGGCCGGCCACGGAGCAGCCGCCGAAGATGTGCCGTTTGACGCCATCCATCTGCCCGCCGACATCTTGCATTTGCTCGCTGCAGGCGCCTGGCTCGGTGGGCTTCTGCCGCTGGTGCTACTGCTCGCTCAAGCACGGGGCGACGGCAGCCCCGAAGCGGTGACAGTCGCTCGAGCGGCGACGCTGCGCTTCTCGAAGCTCGGCATCTCGAGCGTAGGAACGTTGCTTGCGACGGGTCTCGTGAATACATGGTTCTTGTCCGGAAGCGTTCCGGCGCTGCTCGGCACGCTGTACGGTCAGCTTTTGCTCGTCAAAGTGGCGCTGTTCGCCACAATGATTGCCGTCGCGGGCGTCAACCAGCTCCGCCTCGCACCGCGTCTTGCGGACGTCGCGAGTGAAGCGGCCCTCAGGTTGCGTGCGGTTCGTCAACTGCGCCGCAACGCGTCAATCGAGGCGAGTCTCGGTGTCTTCGTACTTGCCGTCGTCGGCATTATCGGTGTGCTGCCACCAGGGCTGCACACTGAGCCACGCTGGCCGCTCCCGTTCCGGCTCGATTTCGGTGAGATTGCAGCCGGCAAGCAGACCGCGCTCGTCATCGCGGCTGTCGCGTTCGTCCTTTGTTTGGCGGCTGCGGCTCTCAGTGCCGAGAGAAGACGTTACCGCGAAATGGCCGCTTTCATCGCGTGCATTGTACTCTTCGGTAGCGTTGGCTGGGTTGCGCTCCGGCCGGGGATCGTGCGCGCGTACCCTACGAGCTTCTACGCCTCGACGCAGCCTTACGCGGCACCATCCATAGCGCGCGGTGCACCGCTTTACGCCGAGAATTGCGCCGTGTGCCACGGAGCCACCGGTCGCGGCGACGGCCCACTTGCCGGCAAACTTCCTATTCGTCCGGCCGATTTGACCGAGCCGCACCTGTTCGCGCACAAGATCGGAGAAATTTTCTGGTGGGTGAGCTATGGGCGTGACAATGGGGTTATGCCAGGCTTCACCGACAAGCTGAATCCCGACCAGCGGTGGGATCTGATCAACTTTCTGCTGGCACGCGCGGCCGGCGTCCTCACGGACGACGTGGGCCCGCAAATCAGCACGACGGCCGCGCCGCCGCTTCCGGATTTCGCCTTCGAACGAAACGGCGCGCAGAACACCTTGAGTCAGACGCTCAAGAACGGACCGGTCCTGCTCGTCTTGTTCGCGGCGTACGCACCCCGTGCGCGACTCGAGCAACTGGCGAGTTTGAAACCGCGACTCGCGCCGGCGGGCTTGCACGTCGTTGCTGTCGCGCTCGACCGATTAACAGCCAAGGTCCCTTTGATCGTCGAGGTTTCGGACGATGTTCGGGCGGCGCTCGGCTTGTTTCGATCGCGCACGGATGGCGGAGAGACGGAGCTGATGCTCGACCGAGGCGCCAACGTCCGCGCGCGCTGGACGGCAAGCGGAGCACGCGGCCTCGCCGATGCCGCCACCCTGCTCCGCGATGCCGTTCGCGTTGCCAGCATCCCGGTGGCAGCTGCGAACCACGCCGGCCACGCCCACTGAAAATCGGTAGATAATCGAATTCACCGGCGACGGCGCCGCTGAAACGACCGGCGGTGCACTTGCGGCTCGAGCGTAAACGCTTGAGCAGATGCCGGCTCCATGAAGCCGTGCTCGCTGCGCTTTAGAGGCGTGCCGATTGCGCCTTCGATACGTGCAAACGACCCCGCCTCGCCGCGCGAAACGAACGTAATCGCGTCGCCGGTTTTTTGAGCGCGCGCCGTACGGCCAATGCGATGTATGTAATCGGTGGGCTCAGCGGGGACGTCGTAGTTTATGACGTGCCCGAGATCGTCGATGTCGATGCCTCGCGCGGCGACGTCGGTGGCGACTAAGACCCGGTAGCGTCCTTTTTTAAAGGCCTCGAGGGCGCGCGAGCGCTGCGCCTGCGAACGATCACCGTGAATGCGCTCGACGTCGACGCGATGTCGCATCAAAGCGCCGGCGACGCGCTCGGCCCGCGACTTGGTCCGCGTAAAAACGATTGCATTGAAAACGCGTCCGTCTTTGAGCAGATCCACGAGGAGATCCGTTTTCTTGTGCGGTTCCACTTCGTACACCCACTGGGTTACGGTTTCTACCGGCGTCGGAGGCGCTAAATTGATGCGCACGGGGTCACGGAGAAACTCGCGTGCAAGCTGACCTACCGCACTGCCCAGGGTTGCCGAGAAACACAGAGTTTGGCGGTGGGCTGGGAGTTTGGCAACGATGCGCTTTACGGCCGGTAAGAACCCCATATCGAGCATACGGTCCGCTTCGTCGAGCACGCAAATCTCAATGTTGTCGAGACGAGCTTCGCCCTGCTGCATCAAATCTATGAGCCGTCCAGGCGTTGCGACCACGACGTCGGTGCCGCGGCGCATGGCTTTGATCTGCGGTTTCATGGCCACGCCTCCGTAAATCGGCGTGATGTGCAGATTGGTGTGTTTTGCCAGCTCCCGAAGATGCTGCGCGATTTGCTGCGCCAGCTCGCGAGTCGGCGTCAAGACCAGCGCGGCTCTGCGGTCGGCGCGCCGCTCGAGTAGTCTTTGGAGTAGCGGAATGCCGAACGCCGCGGTTTTGCCGCTGCCGGTTGGAGCGCTCGCAAACACGTCGCGGCCAGCCAGAGCAACGGGAATCGCCGTGCGCTGTATGGGCGTGGCCTCTATATAGTGAAGGTCTTCGATGCCGCGAAGTATCGCAGCATCCAGGGGGAGTTCTGAAAAAGTGGAGATGTTGAAACCTATCTTTCGGTGGGCGCTACTTATCGACCACTCGAAAGATCGCGCTTGAGGACGGGGAGGAGTGTCTCACAGATTCGTCCCCGATGCAAACCTTTACACCTCGCAGAAGTAAAAAAGGTTGCGCTTACGGCTAAATCGCGCGACGATCTCGCACGACTCTCGTAACGCGCGCAAGGAGATCAGGGGCGTCGAGCCGCTCGCACACGGCGGGAAATCCGGGAGTAGGTCCGCGCCACTCCAACTCGTTGACATCGGCAAAGAGTTTCGCATCGGTTCGAAGCGTTGCTAGTACCTTGAATGACAGCGCGAGACTATGCCGCTCACCGAGCACTTGCGACGGGAATAGCTCGATCGCGCCATAACGTGAGAGCAGAGCGGCCGCGCCCTTCGGCCCGATGCCCGCGATGCCGGGATAGCCATCGGCGGCATCGCCAACGAGCGCAAGATAGTCGGGTATCAGCTCGGGATTTACCCCAAACTTAGCACGGACGCCGTCAGCGTCCCGGATGACCTTGCTCCTTCGGTCGATTTGCACGGTGCGATCCTCGCGCACGCATTGCGCGAGGTCCTTATCCGGAGTCCAAATGCAGATTTTCTGTACCCGAGAATCCTGCGAGGCGATTGTGGCAGCCGAGGCCAGCGCATCATCGGCCTCCAGCTCGATCATCGCCCAAACCGGAATCCCCATAGCTCGCAGCGCGTCCTCGAGCGGCTCGAACTGCGCGAGAAGCGCGGGATCGATTCCATCTCCCGTTTTGTAGCCGCTCCAAAGCTCGTTGCGGAAGGACTCGATAACGTGGTCGGTGGCGACGCCTAAGTGCGTGGCACCCTCGCCGATCATTTGCAGCACGGTATTGAGCACTCCGACAACCGCCCCGAATCGTCGCTCCTTACCATTGGTGAAGCGACGCAGTCCATAGAAATGGCGGAAGAGCTCATACGTTCCGTCGACCAGATGAACGATCACGTATGTCTCGGTCTAGGCGTCGCCGGCTGGGCGACGCATCACTGTAATTGGACCGTAACTTAGTGTCGAGGCGTGATCACGAATTTGGTTGGAGGTATCTTCCTGATGCAGCCCGTGTTGGCGCGGTTCAGTACATCAAAGAATGACCTCACGATAGCTTGCGCACATGCATTGGCAGCGGCGGACGGACTGGCGAATGCAACGTGGGCAACATTGGGAATGGTCACGACCGTAGCATTCCGTAGCGTTCGCGCCGCGTAAGCACCAAACGATGCTGCAGTTTGGGCGTCGTACTGGGCCGAAATTACGAGTGTCGGTATGCTGCTTCGCGTCACGGCCCGCACCTCAGGAGAAACGCTCGGCACGTTCCAGACGCGACAGTTCTGCCGCATGAACGGCAGGTTGGGAGCGTTCTTCCAGATGGAAAGCGGAAACGTCGCGAAAGCGCGCTGTCCTGCGTCAACGACGTCCCTCTCGGTTTCGTACGGCACCCACTCGCCGCAAGAGACGCCGGAGAAGAGGCCGTTGCCCAACACACCGATGCCGGCGGGATTGAGTTTTGGCGCGGCCCAGGTCGACGCGATCGGTCCGGCATCGCCATGAGCGAGCGCGTCTATCGACGCGGGCATCTTGC
>DAIMCN010000078.1:0-5831 GCA_036726365.1 Candidatus Cybelea sp.
GGCGGCATGCGCGTCGATCGCCCGACCCTGTTCGGTGAAGATGCCTCCGTTAACACGCAAGAGGTCCGAGCGTTGCATGTCGGCTTTGCGCGGGATCGCGCCGACCAGGAGCGCCCAGTTGACACCACGCATTGCTTCGGCGACGTTGGAACCATATCGCACGTCTTTGAGCAAAGGAAAAGCACAGTCTTCGAGCTCCATGACGATGCCCCCGAGCGCGCCGAGAGCCTGTTCGAGCTCGAGCAGCTGGAATTCGATCTCGGTTTCCGGACCGAACATTTGCCCCGAGGCCACCCGAAAGAGCAGGGCATAACCAATTTGTCCGGCGGCGCCGGTGACTGCGACCTTGATCCGTTTCTTCACGCTTCCTCCGAGCTAATATGGTTTGTCGGGAGAGCTCACGCGTGCCGGGGGCGAACCGACCTACGCCGATGACCCAGCGCGCGCTAAGGGGCTACAGCGGCCCCGATCAGCCTCGCCCGTCTATTTACGACGCGTGCATTCGTTGCGGCTTATGCTTGCCGTCCTGTCCGACCTATCTCGAGACTATGACAGAAACCTCCGGTCCACGCGGCCGCATTAGTCTCATCAAAGCGGTTGGCGAGTCACGGCTCGATCTCTTGAGCCCCGGCTTCGTCGAGCAGATGTGGCAATGCCTCGACTGCCGCGCGTGCGAAGCGGTATGTCCGTCAGGCGTCGGCTACGGCCAGCTCGTCGAAACCGCTCGCGCGCAGATCGTGCGAGCCCAGGACGGAATGGAAGCAGCCCGGCATCCACTGCACCGCGCCGGGCTGCGCACACTCTTCGGCCGGCCGCGAATCATGCGCGCCGCCGTCTTGTTGCTGCGCTTTTTGCAGCAAACGCGCCTCATCTCGCTAGCGCGGCTCTTCGGCCTCGCACATGTCGCGACGCTGGCTCCGCAAATCCCCGCAGCGTTCTTTCTGCCGCGAGGACAGCACTTCGAAACGCCCAGTGCAATCGGAAAGGCATTTTTGCACGCCGGATGCATCATGCCGTTCGCCTTCCCTGGAGTTCACTCGGCCTCGGTGCGCATGTTACAGCGCGCCGGTCTCTCGGTCACCGTACCCGCCGATCAAGGATGTTGTGGCGCAATCGCAGTGCACGCCGGCGACATGGACTTCGCGCGCCAGCTCGGCAAACGCAACATCGTTGCTTTCGAACGCAGCGGAGCAGACGTCTACGTCGTCAACGCTGCCGGCTGCGGCAGCGCGCTAAAAGAATACGGCGAGCTGTTTTCCGCTGACCGTGCGTGGGCCGAGCGAGCCTCACATTTTGCTAAGCGCGTGCGCGACGTGACCGAAGTGCTCGACGCGATCGAGCTTGGTCCGCCGGCGCGTGGCATCGAGGCGACGGTGACCTATCAGGAGCCGTGTCATCTCGTTCACGCCCAACGCGTCGCCGCGGCGCCCCGCCGGCTGCTCGCGCGCATTCCCGGGCTGCGTTTTGTCGATATGGTCGAGAGTGCCGTGTGCTGCGGCAGCGCGGGCGTCTATAACCTCACACAGCCCGAAATGTCCTCGCGTCTGCAACGCCGCAAGATCGCCGCGATCCGCGCTACAGATGCAGAAATTGTTGCGACCGCCAATCCTGGATGCGCGATCCAGGTCAACGCCGGTTTACGAGATGCGGGCCTTTCCGTAACGGTAAAGCACGTCGTCGAGCTGCTCGACGAGGCGTACTCCGGTGCGTCGGCTTCTTAAATGGTCGGTTTGAGGCGTTGGCGATCGCCCCGCGCGTTGTCCAGCGAGCGGTACACGGCGAAGACGGTTACCAGGCCCGTGATGTTTAGCAATCGCCAGATCGGGCCATCGTTCACGATCAGGCGGAACGATCCGCCGTGTTCGGCGGCGCGCCGGTGCGCGCCGATCAAGACGCCCAATCCAGTCGAGTCCAGAAACTCCAACTGCGTCAAATCCAGAATTAGATCGTGACGGCCTTTTTCCGTTGCTTCGCTCAACGCCGCCTTGATGGTCGGTGCGGTTGCAAGATCCAGGCTGCCCCGCAGTTTGAAGAGCAGGCTGCCGTTTTCTTCAGTCTTGAGATCGATGCTTAACTCATCGTGAGTCATTCCGAGGGTGGCCTTTCCCGTTTCGGCTCGTCTTGGCCTTGAATCCGACCGCCCTTGTTCATACGAACCGCGTGCTATCTTCGTCCCAGCGCGTGACTCGCCCGCCCGCCAGATGTACGCCGCCGACCCAGCGATCGATGGGATGCTCGTCGAGCCAATCCGCATCGCCTGCGAGCACGCGCCTGCCCAATGCCGACGGTACGAGCGTTCCGTCCTCGTCTTCAATGAGTGCTCCTTCGCCGCTCACCAGATCCTCGACGATTTTCGAAAAGACGCGATCGCCGAGAAAGGATGCTTCCTCGCGCGCCTGGGCCCGCGAAAAAAGCTCTTCCAACCGTGCGGGACCTTGCGCGACCGCGTACAGCGCCTGCCGCTGCGATCGCGAAAGGCCATCGCGCGTCCACGGATACTCTTCGCAAAGACGTTGCAGCGCCGCGCGCAGGAACGGCAGACCGATAGCATCTTCTCCCGCCGCGGCGTAGAGATCCCCGGGAGAGTTCGAGGTGAAGCGCTCCCAGCTCCGGCGCGCGGATCGAAAGATTGCCGCCGTTGCCGTGCGCCGTTTGGGAAGCAGCCGCGAAATCTCGTCAACCGTCATGCTCGCGAGATAGTGATCGCTCTGCACCACGGAGACGCGGCCCGGCTCGAGCTCCAGTTCTTCCAAGGTGGTTAGGGCTTGCAACAGTTGGAGCTGATCATAGAGATCGTGTTCGAACCAGAGCACGACTTCATCGAACTCTCCCGCGCGCCGAACCTGCGTGTCGCGCCGTTGAAATTCGTGGATCAAACGGATCGGATTGTCATATCCTCGCTGGGCTAGATAGTTGGCGCGCACGGCACTCGTCTCTTCGAGCGACAGTTCCGACGGCACGGGACCTTCGTTGAGGGCGTCGCGCCAAGCGAGATGCGTACCGAGAATGCCGGCCTTCTTTAAAAGATAGAGGGCTCCGTCGGCGTTGGTAATATGGAGCGCTGTCGCCATTTGCGTCACTTATCGAAGTCAGAATGCCAGCTTACGGCGCGAACGTTCCGCGGGTCCACCACGTCCCGCCCGGGAAGTAGACATCGGAGCCTTCTCCCCAAATCACGTGATTGATGCCTTCGTTGTCGACCGAAAGCCCGAGATAGTCGCCGAATGGAAACTCGTACCCCGCAGCGTGCTTGTAACGCGCCCCGCTGCCGAGATTCGAGAGGCGCACGGTGTGGCTCCATATCGCACCGGCGTCGTTGCTTTGCGCGTACCACGTATTCCACGCCTTGGGTCCGTTGCGATTATCTTGCCATACGAGCCTAAAATCGCCGGCATCGTGCGCGACGATCGCCGGGCTCGTGTTGTTTCCGGCGTCGTTGACAAGCGCCGGTTTGCTCCAAATCGCGCCTTCGTCGCTCGATCGGCTCGCGTACAAGGCGTTCGGCCCGTATTTGCGCTCGTTTTTTGCAAAAACGAAGACTAAATTCCCAACGCCATCGGCAGCGATTGCAGCCTGCGCGGTGTAAAAATCCGGATAGCAATGCCGTACTCTGCACGGCGCTCCCGCATGACTGACGGCGAACGGAATCTCGCGCCACGTCGACCCCCGGTCGGACGACGTGACCAGCTCGACGTGCCCGGCTCCGGTCTGGTTCTTCCCCGCCTCGCCGTCGACGGCGAACCAAACGGTTCCATTGCGGGCAACCGTTCCGCCATACGAGTAGTACCAGTAACGGCCGGCCGTGGCTTTCACCGGCGCGCTCCAACTGTTGCCGTAGTTATGCGACACGGTGACGTACAATGCGTAGCGCACATTGTAGGCAACGTAGATATCTGCGCCGGGCGCCGAAATGGCCAGAGTCGGCTTGTCGCTGTACTTTAAGGAACCGTCGAGCCGGACGGCTTCACTCCAATTCTCGCCGTGATCGCTCGAATGCGAGAAGACCACGCCCGGCCGAAATCCGTTCAGACAGATGATATCGATTTGCCCGCCGGCGGTTCCGACGGCGATTTGTGGATCGTACTGAAAGGGCACCCTGACGCCACGCCGGCAAATGTGTCTCGGCGAATGCCACCTGCGACCCCCGTCGTTCGAAGCTCGAAATAAAAGGTTGTCCGGACGCTGATCGGTGGTCATTTGATAGATCCAGCTCGAATGCGGGCTCCGATCCGCGGCATTGACCGGCTCCCAGCGGTTGGCGCCACCCGGCCCCCATAGCCGCTCGCTCTCAAAATGGGTCGCGCCGACATGCATCTGCGCCGCATTTTGCGACGTCGCGGGGAGCGTGTTGGCGTTTCTCCCAAGGGTGCACGAGATTGCGAACGCGCTCATCAGCAGCGCAAAGAACAACCGAAACGATCTCATGAGGCCTCCAATTAACAGCTAATCGAAGGAGCCTCGTTCTCCTTCTAGCGCGCCGGCAATACGCCGCGCCGCACGGCTCGGCTCGGCATTAGCTTCAGCCGCTTCGTTTACGTTGGATGCGGACAAGGCTGGTGGTCGATGTCCCATTGAATCCCCTGTTTCTCCCTATGCTCGGCCTGCGGATCGTCGGCCCCCATAGGAATCTCGGTGCCATTATCGGGGAAGTACACCTCGATGGCGGTCCCGAAGACGTGCGACCCCTGGCCGTGCGGCACTGCAAAAAAGAGGATCAGGTCATCGGTGTTTGGGCCGAGGACCGCGTAGCGCACGAGAGTTCTTTGGCAGGGCTTAACTCGGTCTAACGCCTCACGAATGATGCTCATCTGCGCGAAACTCAAGCTCGGATGACCGGGCTTGTTGTAGTCCGTCGCGACAAAATTATTACCGCGAGCGGAGCCGCAGCCGAGCATTGCAATGGCCGCACAAACGACCAGCGCATGGCGGCCGAAACGTGAAATCCCCATCTGCCCTGGTCCTCGCACAAATCGACGCCGAAACTCAGAGAGAGCTTCGGCAAAATGGAGGTTCACTGGGGTGGCTGGATTCGAACCAACGCATGGCGGAGTCAAAGTCCGCTGCCTTACCGCTTGGCTACACCCCATTGCTTGGTGGGCAAAAGCAAAAGGCAAGCGTTATCGGCGCCCGGACCCGGCCCCTCTTGCGCGTGGCGGGAGCGCGCTGACGACTAGCGGGTTGCGATGAGTCGCTTTGCTCCAACGTACCGGGTAGCCCAGTACGATTCAGAGAGACGGCTCACCATGACGCCGTGGCTCGAACTGGCGTGCACGAACTTGCCTTTGCCGAGATAGATCCCGACGTGCGACACGCCGCCGTAGGTATCGAAAAAGACGAGATCCCCAGGATGGGGCCCGCCCACGGCTCGCCGGCCGAAGTCGTATTGTGCGTCGGCGGTTCGCGGCAGGGCGACGCCGAGCATCGCAAAGACGTGCTGCACGAAGCCCGAGCAATCGAATCCAGACGCCGTCGTTCCGCCAAAGACGTACGGGACGCCCAAGAAGCGCAGTGCGCTGCGCGTCAGCGCCGCCGCCATCTTGGTGGTGCGCGCCAGGATGCCTCCGGCGAACCGGCCGATTCCGGCGCGGTGGCGCTCGGGGGTGCTGATAATCAGATGCGACGTCCACTCAGCGACGTCAGGACTCAGGGCTTGCGCGTTGACGGCGCGAGAGGAACCCGTGTAATCGATCTGGGGCACCGCGGGGCTGGAGTCTGCACGGGCAAACGCACCCGATCCGGCGATCAATAGGGCAAACGCCCCAAGAGCTAACGCATGACGCAAGAAACCGCTCCTCTTTCACGACACTTGCGGGGTTAGTTGACGGGTTCGG
>DAIMCN010000079.1:0-5363 GCA_036726365.1 Candidatus Cybelea sp.
CTCCGGGTCTTGTCCGGCTCCTACGCGTTCGAGCGCCGTCTGCCAGAGGGAGGCTCGAATCGTCGCCAGCTTCACCTTCAAATCGTCGGCCGTGAGACGCTTCCAGAACCCTTCGGCTTCGGCGATGTAGGCCGCCTTCAGCGCCAGGGCGTCGATGCCGTGCTCGGCGGCAACCTCTCGCGCGACCTCTTCGGCCGCGCTTTGGTACGCATACGTGTCGTCGTGCAGCGTATCGTCCAAATCGAACAGGACGAGATCGATGCGGCGGCCTGCTTCCATGCTATCGGATCTGGGGCAGGCGCTGTTGAAGGTAGAGCCAGCCGTCCGGCGAGATGCTCACCGAGCCCGAGAACGGCGTCGAAAACTCCGCAACGACCACGAAGAGAATCCCGATGAGGCCGACCAGGATGGCGGTCATAAAAAGCTGCGCGGGCCGGTTCTCGACGCCAAAAATGTAACAGAACGCCACCATCGCGAGCGCTCCCGCAATCAAAGCGAACCACAGCACGACGGGCACCGCCGGCGCCGCTTGGACGATGCGCGAACGGCGGGCGTCGAACAGGCGCCGTGCGTCGGCGATCGCCGCTTGTTGCGCGCCGAACTGCTTGAAGTTCGTCGGTGAAAACGCATCGATGCGATAGGAAGCGTCGTCGAGTAACTCCGCAGCGCGTCCGGTAAGCGCCTCGTTGCGCGCCATCTCCGGCCATTCGATCTCAACGACGGCTTGCGCGTAAGCGCGAAGATCGCTGCGGATCCGTGAACGCTGGGGAGCGCTAAGTCCGTCGGCGCTGTGATAGAGATCGGCGACCGCGTTCACCTCGGTTTCCACGTTCGAAACCGTGTCGTCGTATTTTTGCCACACGACGATGACGACGAACCCCAGGACGACGGCAAAGAGCACGCCGACCGCCTGAAAGAGGTATCCGGCGACGTCGTTGTGGCGGCGCAGCATCTCGGTGCGCAGCCGTCGCTGCAGGACGGCGTGCAGCACGACGAAGCAGGCGACGACGACCGCAACGACAAGCAGCTCTCCCAGCAATGCCGGGACGCTCAAAATAGTATGGGTTACCAACTGCGCCGATGCGCTCAAAACGCCCACGGCGTCCTAGTGTTCGACGAGCTCGGCCAATGCCTTGTCGAAGATCTTCGGCGCCTTTCCGCCGAACAGAATGGATTCGTTACCGCCAATCTGCTTGCGGAGTTCTATCAGCTCGTCGCGCAGCGCCGCAGCCTTCTCGAACTCCAGATTTGCGGCGGCGTCCCGCATGTTGCGCTCGAGATCGCGCGCCATTTTTGTGGCGGCGTCGCGCGGCAGCCGCTCGAGTCTAAGTTTTGCCGTGTTTTCTTGCGTCGCTCCAACCATGCTGAGGATGTCGTGAATTTCCTTACGCACCGATTTCGGCTCGATGCCGTGCTCGAGGTTATACGCGACCTGCATTTCGCGACGACGGCGCGTTTCGCCGATGGCGCGCGCCATCGATTCCGTAACCACGTCGGCGTACATGATCACTTTGCCGTCCACGTTGCGCGAGGCACGCCCGATGGTCTGGATCAGCGACGTCCCGCTGCGCAAATAACCTTCTTTGTCCGCATCCAGGATGCCGACGAGTGAAACCTCCGGCAGATCGAGCCCTTCGCGAAGAAGATTGATCCCCACCAAGACGTCGAAGACGCCGGCCCGCAGGTCGCGTAGAATCGCGACCCGTTCGAGCGTATCGACTTCGCTGTGCAAATACCGCACCCTCAATCCGTTTTCGAGCAGATAGTCCGTGAGATCCTCGGCCATCTTCTTCGTGAGCGTGGTCACCAGAACGCGCTCCTTGCGCGCGGCGCGGATCCCGATCTCCTCCATGAGATCGTCGACTTGGTTGCGGGTCGGGCGGACCTCCACCTCCGGGTCGACCAGACCGGTCGGGCGAATGATCATCTCGGCGACTTGTGCGCTGCGGCCGATTTCGTAGGTACCGGGCGTGGCCGATACGTAAACGACTTGCGCGATGTGCCGGTCGAATTCGTCGTAGGTCAGCGGACGATTGTCGAGCGCGCTGGGCAGGCGGAAGCCGTGCTCGACCAACACTTCCTTGCGCGAGCGATCCCCGGCATACATGCCGCGAACCTGGGGCAGCGTCACGTGTGACTCGTCAACGAAGAGCAGCCAGTCCTTGGGGAAAAAGTCGATTAGGCACCACGGCGTGGAGCCGGGCTCGCGCCCGGTAAGGTGACGCGAGTAATTCTCGATGCCGTTGCAGTACCCGACCTCACGCAGCATGTCCAGATCGTAGCGCGTGCGCATCTCGAGGCGCTGGGCTTCCAGCAGCTTGCCGTTGCGTTTGAAATACGCGAGGCGCTCCTCGAGCTCGGCCTCGATCGAGACGATCGCGCGCTGCAGCTTCTCCTCGGGGGTGATGAAATGCTTGGCCGGAAAGATCAGCAGCTCGTTTTTGCTCTCGAGGTACTCGCCGGTGAGCAGGTTGACGACGTTGATCGCCTCGATTTCGTCCCCGAAGAATGCGATGCGGTGGACCATCTCCTCGTCGACCCCAACGAACTCGAGCGTGTCGCCGCGCACGCGAAAAGTGCCGCGTACCAGGTTGAGGTCGTTGCGCCGATACTGCATATCGATGAGTTTGCGCAACAAGACGTCGCGATCGATTTCTTCGCCGACGCGGACGCGGACCGACATCTCCATATAGTCCGAAGGTGAACCGAGGCCGAAGATGCACGAAACGGATGCCACGATCAGCGTATCGCGGCGCGTCAGCAGCGATTGTGTCGCGGAGTGGCGCAGCCGCTCGATTTCGTCGTTGATGGAGCTGTCCTTTTCGATGTAGGTATCGGTCGAAGGCACGTACGCTTCGGGCTGGTAGTAGTCGAAGTACGAGACGAAGTACTCGACGGCGTTGTTAGGAAAGAACTCCCGAAACTCGGCACAGAGCTGCGCGGCGAGCGTCTTGTTGTGGCAAAGGACGAGGGTCGGCTTGCGGACGAGCTCGACCGTCCGTGCCATCGCCATGGTCTTGCCGCTGCCGGTGACCCCGAGCAACGTTTGGGCGCGATCGCCGCGTATGACCCCGCGGGCCAACGCCTCCGTCGCCTTGGGTTGATCCCCTGCGAGCGCAAAGGGGGAAGCTAAGGTGAACTCTTGAGCCACTGCCTTCCTTTAAACAGCCCCCGAGGGCCGAACGATTCAGTTAGCGAACGAGACTGAGCCGTGAATCAGAACCCGCTGCTTTTCTGTGGAAATTCGAATCCGCAGCTAGCCGAAGAGATCGCGAAGCGACTGCGTCTGCACGTCGGCAAAGCCCTCGTGTCCGAGTTCAGGAACGAAGAGACGCGGATCGAGATCGGCGAAAACGTCCGCGGCTCGGAAGCCTTCGTGCTGCAGTCCATTTGCAAAGCTCCCAACGGCAAAGGCGTCAACGATGCCGTTATGGAGCTGCTGCTGATGATCGACGCGCTGCGCCGGGCGTCGGCGGCGCGCATTACCGCGGTGATTCCGTACTACGGGTACGCAAAGCAGGACAAGAAAACCAAAGGGCGCGAGCCGATCTCCGCCAAGGTGATTGCGAACCTGCTCAAAGTCACCGGGGCGCGGCGAATCGTGACGATGGACCTGCACGCCGCGCAAATTCAGGGCTTCTTCGACATTCCGGTCGACAACCTGATGGCGATGCCGGTGCTGTGCAACTATCTCAAGAAGGAAGGCCTCTGCGACGACAAGATCGTCGTGGTCTCGCCCGACGCCGGCGGCGTGCACCGGGCGGAGCTCTTTGCCAAGCGCCTCAACAGCTCGCTGGCGATCGTCTTCAAGCGGCGCCCCGAGCCGGACGTTTCCGAGGTCACCGACATCGTCGGCGACGTTACGGGAAAAGTCGCGGTCGTCGTTGACGACATGATTTCGACTGGGGGTACGCTCGCTAAGGCCGCGGCCGCCATCAAGGCGCGCGGCGCAACCCGAGTCTACACCGTGGCGTCACACGGAATCTTCGCCGGTGAAGCCGTCGAGGTCTTGGAACAGTCGGAAATCGAGAAAGTGCTTTTTACCAACACGATACCATTCGAGGATGGCAACAGGCATCCCAAGTTCGTGCAGCTTTCCATCGCCCAAATCTTTGCCGATGCGATCAACCGCATCACGACAAATCGTTCCGTTTCTGAACTGTTCTCCGGCGACGAAACTGCTAACGGCGTTCTAGGCGCGGCGGCCGAAGCCGTCGCCGCGGTGTAAAGGAAGTAATTGGTGCCCAAGAAAGAGTTGAACCTTTCCGTCGAGCTGCGCGATAGGCTCGGCACGACCGGCGCGCACGCGCTTCGCGCCCACGGGAAGATACCCGCGGTTATCTACGGCCACGGCACCGTTCCCGAACACATTGCCGTTGACGCCCACGCCTTTGAAGAACTGCTCCACCACGGCGGCCGCAACGCGATCGTCACGCTGACCGACGGTAGTCGAAAGCGCCAGACGGCGCTCGTCCGCCAAATACAGCTTCACCCCGTCTCGCGCCGCATCGTTCACGCGGATCTCCAGCGCGTATCGGCCGACGAGACCATCAACAGCCGCCTGCCCGTCGTGACGATCGGAGTCGCCGAGGGGGTTCGCAATTCCGGCGCGGTCATGGACGTGATCGCGCACGAGCTCGAGGTGGAAGGGCCGGCCAGCCGCATTCCCGAGAATTTGGAAGTGGACGTGACGGCGCTCGGCGTGTACGAGCACATCACCGCCGCAGACGTAACGCTCCCGCCGGGATTCAAGATGCTGACGCCTCCGGAAACGATCGTGCTTGCGATCGAGCCTTCGCGAACCGCACGCGAACTGGAAGAAGCCGCGCCGGGCGCCGAGGCGATCACCGAGCCCGAGGTCATCGGCGCCGAACCGACACCGTCAGAGGCGGAATAGCCTGGCTGAAACCCGGACACCCAGACTCGTCGTTGGCCTGGGCAATCCCGGAAAAGAATACGCCGCAACGCGCCACAACGTCGGCTTCATGGTCGTCGACGAAGTGGCGCGCCGTTGCGGCATCACCTCCTGGAAACGAAAGGACAGCGCGGCCCAAGCGCTCGACCCCAATCGCCGCATCGTCTTCGTCAAACCTTCCTCTTTCATGAACCTCTCGGGCACGCCGGTCCGGCTGATCTCGTCCTGGTATCGAGTGCCACCCAACGACGTGCTGGTGGTCAGCGACGACATGGACTTGCCTTTCGGGAAACTGCGCATGCGCCAAAGCGGCGGACATGGCGGCCACAACGGCCTGCGGTCGATCATCGCGACGATCGGGGAAGACTTTCCGCGGATTCGCGTGGGCGTGGGGCGCCCCGAGTACGACAGCATCGATCACGTGCTCGGCGCCTTTAACGCTGCCGAG
>DAIMCN010000080.1:0-4974 GCA_036726365.1 Candidatus Cybelea sp.
GGATTTACGCGGCCGGAGACGTCGCGGACTTTTACGATCCGATTCTCGAGATCCGCTATCGGATGGGCACCTGGAACAACGCCGGCGCGCACGGCAAGGTCGTCGCGCTAAATATGATGGGCGGCAGCGAGAAATATCACGACGTTCCCGAGTACTCGTCGCTGCTCTTCAAGGGGCAGACGATCACGCAGTTCGGCCTCGGGACCGATTTGCGCCAGGATCTCCAGATCACGCGCAAGATCGATCGCGAAAAAAAATGGTACCGCGCTCTCTTTTTTTGGGAGGATCGGCTGGTCGGCGGCTTGATGCTGGGTAAGGGCAACCGCGCCGGCAAGCGCAAATACGTCGAAGCGATCAAGTCAAAGCAACGCTTTCGCAAGCCTGAGTGGAGCGCGATGCTGGAGTGGACGGCCTAGGATGTTGCAACGACTTTGCTTGCGCGAAGCGTACTTTTGGTCCGCCCCATTCGAGCCGCAGCCGGCTGCGGCGAATGGCTACCTGTTCCTCACCGAGACGGGGAACGTCGTCATCGACCCGTTGCCGCTGGACGAGGCGGGGCACGCCCAGATCCAACAGCTCGGCGGCGTCTCACGCGTCATCGTCATGTCCCCCGATCGCGGAAACGCGGCGCAAACGTTTGCCGCCCGATATGGGGCGACGATCGTTGCAGGGGCGCGACATCGCGAAAGGTTGTTTGAGGGCGCCGTCGCGATCGCGCTGGAGAATCAAAAGCGCGAGCACGAGTTCGCGATCGGCATACCGGGCCGTCGAACCGTGCTCGCCGGCGATTGCCTGTTCGGAGCCCCGGCGGGTGCCTTGTCAATGCGCTCGAACGACGAATACACGGACGCGAAAAGTGCAGCTCTCGGGCTGCGCCGGATTCTCGCGGTGAATCCGGAGGTGCTGCTCGTGAGCTACGGGCAATCGATCTTCGCCAACGCGTACGCTTCGCTGTACCAGCTTTTGTATGCGCGCATCGGCGCCGAAGTGCACCGGATCAACGTGGATGACTTGGACTTTCGCGACGAACGCACCGAAGGCGAGGTGCAGCCGGCTCAGTTTTATTGCCTCGACGCGGAGGTAGGCTTTGCGATCGGCGCGCGCAAGCTGGGATACCGCGTCAGCACCCTCGAACCCGGCCAGCGATTTTGCCCCCTGCACGGCCACGCGCGCGAGGAGGAGCTATTTTTCGTCCTCGATGGTGCGCCCAGCGTGCGCACGTTGGCAGGGACGATCCATTGCCGGAAAGGCGATTTCGTCGCCCTGCCGGTTGGCGAGACGGGAACGCATCAACTCCTCAACGAGAGCGATGCGCCCGCCACCGTGCTCCTTTTGGCGCGGACCGAAGAAGTCGAGTCGTGCTACTATCCGGATTCGGACAAGCTGCTCCTCGATACCGATGCGCCGCTCGTCGACCACCGCCGCAGCGTGATGGTCAAGGCAAGTCCGCAGTTGGACTATTTCGAGGGCGAAGCTTAGCTATCGGCGTGCCGTCGCGGCCTCGATGCAGGCGGCAAAATCCTCGACGTCTTGCGGCGTCGTCGCCCAATGGGTCATCCAGCGAACCTCCGGCAGCAACTCATCGAAAACATAAAAGAAGAATTCGTTCCGAATGCGGTCGATGGAGCGGCGGTCGAGCGTCGCAAACACGGCGTTACAACGCACCGGCCGGGTGATCCGCACGCCCTCGACGTGGCGCAGCCGCTCGTGCAGACGGGCGGCCATCGCGTTGGCGTGCCTGGCGTAGCGCGACCAGCGATTCTCGGTCAGCAACGCCTCGAACTGCGCCGCGACGTACCGCATCTTCGAAGCCAGCTGCATCGCTTGCTTCTGGACGAAGGGCGCGGCCTGTGGCTGCGAGCCGAAAAAGCAAATCGCTTCGCCGAGCATCAATCCGTTTTTCGTGCCGCCAAAGGTCAACACGTCGACGCCCGCGTCGACCGTCGATTCTCGTAAGCCGGCCTCCAAGGCGACGGCCGCGTTCGCGATTCGCGCTCCATCCATGTGCACGATCAGTCCGCGATCGTGCGCGAAAGCGCAGAGGGCGCGCAGCTCTTCGATCTCGTAGACACCCCCGAGCTCGGTGGCTTGCGAGATCGAGACGACCCGCGGCTGGGGGAAGTGAACGTCATGTCCGGCATGCAAATAAGGCTCGAGATCGTGTGGACGCAGTTTCCCATCCGCCGTCGCGATCGGGATTACTTTTGAGCCGCTGAATCGCTCGAGGGCGCCGCATTCGTCGGTCTGCAGATGCGCGCTCGAAGGAGCGAGCACCGCTTCCCACGGCCGCAGCAGCGAGCTCAAGGCTGCGACGTTTGCTCCAGTGCCGTTAAACGTGAAATAGACGTCCGTGCCCGGGCCGAAATGTTGGCGGAAGGCATCGAGGGCGCGAGCCGTCCAAGCATCCTCGCCGTATCCGATCGCATCGCCGTCGTTTGCCGCGACGATCGCTTGCATGATCTCCGGCGCCACGGGTGCGTTGTTGTCGCTGGCAAAGCTGCGGCGAGATAGAGCATTCATGGTTTTTGAGGATTCTGCTTCGGTCTCGTTTAACTAGCAACACGTCATGCCTGAACGCGATCGACTCGAAGTGGACGTTCTCTTTGTAGGCGCCGGACCCGCGAGTCTTGCGGGGGCGATTCGGCTCGGACAGCTGGCCCAAGAGGCGGGCCGGGCGCTCGAGATCTTGGTGATCGAAAAAGGCGGCGAGATCGGGAACCACGGACTTTCGGGCGCCGTGATGGATCCGCGGGCCCTGGACGAGCTGCTTCCGAGCTGGCGCGACAGCGCACCGGTCGAATCGCCCGTGACCACCGATCAACTGTGGTTCCTGACAAAAGGCGGCAAGATCAAAGCGCCGCTGGTGCCGCCACCTCTCAAGAATAGCGGCAAATACGTAACGTCGCTGCAAAAGCTGTGCAAATGGTTGGGCGATCGAGCCGAAGAGGCCGGCGCGCAAGTCTTTCCGGCATTTCCCGGTCAGGAGCTCCTGTGGCATGCCAATCGCGTCATCGGCGTACGTACGGGCGACAAAGGATTGGACCACGATCGGCAGCCCAAATCAAACTACGAACCCGGAGCCGACATCCTCGCTAAGGTCGTCGTGCTCGGCGAAGGCCCGCGCGGTTCGCTTGCAAAACAGGCAGCGGCGCGACTCGACCTCCATGCCGGACGCGAGCCGCAGGTCTACGCGGCCGGGGTCAAAGAGCTCTGGCAGCTGCCCGACGATCGCTTCGAAGCCGGCGCCGTGATTCACACGCTCGGGTATCCGCTGCCTCCCGAGACGTTCGGCGGTGGATTCATCTACGGTATGCGCGACAACATTCTCGACATCGGCTTCGTCACGGGGCTCGATTACAAGAACCCTACGACCGATCCACACAACGAACTTCAGCGAATGAAGGAACACCCGAACATTCGCAAGATGCTCGAGGGGGGAAGGCTGATTCGCTATGGGGCGAAAGCGATTCCCGAAGGCGGTCTCTTTGCGATGCCGCGCGCCTATGCCGACGGTCTGCTCATCGTCGGAGATTCGGCCGGCTTCTTGAACGGCATGCGTCTCAAGGGGATCCATCTCGGCATGAAGTCCGGGATGATGGCGGCCGAAACGATTTGGGAGGCGCTGCAGGCCGGGAACTGCGATGCGGTGGCCCTAGCGTCGTTCGAGCACCGCTTCAAGGAATCGTGGGCGCATGCCGAGCTGCGGACGGCACGCAACTTCCACCAAGGTTTTAGTCACGGTCTGCTCCCGGGGCTGATCAATGCGGGTCTCGCAACGCTCACCGGCGGCGCGGGATTCGGCTGGATCGACAAGCTCCCCGGCGAGCCGGGCTACGCGCGTATGGCAAAGGCGGGCTGGCCGCCGAAAGAAACGCCGCGCGCGACGATCGATAACGTGCTGACGTTCGATAAGTTGACCGACGTGTACAATAGCGGCACGATGCACGAGGAAAATCAGCCGTGCCACTTGATCGTTTCCGACACGAATATCTGTCGCGATCGCTGCACCGTAGAATACGGTAACCCGTGCCGATATTTCTGTCCGGCGGCGGTCTACGAGCCCCTGTTCGAGAAGACCGACGGCAAATTCGAAGGGCGCCTGCAGATCAATTTCACCAACTGCGTGCACTGCAAAACGTGCGATATCGCCGACCCGTATCAGATCATCACGTGGGTGCCCCCGCAGGGCGGCGAAGGCCCCGTTTACACCGGCATGTAGCATGACGGGGGAGCGGGGCGGAGACGTTGTCGTCGTCGGTGCGGGCGTAATCGGGCTGGCAATAGCGTTCGAGCTGGCGACGCGCGGCGCGAGCGTTCGCATTTTCGATCGAAGCGAGCCGGGAGGCGCAGCGTCGTGGGCGGCGGCCGGAATGCTGGCTCCCTACACGGAGGCGGTGCGCGATGACGCGCTCTTGCGGCTTTGCGCGTCGTCGCTGCAAGCGTACCCCGCATTCGTCGCGAGCATTTTTGCGGCCAGCGGCGTCGATGCGAACCTGCGCCTGAACGGCGTCGTTCATGCGGCTTTCGATGCCGCGCAGCTTGGCGGCCTCCGCCGGCTCGCGGGCACGTTGGAAGCCGAACGCGTGCGATGCGACCTGCTCGATCGCGAGAAGCTGCTCGCGGCAGAACCCTGGCTCGGCGCGTCGGTGGTAGGCGGCATAGCGATACGTGGCGAGGGCTGCGTCGACAACCGCCGCCTCGGGCGCGCGCTCGTCGCCGCGTGTGAGAAGCGCGGCGTCCGGGTCGAGCGAAGCTCGTTCGTTCGCGTCGAGTGCGACGGTCGCCGCGTTCTCGGCATTCATACCGATCTGGGATACGTTGGCGCTCGCGCCGTCGTCAACGCCTGCGGCGCCTGGGCCGCAACGCTGTCCGGCGTTCCATCCCCATGCGTGCCGCCGGTAGCACCCGTCAAAGGACAGATGATCGCCTTGGCTGCACCGACCGGGTTCGTGCGTCGTGCGGCATGGCTCCCCG
>DAIMCN010000081.1:0-4781 GCA_036726365.1 Candidatus Cybelea sp.
TTCGCGTTGTCCGGCCAACTGTTGAGCGGCTCGAAGCGCTGCTGGCCCGAGCCCGCGCCGCCACGGCCGTCGCCGATGCGGTACGTCCCCGCCGCGTGCCAGGCCATGCGAATGAAGAGCGGTCCGTAGTGACCGTAGTCTGCCGGCCACCATTCCTGCGACGCGGTCATCAACGCGAAAAGATCTGCCTTGACCGCCTTGAGGGCGAGGCTGTTGAACTCACGCGCGTAGTTGAAATCGGGGCCCATCGGGTCGGACAGTGCAGACGGCCGGTGGAGCACCGATAGGTCCAACAACTCGGGGAACCAATCGATGTTTACTCTAGGCCGCAGGGGTACGTGCTTAACCGGACAGCCCTGGTCGGCTTCCGACAACTCGACGATTGTGTTTTCCATCTCGTGCGACTTCTCCGATCCGAGGAAAGGTGGGTGCTGCGTTCAGGCGTCTTCGGCGTTTTTCGTCAGCATCTTGCGCGGCACACGGTCGCCGCCAAGCGGGAGCCGAAAATCCCGTTAACGAAAAAATCGAAAGTGAATATCACTTTCATACTGGCAGAATACTGCCGCGGACGACTTCCGTCAATGGTTGCGAAAAACGCTACTTCGCCGGCTCGCTCGCGTAGTTTCCTAAAGACAAGCGCATCCGCGACTCGCGCGAGGCCCGCGGCTGCCGCCCCGTGGTTAGAGAAACGGAACCTGGGAAGCCGACTGCTTGCGCTGAAGTGGAGGGACCTGACGCGGCTTGCGCGATTGTCGGGTTGAACGCTACGATGGAAATCTGCGTCATTCATAGAACGGGCAGCTAAGCACAATATAGGGCGGCGCGCTTACCAACTCGTTTTTGAGAGCGCGGCGTTCGACCCATTTGAGCGAAAGGACACGTAGCATGCCTTGGATCTCCCGGGCGCTTCCCGCGCACGTCGTCGCAATAGCGATTCTCGCCGCCATCGGCTTGTCGGTAGTGCGCATTGAGGCTCAAGGTATGCCGACGACGCGCGATCTCGCCGTCCGCCCCGATTTTACCGAACCAGTGACGCTGGCCAGCAAGGACGGCGTCCTCGAGGTCACGCTGACACCGCGTCAGAGTACCGCGCGGCTCGACACCGTCGCTAAGCCCGTCAAGAACATGCTGCTCTTCGACTATTCGGTGCAGCGCGGAACCGCGTCCGACGGACAGCTGTCGGGCGGGCACCAATATCCCGCGCCGACGCTGCAAGTCGAACCGGGCGAAAGACTGATCGTTCACATCAACAACGAGTTGCGTAGCCTGACGATCCGCGACTTTTACGACCCGAAGTACACGCCCCAGGGCCAGACGGTACCGCTCTACCCGGCGATGATGACGTCGGCGCCGGTCAATCTCCACGTGCACGGCGCGCACGTCAGCCCGCGCGGTAACGCCGACAACGTGCTGCTGCACATCGATGCCGGCATGTCGAACACCTATGTGTACGACATCCCCAAGAACATGACGCCGGGCACGTACTGGTATCACAGCCACCTGCACACCCTAACGGCGTCGCAGACGTACTACGGTCTCGCCGGTATGCTGCTCGTGGGCCGCGCCGACAGTGAGATCCCGGTCGTCACGCAAAACAAAATTCCGATCCGCACTATGCTGTTGCAGTATAATACGGTCTTCGATCGCATGGGCGGCCTGGCACAGATGACCAATCCGAACTGGCCGCAATGGGTCAGCACCCGGATACCGCCCAAGGACAACGAACTCGCCAACGGTACGTACCACCCGTCGCTGGCACCGGTGAACTTTTTGGAATCGAAGAAGGGCACGCAGTGGGCTACCGTGTGGTACTCAGGGCCGCTGTCGATTGCGAACATGCGCGGGCGCTTCCAATTCGTACCGACCAACTTGCAGCGCTTTACGGCCGCTGCGGGCTCCGGCGGCGTCAGCATGGAGGCCAATCCGGAGCTTCCCGACTACGAGCGAGACGTTCAGTTTACGGTCAACGGGTTGTTCGAGCCGGTCCTCAAGGTCAAGCCCGGGCAAACCGAGATTTGGGCACTCGCCAACGTCAGCGACATTGCGTATATGAACGTCGAGCTCACCGAAACCGCAACCGGCTACCATCCGAAGATCGCCATCGTCGGACAAGATGGCATCGCCTACGGCGAAGTGCACTATCCGCACGAACAGGACGGGACGCAGTTGCTGATTCCGCCGGCGACGCGCTTTGCGATCGCCGTGACGATGCCCGCCAAGGGATCGTTGCGCCTCTCACTGCCGGGTCTGGGCTCGGGCGCCCGGACGCTTTCCGCACCCGGCGTCCTCTACACGAACAACGGCACGCCGAATCCGCCGGCGCGGTTGGGAACTCTCAGCGTGCTGCCCTCGGCGATCAGTTATGCCGACGGATTCTTCATCTTCCCGTCGCAAACGCTGCTCAATGCCAACCCAGACGACGGGCAAGGCGTTACGACGGCGTTTAACCCCGGGCAGAAGCTCGGCGCGCCGACGCCCTTCCACGATCTGTCGAAACTCAAACCCGATGTAAGCCGTACGCTGCTCATCAACGGCGGGTTTCTTAATAATCACGCCACCAAGGCCGATCCCAAGGCGTTCGTGTACGCGTTCGACGGAAACGCGTTTCCCAACGTTCCGTTGATTCAAGCGCGGCTGGGTTCGGTCGAAGAGTGGAACTTCATCAACCACAATAACGACGCGCATCCGATTCACGTCCACGTCAACGACTTTCAAGTGACCAAGTACTACGATCCAACGACCGGAACGAAACTGGGACCGCAGATGTGGGGCGAGGACAACGCCAACGTTCCCGCGCCGTCGATGGGACCGCGAGAGGCGGTCATTCAAGCCGGTACGCTGACGATGCGCACGAAGTTCAACGACTACTTGGGCTTGTACGTGCTGCACTGCCATCGGCTCAACCACGAAGACAATGGGTTGATGATGCTCATCAACGTTATCCCCGCCGTCTCCGACTATGCGGTGGCGATTCCGGGCTCGCCGGGCCACCCCGCAATGGTGAGCATCTTCGACGGGCGCGGCGATCGCTTGATAACGACCGTCACGCCGTTCCCGGATTTCTACGGAACGCCCAGCGTGGCGATCGGTGACGTCGATGCTGACGGGATCTACGATCTCATCGTCGGTGCCGGCAAGGGACACTCGCCCGAAGTCGTGGCGTACTCGGGCGCACCCAGCGGCGGCAAGCCGTTCTCAACCGAGCTGGCGCGCTTCCAAGCGTTCGACGCGGGGCAGACAGGCGGCGTGAGCGTTGCGGCCACGCAAATCGACGGCCGATCGGCGGATAACATCATCGTCGGCTCCGGCGCCGGCACGACCGATCAAGTTCGGATCTTCAGCAGCGAACTTCCGGCGCTCGGCACGGCACCGGCAACGTTCGCTACCTTCGCACCGTACGGAAGCGATACGTCCGGCGTCAGCCTCGCCGCCGGATTCGTCGATTTCTTAACCGGACGCAACAGCATCGTGACCGCGCCCGGAACGGGCGCGCAGGTCAAAGTGTTTTCGTACTCGCTGATGACGCCGATCGGCGCTCCGCCGGCCTGGCCGAACAATCCGGGCAACGCGCATATGGACGCGTCCTTTACGCCGTTCGGCGCAAGCTATCGCGGTCCGATCTCGATCGCTACCGGGTGGCTGGCCGGTTCGTACGGCGGCGCCGAAGCGATCGCCGCCGGTCAGCTCTCGGGCGCGGGAACCGTGAAGGTGTTCTCGACCGGAACGGCCCTCCAGGGCAACCCGACGATGTACTTGCACAGCGCGATGATGCACGAAATGACTTCCAACTTCAGCGAGATCGCGTCGTTCAAGCCGTTCGTCGGCGCGTCGCGCGTTCGCGTTGCGACGACGTCGACCACAATTGGTGCCGATTTGCTCGCGAGCGGCGCTCCCGCCGGCAAGGTGCAAATCGAGAAGTTCCGACTCACGCGCTCGAACCCGCAAGCGCGGGTTCTCACCGCAACGCGCGTGCACGCGATCTGGTCGGGAATTGGAGCGGCTCCGGCGGTGCTCGGCGGCAACTAGCATCGTGGCGGACGACGTTGCGACCTTGTTGCTCTGCGCACGCGTGCGGCTTGAGTGCGTCGATGAATTCAGGCAGTGGCACGTGCGCTGGCAGACGGCCGTCTTAGCCTCGCCGGGCGCGCTCAGCTTCGAGTTCTGGCCGGCGGCACCGCCGGATCAACAGGAAGCCGTCGCTCTGGCGCGCTTCGATAACGAAGAAGCCTTGCGAACCTGGCGCCGCAGCGACGCCAACCGCCATCTGGTCGCGGAGGCCGCCGCGTTTGCCGAAGGCGGCATCGTGATGCAGCTCGTCGGACAAGCGGCCGTCGCGTACTACGTGCAGCACGGCGTAACCTTCGTCGTCGTGACCGACATCAGGCCCGGCAAAGAAAAAGAATATCGCGCCTGGGCCGACAAAATTCAAAAGGTTCAGGAAACGTTCCCCGGTTACATCGGTTCGTTCGTCCAGCCGCCCCAGCATAAGGAGACCGGCTGGACGACCGTACTGCGATTCGATACCGCGCAGCACTTGAGCGCGTGGCAAAACTCGCCGCAGCGCGCGGCGTTGATCGAGGAAGCGTCGCCGTTGGTCGAGCGCTTCAAGGCGCAACGCGTCGACACGTCGTTTCCGGGCTGGGTTCCCAACGATCCGACTACCGGCAAACCGCCGAGCATGTGGAAGACGGCGTGTCTCGTCTTGCTCACGCTGTTTCCGGTCGTTATGCTGGAAATCAAGTTTCTCAACCCGCACTTGCGCTCGTGGCCGCCGGCGCTGG
>DAIMCN010000082.1:0-4746 GCA_036726365.1 Candidatus Cybelea sp.
AGTTTCTGTATCGCTCCGCGGCGCTGGGCTGTACGATGGTTCACGAAGCCGGGGCGTTTGCACAAAAACCCGAGGTGTTCGAGGGCTACAAGGCTATCACGGCTAACTCGCCGGTTCGCTATAGCGTGAGTCCGATGGTCGACTACCTCGATCAAGCCATGCAGTTTATAGCGTCATATGGAAAACCCGGAGCGTCGGCTCTCGAGATTCCCGGCGCGTTGCTTTCCTTTTACGCGGTGAAGATCGTTTCGGACGGTTCGCCCCAACAGGAAAGCGCCTATCAAACGCAGCCGTATCTCAAAACGTCTGAGCGTGGCGCGCCGAACTACACCGCCGACGAGATGCGCGAACTCGTGACGAAGGTCAAGACCGCGGGTTGGCCAGTCTCCATCCATTGCAACGGCGATGCATCTTTGGAAATGGCGCTCGATGCCATCGAGGCGGCGTACGGTTCGGCTCCAGCCCCGAGCGGCATCAACCGCATCGAACACTGCACGCAAGCGCGTCCCGAACAGATCGCGCGCATGAAGAAGCTAGGCGTTCAGCCGAGCCACCTCATGAACAACGTGTATTACTATGGCGCGGCATATCGCGATGAAATCTTCGGGTCCGAGCGCGCTGCGCGCTTTAACCCGGCCGGAGATTTCTTGGCAAGCGGCGTGCCGTTCTCGATTCATAGCGACTCCCCGTGTTCGCCCATCGCTCCGCTGCGCGAGATCGGAACGGCCGTAGCGCGCGTCTGCGCGATCGACGGTTCGGTCGTCGGGCCGGATCAGCGGGTTCCCATCGAGGCGGCCCTCAAGGGGATGACCGTCGTCGCGGCGGCGCAATGCGGCATGGGCGACAGGCTTGGCTCGCTCGAGGCGGGGAAATACGCCGATCTCACAATCCTCGAAGACGACCCTCGCAAGACCGACCCAACGAGGCTCGGCGACGTCAAGGTCTCGCAAACGTGGGTGAACGGGAAGAAGATCAAGATCCCTACCTAGACGCCCTTCGCGAAAACGACTCGGAAGGCGAAGAAGATCATCTGAACGCTCAGTGCGACTTGCAAAACCGCAAAGACGATGCCGAGAAGCTGCAGCGGCACACCTAAAACGCGAAGCAGCGGCCGCGCGAATAGCATCACCAGCAAGTCGATGATCATGATCGCGAGGACTAGCCCAACGATCGCCCATTTTACCTCCGGTGCAATCGTAAGGAAGACTATCACGGTCGCTACACCGTACGGCGTGACGATACTCGGTACGGCGAGCTGCGAGGCGGCGAGCGCGAGCGTTGAAGCCGGTGGCGGCGATTGGGCCTGAGTGGTTCGTTCTGCGTAGAACGCCAGAATCGACCTGATCGCAACGAGGAATAGAATGAGGCCGCCGGCCATTCCGATGGCCCCAACTGAGATGAGCCATTTTTGGAGCAGCACCGTGCCCACGAGCGATGCCAGCAAGAGGGAAATCGTAGCGATGAGGATCGTTCTGATGGCAAGTTTCCGGCGGAATCCGGCGTCGGCGCCATGGGTTGATTGAGCAAAGGCTTTGACGAAGTTCATCGGGCCCAGCGTGATGAACAAAAAAACAAATATCTGCGCAAGGCCGATGTATTCGTGATTCGGCGCGCCAATAAAGATCATGGCCTCATTGTGCTATGACTGCAGCATCTTTCCTCTGAACTCGAAAGCCACGATGCGGAAAAACGGGGAGACCTCCAGCCCGCGCGTAAGCAACAATCATTCCTGGGTACGGCGGCGGGCACCTATTAGATATCGTTTGCTAAGTTGCGCGAAGATAAGTCGTTATCGTTCGACACCCTCTCGACGGCCGGCGCTCGAAGCTGCCATTGCTATTGACGCAGTTTGATGTCCCGCGTGATCGAAGATGGCGACCCGTTCTTGGGTGTATTATCGATCTCTTCATGATAGTCGAGTACAAGGCCCGCGCTCGCGTCGCAATGCCCACTTGCGCGAATGGTTTGCACCATGTACTGGTTCTCAAAATCGTTTTTCATCGTTACGGTTCGCGCTCCAGTGGTAGCGAAGGTGAAGGTACGCTGGCCGCCAAGCGAATCCGGCATTATCTCGTGCCAAGTCGCAACGCGCGGGCGCATTGCGCATCCCTTTGCGAATGCGTTAAAGTAGGGGAAATGGGTCATCACTTGGCCGCCCGCGTTATTGAGGTTCACTTCCGCTAAGTTAGCGAGTCTACCGCCCGCACCGGTCGTCGGCTGCAGCTTTGGATCGTATTGCGCGATAATTTGCCCATCCTGCGTGAGTGTTGCGATAAAATCGCTGGACGCGTTCCGCAAGGAGGCCGGTGCACTGGCTGACGCGGTATCGACCAAGCTTGCCTTCACATGCGCGCTGCCGTCGGGTGCGATCTCCTCGAGGGTCACCGTGAGGACGAAACTCTGCGGCTTGTTTTGCGCCCTTTCCATTTTAGCGCGATTCTCGGGTGACATGCCGGCCGGTACGCTCGGAGTACTGCGAATGGACTCATTGAAGTCGTAAACGATCGTCTGTCCAACCGTTCGAGCGGCTCCGAACGCAACCGAGGCAGTGAGGAGCAAAAGCCCAGTCGCGATAGCGATGAATTTCTCGAATTGCGCACTCCTTTCAGTAGCCGAGATCGTAGCCATGGCCATTGGGACCTCCATTAGATACGTTATCTTGTAAAGTTACGGACCGACATGCACGTTGAACGAGTCGCGGACATCGTCTGGAGCATAAACGGCCCGAATACTACACGTTAGTTGTGGGGGGATCTTTCACAAAGGTGTTGTGGAAAGCCGCGAACTTCCATGCATCATCGCAGAGCGTCGCGACGCCGCTCCAGAGCGCTTGGTGCGTCCCCGCCAGTGGGCCACCGGGCACGTTCAGTCTCGCGGACACGTGAACCAGGGCGACCCCGGACGCGAGCGTCCGCACGGAAACGACGCGGTACTCGACTTTGCTATCTTTGTATACCGTCGTGAAGATGAAGTGATGGCCGTTGGCGATTGCCGCCCTGCCGCGCCCATGCATTCCATACACGTTCACGAAATCCGCGTCATCGGCGAAGGCCGCGGCAAAAGCGGTGCTGTCGCCGGCGTTCCACGCGTCCTCCAGCTCCTCGACCAGTTTCTCGAGGCTTGATCGGTCGCTCGAAATGATCTTGTGCATTAAAATTCCTTCCCGCCGGTTAGGTTAGTAAGCGAGTTTGTCGACCTGGTTGCCCATGATATTCGTGAACCAAATCGTACGGCCGACGCCGGCAGAGATTTCCGGCGCGTCCGAGCGCGATGTCGTACGGGTTGACGGCTTTTGTCGGGACCGTGTACGCGGCAATTTTCACAGTGTCTCTTGAAGGCTCGTTGACGTCGGAGGCACCTGAAGTAACGGGCGGATAAAGCGCCGTGACCGGCGACGTGCAAGCCGCCAGCGCACCCAGCGCTGCAGAAAGCAAGACCAGGAGAGACGGAGGGCTGACCCGCATGCAGCGCCCTCTTATAGCTTTGCTAGATGAAGCATCTTGTTATTAGACATGACTTCTAGCTAATCTACACGAACTCTGCCTTCATGTCAAACACGTCGCGGCGGCAAGTACAGGCCGAAGAAACCCGGCAGGTGATTCTCGATGCCGCGCTCGCTCTGTTCCTGGGTCGCGGCTACGGCGCAACCTCGGTCGCTGACATCGCCGAACGGGCCGGTGTCGCTTTGGCCACTGTGTATGCCAGCGTTGGAGCGAAGCCAGTGCTGCTGCGGCTGCTGCTCGACCGAATCGACGAACGGGCTAATATCCCCAAGCAGGCGGCCGAGCTGATGGCCAGCGGCGATCCCTCCGACGTGCTTCGTCGGCAAGTCAGCATCACGCGAACGCTGGCCGAACGCTGTGGCGACATAATCGCGGCTCTCGCCTCGGCCGCCGGCACGGAACCGGAGATGGCCGCGGCATACCAGGCCGGCTTGGCCCGTCACCGAGCTGGCGCCGAAGCCACGGTCAACCGACTTGTAGCGCTTGGCGGCTTGCGAACTGCGCTCTCGGCCGATCGCGCAGCGGCGATTCTTTCCAGTCTTACTGAACAGAGTGTGTATCGTAGCCTCGCCGGGGTTTATGGCTGGAGCTTCGATGAAGTTGAGCACTGGCTGGTCGAGACCCTTAGCAGCCAGCTCCTTTCGGCGTGACCACTTCGAGACGAGAGAAAAACGTGTCCGATAACAAGGTGACGGGTGCTTCGCTAAACGACGTCGCGGCCATCATTACCGATGCGGGTTGGACCGTCCGCGACGCCTGTCGGGCGGCTTTAGGCCGTTGCCGCAGGATCTCCGGAGGCGTCCTCGATTGTTGCGATCTGGTCCCCGCCATGGATGAGTTCCCGCGCGGCGTGCCCGCCCTCGCGGATCGCATCAGAGACGATGGCGTAGTGCCGGTGACCATGCCCCGATTCATCGGAGGCGTGGAGAACGCCAGCGAGCACACGCCGGTCAGCCAAAGTAACGCGCACGGGTTTGCCAAGATAGGGTTTAATCTCTTGATCGGTCATGCTTTCGAAATCGCCTGAGGGTCGCCAGAGGTTGCGCCCCGATACAAGAAGTGCGAGGCATTGCGCCCAAATCCGAAATAACCTGGACGGCGCCACACAAATCGACAATCACAAAGATTGAAGTTGTGCCGCGCGAGATAGTCGCCGATTACCGAGTGCGTTCCAAGAACTGGGTCAAAGCCGCCATCGTTGCGGTTGGCTGCTCCTCCATGATCCAATGGCCGGCGTTCTTGA
>DAIMCN010000083.1:0-4514 GCA_036726365.1 Candidatus Cybelea sp.
ATCTGTTCGACGAGGTCGGGACCAAGCTGCTCGGCGAGCTCGAGCAGCAGCCCGTGCGCCATCTCGACGTGTTGATCCGCGGCGAGCCGAAAACCGAGACCGAACTCTGCGTTATCCTCGAAGAGCGAGTTGGACCAGGCGGGACCGCGGCCCTCGGCGTCCTTCGTCCACGGCGTTGTCGGTAAGTTCGCGCCGTAGATCGACGAGCAGCCCGTCGCGTTGGCGACTTGCAGCCGATCACCGAAGAGTTGCGACATCAGCTTGATGTACGGCGTCTCGCCGCAGCCCGCGCAGGCGCCGGGAAACTCGAAGAGCGGTTGCAGGAACTGCACGCCGCGCACGTTTTCGAAGTCGACGCGCGCCCGGTCGTTGAACGGCAAGCTCTCGAAGAACGTGATGTTGGTTCGCTCGGACTCGATAAGCGGTGCCTTCGAAGCCAGATTGATCGCCCGCCGCTCGAGATCGAACGGATCGACGGCCGGACAGGCCTCGATGCACAGGCCGCAACTCGTGCAGTCCTCGGGATAGAACTGCAGGGTGAATTTGACTTCCGGAAATCCGCGCACGTTGATCGGAGCCGATTTGAACGTCTCCGGTGCGTTCGCGAGCTTGTCGTCGTTGTAGTACTTTGCCCGGATCACGCTGTGCGGGCAGACGAAACCGCACTGCCCGCACTGAATGCACAAGTCGGGTTCCCACACCGGAACGAAGTCACCGACGTTGCGCTTCTCGAACGCCGCGGTACCCGACGGAAACGTGCCGTCGATGGGCATCAAGCTTACCGGGATCTCGTCGCCCAGTCCCGCCATCATTGTTGCCGTGAATTTTTGGACGAATTCTGGCGCGCTGGCCGGGACGAGCAGCGGGCGGTCGAACGCACTCGTCACGCTCGTGGGCACCTTCACCTCGAAGAGGTTGACCAGCGTCCCGTCGACGGCGGCGAAGTTGAGCTCCACCACCTTTTCGCCCTTCTTCGAATAGGTCTTACGAATCGATTCCTTGATGTGGTGGATCGCCGCATCCCGCGGCAGCACGCCGGAGATCGCGAAGAAGCAGGTCTGCAAGATCGTGTTGGTGTGCGAGCCCATCCCGGCGTCACGGGCGACTTTCGAGGCGTCGATGACGTAGAAGCGCAGCTTCTTTTCGATGATGGTGTGCTGCACCGCACGCGGCAAGTGATCCCAAATGTCATCCGGCCCGTACGGGCTATTGAGCAGGAAGACGGCACCGGGCGCGGCGAGCCGCAGCACGTCCACTCTCTCGATGAAACTGAATTGATGGCACGCCACGAAGCTGGCCGATGCGATCAAATAGGGTGCGTGAATGGGCTCCGGACCAAAACGAAGATGCGAAACCGTCTGCGCGCCCGACTTGTGCGAGTCGTAGACGAAGTACCCCTGCGCGTAGAGTCCCGCGTCCTGCGCGATGATCTTCACGCTATTTTTATTCGCACCGACCGTTCCGTCCGCGCCCAATCCGTAGAAGACGCACCGGGTGACCGAGTCCTTCTCGATGGTGAAGCTCGTATCGACTTCGAGACTTCGGTGCGACACATCGTCGTTGATGCCGATCGAGAAACTATTCTTGGGCTGGGGCTTCGCAAGCTCGTCAAAGACGGTTTTGACCATAGCCGGCGTGAAGTCTTTGGATGAGATGCCGTACCGGCCGCCGATCACACGCGGCATCTGCGCGCGCTCGCCGTTCGCTACGGCCTGCCCGAGCGTGCTCATCACGTCGAGATACAGCGGTTCGCCCGATGCTCCCGGCTCTTTGGTTTCCTCGAGCACGGCGATTGAACGGACCGACGACGGCACCGCCGCGATGAAGTCCGCAGCCGAGAAGGGCCGATACAAACGAACTTGCAGCACGCCGAACTTGGCGCCCGCGGCACAGAGCACACGCGCCGTCGCGCGAGACGTCTCCGACCCCGAACCCATCATGACGATGATGCGCTCGGCGTCAGCTGCGCCGTCGTATTCGAACAAGTGATATTGGCGGCCCGTCAACTGGGCAAAGCGGTCCATCGCTGCCTGAACGATCCCGGGTACCCGATCGTAAAAGACATTCGACGCTTCACGCGCCTGAAAAAAAGTGTCGGGATTGTGCGCCGTTCCGCGGATGAACGGACGCTCCGGACTCAGGGACCGCTCGCGATGCGCGCGCACGAGATCGTCGCTGATCATCGCACGAATCTGTTCGTCGGAGAGCAGGTCGAGGGTGTTGAGCTCGTGCGAAGTCCGGAAACCGTCGAAGAAGTGCAGGAACGGAATGCGCGACTCGAGGGTCGCAGTTTGCGCGATCAGCGCCGTGTCGTGCGCTTCCTGAACGTTACCGGATGAGATCAGTGCAAAGCCCGTGTTGCGCACGGCCATCACATCGGAATGGTCGCCGAAGATTGAGAGGGCCGACGTCGCCAGCGCGCGAGCCGCAACATGGAACACCGCCGGCGTCAGCTCGCCGGCGATCTTATACATGTTGGGGATCATCAACAGCAGGCCTTGCGATGCCGTGTACGTCGTCGTGAGCGCACCCGATTGCAGCGCACCGTGCAACACGCCGGCCGCGCCGGCTTCGCTTTGCATCTCTTGAACGATGGGAACGCGGCCCCAGATATTCTTGACGCCCTTTGAGGACCATTCGTCGGCAAGTTCCGCCATCGTCGACGACGGCGTGATCGGGTAGATCGCAGCGGTCTCGTTGACGCGATACGCGACATGCGCGACGGCGGTGTTGCCGTCCATGGTTACGCGATTACTCGTCACGCCGTTGCCGGCAGAGCCATCGCTCTTCGTGCTGGTCATAATAGTGCTCATGCGACCGGCTCCCCAATCATTTCCATTGCATGACACGGACATTGAGCGACGCACACCCCGCAACCGGTGCAGCGCTCGAAATTAACATCGTACCCTTTGTCCGTGCCCAACTTGACAATCGCGTCTTCCGGACACGCCGCCAAGCAGTTATCGCATTCGTAACAGTTGCCGCACGAGAGGCAGCGCTTCGCTTCCCCGAGTGCCGCCGGCTCGTCCAGACCGGCAACGACTTCCTCAAAAGACGCCGTTCGTTCTTCCACCAAGCGTTCGCGCTGCATATGCACCAGCACGTCGCTGAAAATCGGCAAGTTGAGCATACCGAAGTTGACGATCGTGTGTTTGGGCGGCGGTGCGTACGCCGTCGAGCGGAGCCACGCATCGATGTAACGCGCCGCCTTCTTTCCGCCGCCGACGGCAACGGTGACAGTGCGTTCGCACGGGATCAGGTCGCCGCCGGCAAAGATTCCCGGGCTGCCCGTCATCATGTTCGGTGCAACGATAACCGTACCGTCGGGTCCGAACTCGATCTCCTTGATCTTGTGCAGGAAACCGCTGTCCGAATCTTGGCCGAGTGCCAGAACGACGGCGTCGGCCTGAAGCGTCTCGAACTTGCCGGTCGGCCGGGCCTTGCCTTTGTCGTCGATCTCCATTACTTCGACCGTCAGATCGGCCCCGTCGATTTCCTTGATCGTCCGCAGCCAGTGAATTTTGACCCCTTCGGTCATGGCTTCATCGGCTTCAAATTGATGCGCCGGCATGTGCTCCCGATCGCGGCGATACACGATGAGCGTCTCCGTCGCGCCCAACCGTTTCGCGGTCCGGGCGGCGTCCATCGCGGTGTTGCCGCCGCCGTAGATCACGACTCGGCGTCCCAGCACGGGCTTGCCGCCGGTTCCCACGTCGCGCAGCAGCGCTACCGCATCGAACACCTTAGTGGCGTCGCGCGCCGGTATGTCGACATGCTTTGCGAGATGCGCGCCGATCGCCACAAAAACGGCGTCGAACTTACCCGCCGCTTTGGCTTTCAACACATCTTCGACCTTACTATTGAGAACGATCTTGACGCCGAAGTCTTCGATGCGTTTGATCTCTGCCATGAGATCGGCGCGCGGAAGCCGGTACGCGGGGATGCCGAAATGCAGCATCCCGCCGGGCAGCGGACCAGCATCGTGGATTTCGACGTCGTGACCGACGCGCTTGAGATGATACGCTGCAGACAGCCCCGCCGGGCCGGCGCCTACAACCAGGACGCGCTTTCCTGACGGCTGCGCCGTCACGGGCACTTTCCAGCCGTTGCGCAATGCCAGGTCGCCGAGAAAACGCTCGACGGCGTGGATGCTTACCGCGCCGTCGAGTTCGCGCCGGTTACAGGCTGTTTCGCACGGGTGGTAACACACCCGGCCGTGCACGGCCGGGAGCGGATTATCGGTGATTAGCTGTTCCCACGCTTCCTTCCAGCGTCCCGCCTGCGCTAAGTCCAGCCACGCTTGGATGTTCTCGCCGGCCGGGCACGCGTTGTTGCACGGCGGAAGCAGGTCGACGTAGATGGGCCGCCGCGTGCGCTCCGCGCCGGTGCCTTTTTTACGCGTAAGGTCAACGACCGGCGTCATGTCCCGTTGATGATCGATCATGGTTCGCTCCTCATCCTGGAGTCGCGTCTGTTGAAGCACCACCGGGCTCGATACCTACGAGCGAGCGACG
>DAIMCN010000084.1:0-4300 GCA_036726365.1 Candidatus Cybelea sp.
ACGCGTTCGTAGAGGCGCTCGCGACCCGGATCGCCGGATTCGACAAGTGGGCGATTGCCAACACTAAACGCCTCGTTAACACCAGCCTGCGGCCTGACGTCGAACTTGGTGCCGGGTGGGACGCGTGCATCGCTTCGCTCGGGCGATCCGCCGCCCAAGATGGGATCAAAGCGCTGATGGCGCGCGGCTTCCACAAGCCGGGGGACGTCGAAAATCGGCTCGGATACTACCTAGGCCAAATCGCGCGCTAGGCCAGAGCCCGATGCGATTCGCAACTCCGAGACGTTGAATGGCACGATCAATCGCCGTCGGCGTTAACTTGCCGAGGCAGCCGTGATGAAGAAGGCTTTTCTCCTAATTGCTGCACTTGCGGCCGCGACTGCAAATGCACGCCCGACTGAGATGCCGCTATTTGCGCCGGGATTTGCATCTCACACGGTCCAAGCCGGCGGTCGAAGAATTTATTACCGGATCGGAGGGAGCGGGCCGGCGGTGCTTCTTCTTCACGGTTATGGCGATACCGGACAGATGTGGTCGGCTCTTGCGTCGGTGCTCGCAAAGACGCATACGGTCATCGTTCCGGACCTCCCCGGACTTGGCAATTCGCGACCGGAAAATCCTACCGCGCAATATGACATGGCTTCAGTCGCGCGTTCCATCCACTCGCTCATGCAACAGCTTAAGATGCGACGCGAAGCAGTGGTAGGTCACGACATCGGGCTGATAGTCGCCTACAGCTACGCCGCGCAATTTCGCAGCGATGTCACGAAACTTGCACTGATGGACGGGCCGATCCCGGGCGTCGGTCCGTGGCAGACCGTGCTGCTGTTTCCGGAAACGTGGCACTTTCATTTTTTCGGCACGTATGCAGAACAGCTCACAGCAGGACGCGAACGGATTTACCTCGATGGGCTCTGGAACAGATTTGCGTTTCATCCCGAAAGAATCGGCAATGCCGAACGTGCCGCGATCGCTGCATCCTATGCGCAACCGGGAACCATGCGTGTCGGCTTTACGTACTTCAAAGACTTTGATGCAGATGCGAGCGCCGACGCGATATTCGAAAAGACCCCTCTGCGAATGCCTGTGTTAGCGATGGGCGGCGAAAAATCGTTCGCGCCACTCATGCCTGCATTCGCGAAAGCCGTCGCGGTAAATGTTCGAACGAGCGTGATTCCGGACTCCGGTCATTGGCTGATGGCTGAGAACCCCGCCGCGACGATCGCGGCTCTGAGTGCATTCCTCGCAGAACGATAAACCTCGGTTCGTTGCTACTTCGTGGCGCGAAGGGCGGATTGCTAGGACACGCAAGAGCAACGGCTCGGCAGAGCGCAGGTTGCGGCTCTATCTTAACCTCCGATTGTGACGTTGCGCACTTCGGCTGAGCCGAGCCCGGCGCTTCCAATGCCCGCGTCAATATACCGCGCATTGGGCGGCAGCGAAAGCTTGAGCACGAATGGTACCCAAGCATCGCCCGCCTGCGCGTTGACTGCCGCACCGAATGCCATAGCCACGACGGAACCGCTTGCGCTTACAGCTCGGGCGAACGGAAACGTAAAGCCCAGAAGATTGACGCGCCGAGCTTCGCCGCTGACGCGTACGGTGCGCCCGCGGTACGGTGCCGCATCGAAGCGCCGCAACAATTGGTTGGGCATGCCGTTCAATCCGTCGCGATTGCTTAACGCCGCGCCGTGCGCGATTTCCGAAATCGCCACGTCGTCAAATCCCGGGCCGACAACTACCCAAGGCTGGCCGTTTTCCGACACGTCACGCTTCATCCGTGAAGGCGGAGTTGCGTACGCGGAGGCCGTGCTGGTCGGAACGTAGACTAAGCCGTCGTAGGCGTCGGGGACAAGCATCTGCCTCCTTCCGTCTATGCCCTGCGCACTAGCCACGGCCCCACCGATCTGTTCGATGCCACGCTCCTCCGAAAAGTAGCTGTGCAATGCGCTGTCGGATTTCAACCGCCGCAGATCGAGGAATGCAATCGCATTCAGCGGGCCCAATAGGGCCGCTATCGAATCACCGGGCTTCGGCAGGACGGCTACCGACTGCAGCCCACGACCCATGACGATCGCGCGAACCGTTCCGCTGCCGAACGTTTGGCCAATCGTGTAGTAATCTGCACCGAATCGCTCGCGCAGATACGATCCCATCGATCGATCGGCGGGTGGACTCACGCTGGCGCCCACGTGAAAGTTGTGGGCCCACAAGGCGATCTTCGCGCGCGGGAATTCCTTGCCAGCCAGCCATTCGGCGTTTTCGGCCATGTCGCGATCGCGCACCGCCGAAGCGGAGGGCGCTGCTTGTGCGTCGAGATACTGCAGCACGTTGGTTAGCGCGTCGCGCGCGACGTCTGCACCGGGCGTATCCTTCAGCGACGCGAGCTGGTCGGTAAGAGCGGAGACTTTTTGACGGCAATCGATCGGCGTTCGGCGGTGCAGCTCAAGGTATTGCGCGGAGACGCTATCAGCGACACATGACAGTGCTGCCTGCGCGTTCTGCGCCATTGCGGCATCGTGCGCGCGAAGGAACTCGACCAGATCGCCTGCGGCACCCATTGGGTCTTGCATGTCGACTCCGGCGAAATTCAGCATGGGATGCTGCCCCGGCCGCGCGTTGTAGTCGCGCATCCATTGCAGGAGGTCCGCGACTTCGGGGGTGTTCCAGTCCCAGAATCCCAGCCGGGCGGCGGCCTGTCGCGCCGTGCCTGGACCGCCGTTGATGTACCGGTCTGCCACGTGTCCGGAACCCCACGCCGCCTCAATCGCGAAGACGGTAAAGCCCTTATTCTCAACCAGATACTTGAACAATCGATCCTTGAACGCGAAAAACTCGCTCGAGCCGTGGCTTCCCTCACCCATTCCGACGATTCGCGCGTCACCGATCGCGCCACCGATCGCGCTCAACTGCTGCGGATCCGCGCTCAGATCCAGCGTGGGGACGATGACGGCGCGTGCGCGCAGTTCGGCGATCGCTGCGCTTGTGGGCGGAAGCTCCGGCAGCGCTGCGCGTTCGTCCTGAACGAGCTTGCCGTCAACGTATGAGACGATTTCGTGGACGGTGTTCGACAGCAGTTTCCAGCGCCCGGCGTCAAGCGCCCATCGATCCGTGGCGCGCATCATTCCTCGCAACGGCTTTGGGACACCCTGTACGGCAAAGGTTCCCGTTACGGCGTACCGCACCTCAGCTTGCGCCGTTTCACCTGTGACGTCGACCTTCGTTACCCCGATCGTTAGGGACGAAATCGTTAACCCCGGCGTCGTTTCAGTTTGATCCTTAATATATGCGTTGCGGTCTTGAATGCTGCCGTCGACCTGCCGAGCTTGAAAATTCGTCGCGAGCAACTGCGCGATCGCCGAAGCATCGTTTTTGAACAACGCCGCTTGAAGCGCCGTGTAGGCTGTCCGGATCGCCTCCTCCGCCGTGCCGCTATCAGCCTGTGACACGGCCAGGAGTGAAACCGCAAGCGCGGCAGCCAGGCAACCCGCAGCACACCTTCGCAATCGAAACTTCACCAGCGTCCTCGTTTCGAAGTAGTTACTCCTCGGAAGCTCGACGCGCCTTCGATCAGAGATATTACATATTGCGCGCCGACGGAGTAAGTCGCAACCGTCGCAAGCCGCTGAGTGTCGTACGCAAGAGCAAAAGTCAGGGGAGTTTTTTAATGGATCTAACCAAAGAATATCCTCGAAGCGTGCGCGACAAGTGGCAGGGCGTCGTTCAGCTCGCGCGGACGATCGATAAGGGGAAGGCGAAAGCTCACGGTAACGTCGGCGAGTATCACTACAATTGTCCGATGGATCAGGCCGTGTTCGGCTTCCTAGGCATCGACCACGAGCAACTTCTCGATTCGATTCGCAACGCGAAGAGCGACGCGGAGATTGAAGCGTTCACGCGACCATTCGTTGATGCCAAGTCGCGCGAAGAGATCGAGCATTGGAATCGCGAGTGGTTATCCCACGAGCCGCAAGGCGAGTCGGCGAAGGCCTTTCAAGACCTCCGCGCACAGATCGCACCCGACCGAACCGACGTGACTACGTGGCCCGACCTCCTCGACATCGACGAGAAGCGCCACGTTCCGCGTCGCACCGCTGGCGTGGCTTAAGCCTACGGGCTGGCCTCAAAGCTCTGACTCCAATCGGCGAATCGGGGATCAATCAAATGGCAGAGCATAGCGAAGAAATCGTTGCGAGCGCGAAACCCAGTGGGACGGGATGCGTCGAGTGCCTCGAACGTTCGAACGGGCCGAAGCGTTGATCGAGGCCAACGAGCTGGAAGAGGTTCCGCTTTTCGCAGG
>DAIMCN010000085.1:0-4186 GCA_036726365.1 Candidatus Cybelea sp.
CGTTCTTCCCGACTCTGGCTGCCTCTGGTGCAATGGACTTATCCCGCCGCATCGGTTGCAGGCCGAATCTCTCAGCGACGAAGAGCGGCGCCGACAGCGTTACGTCGACGATCCGGACGTGATCGCCCCGAGCGTCGTAACGCTTAACGCGGTCGGCGCCGCGTTTGCCACGAACGCCTTCCTCTTCTCCATTACCGGTCTGGCCGGCGCGCGCGACTACGATTACCTTGAGGCCGATGCACTGACCGGCGAGATTCGAATGATCGTCGGGAGCCGCGACAGCCGCTGTACCGAGTGCAGCACCGAATCCTTTAGCCGATATGCCCGAGGCGATGGTCGACGGCTTCCAACGCACCTCCGTGCGACTCCAGCTTCGCGTACGGCCAACCGTTAAGCCGACGGTACGAAAAAAATTACCGATGGCCAGTCATGGCCCATGTACTGAAGCGCAAGCCTTAGGGGCGTTTGGGCTTTGCGCATCGGTCGATTTCCTTCGTAGCTCGTTTGGGCGGAAATCCACAGTTATCCCTGGCTCCCGATTCTGGGCTGACGCTAGCCTGAATAGCACGTAGACGTCACTTCTGGTTAGTGGTCGGGGGTTCACGCTAGCTTGTCCGTCATAGCGTCGCATCGCTATCCGACGGCAGCGCGTGCTCCAGGGTCTGAGAAAAGTTGTATGTCCCGGCCGTGTTGCGTTCGAACACGAACACGACGTCAAACCGATCCTTCGACCACTTCGGGGGCAGCGCCGCGTCCGGCGAGAGGAGAGCGGCAATTTCGATAATATGTTCGTGTTTCCAGGCGACGAGCACGACGCCGGCGGCGCTTTGCGCTGCCGCAGCTAGAGCCGTTATATTGCTCGCCTGGATGCTCGAATCGACCGGAAGCGGCGGACCAAACGAGAGCGCGAGGGGAAGTATTGTTTGCAGCGGCCTTTTGCTGCTATCCGGATCGTCAACGGCCGCCGCGAACAGGCAAGTGGGCGTCGCTAGGCCCGCTGTCGGCGCACCCTTTGTCGGATGAAACAGGTTAACGAGCGCACGCGCGCGCTCCCAACCTGCGGCCGTAAGCGAGTCGGGATCGTCGAAGAGCCCGGCAACCGGATCAATGCCCGGCGCCTCGATGGGCGTCCCCGGCTTCTCGCCGTGCCGAATGATGAAGATCGTGTCGCTCATCTGAGTTCGACCTCGCTATGGGAGGATCGGGTGAATTTCACTTCCGACAATTTGCGATTCGCCGAACTGGGGCTCGCGCATGCGGATTTCTTCCAATCCGGGTCGGATTCAGCATATTTTGGTGCCAATCAATGGGTACTCTGACCGATTGTATTCTACCGCCTTGCAACGAACGAGCATCTCGAGCCGTTGATTATGAAGCCATTGGCAAGCGCTGATTCCGCCGATACTTTCGAGTAGGGCGCCGAGACTCGCGCCGACGACGCCGTCGTACTCAGCCGTTGTCACTAGCGCCCTGATCCTGCTCGTATTGCGAGAGGTCTTCCCAGCCGCCGCCCTTTGTCTCGACCTGAATTGCGGTGATCGGATGAATCTCCCAAAGCGTACCGCGCTCGTGAGATGTATACATGGCCCAATGTTCTTGATCGAACAGCAACCAGCCGGTAATGCGCACCTGAAGCCCGGTACCGCGTAGAGCGTTGATGTTCTGCCACGTCCACGTCGGATTTGCCGCTCGCCAACGAGGCGTAACCTCGACGATCGCGGCGTCACCATGGTCGACGTCCTCGGGATCGTCGTTGACGTAAACGTGAACGTCGATGTCGGCCGGATCGGTCGACTCACAGTTGCAGGACTCAGCGTTCGTGGCTTTCGCGCTAACGATGTACGTCGTTAGCACGACCTGTTTGGCCTCGAACCCGGTGATCGTCTCGTCAAAGTCCGACGGCCAATTTGGGCTGGAACGTTTAGTTGCCGGCGGTTTCTCCAGTGGAGTGACGCCAGTCTTCATGTCTGCGACGGTAATAGGCTCGGGGTTGAGAGCCGCGTCGCCTCTATTCTTCTCCCGATTAGTCTCAGGATCGTTACCGGTCGGCGAGTTCGCCCTCCCTTCCACCGGACAGCCGTCGAAATTGCCGGTCACTACCGTCGACGTTTGCGCAACCGTCGTTGTCCCGGCGACGTGACTTGAAACCGGCAACATCGAAAGCGCGAGCGGCAGAACGCTTGCAGCGGCCGCCATGTTGGCGTTCTTACTGCGGCCGGATGGTGCGCGCTTACTCATCGGGTTACCCGTAAATCAGCGTCAGAACGGCGTTGTCGCTGAGGCTGCCATCGGCTTTGCTCGTGGCCTTGACGTTGACGACGCCTGATGTCGGCGCATCAGCCCCGTCGGCTGCAGGCGGTGGCGTGTACAGTCCGGTCGTTGGGTCAATGGATCCCGGCTTCGCCAGGCTCGACGTGAGCGACCACGTCACGTCCTGATTGGTCTGGCGAATTACTTCGGCCTTGAATTGAATCGGCGGCGTCTTCGGGCCAACGCACGCAGTCTGCGGGGTGATCATCACCATTGGTGGCCGGTCCTCGACTCCGGCGTCGTCGCTGAACTGAATTCCTTTACTTACGAGATACGAGCTGCCGCTGATACCGAGCAGGACGAGAACGCCCTGCGGCACACCCGGGAAGTTGTGAGTCGCCGCGACGATCAAGAAGAAGCTGATGGCGATCACGAAGGTGAAAATGAGGAATTGAAAGCGCGATGTGCTGGCGTCACCGTTTGGCTCGCTGATGAGTCGCGATAGATCGATATCGTTGCTCGCCATGCGATAGATAACGACTCCGCCGAATGCGGCAACGAGCAGCACGACGACGATGCCGGCTGCTACCGCAATTAAATCAAGAGCCGATCCAGATACCGATGTCATTGGACCTACCTTTCGTTATGAAACGACGGGGCCAAACCGAGAGAACGCTTTGCCGCCCAAGTAGAGCAGTTGACTTCCACCCAGCACCGCGAGTGTCTGATCGTTCACCTCGGGCAGCGACTGCGCGTGAGGGTTATTTAGAACGGTCAGGAGGTAGTTCAATGCGAGCCAGAGCGTAACGGCGATGAGCTGGACGCGCTCCGGGCTGAAGTAGCGCGTACCGTCCCTGCGCATTCCATAGAGCAGGTATTGCGTGTTGATGCTGCCGTTAAGCAATTGCGTGACGATCACGCCGCCCAGCGCCACAAAAAATCCGCCGATAACCCAAGTGGCCATTTCCACGCTACCCGCCATCGAGATCGCCGCACCTTTCGCCAAAGGATAGCCAGTTTACACTGGCCCGCTTTAGCCAAGATAACGCCGGACTCCAGCTTTGACAAGCCCCCGGCCGCTCAGGCCCCTGCTGCTAGATTTGCCAAGCGCCGACCGAGCGCCATATTGGCACGCTCCCTCACCGCGACTGAAGGCTGTCCCAGCCGACCGAGCTTAGCCGCAGCAGTCGCACTTTCATTGGCGCTGACCGAGTGCCTCAATGCGCAACGATTGACCCTAGGTAACTCAAGGCAATACCTCGATGGCAAAGCGGACCCACGGCTTTAAGGTCCTCCATGCCTTTAAGGGGTGCCCGTCAGTACCACTTTAGCCATCTTTGGGACTTCGCTTATTAATGGAAAATCAGACCGCGCCTGTTCACGCGGTGACCTGTAGGCGCGGATTCGGACAGACGGAGACTGTGAGTTCTCGGGCGTTGACCGTGGGTGGTTTTTCAGACAAGCGCGACCTGTGATTTTAAGCACTGGCGAGGTCTCGTTCTCGCGCCAGAACGAACTCCTTCGGCGATTTGTTGCCCAGCGATCGGTGTGGGCGAATTTCGTTATAGTCTCGTCGCCAGGCTCCCGCTTCGCGTCGAGCCTGTTCTATGGTATCAAACCACGAGGGGTTGAGCAATTCCTGACGCACTCGGCCGTTGAACGACTCGACGTGCGCGTTGTCGGTCGGCTTGCCCGGCCGTGAAAAGTCGATCGTGATGTTGTTCCAGTACGCCCATTGATCGAACTCGGTTGACGTAAACTCGCTGCCGTTGTCGCAGCGCAACGTCCGAGGTTTCCCGCGCTTCGCGATCGCGCGTCTGAGCGTTGCGATGACGTCCATCGATTTAAATCCGTAGCCGATCTCGAGGGCAACGCACTCTCTGACGTGCAGCCTGTAAAGTGATCCAACGGTAGGTGGAGAATCCTGAGGCCCCTG
>DAIMCN010000086.1:0-4001 GCA_036726365.1 Candidatus Cybelea sp.
GCGTGCCCACGGCGGCAACCGTTCCATCGTTGGTATTGGCAACGTAAACGATGTGGCGGAGGGCGTCGATCGCGAGCCCTTCCGGCGTCGCACCGGTAAGAACTCGCGCCACGCGTCCGTCGAGCCCTACTCGCGTTAACGCGCCGCTTCCGTTGAGATCGCGGTCGGTCACGAAGATCGCATGCGTCGCCGGGTCGATCGCGACTTCGTCGCCCAGCACGACCCCCTGGACGTGGAGAACGTCCCACGGTGAAAGCATCGCCACGGTCAAAGCCGACCCTTGGGTATCGGTAGCGACGATTCTCCCGAGTGAATCTATGGCAGCGTCACTGGGCGTCCCGCCCGTAGCCAGCACCCCCGTTACCGAGAAATCTCGAGCGTCGTGAAAGACGACGCCGTCGTCGTAGGACGCGACCAGCAGAAACGGACGCTTTGCCGAGGGCGGCGCGCCGATGCGCAGGTTTGCTGCGGCAAGCCCGTAGGTGTTTCCCGCGACGAGCAACGCGCTGCCCGGAAGCGCTCCCGGCGGGATATCGTAAACGCCTCCGGCTGAAAGGCTCCCGGGTCCCAGCAGCGCTGCGTGATAGGGGGCGGCGAACCCGTCAACGCGCAGCGGCAGGCTGCTGCCCGGCAGGTACGGCCACGGACTCGCGGCGATCTTGCCGGAGGCGATGCGCGTGCAGGGAGTCCGCGCGACGCTTCCTTCCAGCGTCAACGACGCCGTCAGAAGCGCGGCGATTCGGATGAGGTTTACCAACTGTGGCTACCGGCCTTGCAAGAGGCCAGTGATGAAGAGCACGATACCGAGCGCGCTCAAAACGCAGCCAAACGGCAAGAGCAGCCGAGCCCCGGCGAGGGCGGAAATCGATACGAGGATGATCGAGATCTCAAATGCCGTCGTCGCAAACTGCAGCATTTCATAAGATTTCATGATCTGATCGGAGCGTTCGTCTTCATGGAGGGCCTGCTTCTCGAGGTCCTTCGCCCTTTGTAGAACGGGCGGTGCCGAAACGCTTTCGCTCTCCGCCACCGCTTCCAAGCGCGCCCGGGTCTCGGCCTTGCGTACCAAGTCGCTCGCGAGCAATGCACGATAAATGTTGAAGCGAGTCTGTTTCGCCTCGTATGCGTTGAAGGTGTCGGTCGCGCGAGCTTGGGTGAGAATCGCCTGGTTCTTCGAAGAAAGTGCCGAGATCGAACGATGGTGCGCGAAGAGGGTGCCTAGCGCCGCCAGCACCGCGATGATCGCGGCAGCCAGCGAAACCAAACGGCTGCCCACGTTCGATCCCAACCTGCGGCTCACGCGGTCGATTTCGCGGGCCTTTCCGTCAGCGCCGCGACTCGCTCGAGGCCCTCACCAATATCCGTGCCTGGTGCGACTGCGGTTTGCAGCGTCTTACGCGGGTCGAGGGAGAAGCTCGCCAGACGATAATCGGCAAACGTTCCAGCTAGGACCACTCCGTCGGGATCCACCGCAAACGCGCGGCGAACGGTGCGATCGAAAACGACGAGATAGATCCTCAGCTCGAGCGCGCGCGCCCTCGCAATGCGCTCGGTCCACTCACCGGCCACGTCGGTCGTCCAACAGATCAGCGGATATCCGGCTCGACGGTAGGCCACGAGGCCGGCCGGGTCGAGCGCGGTGGCGTCGTCCGTGCACGCGACCGGGATCGCGCGGTCGAGCAGTGCAAGGCGTTCTGCGCTTTCTGACGATATGGCGTAGTCGTCGTCGAGGAGCTCGAGTCGCCGGTCGATATCTTCTGGAAGCGGATCGAAGGATATCGCGATGCGCAATGACCGTTCGCAAAGCTTGGCTCGCCGGGCAGGCTGCGGCGGCGGCACGCGGGTTGGGCGCCGGTCGCCGAGCTCGACGGTCGCGTGCAGCGTTTCGGGCTCGTACTGACCTGCCAGCGAAAGCATTTCGCCGCCCGCGCCCACGATTTGACTCTTACCGCAGTATGCTACCATTCCGAGCTCGACCCCACACTTGTTCGCGGCAACGAAGGGAACGCGATTCTCGTACGCGCGCACCCGCCCCAAGAGATCGGCCTGAACGTTGTCGAGCGCACGAGGATCTCGCCCGCTGGTAACCCAGGCAGTCGGCATGACCAGCAGTTCGGCGCCGCGGTCGACGAGCCCACGCGCAATCGTGGGGATCCGACCGTCGGCGCATATCAACACGCCGAGCACGCCGATGCTGGTCTCGATCGGAGCCAGCCGCTCTCCGCGGGAAAACCAGCGGCGGTCGAAATGCCACAAGAAAAGCTTGTCGGCACGCCCGGCGAGCGAGCCGTCTGCATCGATGACGAACGCACTGTTGCGTACCGTGTTTTCGGCCGCAGCCGCCGCACCCGCGACGATCACCGTCCGCGTGTCCTTCGCAATATCCGTAAGACGGTCGAGCGCGTGGGAGACGGCCGAATCATCCAGCGGTGCCTCGCCTAGAACGTAAGCCGGAAACGTACCTTCGGGCAGCACGATCAAGTCGGCACGCGCGCAAGCCTGCTGCGCGGCGTCGAGCGAGCTTTCAAGCGAGCGCGCGAAATCGCTGCGATCTCGCGCGCGCAGCTGCAGCGCCGCCGCGCGAATTGAGCGAGTCATTGCTTGCCGCTGTTCGCGGCCGCGAAAGCGGCGCCCCTCGTCGGCGTTGATATGGGAGGCCCACAGCCCGCATGCGAGGAAACACTCGTTCCCCAATGGACTTTACCGCGCGTAGCGGTATTCCGCAGGGAGATTTTTTCACACGTGAGACGCATCCTACCAACGCTATCGCTTACGATTGCCGTTGCGAGCACCGGTCTATTGTACATGGCGCCGGATCGTTCCGCATCGGCTCTGGCAGCAACGCCGGCGGCGGCATCCACGACGGCGCCGAAAGCATCCACGACGGCGCCGAAAGCATCCACGACGGCGCCGAAAGCATCGACGAACCCGAAGAAAGACCCGTGCGACGACACCAAGAGCAAGTGGGCGCACCTGCAATGCGAGCAATTCAACGGTTCCGCGCCGGGAGACGAATACTTCGGCCGCATGAAGATGAGCTATCTCGGCATCGACAACACGTACAAAGACGGTGCGGTGAGTGCCGGGGCCTACACGACGGATTCGCGACTCATCTCTAAGCTAGACTTTGCAACCGAAGCGCTGCAGCGCTGGGCTGCCAAGTACCCGAACGACCCACAGCTCCCGCGCTCGTACTTCTTGGGCATTCAAGTGTTGCGCAAGGTCTACACGCAGCCCGAACAGCAAACCGCTTGGGAGTTCATACAGCTTCTCGTCACCAAATACGGGAGCTCGTACTTCGGCAAGACGATGAAGGCCAGCTTGAATCGCGGCTACACCGAGCACTGGTTCGCGCTAGCGGAGATTTGCCCGACCCCGCTGCCGCTTGGCGCCGGCGTCATGCCCGAGGTAACACCCGACGTCACGCCGACGCCGTCGCCGGCACCGGGCCACCCGGCGGTCGTTCTGATCACGCCGCCTTGCGTTCAGTCTTCGGCCGCACCGCAATAAACGATCGAGAATAACGAAAGCCCCTGTGTTAACAGGGGCTTTCGATTTGGTATGAAGCGCGAAGCTTAGATCTTCAGGCCGATACCGGCGTATGGGCCGCTTTCGGAGAATCCGATCGGCGCTGCGTTGGTGTTGTATCCACGATCGCCCAGGAAACCAGCCTCGATAAAGAGCGGGAATCCTTGGAACGAGTAGGTGGCGCCGATGTCATACTTCAGGACGTTGTAACCGACGTTGTACGTGCAGCCGGTCGCTATCGTGGGAGTTCCACAAGCTAGCGGCGAGCTCTGGTAGTTGCCGTTTACACCGAAGAAGTACATCGCGTGGCCATAGAACGAGAACGGCCGATCGAGATCGGGCAGCTTTTCAAGCCCGACACCGGCGCCCGTTTCCTTCGGATAGCCGTAGTTGTTTCCGCGCCACATGTAGCCGCCGACTATATAGATGCGCGGCTTGAGGATCCGAAGACCCAGCCGTGCGTCGAAGTCATA
>DAIMCN010000087.1:0-3830 GCA_036726365.1 Candidatus Cybelea sp.
AGTTGGTATGGTCCGAGTCGTCGCAGACGGGCGTGATCCACGTAAAGTTTGCAAGCTGGCCCTTGCGTACATCGGTGATGAATTTCCAGTTTGGCGAGATGACGTCTTTCTTCCAGTCTGGCCCATTGTAGATGTGTTTGATAGCCTGATAACTGGACCACGTTCCGCCGGCACCGCTCGAGCCGCTCCCATACTGGCTCGCGTAAAAACGCCACGAGAGTTTCGCCTTATCAAGCTCGTCGCCTAGGGTTTGATAATCGAAGCACGCCTTCTGATACCCCGTGACGACGCGCTGTGAGGTGATCATCGCGACTCTGGAGGCTTCGTGGTCCTGGCAACCCCAGTAGCTGTCGGGCAAATCGGCGCTCCAAGCGGCCTGCGCGGCGATGACATACTGATGCGCGACGAAGCTTTCGTCGAGCTGCGATTGGAACATTCTGTCGGCGAGCGCGCCTTCGTGCGCCATGTCGAAGTACGGCTTCGACTGATCGTGCGGCACGTACACGTACTGCGAGTTCTTAAAATTGCCGTCGGTCCATTCTTGATCGAATCCGTTCATCCGGCAGTCCGTGCCGGGGAGCTTGCCCGTACCGTTGCACGCCTCGATCATCGCCGCCACGGAGTGATCGATATCGTAATACGCGCCGAGCTTGGACGGCTTTAGTTTGATCGTTTGGCCTTTGGAGTTCTTACCTTCGCTGACGGTGTACGCGCCGGGGTAGCCGTAGAACATGTTGTTGAAGCTGCGGTTCTCTTGAACGATGTAGACAATGTGAGTGATCTTGCCGGCGCCGGTTGCGTTGAGCGCACGCAATGCGTTGCCGCTTTGCATGTAGGGCAGGGAGCCTTGCGAGCCAAGCGAGCAGCCCCCGAGCATGGCCGCACTCGCGCATATGCCGACGGCAAAGGGCGTGAAAACTGAAAGCCTCATCTACGCAATCCTCCACCTAGCAGCAACGGATCGACGAGCACCTGAATTTCGACCAGCGGCGCTTAGTTCCATCGTCGCTGCTACTAAATTGAGGCTGCGCTACATGTCGGCCCGACATTGGCAAGGCGTTCAACGTTAGCTCCCGTTATGCCGGGGGTGAACCGACCTGCAGCGCGAAAATCGTTGGCCGGAGGCCACGTCGATGAACTCATATGCGATGGCAGAGCCGGGGTAGCCCGCCATGAGTGACGAGAAGCTCGTCTCGCCGGGATTCGTCGGCCGGCGCCGCACCGCCAACGCTGAACTTCCGCCGGGGCAATATCTCACCGAAGATTTTCCGGTGCTTTCCGCGGGCCCGACGCCGCGCGTGCAACGCGAGGAGTGGGAGTTCGCGCTGACCGCGGAAACCGGGGAGGTCCGCAAGTGGAATTGGGCGCAGTTCCGCGCTCTACCCGCGGTTCCGATTTCGACCGACATTCACTGCGTGACGCGTTGGTCGAAGCTGAACACGACGTGGGAGGGTGTCTCGATAGACACATTGCTGGAAGATGTGCAAACGTCCGCGGGCTTTGCGATGGCGCATTCGTACGGCGGCTATACGACCAATCTGCCGTTGGCGGACTTGCGGAACGGCAAAGCCTGGATTGCGTTTCGCTACGATGGCGCAGAGCTTGCACCCGAGCACGGCGGCCCCGCGCGATTGCTCGTTCCGCATCTGTACTTGTGGAAGAGTGCCAAGTGGGTCAACGGCATCACGCTCATGCTCAAAGACGCACCCGGCTTTTGGGAGAGCCTAGGCTACAACAATTACGGCGATCCGTGGCGGGAACAGCGTTACTGGGGCGAGTAGCGTGGTACGTCGCAAGCGTAGTCGAACGGCGCGACGAGAGCGCGACCGCGCGAACGTTGGTTCTAGACGTGCCCGATTGGCCCGGTCACGACGCCGGCAACACGTCGACGTGCGACTGAGAGCTTCGGATGGTTACACCGCCGTGCGCTCGTATTCAATTGCGAACGCAGCCCACGGCGATCGGGTTGAGCTAACGGTCGAGCAGGTTGCCGACGGCGAGGTCTCTCCATATCTCGTTCACACGCTCTCACCGGGCGATCCGTTGGAGATTCGCGGACCGCTCGGTGGCTGGTTCGTGTGGCGTCCCGTGTCGCTCGAGCCGGTGCAGCTGGTTGCCGGCGGGTCGGGCATCGTGCCGCTGATGGCGATGATCCGCACGCGTGCGCAAACGCATCTTCACGCGCCATTTCGCTTGATCTATTCGGTGCGCACACTGGAAGCGACGATTTACTCGGCCGAGCTACAGCAACGTGCTGCTGAGGATGATGGCCTTTCCGTAGCGTACGTTTACACTCGCGCAACGCCGCCGGGCTGGCCGCGAGCGGCGCAACGCATCGACGCCGCGCTGATTGCCGAAAACGCTTTGCCCGCGAAGGAAAACCCAGCCTGTTTCGTATGTGGGCCGACCGCGTTCGTGGAAGCCGTAGCGGAGTTCCTCGGCGAAGCCGGCTACGATTCATCCCGCATCAAAACAGAACGCTTCGGACCTAGTGGAGGGACATCATGAGCAGTCGTTCCTATTGCGATGGTAATGCCGCCGCAGGCGAGCTGCGCGACATATTTGCAGTAGATATTACCGCCGCGGCCGGTCAGTGCGCGGCGTGCGGCATGATCGGTGCGCTCGCGCAAGGCCATCTCTACGCATTCGAGCCGGGGATCGTCGTTCGGTGTGCCGTCTGCGAGCATCCGCTGGTTCGGCTCGTGAAAGGCCCAGGCCGGGCGTGGCTCGACCTGCGCGGCCTCGTCTATTTGCAGTTGGAAGTCCCCAGCGGCCAGAACAGCTGAGAACCTATTACCGCTCAAGTGAGGGAACTCATGTCGATTCTATCCGACGTCAAAGAGATCGAGGCCAAGGTGCGCGAGGCGATGGAGCACGGCCCCGTCACACCGTACTACACGCTGCCGCTCGACAAAGTTTACGAAGTGCTCAACGCGGCATTGGCTTCGGAGATCATCTGCGTGCTGCGCTACAAGCAGCATTATTATATGACCACTTCGATTCATCAGGAGCAGCTACAGGGACTCTTCAAAGAGCACTGGCTCGATGAAGAGAAGCATCTAGAACTCATCGCGGATCGTATCAAACAACTCGGTGGTGTCCCAAACCTCAATCCAAACGGTATCACTAAGCGAGCCTTTTCATCCTTCGAGAGTGGTCACACCCTGGCGGATCTGCTGCGCGAAGATCTACTCGCCGAGCGCGTCGTCATCAAGATCTACGGCGACATTGTCAAGTTCTTCGGCAAAGAGGATCCGGTGAGCCGGCGGATGTTCGAGGAAATTCTGAAAGATGAAGAAGATCATGCCGACGAGATCGCCGACCTGCTCTACACAGTCGATCCGAAAACCGGCAAGACGGTCGAGCAGTTCAGCGGCGATGCGGTTAGCAAACCGTTCAAAGGCTGACGGAGATCAGGCGAGTATCTGAGCGCCCTCCGTAATGTGCTGGGTCTCGAACCCAACGCTTCTCTCTTTAGGAAGCCCGTGGGTTGGTGATACAGCGGGCTGAGCGGCGATCAAGTGAGGCGAAAAGCCTTGTAAATATGGCTGCGATGAAGCGCGGCGGGGCCGCGGCTGTAACGCCTGAAATGCTACGATTTCTGATAACGCAAGCTCCGCCCGGTCGAGTCGTTGACCGGCGCTCCAAATGCGGAGAGGGGGTCCAGTGTTCCTGTCACTCGAACGACGTGCCCTCGTTCGGCTGTAAGAGTGACCCTAAGGGCAATCCGCCGAAATGATCTGGAGGTATCGACAACGTGAAGGACTCTTCAAAAGGCGTGACTCGGAAGGAAGCACTGACAGATCTGCTCGTGCTTCCGGCACTTGCGG
>DAIMCN010000088.1:0-3660 GCA_036726365.1 Candidatus Cybelea sp.
GGACCGCCGGAGCGGCCTGGCGGTATTGCAATCACGTCAACGCGGTCGCCCGGCTGAATGAGTCCCGATACATCTTTTACGCGGTCGACTGGAATGCTGACGGCCCGCATACCGGGCTGCAGGCGAACGGGCAAGGCAAAGGCGACGTTGGTCCCGATCTCCGACGCGGTTAGCTGGGATCCCGAGGGAATCGTGATCAGCGCGAGAGAGCCCACGGCTTGGCTGGGGTCGGAGATCGCTCCGGGCTCCAGCGCCTCGGCGGGGCGAGTTTGTTTGACGAACATCGCGGCCGTGATCCGTTCGCGGGGTGCGATATCCTGAGCCGCGACGAGAACGGGCCGCTGCTCGCCGGTGGCCGGACGCAGCGATGAGAGATACGTCAGCGTCAGCCAACCGGTCCCAACGGCCAAGATGCTCGCGATGAGGAGCGTGGTGCGCCGGATGTTCACGTTAAGTTTATCCTTAGAAATGGAGCGACACTCTGCGACAGGACGACCAAAAGAGCGCCAAGGGCAAACGCAAGGGCGTATGGCAACGTTTCTCGCTGGCCGGATATGCTCTGCACATTGCCGGTTGCGAGAAGGAGGGCCCTCGAAAGCGAGGGCCGTGCGTTAGGACGTAAGATCAGGTAGAGCAGCGCGAGCGCACCGCCGGCCAGCGCGGTGTAGATAAGGAAAGGTATGAACATCGGGTAGCTGAGCAGGCCCGATGCGGCGATCCCAAGTTTGATGTCGCCGCCCCCGATGCCGCCGCGGGAGTACACGAGCGTCCCGGCGATGGTCAAGGCCGCCATCACGGCCAGCGCTATCCCGAGCTGCTTCCAGCCTCCGAACGAGTGAACGATGATTGCGGCTAGCGCGAGGCCGCCGGTGAGCCAGTTGGGGATGCGCCGCGTCCGCCAGTCACAAAAGCCGGCGATTATGCAGCCCGCGAGGGTCAACCAAATTGCGAAAGACATTGGCGTTGGTTGGGAGGAGGCGCGGCGGAACTCGAAGGGCCGCGCCCCGCAACCCTGTGTCGACGGTCTTAGAGGGAGTTACCGACGCTAGTGAAGAGCGCGCTGAGCTTGGTGCCAACGATCGTAACGGCACCGAGGGCGACCAGAGCGATCAGCGCTACGAGCAGGCCGTATTCGACCATCGTCGCGCCTTCTTCGTCGCGAATCATCGATTTGAGTGTGGTTATCATGGTTTCTCCTTACTGTTGGTGAGTGTAATCGACAACTGAGGAACAGACGTTAGGAAAGATTCCGGGATTCGAGTCTAAATGCTGTTGCCGATGTTGGTGAACAGCGCGCTGAGGTTGATGCCAAGGGCTGTGACGGCACCCAATGCGACGAGCGCGATCAGCGCCACGAGCAGTCCGTATTCGACCATCGTTGCGCCGTCTTCGTCGCGGATCATCGAGGTGAAGCTGTGAATCATAGGTCTCCTATCACCAAATTCCGCCGGGATATGCCTCAACCGGAACGGTGATCCCGGCATTGGCTGGGTGGATCAGAAGCTGCGAGCTTGCCGATATGACGCCCGGCAACGATGTCGCCAGAACGTGAATGAATGAGTCGCGCAGGTAGTCGGGCGCAATCGGCACGATCGCTTGGAATTTTCCATCGGGGCCAGCCGTCAGGTCGTGGCGGCTGAGCAGAACGTTGGGGACGTCGGAGGAGAGCGTTGCGAGCAACGTGATCCGCACGGGTGCCGACGGCGGCGCATCTCCCGTCACTAGGAGCGCTTCCGCTCCTTGCAGCTGCGTCACGTTGAGGACGATCGTGCCGTGCAATTCCGGCGCGTTGACTTGTTGTAACATCGTGTTCACAGCGCTCGCGACTTGTGCTTCCTGGATGCTTGCGAGGCGTTGGGCTTGCCATGCTAGTTGGTTGATGTGATTGGCTAGCTTGCGTGAAACGTAGATGTCGTTCGAGATGTAGCGCGGCGTAACCGCGGTCACTTCGACACGATCGTCCACTTCGTACAGGTTATCGCCGGGGCGAATCACCAGTACGATCCCGGGGCCGCTCAGTTGTACGGCACGCGAAGCCGACAGCCACGTGTATTGCAAATGTGCAGCTCGGGCGACGGTGGCGAGCGGAACGCTTTGCGCTGAATCAGCCACGACAGATACCGTCGTGACTTGTAAACAGAGCGCAAGGAGAACCGCCTGTTGAAAAGGCCGCAATGGAAACCTCCTGCTCCTGGTGCGCAGTATCATGCCATCGCGGAGGCTCGCTGGCAAGAAGCGCGCGTCCTTATAACCGGAATTCTAACTCAACGTTTGTGATCCGTTTACGCGTTAACACCCGAAGATGTGGCATAATCCTTTGCGATGAACTCCATAAGTCGTCGGCTTCTTTCATTTGTTGTAGCGGCGGGCATTCTCGCCTGCGCCGCGCCGGTCTCGGCCGATTCGGTCACATTGCTGTCGATTCAATCCGGGCATTCCATCCTTTTAAAGGCCGAAGGATTGACTCGCGTCGCGGTGGGCGACGGTCGTATCGCCGGCATCGTTCCGGTCGGAACGTCGCAAGTCGTCGTCAACGGCAAGGCGCCGGGCCATACGACGGTCTTCATTTGGGCCGGGGGCCGGCGCGAGACCTACGAGGTCACGGTCACGGAGCAGCAACTCGACGATCTCGCGCAGATGTTGCGCAGCGCCATCTCGGCGCCCAGCGTCCAGGTAGTGAGCTTCGATCACTCGATCGTCGTACGCGGAAGCGTGAGCGACGGGGCGCAATTCCAACAGATCAACAACATCATAGCCCGCTTCGAACCGGTCATGAAAGCCCAAGAAGCGGTGCTGGTGAACGCGGTGACGATTTCGCAGAATCTTGGAAACCTGCAGCACGCCATCGAGAACATTCCCGGTGCCAGCGATATACACGTCGATCCCGACGGCAAAGGCAACGTGATCGTGAGCGGGAACGCCACCGACGCCGTTACCGCCCAGGCGATTCTCGATCGCGCCCGGGGTCTGGCGGGTCCATACCTGGCCAGCAACGGGCAGCTGATCGATCGGCTCAACTCGTTGAGCAACAGTCAGATCGACATCAAGATGTACGTGCTAGAAGTCGACAAGACGGCGCAATCGAACCTCGGCATCTCGTTGCAATCGGCGACGTTCCTACCAACAGGGGGATACAATCTAACCCCGCCGTCCTTTCCAATCGTCGAGTCGCCGTCGCTGCCCGGCTCGGGACTCGGCTTCACGATCCAGCCGTTCTTCCGTTCGATTACGCTCGCGCCCACGCTGAATTTGCTGATGCAAGAGGGGCACGTCAAAGTTCTCTCGAGCCCCAATCTCGTGACGAGTCCCGGCGCGAAGGCAACGTTCCTAGTCGGCGGACAGATCCCGGTCGTGACCTCGAGTGGGCTCGGCACCGTGAACGTGGTCTACAAGGATTACGGCGTTCAGCTAAACGTCACGCCCGACATTCTCGGAAACGGGTCGGTTCATGCGGTGATCGCGCCGGAGATCTCTAGGCTCGACTACGCAAATGCCGTAGTCGTTTCGGGCTTTACGATCCCCGCGCTGATCGTCAGCAAGCTCTCCACGGACGTGATAACGCGGCCGGGTGAGAGCATCATTCTCGGCGGCCTCGTGAATCGTCAGGAGATAAAAACGATCTCGAAGATCCCGCTGCTCTCGTCAATCCCGATTCTCGGC
>DAIMCN010000089.1:0-3249 GCA_036726365.1 Candidatus Cybelea sp.
CCATTGAAGCTAAGGTGCGGATCGCCCTCGCTCGAGCCGCTAGCGTTCTGGAAGTAGCGTTCGTTACCGGATGGCGGACAGTTCGGCCCGCTGTATGGGCCGTTGCAACCGTAGCCCATCATCGATTGGAGCATCTGCATGAGCTGCTGCAATACCCCCATCAACGGTCCGAACAATCCCTGGAGGGAGCTGGAGTTGCCGTAACCATCTGCATAGGGCGAAGCCGCCGTGCCTCCGTTGGACCACGGCGGAACGAAACGCGAGATATTATCGCCGGTGGGCGGTGAAGCCGCTCCTTGAAACGCGGCCGCCCCGCCTTCGGCATTCCCCGGCGGTGCCGCAAGCGAGTTGGGCCCGAGCGGACCTTCGAGTGGTTGAACGTACATGATGAACCTCCGTCGTAATTGCTGCGATTAGATCACGACGACTTCCGTCAATGACAAGGTGAGCGGCTGCGCCATAGAAAATCGAACGCAACGGCATGAGTGACTCGCAACTGACCACCATCACGCGCCTCGAGGAACGTCTGTCGGCGCTCAAGGAGCGTCTTTGACGACGCATCCAAGCGGCGGCGCTTAGCCGAGCTCGACGAACGATCGCGCGCGACGGAGTTCTGGAGCGATCCGGAATCGGCCCAGCGAGTGATGCGAGAACTCTCCGAACTGCGGGATCAGACCAGCGTCGTGGATCGCATCGCGGCCCACTTGCGGGAGTCTCGCGAAATTCTCGAACTCTTCGAAGCTGATCCCGCGGCCGAGCACGAGGCCGACCGGAGCATCGCATCCGCGGCGGAGTCGCTCGAGAGCCTTGAAATGGCGGCAAGTTTTAGCGGCGACTTCGACGCCAATAACGCAATCGTGAGCGTTTTCGCCGGTGCGGGAGGCGTTGATGCTGCCGATTGGGCGCAGATGCTGGCCCGTATGTATCTGCGTTGGGCCGAATCGAAGGGATTCTCAACGCAGATCGTCGACGAGTCGCCCGCCGAGGAGGCAGGCTTGAAGTCGATCACGTTTTTCGTGCGCGGGCACAATTCCTACGGCATGCTCGAGAGCGAGCGCGGCGTTCACCGCTTGGTGCGTTTGTCTCCGTTCGATGCGGCCCACCGCCGGCACACCTCGTTTGCAGCCGTTGACGTAATCCCGGAAGTTCAGGCAGGTGAAAGCCTCGGAGTCGAGATCAAGCCCGATGATTTACGGACCGAGACGTTCAAATCCGGCGGCGCGGGCGGCCAGTACGTGAACAAAACAGAGTCAGCCGTGCGCGTGATTCACGTTCCCACGGGAATCGTAGTCGCGTCTCAGCAGGAGCGCTCGCAGGCTCAAAACCGTGAGGTTGCGATCGACATTCTGCGTGCAAAACTCGTCGCCCGCGCTGCCGAAGAACGCGATCGCAAGCTCGACGATCTACGCGGCGAGCGTCAAGCCAACGAATGGGGATCGCAAATCCGCTCGTACGTGATGCAGCCCTATCAGCTCGTCAAGGATCACCGCACCGGCACTGAGACCGGCAACGTAGCCGAAGTGCTCGACGGCGGAATCGATGCGTTTATTTGGCCATACCTCCAACGACGCCATTCGCTGCTCGCGCCCTAACTCGTGCGCGACCGAGTTCTGTGGCTGGGATGTCTGGTTTACGCAGTAGTCTTTACGTCATTGGGTTACCTGAAGTACGCGGTTCATCGTAACCTGGTCGACTTCGGCATCTTTCAACAAACCATCGCGAGCGCATTCAACTGCTTCTGCAACCCGATCGAGGGAAGTCATTGGGCCGTTCACTTTTCACCGGTGCTCTACCCGGTTGCGATCGTGCTTGCGTTGGTGCGGTCGCCGATCACGCTGATCGCACTGCAGTCCGTTGCCGGCGCGCTGATCGCACCCCCAATCTATGCGCTGGTGATTCGCGCCGGCAGGGACGTCCGGACGGCGCGTTTAGCGGCCGCGGTAGCCTGGCTGTATCCACCGCTAGCCGGCTTGATCTTCGGCGATTTTCACGAGAACGGTTTCGCTCCCGCCGCCGTCGCATGGACCCTCTACGCATTCGACGCCGGACTCATGCTGTGGGCGATCGCCGGCGCGCTCGTCACGCTTGCCATAAAAGAAGATCAAGCGATCTTTCTCGCGATCGGTGGTGCGCTGGGCGCGTGGCATTTTCGCGGTACCAAGCCGGGGCGCGTCGCCGCCGCAATCGGTGCCATTAGCGCCTTCGTCTTGATCTGGTACTTCCTACGCATCCAGCCGCATGCTGCCGCCGCAGCGCCAGCCGCCTGGGCGCCGGAACGCTTTTACGATTGGAGCGCGGCCGATGCGGGCGCGATTTTCTCCGGAACCGCCGCGCGGCTCGGCTTCGTGCTCCTAATCTTCGTGCCGCTGTTGTTTCTGCCGTTACGGTCACGAATGTTTTGGCTCGCGGTCGCGCCGCTGGCCGAGGTTCTGCTCTCGCGGATGCCGACGACCTTCACGTTGGGCACGCACTACGCCGGAGCGTGGATCGGTTACGTGTTGGTGGCTTTCGCGTGCGCGGTGCGGCGCATGAAACCGAGCCGCGCTTACGTCACGCTCATCGCATGCGTCGGGCTTTGCGTCGTCGAGTTCGCGGTTGCGAACCCTTTGCACCCTGGGCTGAATCTGCGAGCCGTGCAAGCGCGAGACGTCACCCTCGACCGATTCCTAGAGGCACTGCCGGCTGATGCGAGCATTGCGACGCAAGAAGAAGCGTACACACACCTTGCTCTAGTGGATCCGTATGCGCGTTTGCTTCCCGAAACTCCCGATCGTCCCGCGTACGCATGTTTCGTGCTGGTCGACCGCGACTTCCCGGATTCGGTGCGTTTGCGTGAATACGATGATGCCCTGGGGCAGTTGGTTCAGGGCGGCGATTACGTTCTGGTAGCGCGGAGCGGTGGGATCGAACTCTATCGCCGCCCGTTCGGCTGTCGATAGTTTTCTCACGCAGAGAGTAACGTTCTGAGCGCATCGGCGGCCCGTACCGCCCAGCCGTCGTCCGCGCGGATGGTGCGGTGCGGCGCCGCCCAAGGCGCCCAACGAGCAACCTGCAACGGGTAGTTGCGGCCGGGCGGAAAGATGCCGACGACCGGAGTGCCGACCATCCCGGCTACGTGCATCGCTCCAGAATCCGGCGCGACAAGCGCGGCCGCGGCGCCGATTGCCGCTTTCCATTGCGCCAGGTCGTTGAAGCGGACGACGCGCAAACGAGTCGATTCCGCAATCCGCTGCGCATAACGCTCTTCGC
>DAIMCN010000090.1:0-3233 GCA_036726365.1 Candidatus Cybelea sp.
CACGTGACGTGCTAAGGGCGCTGCGTAGCGTCGTCTTCTGGCACGCCGACAGTCGGCGCCAGGCAGTTGACCTGGTGGCACCTTCCGCGACCTTCACCCGTCTAGTAGGCTCGTAAATGTTGACCAAAGTGACCCTGCGGATTCTCAGCTTGCTTTGGGGTAATGCATGCGATGCTAGTTACCTTACCACGTTGACAAAGGAACGGAAGTACGTGCGCTTTTCAATGATTGCCGCGGTGGCCTCGGTTGCTATGTTAACGGCGTGCAGTGAGGCGATGAGCACGCTTCCAAGAACGTTGAGCGCGGCATGTGCTCCGAAGACCCAGCAAAACATTTCGGCTGTGCCACAAAACGCAACGGCCGTGCCGCAGCTTGCAACGGTCACGCCGCAATCTGCAACGGCCGCGCAGTTAGGGCTCTGGCCGCGCCAAGGCCGATCGGTCCGCGTCTGCGGCGATGTGGGGAAGGGTTTTGCGCGCTGCCAAGCCTGGCTGCGCACCGATGTTCAGGGAGAGATTCAGCCAGATACGCCGGGTGGCTACGCTCCGAGCGACCTGCAAACGGCGTACGGGCTAATGGCGGACAGCAAAAATAAGGGCGGCGGACAGACCGTCGCAATAGTCGACGCATACGACGATCCGAACGCGGTTTCGGATCTCAACGCTTATCGATCGCGATACGGATTGCCGGCGTGCACAGTTTCCAGCGGATGCTTTACCAAAGAACAGTATACCTCGCAAACGAATACTGGATGGGTCGGAGAGGAATCGCTCGACGTCGATATGGTTTCTGCCATCTGTCCGAACTGTAAGATTCTCTTGGTCGAAGCGGCGTCGCAGAGCATCGCCGACTTCAGCACCGCCGAAAAATACGCAACGGCCCATGCCGACTACGTCAGCAACAGCTGGAGCGGAAACGAGGGAACGACAACGTACGACCGCAATTATAGGGTTAGCTGCGGGGCGATCGCCGCCGCGACCGGCGACCGCGGTCACAACGCCTCGGCTCAATGGCCGGCCATTCTTCCGAGCGTCATCGGCGTGGGCGGAACGAGTTTGGCGTCGATCAGCCCGCGCATGGAAACCGCATGGTCGGGTGCGGGTAGCGCCTGCAGCAGAATTTACGCGAAGCCGAGCTTCCAGAACGGTTTGAACACCGGGTGCTCGATGCGGGCGCAGGCCGACGTTTCGGCCGATGCAGATCCCTCCACGGGTGTCGCAGTTTATGATACGTTCCACCAACGCGGATGGCTCGTCTTTGGCGGAACGTCAGTTGCCACGCCGATCGTCGCTTCAGTCTTCGCACTTGAAGGAAAAACCAGCTTGGATCCTCCTGGAAACCTTTACTCGCGCACTTCAGACTTTAACGACGTCACCTCTGGAAGCAATGGTGCGTGTGGGGCACCACTCTGCACCGCTGGTCAGGGCTGGGATGGTCCGACCGGACTGGGGACGCCGAAGGGCATCGGCGCATTCTAGTGTCGTCGCGTAACAGGCGCGCAGTTTGCGGACTACGCCAAAGCCAAAACCGGCGTAGCCGCGACGATTCCCATTACTGCGACGACTCTGAAGAACGGATCCACAAGCAAGCCGGTAGCCGCGATTGCAGTCACGAGGCGCTTCAGAGATTCTTCACGTAAGAGAGCCTAGATAAGGCCGAACGGAGCTTCGAGGAGGGTTGAGGGTGTTTCGACGGATCAATGTCATAGCAGTCATCGCGAGTCTTTCCCTATTGGCCGCATGCACGGGCGGACAGCCCGTATCGCAGGGGAACCTCGGCGTCGCACCGCTCGCGGTGGGCGCGGGCCTGCCGGCGCTGATTACGCCCGACAAGGATTGCGGCGGAACGGGCGGCGTCAAAGTCAAGCCTTGCCCCGTCCGTTTGACGAGACACACAAAGGCGGGCATCGTCGTGACGGTGAGCGGTCCTGGAGTAATAAACTCTTACCTGGGCAAGCTAAACGGATGCTTTAGCGGCAAACTCTGCTACGGCGCAGAGCGCGAAGGCAGCAGCCAGGTGCAGTGGCGCATCACTTCGGGACGAGCCTGTGGCGGCGCCGACGTCGAGTTTGACGGAGTGAACGCGAGCGGCGGACAGGTCGGATATTTCTTCCTGCGAGTCTCGAACAGGTATTGCCCCTAGCCGGGGTCAGCCGTTCTTCGCCAACGTAACGAGTCGATCGTCGCTGAGCGATAAAGCCGCGGCGGTTTCGCGGAAATTTCCCAACCCCAGGTTCACCACGCGCTTAAATTGCAAAAGCTTTGGACGAGGCAAAAATATGAACGCTTCCAAACAGGTCGACAAGCTGATCCGCGACACCGGCGACTGGCGCGGCGAAGTGCTAGCAAAGATTCGAAAAGTGATCCTTAGCGCTGACGCAGGGATCGTCGAGGAGTGGAAGTGGATGGGCACCCCGACGTTTTCCAAGAACAGCGTGATCTGCATCATGAATCCGCACAAGGGCAAGGTGAAGGTGACCTTCGCTGACGGCGCGGCGCTTCTGGATCCGGACAAGCTTTTTAATGCAGGCCTCGGGGGCAAAAAGTGGCGAGCGATCGACCTTTTCGAAGGCGACAAGATCAACGAGCGCGCTCTGAAAGCCCTCATTAAGGAGGCCGTGGCGTTCGACGCGTTGACGGCGAAAATCTCCGCGAGCAAACGGAAATCCAAAGCTCGAAGCTCAAAGTAAATTGAACATTCTAAACTCTCGGGTTGCGTCGCCCCACGTGCGTTCGACTACGCCTTGGTCATTCACTATCGGGAACAAGATAATCGTCGGGGAACTGGTGCATGAAGAACTTAGGCGGCAACGGCGCCTTGATCGGAACGAACTTGGCGGGGCTCTGGGAAAAGTCGAAGCAGTCGGCGGCAGGTGACGTCGCGCGCGTGTCAGCCTTGGCGAGCTGACCCAGGCCGTACAGATCTTCGGCGAAGCGTAGTACGCTGGCCGTTTCGTAGTGAACGTGCGAGACGTGGTCGTGGATGACGTACGGCGATAGCATGATCAGCGGAACGCGGAAGCCTAAGCTGTCGCGATCCTTGTACTCCGGGGGCACCGGGTCGTAGAGGCCGCCCCAGTCGTCCCACTGGATGAAAATCACCGTCGAATTCCAGAACTTGCTCTTGCCGACCGTATTCACGAGCGCGGAGACCCACGACGGTCCGTAGTCATCCGGGCAGTTGGTATGGTCCGAGTCGTCGCAGACGGGCGTGATCCACGTAAAGTTTGCAAG
>DAIMCN010000091.1:0-3231 GCA_036726365.1 Candidatus Cybelea sp.
CAGCGCGTCGTCACCATCGAAGACCGCATCAACCTCGACCTCGAGGCCGCGCAAGTATTTGTCAACCAGCAGCGGCGCCGCGGGGAGGATCGCGGGCGCGGACTCCGCGTACTCGGCCAGCTGCGCTTCGTTGTAGACGATCTCCATGGCGCGGCCCCCTAAGACGAACGAGGGACGCACCAGAACGGGAAATCCCAACTCGCGGGCAATGGCGCGGGCCTCGCGGAAGGTTCGCGCCGCCTTGCCCTCCGGCCGCGCGACGCCCAAGCGCGCGAGCGCGGCGTCGAACTGCTCGCGGTTTTCGGCCATGTCCATCGAGCGGCGATCGCTTCCGACAATCGGCACGCCGCGCCGGCTCAGCTCGCCCGCTAGATTGATCGCGGTTTGACCGCCGAACGCCAGCATCACTCCCTGTGCGGCGGTGGCGCGATAGGCGGCCTCTACCTCATCCGCGGTCGGCGGCTCGAATACCAGCGCGTCTGATATGTCGAAATCGGTGGATACCGTCTCCGGATTGTTGTTGACGACGACTGGCGATCGACCGGCGTCCTTCAGAGCCCAGGCTGCGTGTACGCAGCTATAGTCGAACTCGATGCCTTGACCGATGCGGATCGGTCCGCTTCCCACGACGACGACGGCTCGACCCGGAGTAGCACGCATTTCGTCGTGTTCGCCACGTGAGAGATAGTAGTAGGGCGATCTTGCGGGAAACTCCGCAGCCGCCGTGTCGACCATTCGGAAGGCCGGCTCTGCCGCCGGTTGCTGCGCGGCGGAGTTGCCGGTGAGCCGCGCAAGACTCGTGGTCGAATACCCAAACTGCAGCGCCTCGGCGAGGTGTCCGTTGCTGGGATGGCGGCGAACGCGTTCCTCGAGATCGACCAGCTCGGCGAACTCGTAGAGCCAGAAGCGGTCGATCGCCGAGAGCTCGTGGATCCGCGTTACGGCTGCCTCACGATCTTGCGCGCCGGCGCGGCGCAGAACTTCGCAGAGCGCGAACAGCCGCTCGTGCGTCGGACGGGCGATCGTCGACTCGAGCTCGACATCGCTCCACTCGACGAGCGGACCGGTCAGGGTTATACGGTCCAAATCCAAACCGCGCACCGCTTTGAGCAGAGCCGCGCGAAAAGTGCGGCCGATTCCCATCGCCTCGCCCGTCGACTTCATCTGCGTCCCGAGCGTAGTATCCGCGAAGGGAAACTTGTCGAATGGCCAGCGCGGTATCTTGACGACGACGTAGTCGAGGGTAGGCTCGTACGCGGCCTTGGTTACGCCGGTGACGGGATTGGGGATCTGATCGAGCCGCTGTCCGAGCGCGATGCGCGTAGAAATCTTCGCAATCGGATAGCCTGTTGCTTTAGAGGCGAGCGCTGAACTGCGAGAAACCCGCGGGTTCACTTCGATGATCGCGTATTCCGTGCGTTGCGGGTGGAGCGCGAACTGAATGTTGCAACCGCCTTGCACGTCGAGGGCTCGAATGACGTTGATGCTCGCGCTGCGCAGCATCTGGTATTCGAGATCGGAGAGCGTTTGCGAGGGTGCGACGACGATGGAATCGCCGGTATGAACGCCTACCGGATCGACGTTCTCCATGTTGCAAACGACGATGCAGTTGTCGCCGCTGTCGCGGAGGACTTCGTATTCGATCTCCTTCCAGCCGAGCAACGACGTTTCGAGAAGCGCTTGGTGAATCAGGCTCGCGTTGAGTCCGGCGTCGAGCGTCTCTCGAAGCTGCCTCTCGTCGTAGACGACCCCGCCCCCGGTGCCCGCCAACGTGTACGCGGGGCGCACGACAAGCGGATAGCCGGCGCGGGACGCAAACTCGAGGCCCTGCTCGATCGCAGTGATAACGGCGCTCTCGGGAACCGGTTCGCCGATTTCTTGCATCTTGTGTTTGAAGCGCTCGCGGTCTTCTGCGAGCCGTATCGTGTCAATCGGTGTGCCGAGCAGCTCGACACCGTAGTGATCGAGCACGCCCTCTTCGTCGAGTTCGACCGCGAGGTTGAGTCCCGTCTGTCCGCCGAGGGTCGGAAGTAAAGCGTCAGGTTGTTCGCGAGCGATGATCTCAGCGATCGATGCAACCGTAAGCGGCTCGAGGTAGACCGCATCGGCCACCTCGGGATCGGTCATGATCGTCGCGGGATTCGAGTTGACCAGGACGACGCGATGGCCTTCCTCGCGCAGCGCGCGGCACGCTTGAACGCCAGCGTAGTCAAACTCGGCAGCCTGACCGATCACGATCGGTCCCGACCCGATGACCATCACGTTCCGGCGGGGCATGCTCGGGCTGTGAGATTACGGGGGTACGGACGAAGTCCCTTGCTAGGTTAGTGGTCCTGCCCCGAAAGCGCTCGTAGGGTAGGGCCCTTCTTCTTTGTCATGCTGAGCCTGTCGAAGCAAGACCAAACCACGCACGTTCTTCTCACGTAAAGCTTCCGTTGCGATCGAGGTGATGCGTCATCCGCTATCCTTCCTTGTCATGCTGAGCCTGTCGAAGCAAGACCAAACCACGCACGTTCTTCTCACGTAAGGCTTCCGTTGCAATCGAGGTGATGCGTCATCCGCTACCCTAGGGTACGGTGACGGGGGGATAGGAGCCAAGGGCTTTGTAAACGGGGCCCCCCCGGTGCCGGGCGGCGAGCTGCTGAGCTGCTTGTTCATGGACGCCTTAGGAGTCTCAAGTAGAACGCTCCGAACACTAGGACGATTCCAATATTTACCATCAAGCGTTCCCAGAATCGGTTTTTGAAGAACACGAAATCTACACCGACTATGATGGCTGCCATCGCCACCACGTAAAGCACGATAGCTACCTGTCTGCCCATTTCAGTTAAATTACACCGCTTTGGCAGCAGAGGCATCTGCGCACCGACGCTAAGGCCTTCCAAAACGAGGCCCCCTGGCCGGGCGCCGGGCGGCGAGGCAGCTAAGGCCTTTCAAAACGAGGCCCCCCTTACCCCGGCCGCTGCGATCAAAGCCGCTTAAGCTAAATCAAGACTGTGATCCTAGGCGCCGCCGTTGCAAGGCGCCTCTAGCGGGACTCATGGTCCGAACGCCAGTGCATCCGGACCGCTGATGCCCTTGGAGATCGTCCGCACCACGTATGTTCCGCCCGGAGCGTACTCCGTCACCGTGTTATTGGTGAAGTTCGCGATATAGAGATTGCCGGAGCCATCAAACGCCAACGCACGCGGACCTTTGACGCCCTTGGAGATCGTCCGCAGCACCGACGTT
>DAIMCN010000092.1:0-2541 GCA_036726365.1 Candidatus Cybelea sp.
GGAAGCGAGCGCCGCGCACCAAGCTCCCGCTTGAGCACTTCGAGCTCGTGGCGATTGGGAAGATGGCCGTAGAGTAACAGATGGATGATTTCTTCAAACGTCGCATTCGGCGCGAGATCGTCAATGTCGTAACCGCGGTAGGTCAGGCGTCCGATGGTTCCTTCGACATTACTGAGCTGGGTGGACCCGACGACGACGCCTTCGAGACCACGATCGACAACGGTTGGCAACGATTTCCTCCATTAACGGATGAGGTACTGAGCGGGTTACTTCGACAACCGGAAAGCGTCCGACTTCCGGCGGCGCCATCTTTGATTGCCTCGACCTGCTACTTTTACCCCATTCGGCACGCAGGCATCCGCATTGGTTGGCAAAAGATGCAAGGATGGATGCGCTTGACTTGACCCTTCGGCCACCGCGGAGTCCTCGCGAACCCTTATCCGACCTCGACCTTCTCATGATCGCTCGAACGGTCGATAAGATTCGCGCCACGCTTCCGGGTGGAAACATCGGTGCGTATCAAATAACCGGCTTTAGCTCGCGGTTGCTCGAAAAGCTTGGCATCGCCGAGTCCGTCTTGCGCGACGTGATCGCCCGCGCGGATTCGGACGCCGAGGTTGCCGCATGGATCGCCGAACACAGCGATCCGAAAACCTACGGCCAGATCAATGCCGGCTTTGAACGACTTACGGTTGGCGAACGCCTGGGCGACCCGGAGTTCTTCAAGCGTTATCCGATTGCACAAAAACTGTCGCCGGAAGCCTCGCGGCTCGATCTACTCGTCGCCGACGACGAAGAACTGTTCGGAAAGCGTTAGTACGGCGTCAGGCAACCGCGTCGCGTAGTTCGGCGCGCGCCAGGGCGTACCCAATCAGACGATCGATCAAAGCTTCGAATCCGATGCCGATGGCCGCGCAGGCATCCGGAACGAGGCTCACCGGCGTCAAACCGGGTAGCGAGTTCACCTCGAGCAGATAAGGCCGGTTGTCGCGCGTCACGATGAAATCGCTTCGAGAGTAGTCGCGCAGACCGAGCAGCCGATGTGCTGACAGGCCCAGCATTTGCAGGCGAGCCGCGAGGCCTTCATCGATTTGCGCCGGCGCAACGTGCGTGCTGCCGCCGGGCTCGTACTTCGCCTGGTAACTATAGAAACCGTCGCGGTTCGCGAGGATCTCGACGATCGGGAGCGCTTCTTCACCTAGCACGGCGCACGTGAACTCGCGGCCCTGCACGTATTCCTCGGCGAGGATTTGCGCGTAGGCTTTCGACGCTTCGAGCATGGCGCTCGTCCATTCCTCATGCGTGCGCACGATCGTAACGCCGGCTGACGATCCTTCGAAGCGAGGCTTGATTACGAGCGGAAGGTCCAGCGAGCCCGGCAGCAGCGGAAGCGTTCCGCCCGTGAGATCGAAGAGATCCCAAACGGGCGTCGGCAGGCCTTCGGCAGCCAAGAGCTTCTTGGTGAGATGCTTGTCCATGCACAGAGCGGAGGCTTCCAACCCGCTGCCCGTGTAGGGTATCGAAAGATACTCGAGCAGCGCTTGAACGTGACCGTCCTCTCCGCCCGGCCCGTGCAGCGCGATGAAGACGGCCTGGGGCTTTAGCTGACGCAGCGCGTCGATGAAGCGGTCGTCATACTCCAACGCTTGCGCGTCGTAGCCGAGCAAATGCAGCGCGCGCATCACCTCCGAGCCGGAGCGAAGGGAAATTTCTCGCTCGGCGCTGTCGCCGCCCATCACGACGGCGACCGAGACATTACGTTGCATCAATAAACACTCCGACTAAATGCACTTCCAGCTGCAGTTCGATGCCGCAACGATCGTTCACCGCGCGCCGGACCCGGGCGAGCAGCGTGGCGACGTCCTTGGCCGTTGCTCCGCCGACGTTGTTGATAAAGTTGGCGTGCAGCGGCGAGACTTCCGCGCCGCCCTCCCGCCACCCCTTAGCGCCGACGGCCTCGATCAAGCGCGCAGCCTTCTCACCCGCCGGGTTGCGAAAACACGAGCCCGCGTTGGGCAGGGCAATCGGCTGGGTCTTTTTCCGTCGAACGAGCCGCGACTGCATCTCGCCGCGTACGTCGCGCACGCTTTCTCGAACGAATCCTAAGGTCACGCGCGAAACGACGACGTCGCGCCGGAGCGTCGAGCGTCGGTAGAGGTATCGGACGTTGACCGCGTGGGGTTCCGGCCGGCTCGGCGATTGCACCCACACGGTTCGAACGAACTCGCCGATCTCGCGATCGGTGCCGGCGTTCATTCGCAAAGACCCCCCGACCGTTCCGGGAATGCCGGCCAACGAATCGATGCCTCCCGCGCCCGCCGAGGCAGCCTTGGCCGTAACCAACGCCATGTCGGCCGAGCCCCCGGCATCGACGATCACCTCGTCCCGCTCGACGCGCACGTCCACGCCGGCAAACGCGCCTGCGAGACGCAGCACGATGCCGCGGACGCCGCCGTCGCCGATCAGCACGTTGCTTCCGCCGCCCAACGTCCACCAAAACATCCGGCGCTGCAGGCAGAATCGCATCAGCTGCGCGAGCTG